>DATLRQ010000026.1:0-258781 GCA_035534555.1 Candidatus Micrarchaeaceae archaeon
AAAATTTGGTGGACCCGAGGGGATTCGAACCCCTGACCTTCTGACTGCCAGTCAGACGCGCTCCCAACTGCGCCACGGGCCCACGACGGGGAGGAGAAGATGATACCGCCCGCCTCTCAGCCCGCCTCTCGACGCCGTTACCATCGATCAGAGCCAAATGAAGGCGAGTGAAATCGAGACTGGCGTTCTGAAGGGTGGAGCATATCTCTCGCTCCCTGAGGCGCCCGGGCCTCACCCGGGCGTGGTCGTCATCCATGAGGCCTATGGCCTCACCGACAACATCAAGGACATCACGGGCCGCTTCGCCGACCAGGGTTACGCAGCGCTCGCTGTCGACCTGTTCGCCGGCCGCAACCGCGCCATCTGCATGGCGCGATATATGGCCGGCATGCTGCGCGGCTCGGTCGACCGCTACGGGATATCCGACCTGAAAGCCGCCCTTACACGCCTGGCCGCGTTGCCCGAAGTCGACCCCGAGCGAATCGGGGCCATCGGCTTTTGCATGGGCGGCGCGTTTGCGATCGCGTGGGCCTGCACGGATCAGCGGTTGAAAGCGATCGCGCCTTTCTACGGCGCCAACCCGCGACCGCTCGAGGCCGTTAGACGTGCGTGTCCCGTCGTCGGGTCATACCCGGAGAATGACTTCACCGCGAGCGCGGGCCGTGCGCTCGACAAGGCACTCGACGGCACGGGCATCGCGCACGATATAAAGATTTATCCCGGCGCGAGCCACTCGTTCTTCAACGATCGAGGCCGCGCCTACAACAAGTCGGCCGCCGAAGACTCGTGGACGCGCATCCTCAGCTTTTTCGGAGAGCATCTCACGCCGAAGAGCTGACTACGGTCGCGTGCGAGCGGGCCAACGCCTCCGCCGGCTGTGGTTGACAGTCGCCGGTGGTGATGGACGGTGCACCGCTTGCGTCGGCCGCGTGCTGCGCTCGCGGTAGTGCCATGCGCCTTCCTCCAGAAGCCGGTTCGTGTCCAGCTCGCGGATGTCAGGCGCGCCCTGGCGGCTGAGCTTCACCCAGGCCACCTCATCTTCCGGCGTCACGAATGTCAGAGCGCGTCCCGCCTCGCCCATGCGTGCGGTGCGACCGACCCTGTGTGTGAGCCACTGCGCCGAGTCGGGCAGCTCGAAGTTGACGACCAGCCCGACGTGGTTCACGTCGATGCCGCGCGCCGCTACGTTGGTGGCGACAAGGATCTGGCTGCGTCCCTCGCGGAACGAGGCCATCGCGCGATCGCGAATCGCCTGCGACAAATCACCCTGCAGCTCGACGGTGTTGTGGCCCAGCTGACGAAGGTTGTGGTTGAGCTTCTTCACGCCGTGCTTCGTGCGTCCGAAGATGATCGCGGTGCCACCGTGACGGTGGAGCAGGCGGCTCAGCGTCTGCAGCTTGTGCTCTCGCGCCACGCGGAGCATGCCGTGTTCCAAGGTAGGACCGCCTTCGGTCTTCAACCTGACCTGCACGGCGTCGTGAGTGTGCTTCTCCGCCATGTTGCTGACCCAGGTCGGCATCGTTGCCGACGCCAGCACAGTCTGCGGCTGGTATGTAAGTCCAAGCAGCTTCTCGACCGAGGGCGCGAAGCCGGCGTCCAGCATCTCGTCCGCCTCGTCCAGCACGAGGTACTCGATGCGCGACAGCGACACCTTGCCCTGTCCCACCAGGTCGAGGATGCGGCCCGGGGTGCCGACGACGACGTCGACGCCGCCCTTCAGCGCAAGTCGCTGCGTCGCGTATCCGACACCACCGTAGAGGACGGTCGAGCGCAGGTCGCATTTCATCGACCGAAGCACCTTCTCCACCTGGAGCGCGAGCTCACGGGTCGGGGTGACGATAAGCGCCTTCGGGCCGGCACCGCGCCGGGGCAGCCGCTCGATCATCGGGATCAAGAAGGCAAGGGTCTTGCCGGATCCTGTGGGCGCTTCGATGACGACATCGCGCCCTTGCATGAGGGCTGGAATCGCTTCTGCCTGGACTTGAACCGGCTCGTCGATTCCGAGTGCGGCCAAAGCCGCGAGGGTATGCGGGCCCACGCCCGCGTCAGCGAATGATGACAACGTTTCTCCTGATCCTCTCCAAGGTCGTATTTGCCGCGACGATCAGGACACCGTTACCGTGACGGCGAGAGAGGACCCGAGCGAGCGGGCCGGCAGGAGCCGGCCAAGGCACTCACTCTACCGGTTTCTCCAGAATCACGTTTTCGGCACGAAACAAATGCCTCGATGAAGATCCGTGTCACCGGCGCGCAGGGACGCGATATGGCGATACAACGTTTGAGCAATACCTCGAGAAGCAGTACCCTCGCCAAATATGGACGGCTTGGTCGATCGGTTCGGCAGAACCGGGTTCGCGGCACTGTCAAGCCTCATCTGGGCGCTGCCGATGGCGGCCTGGGCGGGCTCCGCCGACCTTACCCCGATCGACAAGACCGCCTACCCGTGGATCGCGCTGGGGATCGGGCTCGTCATGCTCGCCGTCTGGATAGTGCTGCTAAGCCGGCTCGGCCGGATCCCCGTAACGACACGGCAAAGACGTTTTGACATCGGCCAGATGTCACGGCCCGAAAGGATCTGGATCCTGGCGGCCGCAGCTTTTGCCACCGGTATGATCGCCTGGCTGAACGCCGCCGCCACAGTCGACTGGGGCCCGCTGGGCACGGCGGTCGGCGCAGGCAAGACCGGGCCGACCATTTTTGCTCTCGCCTTGGCGATCTTCCTCGTGGCGATGGTGGCCGGAGTCGTATTCAGCTGGCGAAAAGCCGCGGCGGCGTATAGCTCCCGAATCCCCTAGAAGCCCCCACCGAGACCCATCCATTCGGGCACGAACGGCCGCGTCCCTTGGCCACCGATCCCGCCTTGGGCATACACACCTGGTCGTATCCGGCCTCGCTAGACCAACCTATTGGAATAGTTGCTTGCGCAAACAAGTAGTAGTTGTTTAGTTGCGGCGCACAAGCCGCTTCAAATCCCAGGAGGCACAATAAATGGTCAGGTACGAGATCGATCCCAGTCACACCAACGTCGGGTTCTCGGCGAAGCATCTCGCGGTGTCCACGGTCCGCGGGCACTTCAGCAAGTTCGACGGCTTCTTCGAAGGCCCTGACGACGACTTCACCAAGGCACGCGGCGAGGTCAAGATCGACGTCGCGAGCCTGAGCACGAAAACGGACCAGCGGGACAACCACCTTCGCTCGGCCGACTTCTTCGACGTCGAGAAGTTCCCCTATATGACCTACAAGGTCACCGGCGTAGAGCACGTCGAGGGAGACACCTACAAGGTCAGCGGCGACCTAACGATCAAGGAGACGACCAAGCCGGTCACGCTCGAGACCACCCTCGAGGGCCGGATCGCCGACCCGTTTGGCGGCAAGGAGCGCCTTGGCGTCACCGCCAAGGGCCAGATCAACCGGATGGACTTTGGTCTTAACTGGGACGGCATCGCCGGGGCAGTGCCGATGGCCAGCCACACCATCAAGCTCGAGATCGACGCCGAGATCGTCGTCAAGGCAGCGGAGGTCGCGCAGGTCTCGTAAGGAGCTGAG
The DNA here is from genome assembly GCA_035534555.1 of Candidatus Micrarchaeaceae archaeon. Classification (GTDB taxonomy): domain Bacteria; phylum Chloroflexota; class Dormibacteria; order Dormibacterales; family Dormibacteraceae; genus Palsa-872. The sequence goes on from DATLRQ010000026.1 coordinate 3,547, forward strand.
CGAAGGGGCCGGGGAAATCCTGGCCCTTTCCCCGTTCCTATCACCGAGACGCGACTTACCATGAGCCCGGTGTCAAAGGTCAGCCGCGCCAAGGCGCTGGAGCTATGGGAGGTCTTGTGCCGCGCGCACGGCAACATGAGCGCGGCAATCGAGAAAGACATGCAGCCCGACGCAGGGATGCCTCTGGCCTGGTACGAGGTTCTGTTGCATCTGACAAGGGCACCCCAAGGGCTGATGCGCTACCAAGACCTCGCGAAGGTCTCCGGCATCAGCGACAGCGGCGCTTCCCGACGCCTAGAACAGATGGTCAACGCTGGCCTGATCGACCGCAAGTCCTGCCCCACCGATCGCCGCGGCGTCTACGCGCACATCACGCCGGCCGGAGCAGCCGGATTCGAGAAGGCGCACGCCGTATTCCTGCGCAGCCTCGACCGAAACCTGGCCAGCCATCTCGAACCCGACGACGCGGACGCGATGAGCGCTGCCCTCTCACGACTGTCCTAACGTCCGCCGCGGTTAGCTGCCCTCCGCCTTGTGGGCGAGGTTCGCGAGCAACGTCCCAAACTCCTTTGATACGCCTGGGCCCAGCATCCCGCCTAGGAATCCCAGCGGGCCTTTGACCTCGACCGTCTGACTGATCTTGCTCTCGGCGCCGACTGGTTCGACACGGCAGTTGAAGCGGAACATGGTGCCTGGAATCACGTTCGTCTCGAGGGCAAAGAATCGCCCCGGCTGCACGTCGACGATCCGCATCTTGTGATGCTGCCCAGCCTTGGTGTTCATGATCGCTGTGCTGCCCGAGGCGAAGGGCCCCTGCAGCTCCATGGTGTTCACGTTGGGATTCCATTCGCCCCAGGTGGAGGTGTCCGACCAGATCTTCCACACCTTGTCCGCCGGGGCACTGCTCACCACCGAGGTTCCGTATACGGCCATGGGTCGGATTCTATAGTCCCGATGTGAAGTCCAGCGGAATTCCCCTCGGCTACGGCATCGATTTCGGGACCAGCAACAGCGCCATCTCCATCGCGTACCCGGACCACGTCGAGGTGCTCGCCCTCGGCGCCGCACGTACCTCGCTCACGCTGCCCTCCTTCGTCTACCTTCACCGGTCGGGCCGGCGCAAGGCCGGCGATGAGGGCGTCAGGACGTTCCTCAAGTCCGGTCACCGTAAGACCGATTGTTGGAAGTGCCCGCTCGCGCCATACGGCTGGGACACCGAATGCCGCCAGTACCGAAGGGGTGGCGGCTGCAACGACGCACGGCTTTTGTCCGGTATCAAGCACGAGCTGGCAAAAGTCGGCTTTTCAGGCACGAACTCGTGGGCTGTCGATTTCTCGGTATCGACCCTGGTCAGCGTCGTGCTAGAGCGGTTGAAGGCGGAGGCTGACGCGTCGGTTGAGCAAGCCCCAAATCGCGTGGTGCTGGGACATCCTGTGGTGTTTGCCGGCGCGGACCCGCACGACCGCGCCGGCTCAGACGCCGAAGCGTTCAAGCGGCTCGCGCACGCCGCGACCAGCGTCGGGTTCACGGAGGTCGAATTTCTTCCAGAGCCGACAGCGGCAGTGATCGGCGAGGAGAAGCATCGCGGCGTGGAGATGGCCGTCGATTTCGGCGGAGGCACTTTTGACGCCGCGATCATGGATTCGCGCACCGGCACCCCCCAGATCACAGGCATGGCCGGCGTGGCCGTGGGCGGTGAGATTCTCGACGGCGTCATGTTTGAGACGAGCGTCGGACCCGCCCTGGGGCTGGAGCGCCTGCCGAACTGGCTGTTCAATGAGCTGCGCACTGCCAGCTCCGTGCGACTCCTTATGGCTGATCCCGGCATACCGTCGATCCTCTCCAGGATCGGTGGCCGCGAGGCGGAGCTCGTCCATGCGCTCCTTTATGAAGGCCACGCGTACGACTTCTACAAGACGATTGAAGCGGCCAAGATTGCTCTGTCGGATTCGGAGGAGATCGAGCTCAGCTATCCCGCCTTAGACCTGCGGATACCGCTGAGGCGCCACGCTTTCGAGTCGATGATTCGCCCTGAGCTGGACCTGGTCAAGCAGGCGGTCGCCGACGCAATGAAGGAGGCCGCGATCGAGCCGACGGATGTCGACCGCGTGCTTTTGACCGGCGGCTCCGCCTACATTCCGGCGTTTCGGACCGATCTCATCGACACTTTTGGCGCGGATCGCCTCGAGCAGCGCGACGCGTTCACGGCGGTGGTGCACGGCCTCGGCGTCCGCGCGCAGCAGCTCTGGTCCTAGCCTTCGGCCACCTTCAGGGATCGCGCGACCACGGGCGGCGCCTTTTCCCGAGTCCAGTTCAGGAACACGATCACCACCAGCAGCAAGGCGGTGCCCACGAGCTGGACCGGGTAGATCGGCTGGTTGAAGCCCCAGGGCGGCGGCGCCGATGCGATGAGGGTGGCGGCGACGGGGTAGGCCATCTCGGCGATGGTCGCCAGCGATGCAGGGGTCTTCGACAGCGCGCGGTAGTAAAGGAGCAGCGCCAGCAGGCCGGGCACGATGGCGATCGCCAGCAGGTTGGGCACGAAGTCACTGAACCGGTAGTGGCTGAAACCGCCGAGTCCGTTCTGCACCAACACCACCACCACGAGCACCGGCAGCGCGAGGGTGAAGCGGAGCGCCGTCATGCTCCAGAAGGAGATCGAGCCAAGGGCAAAACGTCCAAGCACGGTGCCGCTGGCCCATAAGACCGCCGCGCCGAGGGCCAACAGCCCAACCTCGATGCGGCCGTTCTGCAGCGCCGATATCGGCGACATCGGGGCACTGGCGAAAACCACCATGTAGACGGCGATGATCGCCACCGCCGCCGCCGGCCAGAACCAGGGCCGGCGCCGCTCGCCGAGGACGACCCAGGCCAGCACGATCGCGATCAAGGGCTGGGTCTGTTGGAGCACGAACGTCTCCGCAAACAGCTGGTGCTGGGCGGCGATTGCGAAGGATGCTGTGAAAAGGATCGTCGCGAGCGCCTGCGCGCCGGCCGCGATGACGGCCACCGCCGTCCAGCCACGCGCCCCGAGCAGCCGCAACTCGTGGCGGCTGCGGATCAGAACCGGCAGCAGGAACAGGGTGACGAGAGCATCTTCGGCAACGACAATCTGGGTGGCGCTGAGGTGCTGCACGAGCTGATTTCGAAAGTAGGCGTCCGAGGCCCACATGGTTGCCGCGAGCGCGACAAACACCACCGCATAGCGATCGATTACTCGGTTCATCGGCCCCCTTTCAAACGGCCCCGATAGACGATTGCTTCCAAGTCCCCGTTACGCCCGCTCGCGCAGCGCCGCCTCGATGACCTCGGCCGCCCGAAGATCGCCGGCCTGCCCGCTGTCCCGCAGGTGGTCGGCGACTTTCTGCTTCGTCTGAGCCGTGCCCGCGGGACCCGTCTTGAACTTGATATGGCTGCGGACGATCCGCAGCCGCATGGTGGCGAGGCGTCGCAATCGGGGGCCGTAGAACTCGCCCACCTGGATGGGCTCATAGCTGGCGCCGGGCTCGTACGAGCGCAGAAGTCGTTGTAGGGCGCCGGCGACGTCACCCGGATCGGTTGAGGTTCGCTCCACATCGCACTCGAATGCGACCGCTCGAAAGTGCAGGGTGGCGCGGCCGGCGTCGCGCTCATCGACCCAGTTGTGCGGCGACCACGCGAGGTAGTCCGAGACGAAGAAAGTGACATGTGGGGTGCCTTGCACAGCTTCGAAAGTGGGGTCTGCCTGCACGCAGTGCAGCTCGATGACGTCGTCGGTCCTGACGAAAGGCAGGATGCTGACTTGAGGGTAGCCATCCGGCTTGCAGGCGATCAGCGTGCCGTGGCGCATCTCGGCTACGAAACGGTCGGCGGCCTGCTGATCAGGTGGGTAATTGGAGCTGGCGAACACCCCACCAGTTTCGCTCAGTGCGCGCTAGCAGGTTTGGGCGCTCTGTCCGAATGCTGCGTAGGGGCCACCGATGGCGGTCGTCAGCGGGCCCGCGAAGGTGTAGCGACCGTCAGCGGGCGCCAGGCCCGGGTCCTCGCCGTCACGCGCGAACCAGTCGAGGAACAGCTCATCTTGCGGGTGCCACACCGACCCGGCCGCAGCATTGGGGTTGCCGGGCATTGGGAACCAGACGCCGACCAGGGGATCGCCGGTCTCCAGATCCGACGAGCACATGCCCGTGGTCGGGAACTGGTACGGCTGGACCTGGTTGATACCGAACGGGTTGTCGATCCACTCGGCGATCTCGTGGCTGAGGGAGTGGATGTCGGATAGCCCCGCAAATGGCAATGGAAACCCCGGGAAAGAGTTCGGTGTGATGTAGGACGAGTAAACGAACGTGCGGATCTTGTCCTTGCCCGCCAGCGAGATCGGGGCATTGCTGGCCGGCGAGCCGGCGCCGTGCCCGCCGAGGCTGCAGCAGTGAAGGTAGTTGGCGTCCGAGTACTGGCCCACGTTGTTGCTGAGGAAGATTGGAAGGGTGGTGGGTTTGAGGTTCATCTCGTCGATGATCGCCGCCAGCCGCCGCTTGAACCATGTCGAATCCACTCGACCGAACAGCACTCCTAGCGGGTTCAACACGGCCACGCCCATGCTCTCAGGGACCTGGATCGAAACGGTCTTGCCGACACGCGGCTGGCCAAGGATGACGTGGTACCCGGTGCCGACCTTGCCGAACTGCGCCCGCGCGAACGCATCACCAAACTGAACTCCGGAATCTCCCGAGATCGAAAAGCCGGCTGGAGTGAAGATGGGCGAGGCGATGGTGTCGGCCACGTTGTCGGTGCCATCCATCGTCACCGCCAGCGGCGTCGGAACGTAGTGAAGGCGCGGAACGTTGAGCGACGAGACGTCCTGGGCGCCCGCCACGAACGTAAAGCTCAACGGGATGATCCTGGTTTCGATAGTGGTCGACTGCCCAAGTCTGGGATCAGAACCGACCATCGTGAACGGGTAGGTAACCCCGTTGGTGGGGTCGGTGAAGGTCGAGCTCCAGTAGGGGACCGTCCGTGGCTCGCGGGTCGACGCGTTCCCGTTACCGGATGAATCGGACGATGACCAGTTGGCACTGTCGGCGCTGCTCGCGGCCAAGACGCCGGCAGAGGGCAGGAGCGCGGACACCACCAGAGCGAGCGCACACAGCGCCCAAGCCACACCGAGGTTTCGAGACTTCAACTACCGCCCACTCCCATCTTCTTTTGAATCGTGCACTGGTGCCCCGCTCGGAGGCTGTGTGAAGAATAGGGCGGCGAGGGGAATTTGCATCCCCCTTAATGCGAATTGTTGTCGGCGCTAAATTTCATCCTCGGCGACTGCGGGCGCCAACGCGATGTCGGGGTGCTGCACGACGTAGACCTCCTCGCGGCGGTCGTGCCCTTCCAGCCGCCGCTTGCCGACGCTGACCAGCCGGATATCGTCTCGCAGGATGTCGGCGACAATCGAATAAGTTGTCTCCGAGACCAGGATCTGGTTGCCAACCGCCCGGCGCCGCAGCTTGGCGCACCGGTTGACTGCGGGCGACCGGTAGTCACGGTCCTGGGCGTCGGCCTCTCCGGTGAGCACCGCCATCCGGACGCTGATCGGGATCTGGTCGGTCCATGGCTCGGACATGAGCGCTTTCTGGGCGTCGAATGCCGCCGCCACCGCGTCGGTCGCCCGTAGGAAGACGGCGAAAAAGCTGTCGCCCTCCCCCCGTTCCTTGAGCACCACGCCGCCATTGCCCTCTATGGCTGTGGTCAGGAGCTGGTCGTGGCGCTTCATGGCCACGTACATCTGGGCGCGTCGCTGGAGCCAGATTGGGGTCGATTCCACGACGTCAGTCATCAGGAAGGTGACCACCCCATCCGGCAGCGCGCCTGCGTCGCCGTTGACAGTCGCCGGGGCAGCCAGGGCAACGTCGGCGACGCCGTCTCTCGGGTTAAGGTTGGCGACGATGGCGAGATAGTCGTCGATCGTCTTCGCCCGGCGGAAGAAGTGGACGTTGTAGGACGGGAGGTAGCTCCAGCTCGAAAATCCATCCACAACCTCGCTTTCGCGGCAGATGTCTGGCGCCAGGCTGAGCAGCCGCCCCAGCTTGGCCGTGGCCTGCGGGTCGAGATTCAGCTCGTTGGCGGCGGCATCGCTGGTCACTCTTTCGACTGACTGGTCGGCGTCGACAGCCAGGCGGATGGCGTGGACGAAAGTGTCGAGCTCGCCTTGGACATCTCGGCAGCGGTGCAGCTGTTCCAGGCTGAGCCTGACCTCGGTTTCGCCATTTGAAGCCTCATCCGGAGCGACCATCGCGATGACCCTCTCGAACGTCTCGTCGACGGCCAGGTCGCGGGTCGTCTTTTGATACAGCTCGCCCACCGCCGGCCAGCGACCATTGGCCACGAAGTAGTTCGCCGCCGCCTGCTCGTAGAGCCAGGCCGAACCGCTCAGTTGCAGATCCACGCCGAGCGCCGTTTCCAGGAAGGCGACCAGCGTGCGGTAGAGCTCCTGCACGAAGACGAACCCGCCTACGGCGGCGACCTTGATCTCTCGGTCCAACCCAAGAGCTGGGTTGGGCTTGGACGCCCCGTCGCTATAGCTGAACGCCTCGACCGCGACCAGGTCGCCGTGGTTTCGCAGCTTGATTCGGGTCTGCGACACCCGCTGCCCAGGGCCGGCGACATCAGGGTTGTCGGCCACGTGAACCAGGCCACCTGGACCCCAGGCCCGCTGGATCGGCGCGCGCAGCTGGGAGACGAGAGAGTAGAAGCGGTGGATGAAGACCAATGCCTCCTTATCACCACCCGTGTCATAGCCGTCCTGGCGGACCGAACGCAAATCGTCCTCCCAGGCTGCGGTGACAGCCCCCCTCAAAGCGACGACGCCAGGCTGCATGAGCTGCTTCTTCTCCTAAACCGGGAGTTCGACCCACATTTGCCGGATTACGCGAGACGACAGCGTAGTCTGCCCAAAGAGGGATCTGCTACGTCCAACGTTTCAGAATGCCTTGCGGGTCTGCAAGACGAGTTGCAGGCGGCGCCAGAGGCCGCCATCGGGGCATTTGTGCTTGGAGCACCGGCGAAACCCGCGCCGTCCGGGTCCTTTGGTCGTGCAGCGGAGGGACTTGGCTCACACTTCCTGCAGTGACCCTCGACCCCGCGATCGGTGCCCCGGCAAAGTCCGACCATCCGAAAGCACCCGACATCCCGGTCTCCACACGACGGGCGCCCCGCCGAGGCCGCCCCCTCCCCGTCATCAACGCCCTGCTCGCCCTCCTCGTCTCCGCCGCCGTCCTCTACGCTTCCTTCGCCGGAGTCGGCCCCCTCCCCGCTCTCGGCCCCGCCTTCAACCCCGCAACCGGCGCTTGGACCATGGCCGCCGACGCGGCCCCCGTCCAGAGCCAAACCCTCACCATCCCCGGCCTGCAGCAACCCGTCCGCGTGATGTTCGAGAAGGACGGCACCGCCCACGTGGTCGCGCAAACCGACGCCGACCTCTTCCTCGCCGTGGGCTACGTGCACGCCCGCTTCCGCCTTTTCCAGATGGACCTGATGAGACGCCAGGGCGAGGGCCTCCTCTCACAGGTCGTCGGCAAGGCCGCGCTCGACAGCGACCGTTTCGAGCTACAGCTAGGCCTGCTGAGAACGGCTCAGATGGAGTGGTCCCAGGCCGACGAAATCACGAAAATCGCACTCACCGCCTACGCCAAGGGCGTGAACGACAGGATCGACGAGGCCAAGAAGACGCATCAGCTCGACGCGATGTTCACGCTGCTCGGCTATCAACCCCAACCGTGGACCCCGATCGACACCCTCATCGTCAAGGGCGACATGACCCAGACCCTTAACTTCACGGACACCCCGCTGGTGATGGAGCTCCTCGACAAATCCCTCGGCCCCGACCTGACTGCAGCCTGGTTCCCCGTCCTTCCTCCAAACCCCCAATCCCCCTACGACCCGGGACCCTACGCAATCCAGGCCACGCCAGCGCCGATCACCGTCGAGAGCTCGGTCACCGACTCGCAAGCCGCCACCGCGCTCGCGCTGTACAACCGCCTGGCGAACCTCCCTCCGGGCCTCATCGCCACCGGCGGCGATAGCAACAACTGGGCAGTGGCCGGGGCCAAGAGCACGAGCGGCGGCGCGCTGATGGCAGGCGATCCGCACCTTCACTTGACGTTGCCCTCGATCTGGTTTCAGCTGACCGAAGACTCGCCCGACTATCACACGAGCGGCGTCAGCATCCCCGGCACGCCGGTGGTGCTCATTGGACACAACCAGCACATCTCGTGGAGTCTGACCGACGCCCAAAACCAGCAAACCTTCTTTTACGAGGAGCATGAGGACAGCGCGCACCCGGGCCAGTATTTCTGGAAGGGCGCCTGGCACAACTACACTTCGGTGAGCTACGACATCCCTGTCCTGAACGGACCGACTGATCACCTGACGGTAAAGCTCAGTACGCACGGTCCGGTCATCAGCGAGCGCGGACTCACGACATCGGTGTGGTGGGCAGGCAACATTCCCTCGCAGGATTTCAGCGTCCTGATGCGCATCGGCCAGGCTTCTGACTTCCAGGGCTTTCGCGAGGCGCTGCGCGACTGGCACTCGCCGACGCACAACTTCGTCTACGCGGATGACGCGGGCAACATCGGGATGATATCGGCGGGCTACTACCCCCTGGTGGCGCAGGGCCAGCCGTGGCTGCCGATGCCGGGCACCGGAGAGTATGACGTCACGGGCACCGTGCCCTACGACGACATCCCGCAGGTTTACGACCCGCCGGACAACATCGTGTTGAGCGCGAACCAGCGCCAGGTCGGGCCGACCTATCCCTATTACATCGGCACCGCCTCGAACTTCTTCGACCCCGGCTACCGGGCGAACGAGATCGAGCGCGTGCTGAGCCAGCCGGGCAAGCTCAGCGCCGCGGACATGATGGCGCTGCAAACCGACACGCGCGATTTCCTCGCCTCGGAAATCGTGCCGATCCTCGTGCAAGCGCTCGCCGGTGATCAGCTCACCACGTCCGAGCAGCAGGCGCGCGACCTGCTGGCGAGCTGGGACTTTCGGATGGAGACTGGTTCGGCTGCGGCGTCGATCTGGTCCACGTTCTGGGATGCCTACCTATCGCAAACATTCGATCCGTGGTGGAAAGCAAAGAAGGTGACTGTCGACAGGCACGAGCTCGACGGCGCGCTTGGACAGGACCTGGAGGCATGGACGCTTGCCGGCACGACCCCGTGCCAACCCCCAGATGGCTGCCAAGCTCCTTGCCCCGCTGGCATGCCGTGCCCCCCGAAACCAGCTCAGCCCATAAGCAGCGTGCTGGCCCAAGCGTTCCACACCGCCTTCTCGACGCTCAGCACCAAGCTCGGCGGCGATCCGGGCTCGTGGACATGGGGCAAGCTCCACACGCGCGAGCTCGAGAACCTCGCCCAGGTCTCGGGCCTCAACTACGGCCCGCGGCCCGACCGCGGCGACGCCAACACCCCGCTGGCGGCGGGCGACTCCCCCTCAACGCATGGCCCGAGCTGGAGGATGGTCGTCGACTGGGGCACCAAGACCTTCAGCGGCATCTATCCGGGCGGGCAGAGTGAGAACCCCGCTTCGACCTGGTACGAGAACAAGGTCGACGCCTGGTGGAGTGGTCTGTACGCGCCGATGCTCTCCGCCGACGAGGCCTCGTTTGCCCCCGGCGTGGCGACATGGTCGATGCAGCCATGAAACGCTGGACCTGGTTCTTCATCACCCTCATCGGCGTGGCGATCTCGCTGGCCGGCCTTCTGCTCGGTGCCTGGTGGCTGACGTTCGTGGCAGGCCTTGTGCTTGGCGCCTTCATCGGCCGAGGCCGAGTCGCAATTCCTGCAGGCGCGCTTGCCGGCCTGGTGGCTTGGGGAGTCGGCCTAGCCGTCCTGCAGGTGCATTTCGGCCTTGGCCCTACGGCTTCCAGCCTGGCTGCGATCATGGGCTTCACGAACCAGGACGCAATTCCCCTGGTCCTGACGTGCCTGGTCGGCCTTCTCCTGGGCCTGACCGGCGCCTGGCTGGCGTCAGCCACTCGAAACCTAGCTTTCACCTCGATCGATCACGCGCAAACAGGCGAACGCTGAACATTCAAGAAGGCGAGACGACGACCGCCTTCCACGTGTGGCCACCATCGCGGGTCATCAGGAGTTGGAAGTACTGGGGATATGCGGGTAGCTGGCCGTCCACGATCACCACGCCTTGAGTCGCGGTGGTGAAGCCTAGGTCGGACAGAGGGGCGTCGGAAGCGCTGGGCCCAAAGGTCTCGGTCAAGGTCGTGGTTGCCCAGCTGTGGCCGTCGTTGAAGCTGGTGTAGATCCAGGAGGCGCCGGAAAGTGCGGCAATCGCGAACGCGGTCGGCGAGCCGGCCGCCTCTTCGATCTGGCCCTGCATCGGTGGGTCGGCCACCTGCTGGTAGCTGGCGCCGCCGTTGCTGGAGACGTAGGCCGTCTTGCCCTGGCCGCCCGCATAACCGCTGCCGCCGCAGACGATGAACACGCGCGACGACGTCGCAGCTCCAAAACTCGTCCCGAACGAATCGGATGCTGGACATGGCATTGGAGCGCTGTGCCAGCTCACGCCATCCGAACTCTTGTAGAGGCGCGAGGATCCCTGCAACACCCAGATGATCCCTTGAGCGATCGAGATCTCGTGACTTGATCCGGCTGACCCGTGGGCGACGTTCGCCACCGCCGTCCAGGAGTTGCTTGAGACGCTGCTGCTGAACAGCACGAACGGGGACGGGACGGTGTGCAGGGCGTTGTCCTCGTCGACCTCGGCAAAAACGTAGCCGTCCGCCGCCTCCAGAGCCGACACGGAGCCGCCTGGCGAACCCAGGTGGGGGAGCGCGATGCGGGTCCATGTCCGGCCGCCGTCGTGGGTCGCAAAGAGGAGTGGCCCCGAGATCCACCCGTTCTCGGCGTCGGCAAACCGCAGCCGCCATGCCTCAGCCGGGGAGATGCCGGACAGGTTGGCTGTCACCCAGGTCCAGTGGAGGCCGGCATCGACGGTCTTGGCCAGCCGCAGGCACTGGGCGCTGCCGCATGGTGAGAGTCCGATGACCAGGCCGACCTCGGGTGAGATGAAGGTCACGGACTCGGGGTGCAGCGCAACCGCTTTCGACGGAGGTGTCGGAGTCGGCACCGGTGACGCTGCAGGCGTAGGTGTGGAGACCGCCGCGACCGGCGGCGGCTGGTTTCGAGACTGGCGCGCCAGGAGCAGCACGCCCACTGACACGAGCAGGAGCACAACCGCGGCCACCGCCGCCAGCGCCGGCAGGAAGTTGGATGCCGGCCTGCCCTCGGATAGCGCCGACGACAGCCTCGCCCGAAATTGCGGCGTCACCTCGCCGCTCCGCGCCTCCAGCGCACGCTTGAGCTCGCGCTCTTCTGGTGTCATCGACCACCCTCCATAACCATTCCGGGCCGCAATGCAGCGAGGGCTCGATGAATGCGTTGGCGCGCGGCGCCGGTGGAACAGCCGAGCACGCGGGCAACCTCCTCGATCGGCAAATCGAGGTGGTAGTAGAGAGTCAGAGTCAGCAGGTGATGCTTCGGCAGACGGTCGAGGGCAGTGTTCAAATCGATGCTGTCGGCCCAACCGCCCTCCGACACTGCGGCCGGCTCGCGGGGCTCCACCTCGTCGGTGCGGATCACCTGCCACCACCGCGAGCGCCGCACGGTGCGGCACTCGTTGGCGACGATTGCTAGGAACCAAGGCCTGAGGTCGGCGCCGTACCGGAAACGATCCAGCTTGCGCCAGCTTTTCAACGCCGCTTCCTGGACGGCGTCCTCCGCTGCATTTCTGTCTTTGAGCATCGTCATGGCAAGTCGGAAACCTTGATCGAGCACGGGCGCGAGCAGCTCACCGAACGCAAAGGCATCACCGGCCCTTGCACGCCGGAGTCGATCCTCCGCGAGCGGTTCCCCGATCAAGATGTCCGTACCGGTTCTACGCGCGAAGCAACCGCTCTGTTACACGGCCTGACCGGCGATCTCTCGATAAAGGGCTTCTGTCTCCTCCGACGGGCCAACCCCAAGCTCCGACTCCAGCAACCGCCTGCATTCCTTATATGAGCGGATCGCCTCACCGCGGTCGCCGTTGCGAATCTGCATCCGCATCAGGCGCCGGTAGCCCGACTCCCGATACGGCTCCATCCGCACCGCTTCTCGCGCGTGCGTCATCGCCAGCTCCACCTCCCCGTTCGCGGCGAGCGCTTCCACCCGGGTGTCGAGGGCCCTGACCAAAGCGGCCGCCAAAGCCACCCGCTTCGACTCTGCCCATGGCCCGGCGTCTCCCGCCAGGAATGGGCGGCGCAGGATCGTGGTTGCGATCAGCGACGGCCCATAGGCAGCCTGCGCGTTGCCGGCGGCGACAAAGCCTTCGGCGGCGTCCACGCCCGCAAGCGCCGCCTCGAGATCGACCCAGGTGTCGGCCGGCGCCGAGAACTGGTAGCAGCCGAAGGCGTTGCCGATGATGTGCGAACGAACCAAGCCAAGCGTCGCCAGGCGCGACCGCAGGCGGCTGATGATCGCGCTGAGCGCGACCGTCCACGAGGGCGGCAGCGATTCCGGCCAAAGCGCCTCGGCCAGCCCCGACTGGGTCACGGCGCGCTTCCGCTCGCTGACCAGGTACGTGAGCACGAAGCGGCCTTGCCGTCCGCCCAGCTTCGACTCGCGCAGGAGGCGCCCATCGCGCTCCGCCTGCACCTCGCCGGATAGGTAGATCCTTAACAATCGGCCTCCAAAGATTCCCCAAAGCCCTCCGGCCAAGATGCTAAGCGTCGGGCCCGTTCGAACCAAGGAGACGCCATGAAGAAGCGAGTCGAATGTGAGTGCGGTTGGGTGCTGGAAACCGATGACGAGGACAAGCTCGTCGCCGGGGTGAAGCAACACGCCTCGGAGGTTCACCACATGGAAGGGGTGACCCGAGAGCAGGTGCTGGCCCAGGCCAAGCCCGTCTAACCCACTCCAGCCATAGCCACGCCACCGTCAGGTGGCCTTATTTAAGGAGTCAGCGAGTGAAATATCTCTACCTTCTCTATGCCGACGAGTCGAAGATGCCCGCGCCCGGGAGCGCCCAGTTCGACGCCCAGAACGACGCCTTCAACAAGTATTTCGAGGTCATCGACGGCAAAGGCATGTTCAAGGCGGGCGACCCCGTACAGCCCTCGAAGACCTCCAAGACGGTCCGAGTCCGGAACGGCTCGACCCAGGCGACCGCGGGACCCTTCGTGCCCGGCGGCGATCAGCTGGTCGGCTTCTACGTGATCGAAGCCAAGGATCTCGACGACGCGGTCGAGACTGCAGCCAAGTGCCCGGCCGCCCACGTGGGCGCCGTGGAGGTCCGCCCGATCGTCTCGATGTAAGCCGATCTTCTCAACCAGGGGCCGGGGCGAACTCGGCCCCTTTTCTGTTGCGCCTCACGCGACCGTTGACGGGCTCGAAACCGAGTGATAGCGTCCGCGGCAATTCAAGCGGGGTCGACGCACGCGAGGAGGGGAAGCTTTGAGCGCCACACCGGAAACCCACGCAGATACCCAGGACCTGGCGAGGTTTGGATATAAACAGGAGCTGAGGCGCGTGCTCGGCGTCTACTCCAGCTTCGCCGTCGCCTTTTCCTACATATCGCCGTCCACAGGCATCTTCACCCTATTCATTCTTGGGATCGGCCTCGCCGGGCCATCGTTCTTCTGGAGCTGGCCGATCGTCGTGGTCGGACAGCTGATCATCGGATTGAACTTCGCCGAGGTCAGCTCTCATTTCCCCGTCGCGGGGTCGGTCTACCAGTGGACCAAGTACCTCTCGAATCGCACGTATGCGTGGTTCACGGGCTGGATCTACCTGTTTGCGGGTCTGCTCACCGTCGCGGCGGTCGTCGCCACGGTGCCACTGGTGCTGATTCCCCTCCTCAACAATGTATTCGGAGCCAACATCGGCACCGACCTCGACACCGAGCGCAACGTCGCCGCCCTGGTGCTCTTGAGCACCACCCTCCTGAGCATCTTCGGCGTCCGGATCGTGGCGTTCGTCAACAACACCGGCGTGGTGTTCGAGATTCTCGGCATGGTGGTCTTCGCTTTGGTCCTGCTTATCTTCTATCACCACCAATCGCTATCTACGTTCACGGACTTCAGCTACCTCGGCTCGGGCTTCAACACGCAGGCGGGGACATTCTTGGCAGCGATGTTCATGTCGCTGTTCGTGATCTATGGATTTGACACGGCAAGCACTCTGGCCGAGGAGACCAAGAACCCGCGGAAATCGGCTCCGCAGGCGGTCCTCGCGTCAATCATCGGTGCGGCCATCATCGGAACGATCTTCCTGGTCGCGGTCATCATCGCCATCCCGGGCGACATGAGCAAGTTCGTCGCCGCCACCGCAGCCGGCAAGTACCCCTTCCCGCTCGTGACGATCATCACCTCGAACTTCCCGGGCTGGGCCGCGAACCTCTACCTGTTCGTCGTCTTTGCGGCAATCTATGTCTGCTGCCTCGCCATTCAGACCTCGACCATCCGCCTGGCTTTCGGCATGGGCCGCGACGGCAAGCTCCCGCTCGCCAAGTTTTACAACAACGTCGTGCCCAGCCTGCACACTCCCGTGGGCACATGCATCGTGATCGGCGTGCTCGCCGGCCTGCCGCTGATCTACTACGTCGGCGCCGGCACGATCGCCATCGGCGCGACGGGCATGATCTACCTGGCGTACATTCTCGGCAACCTCGCGATCCTGGTGGCCCGGTTCCGTGGTTGGCCCAAGGACGCGGCGCCCTTCAAGCTCGGGCAGTGGGGCACCATCGTCAACATTCTCGGGTTGGTCTGGGGCATCGCCATGGAGATCAACTTCCTGTGGCCGCGCAACGCCGCGGTCGGCGGCCAGAACCCGCCCTTGAGCGCCCTGCCAAACGTCACTATCGGCGGGACTCTCGGCAACATCCCAGTCTTTGAGGCCACCCTCGCGCTGATCCTCATCGTCGGCGCGATCTATTACCTGATCGCCCAGCGCAACGCGCCAGCGACCGTGCAGCCGGCCCAGGCACAGAGTCAAGCCAACGCCTGAAAAACCGTGCGGGGCTGGATGCTTGTCATCCGGCCCCGCCATTCCTGACACCCTGAGCGCGTGAGAACGCACGCCCGCGCCGTCGTCATCGGTGGAGGCGTGGGCGGCTCGGCCATCCTCTACTGGCTCGCGCGCCTCGGCTGGACCGACATCGTGCTCGTCGAGCGATCGCGCGTCACCAGCGGATCCACGTTCCACTCCGCGGGCCTTGTCGGCCAGCTGCGCGGTTCGCTCAGCCTGGCGCAGATGATGATGAATTCGGTCGATCTCTACAGGACCCTCGGCGCCGAGGTCGGGCTGGAGACCGGATGGCACGAGGTCGGCTCGCTCCGGCTGGCCTCGAGCCAGGAGCGCATGGAGGAGCTCGCGCGCCAGGCCGGCTGGGCGAAGACCTTCGGCCTTCCCCTGGAGCTCATCTCGGCGCAGGAGGCGCAGCAAATGTTCCCGCCGATGACGACCGATGGTGTCCTGGGCGCCGCGTTCTTGCCGACCGACGGCTACATCGATCCCAGCCAGCTCACGTTCGCGCTGGTCGAAGGCGCCCGCCGCCGGGGCGCCGAGATCTGTGAGGACACCAGGGTCACGGCGATCGACGTCACTGGCGGCAAGGTCAGGCGGATCATCACCGACAAGGGCGACATCGAAACGGATCTCGTAGTGAACGCGGGCGGGATGTACGCCACCGAGATCGGCCGGATGGCAGACATCAACGTGCCGATCATCCCGATGGCGCACGAGTACCTCATCACCACTTCCTCGGGACTGCCAATCGACATGCCGACGATGCGCGACCCGTCGCTGCTCGTCTACTACAGGCCGGAATCAGGGGGCCTGATCATGGGCGGCTACGAGCGCGACCCGGCGCCGTGGAGTCTCGACGGCATCCCGCCCGATTTCAACGGCAAGCTGCTCGAGCCCGACTGGGATCGCTTCGAGCCTTTGATGACGAACGCGATCGTCAGAACGCCAGACCTCAAGGACGCGGGGGTGGTGCGTTTGGTCAACGGCCCCGAGGCCTTCACCCCAGACGGCGAGTTCATCCTCGGTCCCACCGAGGTGCGCGGGTTCTGGGTCGCCGCCGGCTTCTGCGCGCACGGGCTCGCCGGCGCCGGTGGCATGGGCCGCCTGGTCGCGGAATGGATAGTCGACGGGCGGCCGGGCCTCGACACATGGGAGATGGACTCCCGCCGTTTCGGTCGTCACTACACGAGCCGCGAATACACGCTGGTGCGGACGCGCGAGGTGTACTCGACCTACTACGACGTCAAGTACCCCGGCCACGAGCGAAGCGCCGGCAGGCGTTTGCGCGTCTCTCCGATTTACACGCGGCTGACCGAGCTCGGCGCTGCCTTCGGCGAGAAGTCAGGCTGGGAGCGGGCGAACTGGTTCGAACCAAACACTGCCGCGGGCGACGAATCGCTGCGGCCGAGAGGGTGGGCCGGGCGCCTGTGGTCGGCTGCAATCGCCGCGGAGCACAAAGCCTGCCGCGAGAACGCAGCGCTGTTCGACTTCACCTCATTCGCGAAGATCGAAATCCGGGGGCGCGGCGCCGCTGCATACCTCGAGACGCTTTCCGACAACCGCGTCGCGCGCGGCGTCGGCATGCTCACGTACACGCAGATGCTCAACGACGGCGGCGGCATCGAGTGCGACTTCACGATCACGCGGTTGGCCGCTGACAGGTTCAGGGTCGTAACCGGCACCGCCTTCGGACAGCACGACCTCGCGTGGATTCGCGACCATGCGCCCGAAGACGGGTCTGTGCAGGTCGAGGACGTCACCTCTGCATTTGCGTGCATCGGGCTTTGGGGACCGGCCGCGAGGCTGATTCTTCAACCCCTGACCACGACCGACATCGGCGGTGCAGCGTTTCCGTACATGACCGCGCAGCAGCTCGCGGTCGGATCTGTGCCGTGCCTGGCGTTGCGCGTGACCTATGTCGGCGAGCTGGGTTGGGAGCTCTACTGTCCAACCGAGTTCGGCCAGCGCTTGTGGGACACACTTTGGGAGGCAGGGCAGAGTCATGGCCTTGTTGCAGGTGGCTACAAGGCCGTGGACTCTTTGCGGCTGGAAAAGGGATATCGGGCATGGGGGTCCGACATCGGACCGGAAGCCAACCCCTACCAAGCCGGCCTCGGCTTCTGCGTCAAGCTCGAAAAAGGCGAGTTCATCGGCCGGCAAGCGCTATTGAAGGCGCGAGAGGAGCCCGCGACGACCAGGCTCGCCTGCCTGGTGCTCGACGATCCGCGCTCGGTCGCGCTCGGTTCGGAGCCGGTGAAGATCGGCAGCGCCACCGGTCGGGTCACGAGCGGAGGCTATGGCTACTCGGTCGGACACTCGATCGCTTACGCGTACGTGCCGGTCGAGGCCAAGCCGGGCGCCCCGGTCGAGGTCGAAATCTTCGGCACGTGGGTGAAGGGCACACTCTCGGAAGAACCCCTTTACGACCCCAAAGGCACCCGGGTGCGCGCTTAGGAATTAATCGGGCGCTCTCCCCGCTTGCCGGGGAGGTGGACGCGAAGCGGCCGGCGACAAAGCTCTGCCATGCACATGCGATCGCCAGAGGGCCCATCCACGGGCACAAGCCTCGGACTTGACATTTTCGACAAGTTCGATCATGATCGAACTTGAAGTTAGATGACTGTCGAACTGCACACTGAGATTTTCGTCTCGCTGGCCCACGAGCTGGCCTGTCACGTTATGGCGGTCGCGGGCCGCGAGCAGAACCTCGAGGTCGGCGAGAAATGGCTCAATCGGGAGCGATCGGCCATGTCGCCGAAATTGCGCAAAGCTCTAAGCGTCTACGACCTCGACGCCCACGCCCATGGGCCCTTTTACAGCCTCGGCCTGATGGCCTACGGCCACCGCTGGGTGACCATCGACGACATGGTGCATGGCCTCGAGTCGATGCCTGATCGCGCCCTGATCCTCGAAAGCGCCGGACTGGGCGACACGCCCGGAGCGCGCGAGCAGCTTGACGACCTGGTCTTGCGGACGGCGGCC
Source organism: Candidatus Micrarchaeaceae archaeon (assembly GCA_035534555.1). Taxonomy (GTDB): domain Bacteria; phylum Chloroflexota; class Dormibacteria; order Dormibacterales; family Dormibacteraceae; genus Palsa-872. The sequence goes on from DATLRQ010000026.1 coordinate 21,588, forward strand.
GGCGACAAGGCGGCCGCCCGCGAGCTGGCGAAGAGAGGCCAGGCCCTCGGCCATCATTCCGCTCCCAAGCTGGCCAAGTGGTTGCCGCGGGCCGCGCCGCGCCTGCGTGAGTCGGTGATCGAGATCACAAAACTCTGGCATCGAGAACTGTTCGCCCGCGAAGAGGACAAGCTGGCTGCCATCCTCGAGAGAGACGCCCGCGCCAAAGGAGAGCTTGCCCGGCGACTCAGCCCGGCCCACCTGCTGGAGGAAGCGACCAACGGGTTCATCTGGGTCGACCAGCCCGGCCTGGACACCATCGCCCTGGTCCCCACCTGGATCATGCGGCCCTGGACGGTCGACGGTCTGAGCGGATCCGCGGCCGTCATCAGCTACCCGGTGGCTGACGAGAGCCTCGGCGGGAATGGCGATGCCGTCACCGCCCGCGCGGTCAAGCTGGCCCGCGTCCTGTCGGACGAGAGCCGCGTGCGCGCCATCCAGCTCATGGCAGTCGAGCCGTTGAGCCTCATGGAGCTGGCCGCCAAGCTCGACCTTAACAAGTCGACGATCCATCACCACCTCGCAGAGCTCAGGGCCGCCGGGCTCCTCAAGGTGCCGATGGGAACGAAGAGATATTCGCTGCGACCCGAGGCGCTCTACCGCTTCGGCGCGCTGCTGGGGGACCTGGCGAAGCCCGCCCATGTGAAGCCTCGGAAGGAGAAGAAGTGATGTACGACCCGTATAACCTGCAGCTCGCGAAGGACCGCCAGTCGGCCCTGCTCCGCGAGGCGCACAACGAAAGCCTGGCGAGGCTTGGCCCGCGCGGCGAGCCGCTGGTGAAGTTCCGCCTGACGATCGAGCTCCGGCTGGGACGCCACGCGCACCCGATGCCCGCGGAGTCCTGACCGCCTCAGGACGTCGGCACGGACTCCAGGTACTGGGTGAACTCCGGGGCATTGGCGGCCGCCGACAGACGGGCAAAGTGCTTCGCCGCGTATTCGTTGAAGTCGAAGTCGAGCTGTGAGATGCCGCTCTGGAGCACCCCCCACATCGCTTCGCGAAAGTCGGACATGACCCGCATCACGCGAAGCGCCGCGAGGTCAGCTGCCCGCTCAACCCCAAAGTAGGCGCCAAGGAGGCGACGATCCTCCTGCACGCTGAAGTCGTGGTTGACAGAGAGGTTGGCAAGGTCGAAGAAGCGATCCCCCATTCCCGCGTACTCCCAATCGACGATGCGGATCTCGCCGTCGTCGAGAAAGTTCGCGTTCAGCAGGTCGTTGTGGCATGGAACTTGGGGCTGAGGCCCGCGAGCGCGGCGGATCGCTTCCGACGCCGCCTGCGCATCGCGGAACTCGGGCGGGATGACCACCCCACGGGCGATCGCCTCGCGATGGTATTCCGACACAACTTCGTGCGCGTCAAACCGGCCCAAGATGGCGGCCGCTCCGTGGAATGTGCGCAAGACTGCTGCGACCCGCCGAATCCCGGCGGGCGTGCGGACCTCCTCCGGCGGCAGCGCGCGTCCCTCGATGAAGCGCGTGACGAGCCACCCCTCCGGCTCGATGAAGGCGACGACTTCAGGGCCGACCCCGACCGACGCGGCCCTCAGGCTAGCCTCGTACTCGACCGCCCTGTCAATACCCAGGAGGTTGGTGTCATTGCCGCCGACGCGCAGCACGTACGAAGCGCCGTCGACGTCCACCCGATAGTTGCGGTTGGTGATTCCTCCCGAGAGAGGGGTGATCGTGGCTTCGCGGCCAGCCCAGACCCGCTCCACGGCGATCGCGGGAAGTCCCGCGTCAATGCTGTCCATTTGCTCCGGGAGCTAGGGTAGGGCCACTGAACCTCGGTGGGCGCCGAATACCGCGCCCATGTTTGAATGTCAACACTCAACCAGGGGTTAAGGAGATGGGTGGCGTGAGCGTCAAGCCGGCAGCGACCGAGTCCGAGCTAGCGGAGCTGGCCGAGCTGCGCCGGCGTTACATCCCGCGCGGCATCACCACGGCGCACCCGATCGTCGCCGATCACGCCAAAGGCGCCGAGCTGTGGGACGTCGCGGGCCGCCGGTACATCGATTTTGCCGGCGGCATCGGAGTCATGAACGTCGGCCACGGCCATCCGCATGTGATGGCGGCGGTCAAGGCCCAGCTGGATCGCGTCACGCACACCTCGTTCCAAGTGGTGATGTACGAGTCCTACCTGCGCCTCGCTGAGCGCCTTTGCGCGCTGGCCCCTGGTGAGGGCGAGAAAAAGGCGATCTTCTTCAGCACCGGTGCCGAGGCGGTCGAGAACGCCGTCAAGATCTCCAGGGCTTACACCGGCCGCCCCGCTGTGATCAGCTTCCAGGGGGCCTTCCACGGCAGGACGCTGCTGGCGCTGAGCCTGACCGGGTCGGTGGTCCCTTACAAGCAGAACTTCGGGCCCTACGCGACCGAGATCTATCAGGTCCCATTCCCGTACGAGTACCGCGGGTGGAGCACCGAGATGGCGCTCGCGGCACTCAACGATCTGTTCGAATCGTCGGTCGCTCCCGATCGCGTCGCCGCCATCATCATCGAACCGGTATTGGGCGAAGGGGGCTTCGTCCCGGCGCCAAGGGCCTTCCTCGAGCAGCTGCGCGCGCTGACCACGAAGCACGGAATCCTGCTGATCGTCGACGAGATCCAGAGCGGTTTCGGGCGGACCGGAAAGTTCTTCGCGATCGAGCACTCCGGCATTTCGCCAGACCTCGTCACAGTGGCCAAGAGCCTTGCCGCAGGATTCCCGCTTTCAGGCGTAGTTGGCCGCGCGGAGGTCATGGACTCGCCTGGCCCGGGCGGCCTCGGCGGGACCTATGGAGGCAATCCTGTCGCGTGCGCGGCAGGCCTCGCCGTGCTCGACGTGATGCGCGATGAGCGGCTCCCGGAGCGTGCTGCGAGAATCGGCTCGGTCGTCGAAGAACGGATGCGGAGCTGGGCAACCGAGCACGAGCTCGTCGGCGATGTCAGGGTCATGGGCGCAATGGCCGGCATGGAGCTGGTGCGCGACCGCAAGACCAAGGAGCCGGCTGACACCGAGACCGCCGAGATGCTGGCGCGGGCGCGCGAGCGCGGACTCATATTGCTGCGTGCGGGTATTCACCACAACGTGATCCGCACCTTGATGCCGTTGACTATCCCCGACGAGCAGCTCGACGAGGGCCTCGACATCGTCGGCGCAGCATTGGCTGACGTCGCCGCCACCGCCAAACCGAAGAAGTCATAGCACCCGCAAGGAGGGACAAATGAGCACCACGCTGAAGCGTCACCAGCTGTTCATCGGCGGCAAGTGGGCCGACAGCTCGGGCGCGGGCGACCAGGAGATCATCAATCCCGCCACGGGCAAGGTCATCGCGCATGTGCCCAAGGGCACCGCCGGGGACGTGGACCGCGCTGTCGCGGCTGCGAAGAAGGCGTACGACGAGGTCTGGTTCGACACCACCCCGCGCGAACGCAGTGAGATGCTGCTGAAGCTCGCTGACGTGATCCTCGAGCACGGCGATGAGCTGGCGAACATGGAGTCGGAGAACGTCGGCAAGCCTCGCGCCACGACGCTGTCCGAGGAGATCCCACCGACCGCCGACTGCTTCCGATTCTTCGCCGGCGCCGCGCGCATCCTCGAGGGCAAGTCGGCGGGCGAGTACATGAAAGGGTTCACCAGCATCATCCGGCGTGAGTCGCTCGGCGTCGTCGGCTCCATCGCGCCGTGGAACTACCCGCTGATGATGGCCGCGTGGAAGCTGGGACCCGCGCTCGCCGCGGGCAACACCGTGGTGTTGAAGCCTTCGGAATGGACGCCGTTGACAGCGTTGCGGCTCGCTGAGCTCGCGGCGGACATCTTTCCGCCTGGCGTGCTCAATGTGATCACCGGCGATGGAGAGCCGGTGGGCGCGGGCCTGGTCAGGCACGCCGACGTCGCCATGGTGTCCCTGACCGGCGATGTCTCGACGGGCAAGGAGGTGGCGCGCGCGGCTGCGGCAAACCTGAAGCGTGTGCACCTCGAGCTTGGTGGCAAGGCTCCAGTCGTCGTCTTCGACGATGCCGACCTGGACGCGGTGGTGGAGGGGATCAAGATCGGTGGCTTCTTCAATGCCGGACAGGACTGCACAGCGGCCACGCGCGTGATCGCCGGCCCCAAGATCTTCGACAAGCTGCTTGGCGACCTGGTGCCGGCTGTCGAATCCCTGAAGGTCGGAGACCCCAAGGCTGAAGACACCGAGATGGGACCGCTGGTCTCCGAGGAGCAGGCCGAGCGCGTGAGCGGATTTGTCGACCGCGCCCGCAAGGATGGCGCGAAGATCCTCACTGGTGGCGGCCGGCTCAAGAAGGCGGGCTCGTGGTATTCGCCGACCGTCGTCGTGCCCTCGGGTCCAGACGCAGAGATCGTGAAGCGCGAGGTGTTCGGCCCAGTCGTGACGGTGCAGCGATTCAGCGACGAGGAGCAGGCGCTGGCGTGGGCCAACGGGGTCGACTACGGACTGGCCTCATCGGTGTGGACGCGCGACGTGGGCAGGGCGCTCCGCATGGCGCGCCGCCTGAAGTTCGGCGCCGTCTGGATCAACACGCACATCCCCGTCGTCAACGAGATGCCTCACGGCGGCTACCAGGGGAGCGGGTACGGCAAAGACATGTCGATGTATTCGCTCGAGGACTACACCCAGATCAAGCACGTAATGGCATCTCTCGACTGACCGCCAGCAACGTGTAGTGGCGATCCACTCCCGCGAGGCCAGGCATGGGGCTTCCGCCAAGAGCGCAGTGCGCCCGCCCGCATTGCGATTGGACGGCGTCCGCAAGAGCTACGGCCACGTGCTGGCGGTGGCCGGCGTCGACCTGACGGTCCAGGCGGGTGAGTTCTTCACCCTGCTCGGGCCGTCGGGGTCGGGCAAGACGACGCTGCTCCGACTCATCGCCGGCTTTGAAAGACCCGACGCCGGCATCATCGAGCTCGCGGGTCATGACGTGACCTCCACCCCGCCGCATCTGCGGCAGACGAACACAGTCTTTCAGGACTACGCACTCTTTCCGCACATGAGCGTCGCCGACAACATCGGCTACGGCTTGCGGATCAAGGGCATTCCAAAGGCGGAGCGTCAGGAGCGGATCGCCCGAGCACTCGGCATGGTTAGGCTCGCAGGCCTCGACCAACGCAAGCCGAACCAGCTGTCAGGAGGCCAGCGGCAGAGGGTCGCTCTCGCCCGTGCCGTCGTCAATGAGCCGGAGGTCCTCCTGCTCGATGAGCCACTCGGGGCGCTCGACCTGAAGCTGCGCCAGGAGATGCAGCTCGAGCTCAAGCGGATCCAGAAGAAGGTTGGCATCACCTTCGTCTACGTGACTCACGACCAGGAGGAGGCGCTGACCATGAGCGACCGGATGGCGGTGATGGCGGACGGCAAGATCGAGCAGATCGGCCCGCCGGTCGAAGTCTACGAGCGGCCGGCGACCGAGTTCGTGGCCGGCTTCATCGGGATCTCGAACGTGCTCGAGCGGAACGGAGTCCGTTTCGTCGTGCGACCGGAGAAGCTGTACATGCTCGAAGAGGGCCAGGAGCCGCGCAGCGGGATGACCGTCGAGCCCGGGGTCGTGGAGCAGGTCGTGTACGTCGGGATGTCCACCCGCTACATGGTCCGGCTCGACCGCGGTGAGCAGCTGGTCGCGGTACGCCAGAATATGGACGCGCCTGGCCAGGCGCTGCGGTACGAGGGTCGGCGCGTCCGGCTCGCGTGGGTGCCGGGCCATACGTACGTTCTCGGCCATCAGCGCGCCCGGAGCGATTCGGCCGCGGGCGACCAACAGTCCTAGGAGAGGTAAGGAAGAATGAATAAGACAGAAGCCGGGTCGCGGTTTCTATTCCGGCTTGGGACAGTCGCGTCGGCAGCGGTCATCGCGCTGACCGCGTGTGGCTCCCCCACCACCCCGACGGGTTCGACCGCGCTCCAGCCGCCGACCGCCGGCATGTCGACGCCGACCGCCATCGGACCGGGCGAGGGCAAGTTGAATCTGATCGCGTGGGAGGGGTACGTCGATCCGACGTGGAAATCCCCGTCGATCGCATCATTCGAGAAGGACACCGGCTGCCAGGTGACGGCGAAGTACGCCGGTTCGTCGGACGAGATGGTCACCCTCATGGCCGGCGGTGGCGGCGGCCAGTACGACATGGTCTCCGCATCGGGCGACGCCGACCTTCGACTCATCTACAGCGGGGACGTCCGGCCGATGAACACCGCGCTGATCCCCGACTTCCAGAACTTTCAGACCTACTTCCAGTCGCCCCCGTACAACACGATCAACGGCGTCCACTACGGGATCTCGCTGCAGTGGGGCCCGAACGTGCTCATGTACAGCACCACCGAGTTCCCGGTAGCGCCAACCAGCTGGGGCGTCCTGTACAACCCGCAGTACTCGGGCTTGATCACAGTTCCCGACAACCCGATCCAGATCGCCGACGCCGCCCTCTACCTGGGGGCCACGAAGCCAAACCTGGGCATCAAGGACCCATACGAGCTGACCCAGGCGCAGTTTAACGCCGCGGTCACGCTGCTCAAGCAGCAGCGGCCCCTCGTGAAGAAGTACTGGGAGACGGCCGGTGATGAGATCAACCTCTTCTCCAGTGGCGACGCCATGGTGGGCGCCGCCTGGCCATACCAGACGAACACGTTGCAAGCCGCAAAGAAGCCGGTCGCGGACACCATCCCGTCCGAAGGCGCAACCGGATGGGGCGACACCTGGATGCTCGCGACCAACGCTCCTCATCCAATGTGCGCATACCTGTGGACCAAGTGGGTGAGCACGCCCCAGGTGCAGGCAGAGCAGGCGGTGTCTTTCGGAGAGACGCCGGTCAACAAGCTCGCATGCGCCCAGATGGAGATTCTCTCGCCAGGCTCATGCAAGCAGTACCACGCCGACGCAGTCGGCAGCTATTTCAACACCATCAAGTTCTGGAAGACCCCGATCGCGACCTGCGACGACGGAAGCAACAACTGCATCCCCTACTCGCAGTGGCAGACGGCCTGGACCTCGATCATCTCCTGATCCAGTCGTGGCGTTAGAAGCGGCAAGGCGGCCCCGCAAGACGGGCGGGGCCGCCCCTCGTCAGTCGCTGCTTTGGCGGCGGCCGTGGCTTCGTTCTCTGCTTTTGCTGCTGCCACCGCTTGCCTGGTTTGTCGTCATCTATCTCGCGTCCCTGGCATTGCTGCTGATCACCGCTTTCTGGCAGATCAACGATTTCACGACCCAGATCGAGCAGGTGTGGAACCTCGACAACTTCCGGACCATCCTGTCCGACCCGACCTACCGGCTCATAATCGGCCGCACGGTCTTGCTGGCCGCAGCGGTCACTGTGACTGACGCCGTCATCGCATTCCCATTCGCCTACTTCATGGCGCGGGTCGCGTCGCGTCGCACGCAGAGGTTGCTTTTCGCCGCGGTGCTGCTTCCCTTGTGGGCGAGCTATCTCGCCCGGGTCTACTCGTGGATCCTCATCCTCAACCACAGCGGGCTGCTCAACTGGAGCATGCAATCCATCGGACTGCCGGCGCCCAACATCGGCTACACCAATGTCGCCATGTGGATCGTGTTCTCTTACATCTGGCTTCCTTTCATGATCATCCCGACGTACTCCGCGATGGAACGGGTGCCGGAGTCGTTGATGGAGGCTGCCGCCGACCTCGGAGCTCGGCGCTGGCGCGCAGTGCGCGACGTGGTGCTGCCGCTCGCGCTCCCCGGGGTCGTGGCCGGCTCGATCTTCACCTTCTCGCTGACGCTTGGTGATTACATCACCCCGGTCCTGGTCGGAGGCGCTGGTTCGACATTCATCGGCAACGTCGTCTACAGCAACATCGGCATCGCCAACAACGTGCCATTCGCGGCCGCGCTGGCGACGGTTCCCGTCGTCATCATGGTCGTCTATCTGGTCATCGCCAAGCGCCTTGGCGCTTTCGAGGCTCTATAGCGTGGAGGGATTCTGGACCCGAATTGCGCTGCGCTTTTGGGCCGCGCTGGTCCTGCTCTTCCTGTTCATCCCGATCGTGATCATCCTGCTTTACGCGTTCAACAGCTCCAACATCGAAACGTGGCCGCTGCCCGGCTTGAGCACCAAATGGCTTCCGTCAACGTGGGAAGACCCAGAGGTGCAGTCAGCGTTGGTGCTGTCACTGCAGGCGGCCTTGGGCGCCACGGCCCTGGCCCTGGTGCTGGGCTCTATGGCGGCTTTCGCCATTCACCGCGCGAGCTTCTTTGGACGCGACGTGATCAGCCTGCTGTTCATCCTTCCCCTCGCATTGCCCGGCATCGTGACGGGGATCGCGCTCAACTCGTTTTTCCATTTCACAGGCATCACCTTTTCGATCCTCACGATCGTCATCGGCCACACCACCTTCTGCATCGTCGTCGTCTACAACAACGTGCTGGCGCGGCTGCGGCGGACGCAGGGCTCATTGGTGGAGGCTGCGATGGACCTCGGAGCCAACGGCTTCCAGACGTTCAGGGACATCACCCTGCCGCTGATCGCGACGTCCATCGTCGCCGGCGCGATGCTCGCCTTCGCGCTCTCGTTCGACGAGGTGATAGTGACCACGTTCACCGCCGGGGCGCAGAACACTCTGCCGATCTGGATCTTCGGCGCCATTCGATTGGGGCAGCGCTTGCCCGAGGTGAATGTCGTCGTCTCGTTCGTGATCCTGGTCACGATCATCCCGGTGATCATCGGCGCCCGGCTTACCGGCGGCAGCGGCATCGCCCGAACCACTGCAGCCCGCTGAAGTCGACTAGGCGCCGGACTCCAGTTTCGCCTTGGCGTTCTGCATCGCGCCGTCGTAGTTCTTCACCACCGTGCTCTTGAAGATCCGCAACACGAGCGGGAGGTAGAAAGGCCCTTTCGTCATGGTCACGCGCCGCTCGAAGCGCGTCCCATCACCCTCTGGCGTCAGGAGGAACTCGTGGTGAAACGCGGAGTTTGAGTCCTCGGCATCGAAGGCGATCCGCTTCGGAGGTTCGAGGGCCGTGATCGTCACCACTGACTTGTTCTGCTTGCCATTGAGGAGAGCGTCAGCCTGATAGCGGGCGCCGACAGCGGGCGGGCCGGCCTTCTCCGCGCTGATCTTCATCCTGTCGTCGGCACTCCCCCACTCGCCGTGCCTTGTGACGTCGGCGAGGTAGTCGAAGACCTTGGCGATGGACGCCTTGATCGTGATGGTGTACGTGGCGGAGTAAGTCAAGGAGTTACTTGATCACCAGGTGAATCAGGAGAGAGGCCATCCACAAGGCGAGGCCAACCCCGACCAAGCCGACCTTCTTGTATTTCCACCCGATCGCCGCGAGCACGAAGGCGATGAAGGCGAGCATCTGCAGAATGATCGGCAAGCTGAAGTGCCCTAGGCTGCCTATGAACAGTGAGAGCACGTACGCCGCCAGTCCGATGGCGATCAGGTCGATCTTCATGAATCCCCATCCGATCGCGGTGAGAACGAAGGCGATGAACGCAATGATCAGCAGGATGTTTTCAATGCTCATGAGGGCATTATCTACGACCTCCCAGCAAATTCACATCTCCGGGCTTGCCACACTTCTGGGCTCGACCGCGCGCACGAATGCCGCGAATCACGCGCGCCTGGCTCCGGCCGCGCGAATTGCTTCTACGCCCTCAGTTCGCGCGCCATCTCCGCGAAGTTGTCCACGTAGCGCTGGACGTCCTCCTGCGAGTGCTGCACCGACAGCGTCCAGTTCTCTTCCGCTCCTGGCGCCATGAGCACCCCGCGGTTGCACTGGTAAAGCCACGACAGGTACGCGGCCGGCTTGTCGACAGTGAGGTAGTCGCGATAGTTGCGCACGCGCTCAGCCTTGTACGTGATGCTGCCGCGGGCGGTAAGGGTGGTGACGTGGAACGGAAGTGCATTCTCCCGGATCACACCATCAAGCCCTCCTTGCAGCACCTCGGCCAGCGCGTCGAAGTGGGCATAGGCCTTCGGGGTCAGGATGTCCTGGAGCGTCACCTTGGCGGCCGCGAGGGTGAGCGGGTTGCCGTTGAAGGTGCCCATCTGGGCCACGCGTTTGTCCTCGATCACCGCCATGACGTCCTGTCGACCGCCGACAGCGCCACAGGGGAGGCCGCCGCCGATCGCCTTGGCCAGCGCGATGACATCGGGCTGCACGCCGAAACGCTCGGTCGCACCGCCGGGTGCGATGGTCACGCCGGTTTTGACCTCGTCGAAGATCAACAGGGCGCCATTGCGGTGCGCGATCTCCTTGATCCCCGCCAGGTACCCGGCGTCAGGCAGGACGATGCCGACGTTCATCATCGCGGGCTCGACGATCACCGCGGCGATGTCGTGAGGGTGCTTATTGAACGCCCGCTCGAGTGCGGGCAGGTCGTTGAACGGCACCACGGTGGTCAGCTCGACGACCGCCTTGGGGATGCCTTCGCTCTGCGGATAGGAGGCCGGCGACCCGACCGGCCCCATCTGGTCCGGGGGCGGCTCGACCGAGACCATCAGGGCGTCGTGGTGGCCGTGGTATGAAGCTTCGATCTTGACCAGCCGTTCGCGGCCGGTGAACCCGCGGGCGATGCGAACCGCGTCGAGCGTGGACTCGGTGCCGCTATTGGTGAACCGCCACTGTGGCAGGCCAAAACGCTTGGCCAGCTCTTCGGCGACGATGGCGTCGTCGGCGACCGGCTGGGCGAAATGCGAGCCCCGGGCGATGCGCTTGGAGACCGCATCCACGATCAGCGGGTGGGCATGCCCGACGACCATGACGCCGAAGCCGTTGTGGAAGTCAACGTACTCGTTGCCGTCGACGTCCCAGATGCGGCTGCCACGGCCGTAGTCCACGAAGATCGGCTGCGGAGGAGCGTCCTGGAACGAGGAGGGCACCCCGCGAGGGCTGGAAGCGCGGGCCTTGCGCCAGAGCTCGTCAGACTTCCGCCGCGCGGCTCGGAACCTGGCTTCCTCTCGTGCAATCAGGGTTTGGACCTTCTCCGCGCTTACCTCGACCGGCGCCGCAGTCTTATTTGCCATCACCCTGGCATCCTAACCCGTTCACGACAGCTCAGGTTCAAAGCCATCCGGATCGAAGGTCAACGCTGCCGAAGCCTCAGGATTGTCGGGGTGAGCACGACCATCCAGGCCCTGAATCTTGCCGGCAAGGCCCTCACACCAGGCGTCCAACGCAGCTGGTGGTTGCGGGAGGCGCTGGCAGCCGAGAGTGACGCTGAGCCCAGGCCGTTGAAGGGCGACATCAGCGCCGACGTCGTGGTCATCGGGGGCGGATTCACCGGTTTGTGGACCGCTTATCACCTGACCCTCGCCAAGCCCGACCTGAAGGTCGTCGTCCTGGAGCAGGACATCTGCGGCGGCGGGCCGAGCGGCCGCAACGGCGGTTTCGCCAGCGGGTGGTGGGACGAGTTGGATGGATTGATCGCGCTTTACGGGCAGGAATCGGCGGTCCGGGCCTGCCGCGCACTTGGCAGCAGCATCAACTCGATCGGCGAGTTCTGCACCACGCACGGGGTCGATGCCTGGTACCAGCACGCCGGGTACATCTACGCTTCCACCGCTCCACAGCACGATGCGATCTGCGCGGAGATCGTCAGCCTGGCGCGCGAGGTAGGGGCGGCGGACGAGCTGCGGGCGCTGACTGCCGAAGAGCTGAAGGCCCGGTGCGCCTCCCCCGCCTTCCGGTCTGGGGCCTTTATGCGCGATGGGGCGCAGGTGCAGCCAGCCCTCCTCGCGCGCGGCCTGCGGCGCGTCCTGCTGGAGCGCGGCGTGACCATCCATGAGGGCACCGAGGTCACCCGACTGGATCCTGGGCCGCCCGCCTTTGCCGTCTCCACCGGCGGGAGCGTGCGCGCGCCAAAAGCCGTGCTCGCCGTGAACGCATGGGCTGTGGGTTGGCCACAGCTGCGCCGCCGGCTCGTGGCCTGGAGCAGCTACATAGTGCTGACGGCTCCGGCCCCCGAGAGGCTGGCCGCCATCAACTGGACGGGCGGCGAGCTGGTGACGGATTTCCGCACCTCGGTCCGTTACTTTCGAACCACGCGCGACGGACGGATCGCATTCGGCGGCGGCGGCGGTCGAGCCTCGAGCCGGATCGACGATTCGTTCACGCGTGACGGGCGCGCGGTGCAGGAGGCGGCCGAGGGCTTTCGCCGACTGTTTCCAACCTTCGCCGAGGTGCCTCTGGAGGACGCTTGGGGAGGGCCGATCGACGTCTCGCCCACCCACCTCCCCACCTTTGGCAGCCTGGAGCCCGGCAATGTCTACTACGCGCTCGGCTATACAGGGAACGGCGTCGCCCCCAGCCATCTCGCCGGCAAGGTCATCGCGGATCTCGCGATCGGCGCCGACACCGACGCGACGCGGCTGCCGATGGTCAATCCCAAGCCGCGCATGTTTCCGCCGCAGCCGTTTCGCTCGATCGGGGCGGCAGTGATCCGCCGGGCGATCATCGCCAAGGACACTGCCGAGGAACGTGGCGTGCGGCCGAATCCCGTGATGTCGGCCATCGCGCGAATGCCGCGCCGGATGGGGTACCTACTCGGTCCGTAAGAAGCTGCCAGTGGTGCTTGCAGCGGGCGGGGCCAAGCCTGACGAGCGTTGTGGACACGGCGAGCGCCAGCACCACCGCGACCCGCACGGCGCTGTCCAGCTCCGGTGGTACCAGCGCGGGCGAGCACCATCGACGCCAGGACGAAGCTGAACTCCCCAATCTGGCCAAGGCCGACCGCGAGCTGCCACGGCCGGACTTCGGGGCTGCGCGCCTCAGGCTCCCACCGCGAGCCGGAGGGCCAACCCGATCTCGAGCCCGCCGGCGCCCTCTCGAGCGGAGTGACAGCGGTCGGCGGCACTAGTAATTGATCAGTCCTTGCCGCGGCTACGCTTGCGCGGCACATGTCCCGAGTGGGCCGCGCCCGGCGCTGGCTGCCGGTTTCAGGCGCGCTGGCTGTAACCCTTCCAGGTGACCACCTTTCCAGCGCTGCTGTTTCTGGCCTCGAACGCCTACGCGATCCTGACGACCCGACGGCTGCCTCGCAGCACCGGCCGGGCGGCAGCCGTCGCAGCCGCCCTGCAGGTCATGGCATGGGTGGCCTTCTTTGCGCCGTCAGGGCGATTCGCTGCCGGCGGCATTCCCAGCGAGATCGCCTTTGCCGCCCTTGTCGCGTGGGCCCTGGGCTGCTCGGGCACGATGGTCGTAATTGGACGCCGCGCGACGACTACTTGATCAGCTGCGTCCGCAGGCGCATCGCCGCGACCGTCACACCCAACACGGCAAGGGCTGCCAGATAGGCAACGTCGACCAGCAACCCCGGACCGATCGCGCCTGTGGTCAAGCCACGAATGAGATCGATGCCGTGGTACAGGGGCGTCAGCTCGACGAGGAACCGCAGCACGGGCGGATAGACCGTGAGCGGAAAGAACGACGCCGAAAAAAGGAACATCGGCTGCAGCGCCAGCTGGATGATGTCGAGGTCCTGCCACTGGCGAATGAACGTGGTCACTGCGGAGCCGAGGGCCGCAAAGCCGAGGCCGACCAGAACGGCCGCGGGGACCGCGAGGATAGCCCACGGCGAGGCGACCAGCCCCAGCGCGAGCATGAACAATAGAAAGGCAATCGAGTAGACGCTGCCGCGGGCGACCGCCCATATCACCTCTCCCGCCGCCACATCCTCGACCCCGACGGGGGTCGCGACCATGCCGTCGTAAAGCTTGAGGTGACGCAGCTTGAAGAACATGTTCATCGTCGTCTCGTAGATCGCGCCGTTCATCGCGGACGACGCCATGAGGGCCGGTGCCACGAACACCGCATAACTCACGGTGTGGCCACCTCCAACGTCGATGGTGCGGATCAGCGAGCCAAGGCCGAAGCCGATGCCCAGCAAGTACAGGACGGGCTCGACGAATCCGGCCGCCAGTACTTTCCAGAAATGTGGAAACAGCACCATGTTCCGCTCGATCACGTGGATCGACCTGGTCGGCATTCGCAACGTGCGGATGCTCACTTGACCAGCCTTCTCCTGAGCACGGGCAGTGCGATCAAGACTCCCGCGACAACGTAGATGAGAAGGACTGCCACATGCAAAGCCGCCTCAGGAAATGCCAGCGTGCCAAGAACGAGCCCGCGGGACAGGGCCACGCCATGAGACAGCGGCGTTGCCCACGCCACCCATTGCAGCAGCACGGGAAGGCGGCTGATGGGAAAGAAAGCGCCGCCGAACAGGAACAGAGGCGCGATCACAAGGCGCAACACGCTGCCCATCGCGCTGTCATTCTTCTGGGTCGCGGTAAAAGCCATTAGTGGGGTGGCGAAGGCGAGCCCGCTCAGCGTTGCTGTTGGAATTGCGAGCAGCGACTCGGGCGTGTGGGCGACACCGAACACCGCCATCACGACCCAGAAGATCGTTGCGACCATCAACAGGCGGATGGTCACCCACGCCATCTCGCCGATCACCAGGTCGCGGACCATGAGTGGGGTTGCGAGCATGGCGTCGTAGATGTGGTCCCACAGGATTTTCCCGAGGATCGGGTAGGTGCACTCGAAAGCGGCAGTCTGCATAGTCGTCGCCGCCAGCAGGCCGGGGGCAAGGAAGTCGATATAGGGCACGCCTCCCACCCCACCCGAGCTCTTGTTGACCAGGCTGCCGAGCCCGAGGCCTATCGAGGCGATGAAGAAGACGGGTGTGAAGAAAGAGACCGTCATCGAGCCACGCCACAGGCGCTTGAAGACGAGCGCGTTGTGCTCGACAACCCTCGCAGCGCCGGCGGGGATCACAATCGCCACTAGTCGATCAGGCTCCTGCCGGTCAGCCGGAGGAAGACGTCCTCTAGTGTGCCGCGACGGATGAGCGCGGTTTCCGGCCGCAGCCCGCGGCTGTGCACGGCGGCGACCGCGGCGTCTCCATCCGCCGTGTAGAGCAGCACGCGGTCGGCGAGCACCTCCACTCGATCGGCGATTCCGTCCAGGGTGTGATCCAGCGCGGGCTGCGCGTCCACCGGGAAGCGCAATTCGAGAACTTCTCTTGTCGAATACTTTTCGATCAGCTCGCGCGGCGTGCCCTCCGCGACGATCTTAGCCTTGTCCATCACCACCAGCCGGTCGCACAGCTGCTCGGCTTCATCCATATAGTGGGTCGTAAGCACAAGCGTCACGCCACGCTGCTTCAAGCGATAGAGGCGGTCCCAGACGAGATGGCGCGCCTGTGGGTCGAGGCCCGTGGTTGGCTCGTCGAGAAGCAGCAGGTCGGGCTCGTTGATGAGGGCCCGTGCGATCGTCAAGCGGCGCTTCATTCCCCCGCTGAGGTCATCGACCTTGTCCTTGGCCCGCTCCTTGAGCTGCACGAACTCGAGCAGCTCGTCTGCCCGCCGCCGTCCCTGCGCCCATGGGATGTCGAAGTAGCGGGCGAAGATGATCAGGTTTTCGCGAACCGTCAGCTCGAGGTCGAGCGTGTCCGCCTGCGGCACGACCCCGAGCCGCGCGCGGATCTCGGCGCCACGTGCGGCCGGGTTCTCGCCGAAGATTCTCAGAGTGCCCGACGTTACTGGCGAAACACACGCGATCATGCGCATCGTCGAGGTCTTGCCCGCGCCGTTCGGCCCGAGGAAGCCGAAAGCCTCGCCTCGAGCCACGTCGAAATCGATGCCGTCGACAGCGACGAGCTCACCAAAGCGCTTGCCCAGGCCCCGCGCGGAAATCAGTGGAATGGAGTCAGGTGTACCCAAGGTCGGCCTAGCAATATAGAGCCAGGCCGACCTGTGGCAGTCGGCACTTCGGAGCTTGAGAGGCGATCTCGCGCCGGCCGCGGACTTCGTCGCCGTCGCCCGCAGGGCCGACCATGACCTCGATGACGTCGCGCCAGTAGAGCCTGGCCCGGCGCAGGCCTTCAGTACCGCGCACTTCCTCGCCTGCAGCCGCACGGCGCGCTCGCAAAGACGCCGTCGGGAAGCTGGTCGCCAGCCAGTGGGTGCTGGACCCCGCCCAGCCGGGCCAGGAGGAGCGCATCCGCTTCGCGGACAGCCGTTTCCGGCTGCTTGACATGTGACTGAATGGTCACGTATAGTCCCAGGTGTGGACGAGGTGTTCAGGGCGATGGCGGACCCGACGAGGAGGGCCCTCCTCGACGAGCTATTCCGCCAAGACGGGCAGACCTTGAGCGCGCTCGGAGCGCGATTCTCGATGACGCGATTTGGGGTCATGAAGCACCTCAAGCTGCTCGAGGAAGCAGGCCTGGTCGTGACCCGGCGCCAGGGTCGTGAGAAGCTCCACTTCCTGAATCCCGTCCCAATCCGGCTCGTCCACGACCGGTGGGTGAGCAAGTACGCAGAACCCTGGGTCGCATCGCTCAGCGACCTCAAAACCAAATTGGAGGCAAGCATGGAAAAGGTTTTCGAGATCTACATCAAGACCACGCCCGAACGGCTCTGGGAGGCGATCACGGATCCCGAGCTGCGAAGCAAGTACAACTTCGGGGCCCGGATCAACTCCGATTTCAAGCGGGGCTCGCACTACCAGCAGAGCACCACGGACGGCAGGCTCTTGGGCGAGGGTAAGAACCTCGAGGTCGACCCGCCCCGCCGTTTGGTGCAGAGCATGACGGCGCTGTGGGGCGAGGACGTCAAGGCAGAGGGAACATCGCGCGTCACCTGGGAGATCGAACCGGTCGGCGACTCCTGCCACTTGAAGGTGACTCACGACCAGCTGAGGGAAGGAGCGAACGAACAGCTCTACGGCGGCTGGCCGATGATCCTGTCAGGCCTGAAGACGTTGCTCGAAACGGGCGAGCTGCTGACGACTCCCGGCTCGCTGATGTACGTCAATCCGGCACCCGCCGGCGGGAAGAGGGACAACTAAAAGTCCCAAGCGGAGAGGCCGGGCGAGAGTGCTCGGCCTCTCCGTCGTACCTGTGGGTGCCTATCGTATAAACAAATAATCGTTTATTAACCTATACTCCGCCCATGTCTCTCTTCGCCACTCCTCCCAAGTCGCCCGCGATCCTCCGCCGCCTCGAAGAGCTCGACGAGCTGCGTCGCTTTCTGGCGCATGATCTTGGCGATTCGGCGCAGCCCTGGACCGGCGCCCTCCGCCGTTTGGCGGCCGCCGAGGCCACGGTCGGTTCGACCTCGATCGAGGGCTACGGCGCCAGCCTCGAGGACACCGTCGAGATCCTGGCCGGACGGCACCCCGCAGGCGCCTCCGACGAGACTCAGCGCATCATCTCCGCGTACGCCCAAGCGATGGACCGGGTCGCAGTGCTCGCGGACGACAAGCGTTTCCAGTGGTCGACGCAAACGATGCTCGACCTGCACTTCCTGGTTTGCCATCCGCAGCCCCAAGCTGGCCCCGGCCGCTTGCGCGATGGCAGCGTCATAGTCACTCGAGGACTGGGACGCGATCCCTACCGCGCCCCCCAATCCGGCGACGTGCCGGCGCTGCTCGGCGAGGTCGCCACGTGGCTCGACAAGGGCGACCTTGCCCGCCACCCCGTCGTTCGCGCCGCCATGGCCCATCTGAACCTTGTATCCATCCACCCGTTTCGCGACGGCAACGGCAGGCTCGCCCGCATCGTCCAATCCTTGGTGCTCGCGAAGGAGGGGCTGCTACGCCCTGAGCTGGTTTCGATCGAGCCATACCTCGGAAGGCACACTCGCGAGTACTACTCGGTGCTCGAAGAGGTGCAAGGGCCCTCCTTCGATCCACACCGCGACGCGTCGGCGTGGGTCGAGTTCTGCATCGAAGGTCACGTCTTCGAGGCGACGGAGCGCCGACGCTGGCTCGAGATCGCGCACGCCCGGCACGATTTCTGCGAGCGGCTGGCACGCGAGCACGGCTACCCCGAGCGGCTCGTGGGGGCTCTCGACCAAGCGCTGCTTGGGTTGCCGATCACCAACGCCGACCACCGGCGCGAGACGAATATCGCGAGCCCGACGGCGACCCAGGACCTCCAGCGTCTGCGCCATGAAGGCTGGCTCGACCAGGAGGGCGGCGGCCGCTCGCTGCGATACGTGGCGAGCAGAAAATTGCAGGAGCGATGGTCATCGTCGCGGTCGGGCTGAATGCCTAAAAGCCCGGACCCCGGCAACGATTGAGATCACACCGGTCGATCCGGCTGACCCGCACGCTCGCTACTGCATTGGCCAGTACTTCCAGAAACTCGACCGCCGATTCGAGACTGGCTTCGATCCGGAGCGCAGCCTCCCGGCCGATGAGGAGAGCCTGCGGCCTCCAGCCGGCCCGCTGTCGGTGGCCACCCGCCAAGGCATGCCCATCGGGTGCGGAGCGCTGAAGTTCCATGACGATGCGCCTTTCGAGCTGAAGCGCATGTGGGTGGCCGAATCCGCCCGCGGCCTCGGTCTCGGACGCCGAATTCTGCGTGAGCTCGAGGGCAGGCCGCCGGCCACCGTGCCAAGCCGGTGCGCCTGGAAACGAACCAGACGCTCGCCGAAGCGATCAGCCTTTACCGATCATCCGGCGACGTCGAGGTGGCTCCCTTTAACGACGAGCCTTACGCGCACCATTGGTTCGAGAAGCACCTTGCCGGCTGAGCACAAGCGGCAGCAGCTGAGGGGCGACCGGCGGGCCGCCCCATTCGTGTTTAGTGCGAGGCGGCCTGAAAGCAAGCGACGTCGTACTGGGACACCGACTTGGGGTTGTTCGAGTTCTGTGACTGGGCACCGGCGTAGACCGTGGTCGCGTCGTTGAAGCCGGCCGTGTTGAAGCCGTTCGGCGTGAACGGACCTGAGTTTCCGAAGAACGGCTGGCAGCTCTGGCTGGGCTGGCCCGGGGTGCCCGTCGAGTCGGCGTACACCGGAAGCGAGAACGCTGCCAGCGCTCCCAGTGCGAGGACGACGGCGGTGATTCGCCTCATGAGCTCTCCGCCTGTTCAGTGCTTGGGCCATCTGCGATAGGCCCATCCACTACAGGCCTGGGTTACGAGTTAGAGCTGCATTGCCCAGGTGGGCGGCTCAACTGGAAAGTCGGCCACGGGGCGCCGGCGATGGCGACATAGCCTCCTGCATCGAGGTCGTCCTGCCAGTAAGGCAGCTGACTCACGGCGACGACTAGATCGGTGCAGCTGCCTCTGAGGGTTTGGCGGACGTCATCGACTTCCGAGGGCACGATGCACGCCGCGTTGCAAACCGTGATGTAGCGCGTGGCGGGCAAAAGACCACTCTCGACGTAGAGCCATGGCTGCCCGCCAAGAACCAGCAAGTGATCGCTGCTCGAACCTGCCACGCGCTGCAGCAACGCGCTCTCGGTCTCCTGCGGGCCGACCCCGTTGAACCACTGCTCATATTGGCTGCTGCTCCTGATCCCCGATACGTAGGCGAACCAGTTGCCGTAGTAGGCCGGCAGATCCCAATAACCGAAGTTGTGCCTGAGAGGCCATTGAGGAGTGCGCGACTCCATCACGGCGGTCTGCTGAGCCGGAATGATGAGCGTCGCCTCAGCGAATATCACCAGCGCGACGGCTGCCTGAATAGGGATGTGCCACCGCCAACGAAATCCGGAAACGCGCATGGCGATGGCGAAAGCGAGTGCTGGAGTCGCCTCGTGAAAGAAGTGCGTGTACTCGAGGGGGGTCAGGCTGGAACCTGCCAGGCTTGCGGGCAGCCAAATAGCAAGCAGACGGCCGCGCACAGTCTTCGCCCTTGCGAAACAGATCACACCGATGACACCAAGTACGGCCAGCCGAACGAACATCGGCACAAAGGTGCCGCCGTTGCCATCTAATGCGTAGATGTGGTCAGAGGGCAAGACGGTGGTGATGTACGCGGGCAGCGAGCCTTCGGCCGCCAGCAGCAGCACGGCCGCCAACAGCGTCGCTGCTCCTCCTGCGCCGGCCACCAACAGACGCCGCAGCCTCTGGCCGTCGCTGAGCAAGGGGATGAGGAGGGCCAGGCCGTCGAAGACGAACGAAGGGCGTACGACGACGGCGGCGCCGAGAAGGATGCCGGAGACAAAGATCAGCACCCACCGCCGGCTAAAGGCGAAGCGAAGGCTGGCGAGGAAAAATGGGAGGGCGGCGAGCTCGACGTTGAGCAGGTCGCCGTCCAGGGTGGGGATGGATAGGACGAACGCCGTCAAAGCACCCGCCAGGGCCGCTGCCCGCAAGGACATGAACCGCAGGCTGATAACGAAAGTCAGGAGGGCCGTCGCGACGACGAAGAGAGCACCCGCGACTTGGGTTACCAAGTGGTGCTCACCCGCGCCAAGTGCGATCAACACCCGGAACAGCCAGTAGATCCCTGGAGGTTGCAGGTCGTAGGCGCCCGCATAAAGAGGTAGTCCTTTCGATGTGGCCCAGGCGACGGTCGTGAAAACGCCCTCGTCGAAATACCAGCGAGGCTCGGTCAGGCTGGGCAGGCGCAGCAGCATCGTGCCGACGGCGATGCCCATCAGGGTCAGCACCACGTCCCTGCGGCGATGCTTTTCGCTCGGGACCGCACTGGTTGGGAGCTGATGCACGACCAGAATCTAATCAGTCCGTCAGCCAAATCGTTGGCCAACCGACCATCTGTGCCCTTGGTCCCCTATCGGTCGGGATACATTCATTCGTGCGCGAGTCGTCGCAAGGCGCCCACGTGACGGTCGCCTGACTCAGTTTCAGAGATCGATCTGCGGCAGCCCTGGATCTTCCGAACGTTTCGTTTCAGCTCAGCGATGTGGCTTTTGTCGTGGGCAAGACCCGCTGAATAACCGAGCCGCGGCTGTGCACTCGCGATTCGCCCCAATTCGGAAGCCGGAGCGTCTCGGCCAGCGAGTCCAGGGTCCCAAGGTCCACGCAGCGCTGGACGATTCGAAGGGTCGAGTCAAGAGCCTCGGCCAGCTGAACTGCGTTGAGCCCTTGCTCGAGGTCGTCGTCACCGGGGCAGTTATTCCCGGTTCGCGAAAGGTGTGCTCTCCGCCCCGCGCTCGCCGGCGAAATCGCACAGCCAAGACAGCGCTGGTAGGCGGAATGACCCGCTGTCGCCCTAAGTTGCCATCGCTCAGGGGAAAGGTCAAAGGTCGAATTGCAGCTGCTCATAAGACCAGGAGGACGACGACGCCCAGCAAGGCTGTGGTCTTCTGCGGCACGAATAGCGGGGTCTTTATGACCGATTCCCCAATCGTTGTCGCCGCCAACACGGATCGTCGCTCCGGTCGCAACGATCCCGAACAAGCCGACCCAAAATAACGCGGCTGGATTCCACGAATCGTCGGCGATGTCGTCGTCCCAAGCTCTCAGTCGAAACGCCACTCCGATGTTCCCGATACGATCCGGATCAGTCGATCAGCAAGCGCACTGACTTCGGACCGCCTTTCGGTCTAGGCCATGCCGGCGGTCAGCAGTTGGGCTTGTCCGCGTAAATGGACGCAGAAGGCCCTGAGCCGGAGGCGAGATCGGTGGCCAGCCAGCGGCCGCTGATCAGGCTCATCGTTGCCGTGAGGTCAGGTGGTGGTGGTCCGCGCCTGATGACAACTACCACGATGCCGAGGCTGTTCCACGTCGACGACACGACACGCGGCGCGGTGAACAAGCCGTTCTGTGTACCGGTGAGGTAGTTCTCGCCGCACACCCCGGCCGGCGGGGCGTCGCCGAAATATCCGCTGCTGGTCAGTTGGTTCAGCCGGGCGATGATCTCGGACGAGAAGGGACAGGCGCCAAAGTTTTTGGCCAGCTGAGAGCAGCTCATCCAGGTTCCTTGAGCGCCAGGTTGAGGCACCAGGATGGTGGCGGCTGCTTGGCTTGCGTCGGCCACATCCGCTGTCGAATTTCTCAAAGCGCTGACGTCCAGCTCGCCTGAGTTGCAGATCTCGATGTAGAGGCCCGTGACCCTGAGATGAGCGCTCGGCGCTGAGCCCGGCAGCCCGATCTCGATTGTCGTGGCCCTCTTGCAAATCTCGGTCCCGACGTTCACGTCTCCCCACGAAACCGTGGAGCTTGCCCTTTGAGTCGGAGCTAGAACGAACTTGCTTGGTTTGGGAGAGCTCGCGAGCTCACCTCCTCGATCGACCACTCGAGTGGCCACACTTGCACCGGAGGCGCTGAAGAGCTGTGCGGTGGGGAATCCGTCCAGCGTGCATGGCGCCGAGCTCGAATTGGTCAGGGCAAGGTTGGCGAAGATATGTCCTGCAGCACCGTCGGTGCCAACTAGAGATAGTTCCACTGCCGAAGCGGCACAGACCTTCACGCCGGTCGAGGTCGGAGTCGGAGCCGCCGTCGGCGTTGGCGTAACCGACGGAGTGCTTGTCGCAGTTGTTGACGGTTGGGGGGAGGTGTGCGCCTGCAGCGCCGGCGCGCTGCCGCAGGCTGTGAGGACGAGGACCGCCGCAAGAACCGCGACTCTCATACTGGTGCTAACGCCGCCCTCGAACAAGTCGTTACTAACTCGTCCTGGTGCCCGGCGGCTTTGGAGCGACGCGCTGGCGGTTCGGAACCTAGCGAACTCAGCGACCACGCGCGTGGCGATTGGCGGTATCGATAGGGCTGGCGCGATCCTCGATTTGGAAGAGCCGGCCGAAAGGTCGGTGAGCGACGAGCCGAGGACCAATTCGCGGACAGGATGTCCACGCACAACCAATCTATACTTAGCGACCTGCCCAATGGACACATTTGGTCTTGCGGTTGGCAGCCGCTGCAGCCCCGATCGAACTGCCGATCCGGCCTAACGGTGCGCCGGCAGTCAGACGTAGCTCAGGAGCAGATCGATCTGAAGCCCGTCACCAGCGCTTCGAGCCGGCCCTCCTCTTCCCTAAGCAAGTGAAGCAGGCCATGCTGAGGCGGACTCTGCAGGTTCAAATGGGGTCGCGTCTTTCGACCACTCTTTCACTCGTAGAGAGAGGCTCTGGAGACGATGTGTGAGCGCCTCGGTCAGACTCCATCCGGATCATGCTCGACCTATACAGCCATGTCACCGACCAGATGCGGGCCAGAGCAGCGACACGATTCGGCGCCCTGTTCGCCAAGAGCGGAGCTCTTTGCGTTTAAAGTGCGGGCATGAAACCCGATTCGACCGGCGCGAAGAAAAAGAGGGGTCGCTGGTGGCCCTTAAACCTGCGGTGGGTCCAGGTGGTGATCATCGCCGCCATCCTCCTCTACACCGTCAATTACATCGTCGCAGTCTTCCTGGGACCGCAGTAAAGAGGCTCGCGCTCGGCTCTTTCGGCAGCGCGACGCGTCAACGACATCGAAGCGGTGGCGTCTGGCGACTTCTGCTCACAAAGCTGTTCACAGGGCGAGGACACCGCGCGGTCCAGCGGGCGGCCGCCGGCCCCCAGTCGAGGACCAGACTGGCTCCCAAGGCGCCCCATTCGACAAACCTCGTTGGATTTCGGGACGTTGAGGCCACAGGCTCAAATCTCGAGCCCCCGACCAAGAATCCGAGCCGACTCGTCCCCGTCGCCAGACTTAACGTGATGGGTCCGTTGAATTGGTGTCGCAGGATCGATGGGATGGTGCTTGGCCGTGACCGAGGATTACCGGCTGGTGATCGCGGCTAACCGTCGAACTGCCGCCTGGATCGCGCTAGCTGCTGGCGGCGTTGCCGTCGTCGTGGCGTCGGTAGTCGTGACGTTCCACTTCGGCCAGGGCAGCACTGGCCCCGAGGTGTTGCCGCCTGCGAAAGTCCCTTCGGTAGTTGGACTCTGCACGCAGCAGTTGTCTTATGCCGCGGATGGAAACGCTTCGCCGCTGTTCTGCTCGAACGGTGAGGTCAACAGGCTGGCGTGGACTTACTTCGCGGACTTGAACTTACTTGTAATGTCTCTCGGATCGAGCGCCACGCCGGGCGATGTCGAGGCTGCAGTCGCCAGCGACCTGAATGGCTCGGAAGCAATTGAGTGCAGCGCCTACCAGTTGGCCACGGTGTACTACGGCTGGAACTTCGGTACCGATCCGACCAGTTCTGTGCTGATCGGCGGGTGCCCCGTTCAACGTTAGGGTGTGATTGTCCGGGGCGCTCAGTCGCCCTGTTTGTGATCAATTTTCGGCAGTGTCTGAGGCGGTTCATCGAACAAGTCCGCCGCCAGAGACCTCAACATGGCCAAGGGCGCGCAGCGCAATCGCACCCAGATCTCCTGAGGATGGAGGGTCGCGTCAGGCGAAGTTTGAGAGCGACTAGGGCGACGCTGGTCTCGCCACCTGGCCGACCGCTGTTTCCAGCGCAGCGCTGTTTACAGCACCGATCCAGATTCGGACTACTGTCCCTGTCCGATCGAGCAAAACGCTGATCGGCAGACCGATATCCACTCCGTAGGCTGAGGCGATCGTGCCCTCAGGGTCGATAACCGCCTCGAGATTGACACGAAGACCGGCGAGGAACTGGCTCATGCGACTGTCGTTCGTCTCGCGGTAATTCACGGCCAGGACGCTGAAGCCAGTGGACTGAAACTGGTCTCGCATCCGCTGCACCGTCGGGAGCTCCTCCTGGCAGGCCGTGCACCACGTAGCCCAAAAAGTGATCAAGACCGGGTGGCCCTTGAAGTCGGCCAAGCTGACCTTCTTTCCGCTGAGGTCCCACGAGGTAAAGTCAGGCGCGGTACCCCCCACCCTGGCAAGCCCTGGCGATACCGAAGGCGTTCTCGAGGACCTATCGAGGGTTATCAGCGCCGCGCCCGTGACGGTGGCAACCACCACGACAAGCACCGGAAGCGCCAGAGCCCACTTGGGCACGGAGCGCGGTACGGGAACCAGGTCTCGGGCCTCGCCCGACTCGATCATGCGCTCAGGGCGAGCATCGCAGCCGCGATTGGTGCTGCTATGAACAGCAAGGCCAAATAGACCAGCGAATAGTGGAACAGCGTCACGGCGGCGTGGCCCGTCTCGATGCGTGACGCACGCCAGGCCAGCGCGAGAAATACACCACCGAGGACGATGGCGGAAAATCCGTAGAGAGGCCCCAACCAAATCCAGGGCAAAAGGCTCACGCCGACCATCGGAAAGGTGTAGGCGACGATCGCGCGGCGAGTCCGGCCCCCGCCGACCACGACCGGCAGCATAGGCACTTTGGCAGCCGCGTACTGCTTTCGCAGGACCAGTGCGAGCGCCCAGAAGTGGGGCGGCGTCCAGAAGAAGATGATCGCGAAGAGCACCCAGGCCAGCGGGCTGAGTGAACCCGTGACCGCCGCCCAGCCGACCAGGGGCGGAAAGGCCCCCGCGGCGCCACCAATGACGATGTTCTGAGGGGTCATGCGCTTGAGCCACATGGTGTAGACGAACACGTAGACGAGCCCGCCCGCCGCTGCCAGCGCGGCCGCCAGCACGTTGGTGGCGAGGCCGACAAGAGCCACCCCGCCGAGCCCGACGATGATTCCGAATCCGAGACCGGCAGCCGGCGTGATCCTGCCGGCCGCGATCGGCCGACGCCGCGTCCGAGGCATCACCGCGTCGATGTCCCGGTCAAACCAGCAGTTGACGGCGCCAGCACCTCCCGCGGCCAACGCTCCTCCCGCCAGCGCACCCAGCGTGACCCAGGTTCCAGGCCACCCCCGTGCGGCGACCATCATGGCCCCCAGTTCGGTGACGAGAAGCAGCAGGATGATGCGCGGCTTGAGCAGGGCCAAGTAGTCCGCCGCGACCCTGAGCACGCCCGCGGCCGGGCGGCCTCGCGCAGCAACGGGAACCTGTGCTTCAACCGCCATTTGTGTCAACCACCTTCATATCCGCTGCGATCAGGCGCGGGCGGGCGTCCTCCTCCTCCAACCATCGGAACAGCAACGCGATGAGAGCAATCGAGTATGGAACGGCACCAGGGACCCACATCATCCCCCCACCCAACTGCTGGTCGGTCAGCGCGGAGATGCCCCCGGGGCGGTAAGCGAGCAGCGAGTATGCGTAGAAGGGGACGGTCGCAAAAGACAGGACTGCGGCCAGCACCCACGACGCGATCATCGCGGTGAAGACGTAGGTGGCGCGCGCCAGAGAGTCGAGCCGCGCATGAAACGGGACCTGGTCGACCACCTGGGCCCAGAAGGCGAGGCTCAGGCCCAGGAACAGGGCGTGTTCCACATGGTGCACAAGGTGGTTCCTGAGCGACAAGTCGTAAAGCGCTGGTGTGTGCCAGAGGAAAAGGTCGGCGACGTTGAGAACCCAGATCACGCGGGGCCGAGACACCTTGCGGTACGCCCAGCGGAGCGCGTGCAGCCTGGGATCCAAGAACACCGGCTTGGCCACGAATCGCCGCCACCGCAGTGGCAGCCCCCGCCAGATTCGCGTCCATGGACTCGCCAGGGCCAAGAGGGGCGCCGCCACGGCCATGAGGAGAAGGTGCTGCACCATGTGCACCCAGAAGAGTTGACGCGCCAGAATCTCGATTGGGCTCTGGAGGGCCAGCAGGATAGTGGCGAGGCCTAACCAAAAAGCAATCGAGCGCCAACGCGTGGTCGCCGAGGAGTGATTTTTTCTGCGCCCCGCCCCCCCGACCAGGTAGAGGACCGCCACCAGCTCGACGCCGAGCAGCACGTCAGGCTCGAAGGGCCAGTAAGCCAGGAACGCCCCAGCGCTCGGGGGCATTTCAGACGAAGTACAGGACTACGTAAGAAATTAACCCAATGCCGGCGAGAAAGACCAGGAAGTATCCGAAGAAGGTCGCAGACGCCGGTCGAACGGTGACGTCACCGTTCGGTTTGGTTTGAGCGATGTTGCTTGCCAGCCATAACATGGAGCCCACGACTTGGATCAGCCACGCCCCCTTCATTCCGATGAAGACGCTCGGATAGCCACCCCCCATCTGGGGATCGAACCCGAGGTTGCGGAACTCGTAGATCTGAACCACGAAGCAGGCGATGCCTGCGGCCAGCGCCAGCCAGAAGAAGATGAGGGCGGTCGCGCGCTGACTGACGACTGAGCGCGCTCCGACCCAGAACAGCCCTGCCGAGATCGCAAACAGTAGGAAGATGGCGGCGCCGATGGCGCGAGTCGGGTGCGTGACGCCCGCCGCCATCCAGTCGTTGTTGTTGTTCAAAGCGCGTAGGTAGAAGAAGGCAAAAAACCACGCGGCGAAGAAGGTTACGTCGGCTCCGATCCAGACCCATATCCCGACTCGAGCCAGGCGAGCGTCGACCTCCGGCGTCCACTCCGGCAAGCGTTCCAGGGCTGGCATGCCCCTTGACTGATCCGAGTAGGCTCGCGGGCTCATGCGGGAGCCGGCTCGGGACCCAGGTCAACCGAGGGCCGGGCTCCCTGGGGATCACCGTAGTCGTAAGGGGCCCTCGTAAATGTCGGGACACGGTCAAAGTTGCGCGCGGGCAGCGGCGTTGGCAGTTCCCATTCGATGGAGCGCGCGTGCCACGGGTCGGCTGGCGCCAACTTGGTGTTGAAGAACCATGACCAGATCACGTTGATGGCAAAAAAGATCATAGAGCTGAACAGCACATAGGCCCAGATCGACACCCAGTCGTTGAGTCCCTGCAACGAGGGCAGGTAAGTAGAGACGCGTCGCGGCATGTCAAGGATGCCCGCCGCGAACAGCGGCATGAACGCCAGGTTGAAGGCGATCATCATCCACCAGAAGTGAATCTTTCCCATCGTCATGTTGAGCATGCGACCGGTCATCTTCGGGAACCAGTAATAGATCGCTGCCACGATGGCGAAGATCTCGCCGCCCACGATCGTGTAGTGGAAGTGCGCCATCGAGAAGTAGCTTCCGTGCAACGTGACATCACTCGGAGTGTCCGACAGGAAGACTCCGGACAGGCCTCCGATCAGGAAGTTGAAGAGGAAGCCCAGGCAGAAGAGCATGGGCACCGTCATCGAGATGCGCGCCCGCCACAGGGTCCCGAAGGCGACCAGGAACACAATCCCGGTCGGAATCGAGATCATCTCCGTCGAGAGCATGTAGAACGGCCGGAGCGCGGGTGCGATGCCGCTCACGAACAGGTGGTGCTGCCAGACGAACCAGCTGAGCAGGGTGACCCCCAGCAAGCCGACGACGGCGGTGCGGTATCCCCACAGCGGCTTTCGCGCGAAGTGCGGTATGAGCTCCATCACGATGCCGAACGCGGGCAAGATGAAGATGTAGACCTCCGGATGGCCGAAGAACCAAAAGAGGTTCTCCCAGAGGTAGTTGCTGCCCCCGTTCGAGGAGATGAAGAACGAGGTGTTGATGGTGCGGTCGAGGGCCTGCATGGACAGCGCCGACGCGAGGACAGGAGCCGCAAAGGCGCCGAGAATGGAGGTCGAGAAGACGCCCCAGACGAAAATCGGCAGCCGTGTCCAGGTCATTCCCGGAGCCCGGAGGCACATGACGGTGGTGAGCATGTTGACTCCGGACAGGCAGATTGCCAGCCCGATCAATGTGAACCCGACGATATAGCTGTCGAATCCCTGACCCGCCTGCTCGGACAGCGGCGCATAGCCGGTCCATCCGGTCGGGAATCCGCCAAAGAGCGGAGACGCCAGCAGAATCACGATCGCGGGCGGCACCAGCCAGAACGAGAGCGCCTCGATGCGCGGGAAGGCCATGCGGTTGGTGCCGATCATGTATGGAACGAAGAAGTTGCCGAATGGCCCGACGATGGCGGCGCTGGCGACGAAGATCATCATCACGCTGTGCATGCTGACCAACGTCAGGTAGTTGTCGGGCGAAACGACTGCTTGGTCTGGTGAGAGCAGGCTGGTGCGGATCAACATCGCCCCGATGCCGCCGAACAACATCGCCATGAGCATCGCGACCAGGTACTGGATGCCGATCACCTTGTGATCGAGGCTGAGGTTGAGATAGCGCCACGCGCCCCGATGCTCGTCGTATGAAGACTGGGGCGCAACCGGCCAGCCGAACAGGCGAGCCAGCGGGTAGTTGGCGAAACCCAGCCCGACCAGGAACATGATCGAAGCGAACACGTACCCAAGCAGGACGCCGGTGTTGAGGCCGTCGTTGAACCCGAAGCTGTTGCCCAGCTGGACGCCGGCCCAATAGCCGACGGCGGCCAGCACGATGCCGGTCAGGAGGTTGGTTGGGAGCACCATCTGGCGCTCACTGGTCTGAATCGAGGGGCCGCCGTTTCCAATCGCCGCTATCGCCATGGTTACGTCCCCTTCACCCGCGGGCTCGGAAAGTAGAAAGGCTGGTAGGGCGGGAGCACCTGGGTGGCCCCCGCCTTCTGGAGGCCGGCGATCCAAGTCGCGAAGTCGGCCTGGCTGACTACGGCGCCGTTGGTATCGACCATGTTGCCGTGCCAGATTCCGCAGAGTTCAGCGCAGCGGACCGTGAACGAGCCGGTGTGAAGGGTGGTCACGTAGGCGAGGTTGTCGACCCCCGGGTTGGCGTCGGCCTTGACACCGAGCTGATAAGCCCAGAACGAGTGGATGATGTCGGTGGAGGTGACGTGGATGACGACGTTGGAGTCCACCGGCAGGATCAGGTGCAGGGACTCGACTCCGCCATAGGCCGGGTACCTGTAGGTGAAGTACCACTGCTGGGCGATTACCTGTACCTGCAGCCGGTCGGCGGCGGTGGTGCCCACTGACGCGGTGGCCAGGGCCGGCTGGGTTGACGATGTGAAGTTGGTCCCGCTGGATGTCGCAGCGAGCCCGCTGATGCCAAGTCCGGCGAGGATGAACACGATCACTGCGGTGATCGCCACCCAGGCGACCTGGAGCCGGAAGTTGCCGTGGTAGGCCGGCCCGTCCTCGAGCGCTCCCGCCTTCTGCCGAAACGCGAAAGCCGAGTAGAGGATGAACAGGACGACTCCGATAAAGACGGGAGTCGAGATGACGAGCATCAGCTGCAACAGCCCGGTGGTGTCGGTCGACTGCTGGGACTGGTTGCCCGGCGGCAGATGGACCTGCATCGCGATCACGACGCCGATCACGCTCAGCACCGC
This sequence comes from Candidatus Micrarchaeaceae archaeon, assembly GCA_035534555.1. Taxonomy (GTDB): domain Bacteria; phylum Chloroflexota; class Dormibacteria; order Dormibacterales; family Dormibacteraceae; genus Palsa-872. The sequence continues at coordinate 51,374 of DATLRQ010000026.1, forward strand.
CCAGGCCACCAGCAGCCGGAGCGCGTGCGTGCGGTCTGTCCGACTCAACTTGCTACTGGACTATGAGAAAGCCGGCCATGTAGCCGGTGGTCTGCATCGGTCCGCCGTTGCCGTAGATGGTGCCCGATCCGCAAGGGACGAAGCACTGCCAGTGGTAGGTGCCGGCCTTCCCGGTCATGAACGAGAACGTGATCACGTTCATGCTCCCGGCCGGCGCAGCCGCGTTCACGCCTTCCAGCGGAACGAAGACACCGAGATCTGGGATGGCGAAGGTGTGGGCGGCGTTCGCAGGGTCGTCGAGGGCGGTGAAGTCACCCTGTTGCGGATTGCCACTGTTGTCGAAGTAGGCCATGTGGAAAGTGCCGCCGACGATCCCCTGCGCCTGGCCCCAAAATGGATTGCGCAGGCCCGACGGCGTGTCCTCCTGGTCGATTTGCATGGTGACCATGGAATTGGCCGGGACCTTCAGTATCGTCGTCGGCAGATAACTGACCCAGGTCGGATGGGGATCGGTGGGACGTGGGAACTCGATCGCAGAGTTAACCGATCCGACGACCTCGAGGTGAATCTTCACTCCCTGCCCATTCGAGTTGGCGGACGCGTTCAGCATGGGCGGTCTGTGCAGCATGAAACCGACCACAAAGATCGTCACCAGAGCGGACAGAATCCCGACCGCAAGCACGAGGACCACCAGGCGCATGGCTACATTCGGCGGCCTCTGAGCAACCATTGACGCGGACCTTAACAGCCCCTTGATCGCTTGTAAATAGTCGAAATTCGGTTTGAGGAGCCCGAAATTGGCCACCTCCACCCTGCAGCTCAGATCGCCTCGGCGGCCTTAAAACCTCAGGAGCCCGCGAGGATCCGTACGTCGCTCTCGACCGCGGCCGCATCAGGCACGTCCGCAAAGCCGACTCGCTCATAGCCGCTGCGGTCGATGAGGTAGATCACTGAGCTGTGGGCAAGATCGCCGTTCGCCACCTGCACCGCCACGCCATAGCTGTTCCACACGTTCGCCAGCTGTGACGGCGATCCGTTGAGCCAAAAGAGGTGGCCGCCCAGGCCGTGGGCCGTGGCAAACGTGGCGATGGCGGAAGGCGTGTCCGCTTCAGGCTTCACACTCACCACCACCACCGAGAAGGGCGTGCGCGAGCCGAGATCCGTCTGCACCGTACCCAGAAGACTTGCCTGGAGAGGGCAGAGATTGAGGCACTGCGTATCCAGGAAGGTGAGGGCGATCACGCTGCCGCGAAGCCCTGCCAAGGAGACAGCGGCGCCGCGCTGATCGCGCAACGTGAAATCGGGTGCCTGGACAGAGTGGGCGTTGATGACGATGCCACCCCCCAAGCTGGGCGAAGGGTTCCTGATGGCCAACTTCGGCACCAGCACCCCTATCAGAGTGCCGGTGAGCGCGGCCAATATCACCAGCCACACGGTGAGATAGATCCTCCACTGGCGTTGGGTCAGTCGGACGCTTGCCATGGTCGGTTGGTCGGAAGAATACGCCCGCCTCCGCTCGGCCGACCGTTAGGCGCCTATTTCGCTTTCCTCCGGGCCCCCTCCGGCCGGGGCGTAACCGTCCCGAGTAAACGGCAATGGATATCGATGACTATCAGCATGAACACGGCTAGGCTTGACCGCGAACTCGCACGGCGTGGCTGGAATGCCACCGACCTGGCGAAGGCGTCTGGCATCAGTGTCGCGACGATCTCCGCCGCGCGCCACGGTCGGCGAGTGGCCAACTCGTCCCTACGCAAGATTGCGAATGCGCTGCTCGAGGCGCCCGTAATTCCTGGGGTCGACGAGCTGCTGGGGCCCGCAGACGGACCTCTTGCAAACGGCCCGCGTTATCGCCCGGTCAGGTTGCGGTGAACATTTAACTCCGCGCACACGCAGCAACCCGGGTAGGTTGAGTTGTGCGATTAGCCAGGCCGATCATGAGCAACCTGACTAAACCTCCGACCGGCTCGGCGCGGGGCGCCCAACTCGCCAGGCGCTGCACGCGCGCCTCGCTTGCATGGTCGACGAGTTGCGAACCCACCTTGGCGGCCTTCCCTCGCCTGGCGAGGCCGAGGGTATCTGGAACGATATCTGGTATCACGGGGCTCACAACTCGACCGCCCTGGAGGGCAACACGCTGGTGCGTGCAGAGGTCGACGCGCTGCTCAGCCAGGGCACGGCGACCGGCGGCAAGGAACTCAAGGATTACCTCGAGGTCACGGGCTATGCAGCCGCAGCCCGCTGGGTCTACAGCCAGGCCGCGGGTCAAGGTCCGTGGACGAGTGGCAAGCTCCTCACAGTGACTGAGGTGCGCCAGATGCACCGACTGGCGCTGACCCCAGTCTGCGAGGTCCCCCCGCATCCGGATGCACTGCTCAGCCCATGGACGCGGCCAAGATCCGAGCGGCTGCGAAAGCCTGCTTCGACGCGGAAGTGAAGCTGAACCGCGATCTACTCGCGTTCGAAAAGAAACTGCCGGCCAAAGTGCAGCGCGACATTCAGACTGCGTGCGCAGCGACCTCCAAGGAGATCGCGGACCTTCAGCCCATGACGGCCGGCACTACGGGCGACCAACTCATGGTCGCATTCGATGCATATGCTGCAGATGAGACAACGGGCGAGTCTGCGTTAGTGCTCTTGCGAAGCGACCTGGGGTTGCCGCCACCGTCGTGACCGAATACGGTCATCAGTATTGGCATCACGCGAATCAGACAGTCCGGTGAACTAATCGGCCTTGAGCGGTCTGCTACTGAAGGCGGGACGCTGCACGAAACTGCCGGTGTTATCAGGCTTGGCCTTGAGGTCGAGTCTGAGTGGTGGTGGCGATCCTCGAATTCCTCGACGGCCGAGCGAACGCGGTCCCAGAGGCGCTGCAGGGCTTGCAGGACCGGGTTACCGGTCCCGGAGTGATGTGCGGAGCAGGCCCCTTAATGTGCGCCGGATGTCCTCGTCGTTCAGCCAGAGCCGGCAAGATCGGCGGCGAGCTCGCCCTGGCGTCCCGCTGCTGAGGCGATCTCCTGGGCGGTAACCGCCACCGAGCGGCTGCCTTCGGCGATGTGCTCGATTGCGAGCACGACCGCCTCGGTCGATGAGCGTTGCTGCTCCGTCGCCCGCCGGACCTCGTCCCCGGCCTTCGTCATCGCCTGCATCATTGCGAGGCCTCGCTCCATCTGTTTGACGCCTTTCTCCAGCGCCATCACGGTCTCGCTGCTCTGCGCCTGCGCGCCTTCGACGAGCTTGGCGATCTGGGCGGCGGCGGCTTTAGAACGCTCTGCGAGGCGGCGGACCTCGTCGGCGACGACCGCGAAGCCACGACCGGCGTCGCCGGCGCGGGCGGCTTCGATCGCGGCGTTCAGGGCGAGAAGATTGGTCTGGTCGGCGATATCGTTGATGAGCTCTAGGATGCCCTCGATCTCGTTGACGCGACCGGCGAGGGCGAGCGTGCGATCGCCTGAGGCCCTGAGGTCCGTCTGTGCGCGCTCCAGATTTGCCTGCGCCTCGCTTGCCTGGACGGCGACCTTATGCATCGTGTCGGCGACCGCTGCAGAGCTGCGCGCGACCTCATCCATGCTCGCTGAGGTCGCTGTGGCTGCGCTGGTCTGCTCGAACGTCGCGGAGGCGAGTTGATCAGCGGCATCAGACAGATGGCCCGCCGACTCAGTGACCTCGCCTCGAAGGCGTGATACGAGAGTTTGGAGGTGCCCGAGCGCATTCTCTGCCCGCGCCCTTTGCTTCTCGTTCTCATCCGCGATGACGGCGACGATTGCGGAAACGCCGACGATCTGCGTCGCCTCCTGCAAGAAGTGCAGCCAGCCGTTGTTCTGCATGAGCAGGCCGCCGGCCAGGCTTGAAACCGCAAGCGCCACAACGATCATCGGCCCGTAGCTGAACACCCCGCGCCAGCCATAAATTGCGGCCGCGGCAGCGCCCGCAAGCATCAACGTGGCCCAGATGATTGCCGTCTTGTCGGCCGCCAGCTCCCACGTAAGGACAGCGATGACCAGCACGTCGCCGGCCATCGCGACTGCGATCGCCGGCTGCACGAGATCCTCGCGCACTCGGCGGTGCAGAGTTATCACGAGGTTGTAGAGGCCGGCGAATATAACGGTTCCCAGATAGATCTTCATGTTTGCGGGCCCCGGAGCGTTCATGAAAGCCGAAAGCAGCGCGAGCGGCAGAAAGACCCACCGGATCCGCGAGATGATCACGGCGATCGCGAGCCTCCTGTTCTGCAAGGCCACAGATGCGGCTTTACGGCCGCGTGTCGCGACGCTCGGCTCTGGCGTCACCAGCGGCTCTGGCGTCACCAGCCGGACGGTTGGAGGGCGTGGTGTTTGGCGGCTCCAAATGCCACCGTCCGTACTTCTCATCAGCCAGAACGCTCCCAGTCCGATCGGGCCAGATTGGCGGCAAGCTCGCCCTGGCGTGCGGCCGCAGAGGCGATCTCCTGAGCGGTGACCGCGATCGAGGCGCTGCCCTCGGCGATGTGCTCGATGGCTAGAACGCCCTGCTCGGTGGAAGAGTGCTGCTGACCCTAAAGATTGAGCCACCAGCCGAAGCACTCGTTGGGAAGTCGACCAGCCGGACCTGTGGCGGTCCACGTCGTAGCTGCATGGCCCAGTAGTACGCCGGGCGGCCTGCTTTGTCGCCATGGGTGAGCACGGGGTACCTCCCCTATAAGAGGATGGGAGCTTGAGTTCGAGCAGGCCCCTGAGCGCCGCGGCGATGTCGGCTTGCAACTTCGAGTGCACATGCAGCTTTCGGTCACGGGTCTGGCATCCCGTCAGGAAGTTCGCGATAGGCAGCTGAACGTTATCGTTGTCGATGCGCAGTAGTGGTCGGCCTTCGACCGTTTCGTGTCCAGCTCAATCCGAAATCCGTGGTGGGCCGTAGTTTCCATAACGCGAACCGGGCGCTGGTGATCGGGCAACGGTTAAGCCTCCGAGGCCACCGCCAACCCTGCGGTTAAACGTAGGGTCTATAGTTGGCTCGAGATGGCAGTTCCCCGTATAGTTACAGCCGACGACCTGCGAAGCCAGCTCGGGCACGAGCTTGACCTGCTGCGCAAGAGCGAAGACGTTCTGTTCGTATCCAAGCGTGGGCGACTGACAGCTGTACTCATTGACGTCGACCGCTATCGAGAGCTCGTTGAACGGGCAGAGTTCCTCGAGGACAGCCTGGCGGCGCTCCAAGCCCGTGAGGAGGCCGACCAGGCCATTCCCTGGTCGAAGGTCCGCAAGTAGCAGCGAGCAAGAACTACCAGGTCCGCCTTCACCCGGAGGCGATCAAGACATTCCGCCGACTCCGTGGACCGGTCGCTGAGCGTATCGAGTCGGCGATCGACGGTTTGGCGATCAATCCGCGCCCACCGGGCGCCGTGAAGCTTGCCGGTCGTGACGACTTTCGGATCCGCGTCGGTGACCACCGCATTGTCTACGCGGTAGACGACCGGGAGAGGCTTGTGATCATCGCGCGGATAGCCCATCGCCGCGATGTCTACCGCCCATGAACGCGCGATACCGTTGGTTCGCGTTCTGGAAAGCACTGCGCGTTGAAGTAGGCCGCCGTGGACTCGATCCACGTATCTCCGCGTTAGCGACCACTCTGTGCCCGAATGGCACGATCCCCGCATTTTTGGTGGGCCGTAGTTTCCGTAACGCGAACCAGATAACGGTAGTCGGTCAAGGAATCAATCTCAGCTCGCCCGACACGCCGGTCTATTAATTACGCCGACCCCTCAGGTCCGATCATGAGACGGTGCTCGCGGCGGTCGGGTTGGACGACTCCGTCGCACGGCGGGCCCAATGCCGGCTAGAACCGAGTAGCCACCCTCAGTCCCACGGAGGGTGGGCCCAAATCAGAGTATCGGGGTGGGTCCCGGTCGGAGTATCGAACCTACTGGCCGCCCAGCCGCTGGTAGGTTGTTGCAAGTGACCATTTCCTCATACATCTCACCGAAAGCCACGAAGGGTCGCCGGAGCACGATCGAGGGCCGCGGTCTGTTTGCTCTCGAGGCGATCGGGAAGGGGGAGGTCGTTGCGATAAAGGGCGGCCATATAGTCGACACGGCCACATTAGGTTCATTGCCGGAGAAGCTTCGCAACTCCGATGTCCAGATCGCCGACGGCCTCCACCTCGCAGCCGTGGACGAGCTGGAGTACGAGCAAGTGATGCTGTTCATAAATCACTCCTGCGAGCCGAACGTGGGTTTCGCTGGGAATGTCATCCTGGTCGCGATGCGAGATGTCGCCCCGGGCGAGGGGCTCACCACCGACTATGTCCTGTTTGATGATTACGACGGGGCCATGGACTGTACTTGCGGGACATTGTCCTGCCGCCGCACGATCGACGGCCGTGACTGGCAATAGCCGGAACTGCAACAGAAGTACGGTTCTTACTTCTCGTGGTACCTGCTCCGCCGGTTCAGGAGCTGCTAGAGACACTGATGCGGTGGTGCTCCTGGGGAGAGACGAGGGTCACTGGTTTGGAACTGGGCCGCTGCCGCGGGGTGATAGCGCCATGCCAAGCGGGCGACCAACTCCACCGCCTACCTACTCTCCGGCCTCATCGTGTGCGGCGCTGCGGGAGTAAATACCTGGGGACCGCCGCACACGGTCGCTGCGCGCGCTACCGCTACCACACATGCTTCGTGCCGCCACCGCTACGGCACGGCTGAAGAGCAGTTGGATGCCCAGGCCGCCATCCAGGACCTGGAAGGCTAGGTTCGGCTCGAGGAATTCGATTTGCGGATGGTCGAGGTCTCCGGCGGCGACGTGGAGGAGCCATTCGATGAGCCCATCCACCTCGACGGTGAGCAAGCATGGGTCACGAAACGACCAGCTTTCGCCGCCACGGGATGCCTTTCCCTCGACAATGAGTCGTCGTTGCCTTTCGCCATTCGAAATCGAGAACTGGGATCCGACGATGCGGATCTCAACGAAGTCCCCCGATTCGTGTTCGAATCTCAACGCTGCGGAGGAGCCGCCCGGCAGCTCAAAGCGAACCCGCCTTTGCGAGCCACTCGCTTGTGAACTTCAGATCCGTCCGTGCCCCGATCACGTCATAGTCCCGGTCGTAGTGCAGGATGCCGAACTGGTGACGGTCGGCGAGGGCGGCCAGGAGGATGTCGACCGGCGGCATCCGGTGGTGCCCAGCGCGCGCCAGCTGCCGTTGAGCGTCGACCGCTCGCCGCTCGATTGTGTCATCGATGGCTGCCCACGGAAGGGCAAGAAGCTCAGCCATGAGATCACGATGATCCTGCGCCGTGCGCGCGGAATAACCGGCCTCGAGCACGAACGGGAGGCAAGCCACGATCTGTCCGGACTCGGTGGCGGCGGCCACTTCTTCAATTCGAGAGGCAGGCAGCTGCCGGTGGCCAAGGCGGGCCCAGGCCGAGTTGTCCAACAGAAAGGAACCGATCAGCCTCGTGCCCAGCCGGTCCGGCGCACCTCCTCCGCGGCCTTAGTCTCGACCGGGAGACGGCGCGTCCGGATCCGTTGAGCAAGGCGCTCGCGAAGGGCTTGCTGAGCTCCGCGACCCGAGCGCAAGCGCGCCACTTTCGCGTGAGCGCCCAGGATGACGAGTTCGGCCAGTTCGACCTGATCGCCACCGAGTTCGCGCCTGAGCTCATCCAGTGCGGCCTGGACGGGCACTGTCTCGGTGATTGCGTGGCGGCGACGACTGGTCGGCATGATCGAGAGTGTAACACCAGTGCGACACCTCTTCTCGCCGACCTGCATACAGCGAAATGTCCGCAACAGCGGAACGTAACAAACGTAACAAGACTTGTTACGTGGTGGGCCTCAGTTTCCGTAACGCGAACAAAGTCGAGGTTTCGGGACAGACAATCAGGCTCTGCGATTCCCGCAAGCTGCCTGAAAGGGCCTAACCTCGCCGAATGGGCCTTTACAGCCGCATCCACGCAGTCGTCGCAACGTGTGCGGCCTGCGGGTATAAAGACGAAAGAGTTTTCCAGTTCAAGTTCGCAGACAAGAGGCTGCGCGACTATCGTGTCGGCGACCCGCTGCTTTGGGAGGCTAACGTCGAGGGTGAGCCGGGGCACATGCGTGTCATCACATCGGCTTTTGCCGAGGCATGCCCTCAATGCGGGGCCGAAGACAATCGTCTATACCAGGTTGTCATCGAGCAGGACCACATCACAGCGCTCGTGAACGTCGGCGATGAAGTCAACGAATTGGCTGTGTTCGGGCCTGATGGCTATCGGTACGAGGACTACTGATTCAGGGATTCTTGGATCAGGCGACTTCGGTTCGCGTTATGGAAAGCCTGCCCACCAGAAAACTTCGCCATCGGGGTCGCAATGGGGTTCGCAGTCACCCGCGGAAAACCGGCGAAAACGAGTTCAAAACGGCGTTTGCAAGCGCGGACTGTCTCCGTAAACACATGTGCGTGTTCTCCGACGACTTACTAGTGTTCTGGGCGCACGACGCTGCGTTGGAGTCTCCTGAAGATTCCGCAAGAGAAATATGTCCAGCCGCCAGTAATGAGGCTTCGACGTCGACCGATTGACTGATCGGATACAGCTTCCATGCAACCCTGATCCTCGGCGCTGCATCGTCGCCTGAAGCCTTCAGGCCATACGTGAGCCGGCGCGGCGGGGTGGCCAGCGTCGCCGCTGACCGGGAACGTACTTTGCCTGTCGCTCAGCCTGATTGTCGGCTCGTTCCTGCGCCTTGTCCCTGCGAACCAGCTCTCTGCGAAGCGCAAGGAACAGGCTGGCTGCGCTGAGGCGCCGAGCGTGTCGCGACGTGATGCCCAGCTCGCCGGCGATCTGACCGAAAGTCAGGCCAAGCCTGCGGAGGCGTTGCGTCGACGCAAGGCGATAGAGGCGTCGGTTCAACTCGGGGTTGGCGTGGAGTTCATCCACAAGGGCAAGCTCGCGATCACGCCACGCTCGGGCTTTCGGCAGCACGCCTTCGACGAGAGCCCAAGAGCGCTCTAGCTCCTCGGCTGAGAAGTTCTCCGGCGGAGGCCAGCCCCGACGGGGCCGCGGATACGCCGCCAGGTCCTCGGCGTCGACGTAATAAGCGCCAAGAGGCCCACGCACGGCTCGGAGTCGTCCGGTGCGGATGTGCAAACGAAGCGTCTCGACGTGGCAGCCAAGACGGCGGGCGGCTCGATCGAGTTTCACGAGTTTCATCGCGAGTCTTTCCAGAATCCTGGCAGCTTCAAGGTAAGTAGGACATTTCTGAATGGAGATTGTATAGATGTGAAAAGTCATGCGCCTCGCTGGCGAGCGTTGCCATCGGCTCGAAGGCAACCAGGGGTCAGACTCGGACCCCGCTACCCACGGGACACTCTGGTTCTTCAGGTCGCACCGCCGCGGGTCGCTCCGATGTCCGAGCTGCAATTCGCGCGCGCCGTCGAGATCCTCGCCGAGATGCTGGCGGATCCACATCCACAGCACGAGGGGGATTCCCCTTCAAGGAAGTCCGTGATAAGACGTGTCCGTGTCTGACAAGCGATCGCCAGTCCTAAGCAGCGCGGTGCGCGTGGCGACCTACACGCGGATCTCAACCGACGAGGAGCATCAGCCGTTCTCGCTCGAAGCCCAGGCACAACGTCTCGGCTCCTACGTCCAAAGTCAAGACAGCTGGCAACTGGTGCATCGCTTCACGGACCAGATGAGCGGTTCGAAGCTGGAGCGTCCGGGCCTGCAGCAAGCGCTGGCATTTGGGCGCGCGAAGCGATACGACATGCTCCTCGTCTACCGCGTTGATCGCCTGTCGCGTTCAGTCCGAGGCCTGGCCCAGATCCTGGAGGAGCTCGACCATGCCGGCGTCAACTTCCGGTCCGCAACCGAGCCCTTCGACACGGGCACTGCCGCGGGGCGGATGATGGTTCAGATGCTCGGCGTCTTCGCCGAGTTCGAGCGGGCAACTCTGATCGACCGCGTGGTCGCGGGCATGGAACGTAAGGCGGCGCGTGGCGAATGGCTTGGCGGGCCTCCACCTTATGGCTACAGCCTCAACCGCGAGGCCTTTCTCCTGGAACCTAATGAGATCGAGGCGCCGGTCATACGCCTGATCTTTGATCTCTACACAAGGAAACGGCTTGGCGCGCGCGGGGTGGCAAGCTACCTCTCACGACACGGCTATCGGTCGCGGCCAGGTCAGTTCTGGAGCCATGTCAGCGTTCTCAAAGTCCTCCGCAGCCCTACCTACGTTGGCAAGATCGCCTTCCGTGGCTCGCAGTACGACGCGCCTCATGCCGCTCTCGTTGAGACGGACACATTCGCGAAGGCCCAAGTCCTTCTGCAAGAGCGTGGCGAGGATGCGTCGAGGCGGCGAAGCAATACCACCGATTTCCTGCTCAGCGGACTCGTCGTTTGCGCGACGTGCGGCAGGCGATACATCGGGACCGCGGCTCACGGCCGCAATGCAAGGTATCGCTACTACACGTGTTTCTCGCGGAACCGCCATGGCAAGGAAGGCTGCCGCGCTGATGTCCTGCGGGCGGATCTCCTCGACCAGGCCGTCCTGGACTCCCTGCTGACTACGTACGCGGATACAGAGCTGGTCGGCGCCGCCATCGAGCGATGGCGCTCACGTGCATCCCAAGAGGTACCCGAGAGAGCGGCAGAGATCCGGCGCTTGGAATCTGAGATCTCGGGCACAGAGTCGGCTCTGAGCCGCTACTTCACCGCCTTCGAAAGCGGCCGGCTGCCAGAAACCAGGTTCGCGAGTCGCATCCAGGCGTTAGAGACGCGGCTCACCGAGCTGCGCGCCAACCTCGTGGAGCAGCAGGACTTCGCACGACCTGTCGAAGTGCCAAGCGCCGCCTCAGTAAGGGACGCTGAGCAGGTCGTCCGCCACGCGATGCTCAATGGCACGCCCGGACAGCGAAAGGCTCTATTGAAAGAGCTGATTGTCGAGGTGCGGGTCGAAAGCCGAGACAGCATCATCCCGACCTTCCGGCTTCCCACTCAGCCGGTTCGCGTTACGGAAGCAGTGGTGGGCCGCCGTGGACTCGAACCACGTACCTCCGCGTTATCAGCACGGCGCTCTGCCAGTTGAGCTAGCGGCCCACATCAGAGCCGTCTCGAGCATCTGAGTCTCGGACGGTAGTTTTGGAGTTTACTGGGTCAGCGGTGGCCGAAGCTCACTTCCCCCGCACCCTGCTCCGGGCCCAGCGCTTCTGACAGACTGCCGGCCGTGAGGGGCTTCCTGATCGGCTTCATCCTTGTCGTTGCCCTGGGCGTGATCGTGCTCTCCATCCGGCCTGGAGGGCTTCGCCGCCAGCTCCGCTTTGCCGCCCGCCGATTGCGCCTGCTCTTGGTGCTGGGATCCATTTACGTGGTCGGCTCCGGGGTGCTACGCGCCGTTTTCGCGGATGGCCCGGTCACCGACTTCGGGCCGCCTATCCTCGCCTGCATCCTGCTGGCAGTCTTCTTCGTTTTGGGCCAGGACCCCGCCGCGCCGACCGGACGCCATGAGTCCTAGGCCGGAGCTCGCACTCCGATTCGGCGCAGCATCGCCAGGTCGTTCGGCTGCACGTGCAACCGCCCGTCGATCATCGCCTTGCCGCCGTTGAGCGGCCCTGCGTCACCCGATACCGTGATCTCCACAGCGCCGCAAACGGGGGACCTAGACTCTGGCTGATGAATGACGACTCGGTCGCCTGGCTCTCGGCGACGGAGACGGTTCGCCAGGTCGGCGCGAAGAGTCTGGAGCCACAGGCGGTTGTTCGTGCCCACTTGGCGTCAATCGGCACGCACGATCCGGGCATCCACGCGTTCGTGTATGTGGACCGTGCCGCATCGGCCACACCAGGTCCGCTTTCGGGGGTGACCCTCGCCGTCAAGGACAACCTGCCTGTCGCAGGCATGCCGTGGACGGACGGCAGCGCCGTCTGGCGCGACCGCATCTCCGATCAGGACACGGTGCCCGTGGCGCGCGCCCGCGCGGCCGGCGCCGCCATTCTGGGCAAGACCAACCTGCCCGAGCTGGCGGCGGCGGTCGGGACCACCAACGCCATCTTTCCACCCACCAACAACCCATGGCGAGCAGGCATCACGCCGGGGGGATCGAGCGGCGGCAGCGCCGCCGCAGTCGGAGCGGGCATGGCCTCGGTCGGCATGGGCACGGACATGGGCGGCTCCATCCGGATCCCCGCCTCCTGCTGCGGCGTTGTGGGCCTGCGACCTTCGCCGAATGCAGTGCCGAGCGAAAGCATCGATCCCGCGGGGTTGTCTGTCATCGGCCCAATCGGAAAGACCGTCGCCGACGTGAGGCTCATCTTCTCGGTGATGGCGCAGTCGTCGGCAGCGCCGCCGGCTTTGAATCTTTTCCGGATTGGCATCGCCGACTCAACCGCGCTGGGTTTGGACACCGCTTGCGGGGACGCCTGCCGGCGCGCCGGCGATGCGCTCGAATCGGCAGGCCATCATGTCGAGCGCATCGCCTGGGAGTCGGAGCCGGTCGCAGCCGGCTATGGTGTGGTGCGTCGGGCCAGCATGGCGTCCTTCCCAGCGGACCCGCAGCTGTTCGCTCCCGGCATTCGCAAGCTGGTGGAGCAGGGACAAGCGCTCTCTGCGCTCGATTATTTCTCGGCCTTTGAAAAAGCCACAGCCTCCGCCTACGCGGTTGTGGTCAAACCACTGCTGAGCCAGTTCGACGTCCTGCTCACGCCGACCCTCGGCCTGGTCCCGATGGCGATCGAGGCGGTCCCACCTTTCCTCAGCGAACCGTACGGTCGCTACATCCAGTTCGTTCTTCCGGTCAGCTTTGCCCACACTCCGGCGGTGTCGGTGCCGGCCGGCCTGCACGACGGGCTGCCGGTCGGCGTGCAGCTTGTCGCACGGTCGGGGCAGGAATGGGCGCTGCTCGCCCTCGCCGAGCAGCTCGAGGTAATGCCCGGCTTCGGTTTTCAACGGCCACCAGGTCTTTAAGTGAGAGGTTCTAAGGAGGGAGTCGCGTGAGAGCTCAGAGGGTCGCACTGTTTGTCTGCCCAACCGCCGCGCCGGCGGACACTGCAGGGTTGCAGAAGCTGGCCGAGACGGGAAAGATCAAGCCCGACACCCTGGTCGCGTTGGTCGGAAAGACCGAAGGGACCGGGTTCCACGATGACTGGGGCCGAGTCTGGGCCGATGTAGCGCTGCGCGAATGGACGGGCAACTTTCTGGGCGTTCCCATTGACGAGGTGGCGAAGCGGGTCATCTTCGTCCTGTCGGGCGGGTGCCCAGGCGTGATCACTCCTCACGTCGTGGCGATCACCCGGGAATGGGTCGAAGTTCCTGACCGGGAGGTGCAATCCGGCCCTGACAAGCGGCTGGTCGTTGGCCGGGCGGGCTCCGAACCCATGCCCCCAGAGGAGGTCGGCCGCATGGGTCAGATTCGCAAGGTGGCCGAAGCCACGCACAAGGCGATGGCGGACGCTGGCCTGACCGATCCCAAAGACGTCCACCTGGTGATGGTCAAGGTGCCTGGGCTGACGACTGCGAGCATCACCGATGCGGAGTCCCGGGGCAAGACTGTGGTCTCACACGACCTCACTTTTGGTCCTGAAGGCGCGGGCGCCTACGCGAACGATGCCGCAGCCCTCGGGGTGGCAATGGCGCTGGGCGAGGTTCCGGAATCGTCGCTGTCGGACGATGTCGTCCGCCGCAACTGGGACCTCTACTCGGAGGTGGCGATGACCTCGTCCGGTGGCGAGAAACGCCACGGGGAGGTGGTGGTCTTAGGCAACGCGACCACGTCGCGAAGCGCGGTGCGCATCGGCCACGCCGTGACGCGCGACTTCATCGATGCCGAGGGCGTGCGCGACGCGCTTCGCTCGGCGGGACTCCATTTCGACGATGGGTCGCTCTCTCAAGCCGAGCTTGGACGCCTGGTTCACGTCTTCGCGAAGTCCGTGATACCGGGCAGCGATCGGGTCCGCGGCCAGAGGATCACCCTCCTGGACGATGCGGACGCATATCAGATCGGCAAAGCGCTCGGAGGCATGCTCATTGCGTCAGTCACCGGTCGCACCACAAACTACGTCAGCGGAGGCGAGCGCAACTCTCACCAGGGCCCGCCCGGGGGAAACATAGTGGCGGCCGTGGTCGAGGCGGACGGCTAGCGTTGGCTCAGCTCGAACAGCTTCAGTGGGGATAGCGGCATCTCGGTGACGGGCACACCCAGCGCGTCGTCGATTGCGGAACCGATAACCGCGCCAACCGGGATCACCCCCGCCTCGCCCGCGCCCTTGACGCCGAGCGGGTTGAGCGGCGAAGGCGTCTCGATGTGTCCGATCTCGATCTCTGGCACCTCAGTCGCATATGGAATGAGGTACTCCATGAAGGACGCGTTTCGGAGCTGGCCCTCGGCGTCGTAAGCGAGCCGTTCATAGAAGGCGCCACCGATGCCTTGCGCGACACCGCCTTCGATCTGGCCTTCCACCACGAGAGGGTTGATCAGTCGGCCGCAGTCGTGTACGACGACGTACTTCAGGACCTCGAGCCGGAAGGTCTTGGGATCGATGTGGACGTAAGCAGCATGGCATCCCGACGCCCAAGTCGAGCCAGGTGGGCTGTAGTAGCCCGTCGCCTCCAGGCCTGGTTGCTCGCCTTCGGCGAGAGGCGGACCTGGACGCCGTTTCGAAGCGAACTGCGTCGCCGCCTCGGTGCCTCCGCCGAAGGCATAGCGAACCGGGTTCGCCAGCACCGAGAGCGCCGCCAAGGTGATTCCGCGACCGGGCGAACCCTTGACCCTGACGCTTCCGCCAACCAGCTCCAGGTCGGCCGGATCGACCTCCAGCTGCTCCCCGGCGATGCGCTTCGCCTTGTCCGCCACCATCCGGGCGGTGACCGCCATCGCATTGCCGGCGGTGACCGCTCCTCTCGATGCAAAGGTGCCCACACCCCAGGGAAAGCGGCGCGTATCCCCGCCGGTCACCTCGACGTCGGCGACTTCCACGCCAAGCTCGTCGGCCACCACCTGCGCGAACACCGTGGCGTGCGCCTGGCCCTGGCTGGGGATGCCCGTGGCCGCCACCACCTTTCCTGAGACCAGGACCTGCACGTGGGCGCCCTCGTACGGACCGACGCCCGTGCCTTCGACGTATACCCCAAGGCCCATGCCGACGTGGTCGCCAGCGGGTCGGGGACCGAGCATCGTTAGCGCCTTCTCCAGCAGGGCCGGGTAGTTGCCGCTGTCGTAGACCACCGAGTTGCCGTCCTGCCACGCCACACCGAGGTCGTATGGAAACTGATCGGGTTGGATGAAGTTGCGCCGCCGAATCTCGGCACGATCCACGCCGAGCTGCTTGGCAATCGAGTCGAGAGTCCTCTCCATCACGAAACACGCATGCGGGCGACCCGCGCCTCGGTATGGCGATGTGGGCGTGGCATTGGTGTACACGGCGCGGAATCGAACCCGGTAGTTGGGCACCCTGTACGGTCCGGGCACCTGGGCCGCCGTGATGATCGGCAGGATGAGGCCGTAGGGCGTGTAGGCGCCGGTGTCGTGAAGGAAGTCGACGCTTAGGGCAAGCACCCGTCCGTCGTCGTCGAAGCCGACCTCGACCTCATGGACCTGGCCTCTCTCTTGATTGACGGCGGTGAAGTGTTCCTGGCGATCCTCTGTCCACTTGACCGGCCGCCCCAGCTGCATGGCGGCGAATGGAACCAGCAGCTCGTCGGGGTAGAAAAGCATGATCTTCGGCCCGAAGCCGCCACCCACGTCAGGCGCGATCACCTCGACCTTCGATTCCGGAAGCCCGAACAACACGGACAGACCGCCTCGGATTGAGGTCGGCGACTGCGTCGAGTCGAAAACGGTGAGCTTGCGCTCCGGCTCCGACCACCTCGCCCACACTGCGCGTCCCTCCATCGGGCAAGCCGCACCACGCTCAAAACGAAAGTGCAAACGCCGGCGGTGCGGCGCCGATTTCAGCGCCGCGCTGACATCACCGATCTCCTGGAGCATCTCCGCCGCGAGGTTGCCGGGCACGTCGTCGTGGACGAGGTCGCGCGCGGCCGCACCCACCTCAGGGGTGATCACGACGGGTAGCGGTTCGTACTCGACCTGCACCAGGTCGGCCGCATCCTCGGCGATGTTGCGGCTCGTGGCAACCACGAAAGCGACAGCCTCACCCGCGTAGCGCACCACCTCTGACGCCAGGCACCGCTGGGTGCGGCCATGCGTGAGGTTCGGGTGAGGGATCAGGATGGGCAGGTCGATGTTGCCGAATGGAAGGTCCGCGGCGACATAAACGGCGACCACACCGGGCACTGCGCGCGCCGCACGCACATCGATGGACGTGACGCGCGCGTGCGCATAAGGCGAGCGCACCAGGCAGGAGTCGAGCGCGCCCTCGTCGATGTCGTCTGTAAAGCGCCCCTGCCCGCGAAGCAGACGGTCGTCCTCGACCCGCTGCACGCGCTCGCCGAACCATCGGGTGGTCACTCGCGCGACAGCTCGGCCGCCCTGTGAACGGCGCGCCGGATCGACGCGTACCCGGTGCACCGGCAGAGGTTCCCGGCGATCCCCTCCTCGACCTGCTCATGCGTCGGATTCGGATGTTGGGCGAGCAGGCCCACCACCGACATCAAGAACCCGGGCGTGCAGAAGCCGCACTGCAGGCCCTGACATTCATGAAACGCCTGCTGGACAAAATGCAGCTGGGCGCCCGGCGCGGCGAGGCCCTCGACCGTCGATACCTCGTGCCCTTCGGCCTGGACTGCGAGCATCAGGCAAGACCGCACCGGCGCGCCGTCCAACAGGACTGTGCAACAGCCGCAGACACCGTGTTCGCAACCGACGTGGGTGCCGGTCAGGCCGAGATCGTGGCGCAGGTGGTCGGAAAGCAGCCGCCGTGGATCGGAGGGCGCCGGGTGCGAGATTCCGTTGACCTTCACGCGGCGAAGACCTTCGCGGTCATGACCCGTACCAGGTGGCGGCGAAACGCCGGCGTCGCCTCGAGGTCGCCGCTGGGCTGCAGTCCGCGGACGGGATCCGCCGGGTCGGCGAGCACGGGCGTCGGGGCGACGCCGAACAATGCCAGCGTGTCCGCGGCGCGCACGACTCCGGCGAGCGCAAAGTCGCCGTGCCGGCGCGATTCCTCCATGATCGCGAAGGCGCCAGATGAGGCCGGGAACCAGGCCTCGGCCAGCAGCTCGTCGGGTCCCAGTGCGGTTTCAAACACCCCCTTGAAGAGTTCGCCCGCGCCGATGACCCGGTCGCCGCGCGCGGAACGGGCGATGACGTGGCCGCCGAGCGCCAGCAGAACAGCGGGGAGCTCCGACGCCGGATCGGCGTGGGCGATGCTTCCGCACAGAGTGCCGCGATTGCGGATCACGCGATGCGCGACGAGCCGTACCGCCAACGTCAGCAGTGGGCAGACGCGAGCAGCCACCTCGGAGTCCTCGACCGCTGCTTGTCGCGCCAGCGCCTGCACCGCCACCCCGCCATCTCGCTCGTAAATCGCATCGAGGCCGCGAATCCGGTTGATGTCAACCAGGTGGGCAGGCCGGGCGAGGCGAAAGTTGAGCAGGGGAATCAGTGACTGCCCCCCGGCCAGCACCTTGGCATCCTCCAACGAGCTGAGCAGCTCGCACGCCGCCTCGACGGTCGACGGGGCGTGGTACTCGAGGGGAGGCGGCTTCACTCCAGGATCGCGACCGCCCGGCAGGGCGACGCCTCGCCGCCCTGGAATCGCCACGGGAAGCAGCCGAAGGTGATCTTCTGGTCCAGAACTTCGTCGATCTGGCCGCCGAGATTCTCGATGTGGATGATGTCGTGCGGAAAAAGCAGGGTGTGCATGATCTGGTAGTCGGCCTTCGGAAAGATCTCGTCAAGGCCGCGGCCCAGCTTCTTCTCTGCGTCCTCAGCCTCGTCGGCACGGATCCGTCGGATGACTGTGTTCATCGGGTGGTCCGCACTTCCCGCGTCAACCGCGATCCACCGCACGCCGCGATCGAGCACCCACTGGGCGAAGGCGCGCGTGGGACCGGGATGTCGAATGAAGTACTTGGTCTCGTCCACCTGCGACAGGTCGGTCCAGTTCTCGGGGTAGTAGCGGTGGTAGCCGGTGTGAATGACGAGGATGTCTCCACGTTCGATGCGGTGCCCTGTGCCTTTCTCCCAGCGTTCGAAATGCTCAGGACCGTAGAGCTCGTAGTCACCGATACCCATCTTTTCGAGATCCACCACGCAGGCCGGGCCGATGAGGAAGTCAAGCCCGAGATCGCCGATGAATTTGCCGCCGGATAGGAAATGGGCGGGAGCGTCGAGGTGCGTGCTGACATGGAGAGTCATCGTTATCTCCTGCCCGCCGGCCTTGTCGAACGCGAGCCGCTTGATCCATCGGATCGCGGGCCCTGCGTAGCCGGCGAAGGCCGGCGTGTGCAGGGAGAAGTCCTGGGTCAGGTCGAGAAATCTCATGTCCAAGTGCGCCGCCGCCGAACAGCGGCGGCGCCCCTTATGAAACCCGCCTCAGGCAACCCGTGAGCTTTGAGCTGCCCTGGCTTGGATAGTCTGCTTGCGCAGTCCGAGGTTGAACACGTAGTAGAGGACGGCTGTGATCAAAAAGCCGACGATGAACGTGATATCGCCGACGTTGGGGTTGTTGGTCGGTATGGGGCCTACGTACAGAGGGTAGACGTTGGCGAATAGATAGACGGACACGACCAGGCCAATCGCCATCGCCGTCACTCCCTGCCAGCGGTTGTAAGTCGACATGTAGAACATGCTCTCGTCACCGTAGTCGCCGCGGCGCAGCCAGTAGTCGACGAACACGACCGCCAGCCAGGGGGCGATCCAGTAGCTGATCAAGAGCAGGAAGGTCTCGTATTTGCTGCCCGGCGCGACCTGCGCTTGGAAATAGACGCCAAGTGCGAACCCGATGACACCGACGAGGATTGCCAGCGCAGCGCGGCGCTGCCGCAGGTTCATGCCCATTTCCTTGATGCCCAGGGCGACCAGTGACATGGTGCCGCTGTAGATGTTGATGGCGTTCGCGGCCACCGCCCCGATCGCGATGCAGAGCAGGGTCGGATAGTAGACCACGTCCGGCATGGCCCGCTGCAGCTGGGCGGTCGGAATGTCAGTGGTGCCCCACTTGGTGCCGGTGACTGTGACGAGGACGGCGCCGGCCAGCTCGAGCACTATGCAGGAGAGGAAGACCCCGAACCCGGCCCAAAGACCGGCCATCCTCCGGTTGGTGGTCGGCGGCATATATCGCGAGTAATCGGCCGCGAATGGGTTCCAACCACATGCGTAGCCGAAAGCGGCGGTGAAGGCGAGGAGCCAACCGCCGGGTATCGAAGGCTGGCTGAAGTCGTAGTGGCCGTTGATGAAGATGAAGAAGCAGGCGACGATGAACACGATGCCAAGCAGGGGCAGGGCCAAGCGCTCGAACACGTGGATCAGGTTGTGCCCAAGCGTGGCGATCGCGACCTGCACCACGACGATGACCAGGAAGGCCAGCCAGAAAGGCACCTTGGAGTTCGGAAAGAGGGCCTGCAGCGCGAAGGCGCCGCTGACGCTGTTGACGATGAACCAGCCGAAGGAGGCGGTCAGGCCGTTCAGCGCGGCTGGAAGGATGTTGCCGAGGAAGCCAAAGGCCCCCCGGCTCTCGACCATCATCGGGACCCCGAACTTCGGGCCCCACGAGGACAGGATCCCGTGCGTGAGCGAGCCCACCGCGGTGCCGACGATGATGGCGGTCGCGGCTTCCCATAGGTTCAGGCCGAGAAAGGCGACGGCGATGACGCCGATGAACATGGTCGCGAACTCGAGGTTCGGCGAGAGCCAGGTCCAGAAAAGCTGGATCGGCTTGCCGTGTCGCTCCTTGAGTGCTATGTACTCGACGCCGCCTGGCTCGACGGCGGCGACCTTGTCGCCGTAGTCGCCTTCACGAACCGGGACGTGCTTTTCTACTTCCTCGGTCGTCTGCACTGACCTTCCCCCTTAGACAAACCCGCCGTGTTCGTTCCGCAGTTTAGGTCTCTGATAGCCTCCTGTCGATGGCCAGCACGATGGAGCAGGTGGGGACTTACTGATTGCTCGATATGCTCCTGACCGGCGCCCGCCTTCCCGGGCAGACCACCAATCGCGAGATCGGTATTCGGGACGGCCTGATAGTTGAACCCGAGGCTGAGGCGCGCCAGGTCCTGGATCTCGGCGGCGCTCTGATCACGCCGGCCCTGGTCGAGCCCCACATCCACCTCGATGCCGTGCTCACCGTCGGCGAACCGCGCCACAACCTGTCCGGCTCTCTGGTCGAGGGCATCGCGATCTGGGCCGAGCGCGGCCCGATGCTCAGCGTCGACGACGTCAAGCGCCGCGTCCGCACTGTGCTGCGCTGGCAGCTGGCGAACGGCGTCCAGTTCGTGCGCAGCCACGTGGACGCTTGCGACCCGGAGCTGCGCGCGGTTCGCGCCCTGATCGAGCTGCGTGAAGAGATCGGCGACCAGATGGAGCTGCAGCTCGTGGCCTTTCCGCAGCAGGGCATCATGTCGTTCGACGGCGGCGAAGATTTGATGCGGCGCGCCGTCGACATGGGGGTGGACGTGGTGGGCGCGATCCCCCACTTCGAGCTGACGCGCGAGTACGGCGAACGTTCTGTCAAGTTCGCCATGGCACTCGCGGCCGACAAAGGTTTGCGCGTCGACATCCACTGCGACGAGACGGACGACGATCACTCGCGGTTCGTCGAGGTGATGGCCGCGGAGACCATCCGGCTCGGGATGGGCGGCCGCGTCACCGCGAGCCACACCACGGCCATGCACTCCTACAACAACTCCTACGCCAACAAGGTGATCAACAACCTGAAGCGGGCGAAGATGCACATGGTCACCAACCCGTTGGACAATTCGACCCTGCAGGGCCGCTTTGACGGCTATCCCATCCGCCGCGGCCATACCCGATTCAAGGAGCTACTGGCGGCCGGCGTCAACACCAGCATCGGCCATGACTCGGTGATGGATCCCTGGTATCCGCTTGGCTACGGCGACCCCCTCCAGGCTGCCTTCGTGCTCGCCCATTACGGCCAGATGTCAAGCCACGGCGAGCTGACCACACTGATCGACATGATCACGCGTAACCCGGCCAGCGCCCTCGGCCTGGAGGGCTACGGGTTGGAGCCGGGCTGCAAGGCTGACCTCTGCGTGTTTGCCGCGCCATCAGAGATGGACGCGATCCGGCTGGTCGCACCGCGGAAGCTCGTCGTGCGCGGCGGCAAGATCGTGGCGCGTACCGAACCCGCCCAGACGACAGTGGTCTGGGACGGCCGCGAGGAGGCAGTTGATTTCCTCAAACCGAAGACTTCGACATGATCGAGATCCTTGTCGGGGATCTCCGGTACCTGGCACACCTGGAGACTGAGAACGCTCCGAAGACCAGCGCCAGGTTCCGCGCCATGCTGCCGCTCAAAACCAAGATCATCCAGGCGCGATGGAGCGGTGAGGCGGCCTGGATACCCTTCGGCGAGCTGGCCCTAGACCTTGGGTACGAGAATCACACCAGCTACCCCGCTCCCGGCCACCTGCTGCTCTACCCAGGCGGAGTGAGCGAAACCGAGATCCTCTTTCCGTACGGCTCAACCGTGTTCGCGAGTCGAGTGGGCCAGCTGGCCGGCAACCACTTCGCCACGATCTACGAAGGCAACGACCACCTCGCCGAGCTGGGGAAGCGCGTGGTGTGGCAAGGGGCTCAGGACATCACGTTCGAGGAACGCGGCGGCGGCTGAACGCCGAGTGGATCAATCAGCCGAGACGGCCATGAAGCGGCTCGACCTCCTCGGCGCGATCAGCGAGGAGCCCGACCGATTGACCCGTCAATTCGCCGGCGAGGCGATGCGGCGCGCCAACGATGCAGTCGCTGATTGGATGCAGGCGGCCGGACTGGTGGTCCGGCACGACAGGATCGGGAACTTGCATGGGCGATACGAAGCCGAGACCCCGAACCGGCCGACACTGATTTTCGGATCGCACCTCGACACCGTCCGCAATGCGGGCAGGTACGACGGGCCGCTTGGGGTCATGGTGGCAATCGCTGCGGTGCAGCGCCTGCACGACCAGGGCCGCCGGCTGCCCTTCGGCATCGAGGTCATCGCTTTCGCCGACGAGGAAGGGCTCAGGTTTAGCTCGACGTACCTCGGCAGCCGCGCTCTGGCCGGGATGTTCAACGCAGCCGACCTCGACCGGCGCGATCCTGACGGTATGACCATGGCCCAGGCGATCAGCGCCTTCGGTGGCGACCCGTCGCGGATTGGCGAAGACAGGTGGCAAGGGCGGCTTCTCGGCTACGTCGAGGTTCACATCGAGCAGGGTCCCGTGCTCGAAGGCCTTGGCCTGCCAGTAGGCGTGGTGACAGCAATTGCAGGCCAAGCCCGATACCGCGTCACATTCAAGGGTTCGGCCGGGCATGCAGGCACGGTGCCGATGCGCGGTAGGCACGACGCACTCGCGGCGGCGGCCGAGTTCGTGCTCGCAGTCGAGTCCGAAGGCGCATCGCACGAAGGCCTGGTCGCCACTGTCGGCCAGATGAGCGTGTACCCGGGCGCGTCCAACGTCATCCCGGGTGAGGCAGCACTGAGCCTCGATGTCAGGCACCCCGACGAGCGAATCCGGATCGAAAGTACTCGCCAGATTCTCGAGCGCGCAGGTGAGGTCGCATCGCGCCGCGGCATCGAAACCGTCGTTGAGCTGTTGAGCGACAACCCTTCGGTGCCCTGCTCGGCGAACCTCCAGGCGCTACTGACACGAGCTATTGTGGCGGAGGGTCTCACGCCTGTCCATCTGGCCAGCGGAGCCGGCCACGACGCCGTCCCGATGTCATCGCTGGCCGAGGTGGCGATGCTGTTCGTGCGCTGCAAGGGCGGTGTCAGCCACAACCCGGCGGAATCCGTGATGACCGAGGATGTGGCCGTTTCGATCGCTGTGCTGGGCCGATTCCTGGAGCTGGTGGCCAGAGCGTGATCATCCGCGGCGGCACCGTCGTGACGACCCGCGGAGTCGAGCGAGCCGACATAGCGATTGCCGGCGAGCAGATCACAGCTGTCGGTCCGCACCTGACCGGCGAAGGCGAAGAGATCGACGCCTCTGGACTGCACGTGTTTCCAGGCGGCATCGATTCGCACGTTCACTTCAACGAGCCTGGTCGAACCGAGTGGGAGGACATCGCACATGGGTCGGCGGCGCTCGCCGCAGGGGGCTACACGAGCTTCGTCGACATGCCGCTCAACAACCTGCCGGTGACGACTGACGTGGCGGCGTTCGACCTCAAGCTCGAGGCGATGGTGCGCTCGTCCAAGGTCGACTTCGGGCTTTGGGGCGGGCTGGTGCCGGGCAACCTCGACCAGCTCGAGCCGCTGGTCAGGCGCGGGGTCATGGGCTTCAAAGCGTTCATGTGCCCGAGTGGGATCGACGAGTTCCCCGCCAGCGACCGCGGCACGCTCCGCGAGGCGATGAAACGCATCGCGGCGCTAGGCTCGATTCTTCTTGTCCACGCCGAGGATCCGGCTCGCCTCATTGAGCCCAAGGGGACCGCGGCTTTGGCCTTCATTCGCTCGCGGCCGCCCGAGGCCGAAGCGTCGGCAATCTCCCTGGCGATCGAGCTGGCGAGCGGGACCGGGTGCCGGCTGCACATCGTGCACGTCAGCACCGCGACCGGCATGGACCTCATACGCGAGGCGCAGCAAGAAAGGCTCGACATCAGCGGCGAGACCTGCCCGCACTACCTCCTGTACGTCGAGCAGGACCTCCCGCGGCTTGGAGGAATCGCCAAGTGTGCCCCACCATTCCGGACAGCCAGCGATCGCGAGGCGCTTTGGACGGCGCCGATGGTCGTCTCGGACCACTCGCCTAGCACCCTCGACCTGAAACGAGGCGACGACTTCATGAACATCTGGGGTGGCATTTCCGGTTGCCAGTCGACGCGGCAGCTGGTGCTGGCGCAAAACCGCCTTGACCTCGCGGGCGTGGCTGGGGTGACGGCGACCAACATCGCGCGCCGCTTTCGCCTGGCAGAGAAAGGAGACATTGCCACCGCGTTCGATGCCGACCTGTGGCTCGTCGACCTGGCCGCCGAGGGCGTCGTCCGGAACGAGGATCTCCTCTATCGCAACCCATTCAGCGCGCATGAGGGCCAACCAATACGTGGCCGCACCGTGCGGACGTTGGTCCGCGGCCAGACTGCCTTCGTCGACGGCAAACCGGTGAGTGCGCCGATCGGTCGGTTCGTCAGACCTTCGACAGGCGAAGGGCCGCTGCGCTAATCTCGCGCGCGATCTCGTCTTCGTCCGCTGTCAACAGCCGGCCGTCGTTCACGACGACCTCGCCATTCACCACTACCGCCTCAGCGCGTGGAGGCGGCGCGAGAGCAAGGCCGGCCAGACGATCGCGTACGCCTGTGTGCGCAAGATCGTCCACGCGGAAGAAGGCGACGTCTGCGCATTTGCCAACCTCGAGGGTGCCGCAGTCATCGCGTCCGAGGCACGCAGCGCCGCCGGCCGTCGCCATGCGCCATGCCGCCCGGGTGTCAAGGGCGGTTGGAGCGTCGACGCGGCCCATCATCGCGGCTCGCGCACGCGCCAGGTAAATCGCCTGGTGCACCTCCATAGCTACGTTGGCGTCCTCATTGCTCGCGGAACCATCGACGCCCAGGCCGACGCGAGCGCCGGCTCTCACCAGGTCTTCGACGCGGCAAGCGCCTGCCCCCAGGCGCATGTTGCTCGACGGACAGTGGGCGATGCCCGTGTGCGATTCACCCACCCGATCGACCTCCGCATCGCTGAGATGAATTCCATGGGCGTACCAGACGTCATCCCCCGACCAGCCAACGTCCTCCATCAGCTCCATCGGCCGGCGGCCGAATCTCTCGACGCAGAACTGCTCCTCATCGAGCGTCTCCGCCACGTGCGTGTGCAGACGCACGCCGTGCTTACGCGCGAGGGCCGCCGAGTCGCGCATCAGCTGCGGCGTCACCGAGAAGGGTGAGCAAGGCGCCACGGCGACGCGGCACATCGAACCCGGGCTCGCATCGTGGAAGCGCTTGATCATCTCTTCGGTGTCGGCAAGGATGCGATCCTCGTCCTCAACCACTGTGTCGGGTGGCAGTCCACCTTTCGACTCGCCCAGCGACATCGATCCACGACAGGGATGAAAGCGCAGTCCGAGCTCTGACGCGCAGCCCACGAGGGCTTCGAAGATGCCGGTGGCGCCGGTTGGGAAGACGTAGTGATGGTCGGTGGAGAGGGTGCAGCCCGACAGTAGGAGCTTCGCCATCGCGGCCCTCGCGGCAGCTCGCACGACTTCGGCGTCGATGCGAGCCCACACTGGGTACAGCGCGCGGAGCCACTCGAACAAGGTGCCGTCGGGCTCGTACCCGCGGGTCGCCCACTGGTACATGTGGTCGTGTGCGTTGACGAGGCCCGGCACGGCGACGCAGTTGGGCAGGTCGAGAGTCTGGTCAGCCGCCGGAGGAGCGCCCGATCCGATCTCCGCGATCATGCCGTCCCGCGCCAGGAGCCAGCCTGACTCGAGCTCGGCGGCGCCCGTGAAGAGCAGCCCGGCCTTCAGGGCCAACGTCGTCACGATGTGAGGTCGACTACGTCGTGGGGACGCACCGGCACGCGCGACAACGGCCGGCCGCTCGCGGCGCGGATGGCCGCGAGGATGGCCGGGCCGGAGGAGATGGTTGGCGGCTCGCCCACGCCTTTGAGGCCGTAAGGCGAGTGAGGATCGCCAAGCTCGAGGATCTGCATGCGCACAGGCGGCATGTCGAGGATCGTCGGCAGAAGGTAGTCGGTGAAGGAGGCGTTGCGAATGACGCCATCTTTGACCTGGATCTCTTCCATCACGGCCAGGCCCAGCCCTTGCGCGGCGCCCCCTTCCAGCTGGCCCTCGACCGCCTGCGGGTTGATGGCCTTGCCGACGTCCTGCGCGGTCGCCAGCTCGACGACTTTCACTAGCCCAAGCTCGGTGTCGACATCGACGATCGCGCGATGCGCGGCGAAGGCGTACTGGAGGTGGGCGTTAGCCTGCCCGGTTTCCGGATCGAGGCGGTTTGTCGAGCGCGGATGGAACTCTCGCGTCTCCTCTATCACGTCTTCTCCGAGCAAGGTGGCCAGGGCGACGACAACCCCGCCATCCGCCGAGACGATGGAGTCGTTCTCCAGCCGAATCGCCTTGCCTACCTCAGGCTGCCGACCCCCTAGCTCAGACTGGGCGAGTTTGAAGACCCGCTCCCGCACCGCCTCGCACGCGGCCTTCACCGCGCCCCCTGTGATGTAGGTCTGGCGGGACGCTGACGAGGAGCCGGCCGAACCGACGGCGGTGTCGGCGTCGAGCACCACCACGTCGCTAACGCCCAGCTCGGTGCCGGCAATCTGGGCTTGGACGGTGACCAGCCCCTGGCCCACCTCCGCGCTCGCCGTATGCACCTCGACGTGGGCACTGCCCCCAACCACGGACAGCCTGACCCTTGCGGTGGAGTAATCGTTGAAGCCTTCCGAGTAGCCGATGTTCTTGAATCCGACCGCATAACCCACGCCACGCCTGACGCCTTCCCCGTGGGTCGTGTTCGACACGCCACCTGGCATGTCGGTCAGATCGAGGGCGCTGGCTGAGGTTGCGGGCGGCATCGGCTCATCGCGCACCCGGCGCAGCAGCTCCGCTACCGCCACGGGGCCTTCGACAATCTGCCCGGTGATCATCGAGCTGCCGGTCTTCATCGCATTGCGGATTCGCAGCTCGACCGGATCCATGCGGGTTGCCGCCGCGAGCTTGTCCATCTGGGCCTCGTGCGCGTAGCAGTTCTGAACGGAGCCGAAGCCACGCATCGCGCCGCACGGCGGATTGTTCGTGTACACGACCCAGCCGTCGATCGTCGCGCTCGGACATTCGTACGGTCCGACCGCGAAGCAGCAGGCGTTGGCGATCACCGCCGTCGAGCTGGACGCATACGCGCCCCCGTCGAGGAGGATTCGCGCTTTGACATAGACGAGCTTGCCATCGCGTGTCGCGCCGTGTTCGTAATGGAGCCTCCCTGGGTGGCGGTGCACATGGCCGACGAAGGATTCGGGCCTCGAGTAGGAGATCTTCACAGGCCGTCCGGTCCGCAACGCGAGCATGCATGCGTGGGCCTGCATAGACAAATCCTCACGCGCGCCAAATGCTCCGCCAATGCCGGCCATCGTGAGCCGGACCTTCTCAGGTGGCAGCGCCAGGGTCTCGGCGAGCTGATCGCGGTCGACGTGCAGCCACTGCGTCGCGATGTAAAGGTCGACGCCACCCTCGCCATCGGGGATCGCAAGCCCGGACTCCGGTCCCAGCGGGGCCTGGTCCTGCATGCCGATCTCGTAATCGCCGGTGACGACGACATCCGCCCGCGCGCTCTGGTCGCCGTGCCGGATCTTGACCCGGCGGGTGACGTTGCCGCCTTGGTGCAGGTGGGGCGCCTCGGGGGTGAGCGCGAGCTCGGGGTCGATCAACGGGACGAGCACCTGGTAGTCGACTCGTACCTTGTGCGCCGCGCGGCGAGCTTCCTCAGGGCTGTCCGCCGCCACCAACGCGACTGCTTCGCCCCAATAACGCACCACGTCAAATGCAAGCACCGGCTGATCCGGGATCTCGAGGCCATAGACCTTGCGCCCCGGCACCTCCTCGTGTGTCAGCACCGCTCTCACGCCCGATGAAGCAACCGCCTCGGCTGTGTCAATCGCGACGATTCGCGCGTATGGGTGGGGGCTGCGCACAGTCGCACCCCACAGCATTCCATCCACCTGCAGGTCGGACGAGTAGACGAAGTCGCCTCGGACCTTGGGCTCGGCGTCAGGGCGCGTCACCCTGTCGCCGACGCGGCGGCCAAGCACGTGACCGGGCGCGGTCAGTCGCGGCTTCATTTGAGCGAGCCCGCGGCCATGTTTACCGCGTCGATGATCTTGGCGTACCCGGTGCACCGGCAGATGTTGCCTGCCAGCGCCTCGCGGATCCCGGCATCGCTTGGCTTTGGGTTGCGCCGCAGCAGGTCATGCGTCGCAACCACCAGCCCCGGTGTGCAGAATCCGCACTGCACGGCGCCGGCCTCGACGAATGCGTGCTGCACCGGGTGCAGCTGGCCGCCGCCGATGCCCTCGATAGTCACGATCTCACGACCATTCGCCTGACCGCCGAGCACCAGGCAGGCGCACACCAGGGATCCATCCATGTAGATCGAGCACGAGCCGCATTCACCCTGCTCGCACGCGTTCTTCGAGCCCGGCAGCTGCATCCGGTCGCGCAACACGAAGAGTAGGCTCTCGCCTTCCCAGACGCCCTCGACCGTGCGCGCCTGGCCGTTGACGGTGCAGGCGATCTTCACGCCGGCGCCCTTGTCCGGTATTCGTCCCACGCCCACGCAAAGCTTCGCCGCGCCATCACCGCGAGCGCGTGGCGTCGGTAGGCTGCCGTCCCCCTAACGTCGTCGATCGGCTTTGCGGCCGCCGCAACCAGCTCGCCGAAACGGGCCAGCATGCTCGCCTCCACCGCCGCGGGCTTCTCCCACAATCCACCCTCGTCCAGCGCGCCTTCGAGGAAACGCTCCGCCTCTTCGGCCATCACTGGGGTCGGTGCGGCGGAACCAATGCCCGTGCCGATGTGCCGTTTTTCAGGATCAAGCGCGAGCGCAAACGAGCAGACGGCGATCACCATCGCGTTGCGCGTGCCGACCTTGCTGAACTGCTGCGGACCTTTGGCGGGCGCGACCAGGAAAGCGGCTATGAGCTCGTCCTTTCTCATCGCGTTCCGTTTGGGGCCTGTATAGAACTCGCGAACCGGCAGCGTGCGTGTCCCGGTGATCGACGCCAGCTCGACCATGGCGTCGGTCGCCAGCAGAGGCGGATGTGCGTCACCCGCCGGCGAAGCCGATCCGAGGTTGCCACCGACAGTGCCGCGGTTCCTGATCTGTGGCGATCCGACTGTGCGCGACGCCATCGCCAGCCCTGGCAGGCGATCAGCAAGCTCGCCGATGATCCGCGCGTAGGTGACGCCGGCCCCGATGCGCAACAGGTCGCCGTCGTCTCCCCACTCGTTCAACTCGGTGATGCGGGTCAGGTCAAGAATCGATGCGGGCCGGTGGCGGTCCAGGTTTATTTCCACCATCACATCCGTACCCCCGGCGATCGGCATGGCCTCGGTGTGAGCAGACTTCATCTGCAAGGCCTCAGTCCACGTCGAGGGTTGAAGAAACTCCATCACCAAGCCGCGTCGGCGGAGTCGTCGTCGCGGGTGACGGCGCCCTCGATCAGCCCATAGGGTCGGTCGGAGGCGTAGAAGACCTCGTTCTGGTTGTCCATGCCGAAGGGGGCGAGGTCGACCGAAAAGTGGTGCTTGTTCTGCATCGAGAGGCGGATCTCCGCAATCTCAGGCCGCGCCGTCAGCGCTGCCTCGCCCATCGCGTACAGCGTCTGCTGCAGCGCCAGGCTGTGCTTGGCGGCGAAGGTCTCGATGAGCTGCTTGCGCGTGGCGGCGAATGCCTCGGCCCAATCGACCTCGGGTCGGCTGTAACGCCACCGCGCGGTGACGGCTGTCGCCAGCACGCGGTCGTGAGTCTCGGCGAGAGTCGTGTACTGATCGCGCGGATACCCGAAGAACTCGGACCCTGTCGACTTGAGCAGAACGAGGTCGCTGAGGCCCGCAACCACATGCTCTGCTTCGCCGGCGCAGGTGACGATGGCGAGCCTGGTCTCGGTTCCGGCGCGGACGAACGAGTGTGGATGCGGTTTGCCGCCGACCTCGATTCGCGACCAGGGATATTCATCGATCGAGACCCGCGCGCGCTGCACCGTCGGAAAGTCGTGGGCGAAGTGTCGGGCGAGCCGCAGCGCGAACTGCTCGATCTCCCCGATCGGCTCCTCCTTGGCGAACGCAAAGATGGTGTTCTTCTGGGTGTCGGTGGGCACGATATTGCTGTTGTCGCCGGTGAGGTGGCTGCCGGCAAAATCACCCGCGAGGGCGATGCTCACGTTGATGTCCTTGATCTCGTGGATCGAGCCGAATGGCCCGCCTTTCGTGACCCGGAGCATGTGGGTCTCGGCCTTGCCGTACTGGTTCGATCCGAGCCGAATCGTCATCGACTCACGTTCCTTTATACGTGCTGTAGCCGAACGGGCTCAGCAGTAGCGGTATGTGAAGGTGGCCCCGGGAGTCGGCCACCGCGAACACGACCGACACCTCTGGGTAGAACTCGGTGTCGCCATGCTCCTGAAAGTAATGTGCGGTGTCGAAATCCAGCCGGTACTCGCCGGCGGCGAGCCCACCTTCCGCCAGCTCTCTGATCCGACCATCGGCGTCAGTCGTGCCGCGGCCGACGACTGACCATCGCCTGTCCGTTCCGCGGTGGCTGAGCGTGACCGGTATGCCTTTTGCGGGTCGGCCTCGCGCCGTGTCGAGCACGTGGGTCGAAACGCTCACGAGCTCAGCATGCTCTTGAGGCGCAGCCGCGTGATCTTGCGCTGCTCCTCGGCAGCCAGGTCGAGCTCCGTGGCCGGATCGTTCTCGATCCGCGACCGCAAAGCAGCCAGCACATCCTGGGCGCTCCGACCGGCCGCGGAAATCAGGAAGACGTGGCCGAAGCGCGCCTCGTACAGCCGGTTGCCCTCAGCCAGCACGGCTAGGGTTTCCTCCTTCGCGCTGATGATTCTCTTTTGCTCGCGATTGGACGAGGCCGGAGAACGCCCGCCACTCTCGCCAATCCGGGGATGGGCTCCGAATGCCTCCAACCAGTCCGAATGCGAGAGCTGGGCCCAAACGTCGTCCGCGGCCTGGGTCACTGCGGCAACGCTCGCATAAGGCCGGCCGGCGGCAACCCGAGAAGCCCACGCCTGCGATCCGCAACACGCCAGCAGGCGGCGCTCCGCCTCGCCGCGAGAGAGGCGATTGAACGACGCAAGGGTGTCACTCAATCCCTAGCGGCACCAGTTCGAAACGAGCGACGTCGACGAGACCGCGGTCGGTGATCTTCAGCTCGGGTATCACCGAGAGCGCCAGGAAGCTCAGGGTCATGAAGGGCGCGGTCATCGTGACGCCAAGCGTCGCCAGCCTGCGCTCCATCGAGGTCAGGCGGTCATAAACGGTGGAGAGCGGCTGGTCGCTCATCAGCCCCGCAACTGGCAGTGGCAGCTCCTCTACCACCCGTCCGCCGTCCGCGACGACTATCCCGCCTCCAATCTCGGCCAGGCGGCCGGCGCACGCCGCCATGTCAGCGTCATCGACCCCGATGACCACCACGTTGTGCGCGTCGTGCGCGACAGTCGATGCGTAAGCGCCACGTTTCAGGCCGATGTTCGTGGCGAAGCCGAGTCCGATGCGTCCTGTGGCGTGATGCCGCTCGAGCACCGCGATCTTGGCAAGGTCTCGGCCAGGATCGGCGACGATCTCGCCATCACGCACCGACGGCTCGACCACCTCGGTGCCGGTGAGCAGCTGCGAGGCGATGACACGTATCACACGAATGCGTTGGGGGCCGGCCGGCACGCGAAATGACGAAGCGTCGACTGGTGCCAAGTGCATGGTCTGCCGCAGCCATTCCGGAATCTCGAGCTTCGTGAAGCGTGGGGTTGCCCCACGCTTGAGCACCTGTCTCGGCTCGAACGATGTGAGGTCGTCAAGCACGAGGATGTCGGCCTGGTAGCCGGGGGCGATGGCACCGAGGTGCCACAGCCGGTGATAGGTCGCGGGATTGATCGTCGCCATGACGAGCGCGTCCTCCGGGCTTATTCCTTCCTCCACCGCCACGCGCACCATCTGATTGATGTGGCCCTCCTCGACGATAAAGCCGGGCTCGCGGTCGTCGGTGCAGAACAGGCACCAATCGCTGCCGTATTTCTTGACCAGGGGCAGAAGGTCGCGCAGGTTGCGAGCGATCGATGCTTCACGCAACATCACCCACATCCCGAGGCGTCGCTTCTCCAGAGCTTCTCCGTAAGTCGTGGCTTCGTGGTCGGAGCGGACGCCCGCGGCGATATAAGCGTTGAGAGCATGTCCACGCACGCCGGGTGCATGTCCGTCGACGTGGTCGGTGAGACCGGTGCCCAACTTCGCCATCTCGGCCTCACTGCCCGCGATCACGCCCGGGAAGTTCATCATCTCCGCGACGCCGATGACGCGATCCATCCGCAACAGGCTTTCGATGTCGCCAGTGGTAAAGGCTTGCGTTGGCGACTCGAAACGTGATGCGGGAACGCATGACGAAGCCATCACGTAGACATCGAGCGGAAGGTCGATGCAAGAGTCGAGCAGCCAGCGGATGCCGTCAACGCCGAGCACGTTGCCAATCTCGTGCGGGTCGGCGATGACGGCAGTGGTGCCGTGTTGCAGGACCGCTTTCGCGAACTCGTCAACGGTCAGCTTGGAGGACTCGATGTGCATGTGGGCGTCGATGAAACCAGGGACGAGGTAGGCGCCTTCAGCGTTCAGGCGCTCGTGACCTTCATACCGGCCGAGGCCGACGACGTGGCCATCCTGGATCGCGACGTCGACGTCAAGCCACTCCTTGGTGAAGACCGAAAACACCCGCCCGCCCGCAAGCACGAGCTCGGCTGGCTCGTCCCCCCGCGCGACCGCCATCCACTTCGCGTCGATGACGGTCAAGATACTGCAGCCGATCCGGTGGTCGCGGCCTCTATAAGCGTGAAGACGGGCTAGTCGCGCCCGGAACCGGGATCGGAGGACTTGGGCGGCGTCGCGAGGGTCAGACCTCCTGTCGAAGGCCCTTTCATGCGTCGCTCAAGGTCGTCCACCGGGCTGAGTACAAGGCATCCAACCTGATCGTCCCGGCCCAGGATCCAGTTGGAAATCGCCGTCACCTCGCATCCGCTGTACCCGCGAAGCGCCGCCAGCAACATTGAAGCTCCGTAGAAGACGAGCGCCGCGACGCTGGTGAATGAGAGCGGAGGGGCGTACCGCGGCGTTAGGAGCAGCGCGGCCAATACGAGCATGTTCAGCGCAGTGGCCCCGGGCCCAGTTGCCTGAAGGCGGGTCGGGACGGCGCGGGCGCGGAGCCACTGCCAGGCAAGCACCACGGCCGGAAACCCGACAAGCCCGACGGCCACCGATAAGGGCTCGAAGCCAATTCCCACCTGGCCGTGTATCACCGAGACGCGACCTCCGGCTATCCCGATCAACAGGAAGGCAAGGCCCAGAGCGATCCGCGCCGCGGTTCCGATGGCGCCGATCTGGCGCCCTCGCACGTTGGCTGCCATCACGTCTCCCGGAGTGCGGTCAATAGCGCGACTTCCCTTATTTGCCAATCCACGGAGGTGCCATGCCGAGGATTCTGCGCGCGAGACCCACCGGAAGGGAATTTCGTATCGAGAGGAGTGGCAGGGGCGGAAGGATTCGAACCCTCGGCCCTCGGTTTTGGAGACCGATGCTCTGACCAGGCTGAGCTACGCCCCTACGGCCGAGCGCAAATTTTACCCCACACCCCCCGCTACGATCGATTTGGATGGCTGATCTGCCGGTTCTGGTCGTGGGCGACGTGCACGGCGACTTCGAGCGGCTCTTCCAGGCGCTCAAGCCTTATCCGGCGGCCGAATGGCATACGGTCTTTCTCGGCGACCTCGTCGATTACGGCATGTTCGGCGTCGGCGCCCTGCGTTACGCCCGCGACCGCTCGAACAGCACGGTGCTCCTCGGCAACCACGAGGTCGCGATGCTGTGGGCGCTGCGCGACCCAGTACGAATCGGGTGGTGGATGGGGCTTGGCGGACAGCACCATGACCTCGACGAGCTCGCCGGCGACGCGCCGCTGCAGTCGTGGATGCGCGAGCGTTCCGCGGTGCTGCGGCTGGCTGATGGAACTCTGCTTCAGCACTGCGGAAGCGACTCGTACGCCACTCTCACCGAGTCCGATGATCCTCATCCGGTTGACGGAATAAACCGTGAGGTTGGCCGGCTTCTCGCTCAGGCGGGTGAATCGAAACTTTGGGATGTGCTCAGCGGTCCGAACATCTTCGAGACGCAGCCGATGCGCCTCGAACGCTGGCTCGAAATGACTGACTGCCGCCGTGTCGTTTTCGGCCACAAGCCTCACGGCGCTTCGGCTCCGCGGCAGTATCACGGGGGCCGGGCGATCAACTTCGACGGCGGCTTGAGTCGCAGCCATCACAAGCACCGGCGAACCTCTCCTGTCGGCGCCACCGTCGCTCCCCTGGACCGGTAATCTGTACGCCACATGCCTGAGGTCCTAACCCAGACCCCGACGGCACGAGCGGAAAGCACCGGCAAGGCCATGATCACTTCCGCGCAGATCGCGCGCCGAGTGCATGCGATGGGCCGCGAGATCTCGAAGGTCTACTCGGACATCGAGACGCCGCTGGTGCTGGTGGTGATCCTCAAGGGCGCCACAGTCTTTGCCGCCGACCTCCTTCGCAGCCTCAGCATCCCGGCCGAGCTCGAGTTCGTCCGGGCGGCGAGCTACGGATCGGGCAGCACCCGAGGTGAGCTGCGTCTCGCGCACATGATCGACGGACCCTTGGTCGACCGTCACGTGTTGCTGGTCGAGGACATCGTCGACTCTGGTCACACCGCGGAAGCGATCACGCGACGGGTGCGCAGGATGAAGCCGGGCTCACTGCGCCTGGCCGCCCTTCTCGACCGGCCGGCGCGCCGCGCGGTCAAGGTCAAGATCGACTTCAAGGGCTTCGTCATCCCTGACCGCTTCGTTATCGGTTATGGCCTGGACTACGCGGGCCTGTACAGAGAGCTGCCCGGAATTTATTCACTGGGCTAGCGCGCCCAACAGCCCAACCGATACTGCGGCTACGTGCCGCTCTAGGCCGCAGCGGCCGGCCGGCACACCTTGCACGGCCGGAAGCCCGCCGCACGCGCGCTCTTCTCGTCGTGCAGGAAAACGATGTTCTTCTCCAGCGCGCGCAGGCCGTGGCGGCACGTCGGGTAGCAGAAGATTTTGGTCGTCTTGACGCCCTGGTACCGAACCCCGCCCCGCGCCAGCTCCTGGAGCCGGCCCACACGAACACCCTCCATCGTCAGGATCGCCTTCTTCGCCTCCGGCCCTCCGCCTCCGTAGTTGCCGATCTCGCCATCGGTGCGTACGACGCGGTGGCAAGGGATGAAGTATGGGATCGGGTTGTGGGCAAGCGCCGAGCCCACGGCTCTGACCGCGGCAGGCCTGCGGATCTCTCGCGCCACCCACCCGTACGGCCTTACTTCGCCCCGGGGAATCTCATATGTCTTACGCAAGACCGCCTGCTCGAACTCGGTGAGGCCACGCAGGTCGAACCGCATCGCGCGCTTGCCGCTCAGCTCGTCCTCGATCTTGGCCGCAAGACCAGCTGGCGCGAGCGCCGGCATCAGCGGCCGGCCGATCTCCCGCTTGAACAGCGCCTCGAACTCGGCGGCTGACGCGCAGCGGGCCGCT
This sequence comes from Candidatus Micrarchaeaceae archaeon, assembly GCA_035534555.1. Lineage (GTDB taxonomy): Bacteria > Chloroflexota > Dormibacteria > Dormibacterales > Dormibacteraceae > Palsa-872. The sequence continues at coordinate 86,740 of DATLRQ010000026.1, forward strand.
GCCGACACCCCCAGTCGATTCCAGGCGACGAACACTTCGCCGAGTACGGTCTCGAAAACCGCGTACGAATCGGCCATCCCGACCTCGATCAGGACGCGCTCGGTGAATCCATCGGGCGCCTGCATCGAGCCCAATCGCTTCAGGTCAGTCAACAGCGCGGTCATGGTCATCTCCTCTAAGTAGTTTCAGGCCGCGGTGCACGTTGGACTTGACAGTTCCAACGGGTTGCTCCAACACCTCCGCGACGGCTTCGTAGGACATGTCGTGCACGTGCTTCAGCACGACCGCCTCGCGATAGCGCGGCGGCAGGCCCGCGAGGCGACAGGCGAGGTCGTCCATCTCCGCTCGGCGCAGCGATCGCAATTCGGGGCCTGGCCTTGAATCGGGCTCGCTGCCGTTCAACTCGGCCGTGCGCGGCTTGGCGCCGCGAGCGCGATTCCTGACGACGTTGACTGCGATGCGGTGCAGCCACGGCCTCTGCTTGAGGTCGCGGATTCTCTCCGGCGGATAGGTCGCGAGCGCCCGGTACGCACGTAGGAAGGTGTCCTGCGCCACCTCCTCCGCGTCATGGCGGTTGCCGGTGAGGGCAAAACCGACAGCATAGATGCGGTGCTGGTGCTCGCGCACCATCCGCTCAAACATCCGCTCGACGCCTTCCATCACTCTCCCAAACACCAGGCCAGGCCTGTTGGTTGCAACACGGCTGGAACCATGATGCGGCGATCGGTTAATACAGCGATCCGATGGGGGGCCGCCCCAGCGGACGATCCGGAGGCTGTTCCACGCGCTCAGCGCTGTGATGCCGCCGCCCATGAGCCGATGTCAATGATCAAACTGGAGGCGGTTCAGGCTTCCTGACATCCAGCCGTTCGTAACCGCGGCACTGCATCACAGGCAGGCGCGGGTAGCGCGGAAACGATGGCTCGGTCTTGGACCTCTCGCACATCCAGAATGTGCTGCGGGCTGCGGTCACAGTTCGCGAATGCTTGCAGGACGCGCAGAGCCCAGGGTCCATGGCTGGCTACATCAAATCCAGGGCTTTGACCAGTCTTTCAAAGGAGCTCGCGATTCCATAGCGCTTGCCCAGGTCCTCCACTCGCGCGGGGTCGTCGGGATGGCGATCACGCCGGCCGCGCGGCACTTCGATCTTCAAGTCGGCGACCGGGGCCACGATGCGGCTCGCGCGGTTCAGGTACTCGGCGTCCGCCTCCCGAAAAATGCCGGCTTCGAGCATTGCGCCGACCGAGCCGTAGCGGCGGACGAGGTCGGCAGCTTTCTTGGCACCGACGCCGGCGACTCCGGGCAGGCCGTCCGAGGGATCGCCACGCAGCATCGCAAAGTCGGCATAGCCGCGGCCAGGAATCGAGTACCGGCGCTCCACTTCGGTCTCATCGACCTCGGCCAGCCCTGCTTTTTCCGGATACAGGACGATCACCTCGCGCTCCCGGATGAGGCTGAACAGGTCTCGGTCGCCGCTGTAAATCTCGACGGGAGGCTTGACACGCGCCACCAGCGAAGCGATGACGTCCTCAGCCTCGTAGTCCGGCACGCCCAGCGCATCGATGCCCGCCGCTTCGAGGCACTCCATGACCACGGGCATTTGCGGCTCCAGCAGCGGCGGCACCGGCTCTGCCGTCCGGTGCTGCTTGTAGCTGGGAAGCAGCTCGACCCGCCAGTCAGGACGCCAGTCCTCGTCGGTTGCCAGCGCCAGCCGTTGCGGCCGGCGGTCTGTGATCAGGCGGGCCAGGGTTTCCAGGGTGCCGCGGATCGCATTCGTGAGCGTGCCATCCGGTGCTCGTGTCGTCTGCGGCACCCCATAGAAAGCTCTGAAGATCAGGCTCGACCCGTCGACCAGCAACCACTCAGGCATGGTGGCCTGATCCTAGCCGCTTAGGATGGCGGTGCTTTGAAGACCTTGGCGGCGCTAGCCGCGGCGGCGGTGGTCAGCTGTTCGGGTTCACCTCAATCGCAGGCGTCGGCCGCCCCAGCCGCAACCGCCAGCCCCACTGCCTCGAGTCTTGCGGAATCGAAAGCTGCGGACTTTCGCATCCGCCTGGACCTTTTGCTCGGCGAGCACGTGTTCATCATCGCCAAGCAGTCGTCGGCGCCGGCCCGGCAAGCCGAGTACACGAGCTATTTGCGCCTGCTGACCACCAACAGCACCGACCTCACCGAGCTTGTGCGCTCGGCTATGGGTGACAGCGTGGCGACTCAGTTCGAGCAAATCTGGAACGCGCAGAACGATTACCTCGTGAGCTACACGATTGGCCTAGTGACTCACAACAAGGCCGAGTCCGAGGCTGCACAATCGAGCCTTACCGGCACATTCGTTCCGCAGTTCTCGCAGTTCTTGAGCGATGTAACCCAGGTTCCGTCTGGCCTGATCACTCCGCTCGTAGTCCAGCACACGCTCGAGATGGAAGCGATGCTGGACGACCAGCAAGCGAAAAACTATCCACCGCTTTACGCCGACATTCGAACGTCGTATGCAGACGCCACCCAGGTCGGCGACACCATCGCGCCGAGGATCGCCGGTAGATTTCCTGACAAGTTCCCAGGCAACGCGTCCGGCCCCGCCGTGGATCTCCGAGCGATGCTGAATATCAGGTTGCAGGAGTATTCGTACCTGACAACCATGCGAACCAGCGCCGTCATCGGGCACCGCGCGGCAGAGCAGACCGCAGCCGCCACCGCGCTGGTCGACGACACGAACGCTCTCGATGCGCAGCTCACCGACCTGTTCGGAGCGACCTCCGCCCTTGATTTCGATCAGGCGTGGGCCGCCGGCAACGCAGCCGTGATCGCCTGCGCGTCGGCGGCCACCCCTGCGTCGAAGCAGCGAGCCTTGACCCAGCTGACTGATGCATCGGTCACGCAGCTGTCAGGGTGGCTGGCGGACTCCACGAACCTGGCGGCCGATGCGTCGCGCCCTGTGCTCGAGTCCCAGGTCGAGGCGATCACAACTGTCATCGAAGATCAGCGCGCGAAGTCATGGTCAAGGCTTGCGGGGGACGATAGGTCTGCCGAAGCGTCGACCGAGGTAGTGGCGGACCTCATCGCTGGGGCGATCATCGCCAAGCTTCCCGGGAAGTTCGGTTAGTCGAGGGCTGAAGCGATGATCTCCAGCCCCGTCGCGGCCTCCTCGTGGTCGAGGATCAGCGGCGGGCAGATGCGGACGGCGCGCGCGCCGGCGGTGAGCAAGAGCAATCCACGCTCGAAAGCGTTTTGCACGAGCTGATTGGCACGCTCCGCGGTCTTCAGCTCCAACGCGATCATCAGCCCGAGCCCTCGGACGTCGGTGACTTGCTCGTGCGTCTGCGCGATCTCGCGCAGCCCGTCCTGCAGCTGCGCGCCGACCTTCGAAGCGTTCGCCATCAAGCCCTCTTCGAGCAGGTCGAGCGTGACCAGACCGGCGGCGCAGGCCAGCGGGTTGCCGCCAAAGGTGCTGCCGTGCGAGCCGGGAGGCCAGCTCATCTGCTCGGCTCGCGCGATGAACGCGCCGAGCGGCAGCCCCGAGGCGATCCCCTTGGCCAGGCACACGATGTCCGGCTCCACGCCCCAGTGCTCAACCGCCAGAAGCTGGCCCGTCCGGCCCATGCCGGACTGGACTTCATCCGCCACCAGGAGGATTCCGTGCTTGTGGGTGAGCTCTCTCAGGCGTGGGAGGAAATCGTCGGGCGGCACCAGGTAGCCGCCCTCGCCCTGGATCGGCTCGACGAACACGGCGGCCACGCTCTCGGGTGGAGCGACAGTGCTGAACAGCTCTTCAAGCCGCGCCAGCGAGTCCGCTGTGGTCACGCCTCGAGAGGCCGAGGGAAACGGGGCGTGGAACACCGATGAAAGGAGGGGCGCGAAGCGGCGTCGCTGGCTCGCCTTCGAGGCGGTGAGCGAAAGGGCCCCGAATGTGCGGCCGTGAAACCCCCCGATGAACGCCACATAGCTCGGCCGGCCAGTTGCGTACCGCGCGAGCTTCATCGCGCCCTCGATCGCCTCGGCCCCCGAGTTGGTGAAAAAGACCTTGGCCGGCGTACCCGGCAGGATCTTCTGCTCCAGGCGCTCGGCAAGCTCGATCTCGGAGCGGTAGTAGAAGTCGGTGCCTGACATATGCAGGAAGCGCCTGGCCTGCTCCTCGATCGCCGCCACGACCCTGGGATGCGAGAAACCAGTGGTGTTGACCGCGATACCGGCCGTGAAGTCCAGGAAGGTGTTGCCGTCGACGTCGGTCGCCCAGCACCCGTCCCCTCGCTCCATCACGAAGGGGTATGCGCGCGTGAAGCTGGGCGACATAGCTTTGGCGTCCCGGGCGATCAGCTCGGCTGCTTTGGGACCCGGCAGCGAGGTTTTCATCTGGGGCCGGCGCGCGGTCTTCACGAGGTTTGGCGCCAAAGACGCAAATTCATTGGGGCGAACGTATCAGACCATCCTGAACGCCGCCGGACAGGAAGGACCCATTCGTGCTCCAATGGGGTCTTGGCAAGGGGGGCTAAGACCGCCTTCAGCATCCGGCCGGCTACCCGGGAGGACCTGAAGGCGATAGTCGGCATCTACAACTGGGCGGTGAACCAGACGTTCGCCACCATTGACTCCGAGCCCCTGGGGACGGAGGAGGCCGCTGCTTGGTGGGAGGCTCACGGAAAGTCCAAGTTGATCGTGTCCACAGACGAGGGTGGAGTCATCGGATGGGCGCGCCTATTCCCATGGAATCAGCGCGGCTTCGACATCGTGGAGGATCTGGTGTACGTCGATCCTGTGCACCAGGGTCGCGGCATCGGCCGGGCACTCCTGGCGGAGCTCATCACCCAAGCCCGCGGCCTCGGGTATCGCACGATCGTGGCCACCATCGCCACCGACAACCGCGCCGGCCTCGAGCTCCACTCGAAGCTTGGTTTCGAGGTCGTCGGCACCATCCGTGACGCCGCACACAAGTTCGACAGGTGGATGGACATCACGCTCGTCCAGCTCGCGCTTGAAGGGGGGACCTAACGTGCCTTTATACGCAGTCAACGGGCAGTGGATCAACTACGAAGATACCGGTGGCGACCACGAAGCGGTCGTGCTGGCGCACGGGTTTCTCATGGACCGTGAGATGTTCGCGCCGCAGATCGCGGCCGCCAAGGCAGGCAGCCGGTTCATCACGTGGGACGCGCGCTGCCACGGCGACACAGAGAACACAGCTGACGCATTCAGCTATTGGGACCTCGCGGACGATCTGAAAGGTCTGCTCGACCATCTCGGAATCGAGCGGGCTGTAATCGGCGGGATGAGCCAGGGAGGCTTCGTCGCCCTTCGTTTTGCGCTCAAGTACCCCGAGCGAGTTTCCGCGCTGGTCCTCATTGGAACGCAGGCGGGTCTCGAAGACCCGGAGAAGGTCGCGACCTACCAGGTAATGCTCGACGTCTGGGAGGCAGAGGGCCTCAACGATCAGCTGGCGCGCACCATCGCCGCGATCATTCTTGGCAACGAGTGGCGTGGCAGCGACCAATGGATTGCTAAATGGCGCCAGAAGCCGGGCTCGCTACTGCGCCAAGCGTTCCAAACGTTGGTGAGCCGTGACGACATTCACAACCGGCTCGGGGAGATCAAAGTACCGAACCTCGTGATCCACGGAACGGCGGACGCTGCTATCGACATCGAAAAAGCCCAGCGGATGTGCTCGGACCTTGCCGATTGCGAACAGTTCGTCGCGATCGAAGACGCCGGCCACGCTTGCAACCTCACCCATCCGAAGCTGGTGAACCTGGCAATCCAACAGTTCCTGTCCGGCTTGAAGCTCACCGCACCTCAGCGAGCTGAGCAGCGGGCGAACACCATTCGAGCCGACGTCGAACGGCGGTCTGGCGAGCGGCGAGATCAAAGCGGCCCTCGACGTCAAACCTTCGCTCCCGAAGATCGGCGCCTGGCAGAAAGACGCGCCCTGGCAGAAAGGCGCGCCCGCTAGGTTCCTAAGGCCCGACGGGCATCCCCATCGGAATCCCGGTGGCATACGCGGCGGGATAAACGATCTTCATGTCGCCGACCGCCTGCCACTGGCCGACAACCGCCGCCGACCTCGTGTTCTGACCCTCGTCCAGGGCACCAGCGGCGCCAAACTTGACGCCGCCGCCGTTGATGCTGTCCCCGATGGGCACATCGACGCGCAGCGCAGCTGTGCGAATGGTGTCCGGGGTGGCTTGGCCTGACAGCTGGTTGATCACGTCGTCAAAGAGCGTCCAGCCGCCAACGAAGCCAGCCACGGCAGAAATCGTCAGGCTCGCCCCGCCATTCGCCGCCGCGTACGTCGATCGCGCCTGGGCGAGCAGCGCCCTACCCGCCGGTGACAGCGCGGCGGGGCTGATGTCGGCGTCGGGCTTGTCCGCGGCGTAGACGCCCACCGATCCCGCGCCCAGTTCCTGGCTGAAGGCGGGCATGCAGAACGCCGAGCTGGTGCCGATTGCGGCCTTGAGCTTCACCCCCTGACGGAGGAGCGCTTGCCAGATCGCGACGCCGTCGGCGAGATAGCTGACGTCCCACAGCACGTCCGCGCGGTCGGCCGCCACGCGCGCTGCGATGACGTCCGCGTCGTAGACCTGCGCGTTGTAACCGATGACATCCACGACGTTCATGCCGAGGCTATGCGCCAAGGCCTCCTCGCCGCCGCCGACAGAGTGACCATAGATGTCGTCCACGCGCACGATCACCACACGTGGTATCGCCGGCTTCATTCGCGGGACCAGCACGTCGTGCGTGAAGGTGACAGCCATCCGGCCGAGTGAGCTTCCGGTCGCGACCGTCCGGAACACGTACTGACGCTGGGCGGTGATGGGGTCGGCTACCGCCCCGGTCTCCCAGTACACAGTCTTCAACGCTTCGGCGCGGGCGGACGCCGCCGCCGAAAGCGTGCTGCCATAGGTACCCAGAATCGCCGGCACGTGATAGTCGCGGACGAGTTCGTCCACAGCAGCGCTGGCGGCTTGTGGTGTGGTCGCGTCCACCACTTGCAGGCGCACGTGAGTCTTGAGCACCCCCGTCGACTCGGCCAGCTGTAAGGCGGCGTTGACGCCCGCTAGCTCGTCCTTGCCTCCCGAGGCCTGCGGGCCGCTGAGGGGATAGATCGCACCCAACACAAGCTCGTTGCTCTGGGCCGATGGTGACTGCTGCCCGCACGCACCGGCAATAACCGCAGCGGCGCAACACAAGACAAGAAGACGACGCATCCCGGTCAGGATAGAACGGACGGTCAGGCGGTCGCCGCGTTCCTCAATTCGCCGCGACGCGCCTCGGAGAGCTGGCGCTCCAGCTTGGTCGCCGGCGCGTAGCCGTAGTTCACCTGTAGGGACTTGCCCTCGCCCGACATCACGACAGTCGTGGGAAGGGTGTAAACGTGGAAGCGGTCGGCCAGCTCGCGCTCGGCGATCGCGTCGACCTTGTCGATTCGCACACCTACTAGCTTCGCGAGCGCCGGCTCCTGATGGGTACGGCACACCGAGCAGCTGTCCCCTGTGAAGTACAGGATGTACGGCTCCGTGTCGCCGGCCGCTGTCGGGGCGGTCAAGCCGAGCGCGCGCCCACGTGCGTGGCTCGACCGCCAGAGCTCCAGGCCGGCGGCAACGAGCACCACAGCACCCGCCGCCGCCAGAGCCCAGAGTTGCGTGCTCACTATCGCGTTGCCTTGATCAGCCCGGCGCGACCGAGCTGGTAGTAGATCTGGCACCCGAGGCAATAGCCGAATGCCACGTTTATGAAAGCCAAAACAGCGACGAGAAGAGACAGGGCCAATCCCACGACGGGGAGCGGCACCAGGAATAGCGATGCGATGGCGAGAACAACCCCGCCCATACCCTGCGCGAAGTTGTGAGGTTCCGGCCGGTCCTGAACGAGTCGCGGCTTGACGATGCCGCGCGGCTTCAGGACCTTGAAGTAGATCTGCTTGAACAGCGCGAGATTAGGGGCAAACGTGCCCAGCAGCAGCACGACGCTGAGGAGTGGGATCAACACCAGCGCAGGTCTGAAGAAGGCGCTGCCGATGAAAGCGACGAGCACTGCCGCCACGATCCCGGTCTGGTTGACCTTAAGCGCCGAATGATCGACGACGCCGCGGGGTGAGGTGGCCATGCCTACTTCTCGATCGGGGCCTTGATCGAGCTCCCCCACTCAGTCCACGAGCCGTCGTAGTTGCGGACGTCTGGATAACCGAGAAGCTCCTTCAGGACGAACCAGGTGTGCGCGGAGCGCTCGCCGATGCGGCAGTAGGCGATGACCTCTTTGTTGGAGGTGATGCCCTTGCCGCCGTAGATCTCCTTCAGCTCTTCGGTGCTCTTGAAGGTGCCGTCTTCGGTGTTGACGGCCGTGCCCCAAGGGATGCTGACCGCGGTCGGGATGTGGCCGCCGCGCTGCGCGCCTTCCTGCGGAAGGTTCTCGGGAGCGAGCAGCTCACCCGAGTACTCCTTGGGCGAGCGCACGTCGACGAGTCCGGCCTTGCCGAGCTTCGCCTGGACGTGGTCGCGGTACGCGCGAATGTCCTCTTTGGGAGAACCGTGGAACTTGTAGTCGGTGGCCGGATAGTTGGGGGATTCGGCGCTGTATTCGCGGCCTTCCTTCTCCCACTTGACGCGGCCGCCGTCGACCAGCTGGACCTTGTCGTGCCCGTAGTACTTGAGTGCCCAGTAGGCGTAAGCGGCGAACCAGTTGTTGTTGTCGCCGTACAGAACTATCGCCGTGTCGGGCGTGATGCCGCTTTTGCCCAGCAGGTTCGCCAGCGCCTCCTTGGTGGCGACGTCGCGGTTGATCTGGTCCTGCAGATCCTTGCGCCAGTTCCAGCCGACGGCGCCTGCGATGTGACCCTTCTCGTAAACGGACGGGTCGACGTCGACCTCGACCACGCGGAGGCCCTTGTCCTTCGCGTGCTCGGCGATCCACTCGGTGGACACCAATGCCTTGGTTGTTGTCGATGAGCTCAATTCCAAACCTCCCAGAAATACAAATCACCGATTGAGTGTTGATTTCGAACGAAACGGTCGAAAGGGCGCGCCGTTCGAGGCGCGAGCCTACGGCCGGGCCTAGCTACAGAAGCAGGCTGGGATTTGCACCAAGCGCTGGGCAGGCCACACGAGGTCCCGCATAGACACGACATTTTATGACAACCGGTGAGCGGCGACGGCGATTCCCCGATGATTGAAGCTCTAATGCGAATTGATCTCATTAAGTACCAGGCGCTGGGCAACGACTACCTCGTTTTCGACCTACCCGGCGAACTCGACCGGCTCGTCCCGCTGCTGCCGGTTCTGTGCGACCGCAATCGCGGCCTCGGCTCGGATGGGCTGCTGGCCTTCGACCCGGCGAAGATGAGCGTCAGGATCTTCAACCCAGACCGCTCTGAGGCTCAGAAGAGCGGCAACGGCCTTCGCATCACGGCTGCCCACGCCGTCCTCGAGCACGGCGCCGGCGACCGGTTCGAGCTGAGCACCGCCGGCCGGACCAACCCGGTCCGGATCCTGTCGAAGAATGGGGCCGAGATCGTCAGCGAGCTCGACATCGGACGCCCGTCGTTCCGCGCCGCCGACCTTCCCGCGCGATTCGACGGAGAGCCAGACCGGGTCACGCTCAACACGCCTGCCGGCCGCGTCGAAGCCATGCTGGTCTCAGTCGGCAATCCACACTGCGTGGTTTTTGGCGAGCCCGTGACCAAGGAACGCTGTGTCGAGCTCGGGCCGCTCATCGAGAACCACGACGCGTTTCCGGAGAGGACGAACGTGCAGCTGTTCGAGGTCATTGATCGCGCGCGCGCGCGCGTGGAGATCTGGGAAAGAGGCGCCGGCTACACGCTCGCGTCCGGCACCAGCGCCAGCGCCGTGGCCGCCGCCGGCATGCGGGCTGGGCTGGTCGACGACCGCGTCACGATCCAGATGCCGGGCGGCGACCTCGAGGTTCGCCGCGCAGGCTCCGGAAACTTGATCCAGTCAGGCCCCGCCCGTCGCGTCTACCGAGCTTCCGTCGACCTGACCGACTTTTCGTAGAGCAGTTTTACCGAGTCGGGTAGTTCACCGAGGCCGCTGACGACGGCGTCCGCGATGCTCGGGTCGTCTTTCTCCCCCTGGCGGTTGACCCAGATACGCCGGATGCCGAGCTCGCTGGTCGGGCGAATATCGTGGAAGTAGCTCTGAGCCACGTGGATCCAGGCATCGGCAGAGGCGCCAAATGTCGACTTGAACAGCAGAAAGTGCGCGGGGCTAGGTTTGTAGGCAGCGACGTCCTCAGCCGTCACCACCGCGTCGAAAGAAGCAGGCAAGCGGCGCTGCGTGAGCGCGATGATGTCGCGGTCGCAGTTGGTCAAGAGCGCAAAGCGCCAGCCTTCGCGCCGCAGCTCGCTCAAAGCAGGGCCGACATCCGCGAAGGCCGGCCAGTATGGAATCGTCGAGACCAGAGCTGTCGCATCGTCGGGCTTGAGCTCGAGCGATAGCCTTTGCGCGACACGTTTGACCGCCTCTGTCAAAACCGCGCGGTAGCGCCGAAATGAGCCCTCGTTCTCGACCTCGGCTTCGACTGTGATGTACGAATCGAGGAAATCTTCTCCGCGCCCTGGAAACAGCAGCTCGCCAGTGGTCCTGATCCCGTGGCGCCAATCGATCAGCGTTCCGAAGCAGTCGAACGTCAGCCAGCGGTCCGCCACTGAGACCCCCATGTCAGAGAATTGTGCAGATGGACCGCGCCAAGGTCGTCGGCTGGCTGACGGCTTACATACACGCGTGGGAAAGCTACTCGCCTGAGGCGATCAGCGACCTGTTCACCGAGGATGCCGCCTATTCGTTCAATCCCTACGACAAGCCGGTGGCCGGCCGGCAAGCGATCGTCGACGCATGGCTGAAGGACCGTGACGCGCCTGGAACCTTCAGCGCAGATTACGCACCCATCGCCGTCGATGGCGACATCGCGGTGGTCAACGGGAGGAGCCGTTACTTCAAGGACTCCTCCCGCTCCGAGCTGACCAAGGAGTGGGACAACATTTTCGTCATCGAGTTCGATACAGATGGCCGCTGCCGCTCCTTCCGCGAGTGGTATGTGGCGCCTCGAGGCCAGACCGACTAGGCGCCCGGAGCGTGGTAGCCGGCGCTGGCGGATTTCTTTGCCCCCTGGTCGACCTCTTCAGGCGTAATCAACACGACCGTCTTCAGGTGCGCGGCGATGCCTGTGCCGCCAACAGCCAGCGCAAAGGCTGCCGCGGTGACGTTGTCAGGCGCGTCGAGTATCGCGTACACATCGCTGGTGCCGAATGCAAAGTAAAACGATTCGACATGACCGCCCAAGGCCTTCGCGGCGGCTTCGACGACCTTCTTACGGCCGGTGCCGCCGTCCTTCACCAGCGCCTTAAGGCCGGCTTGCGAATACGACGCTTCGATCAAATACTTCGCCATCTCCCAGACCTCCTCCAACTAACGATCGACGTTGCCGTGAACCGAATCACCCGACTTTCGGCAGGTACTCCTGGATCGCGTGCGCGAGGTGCTGCATCGTCATCGATTGCAACCAGACGCGCCCAGGGCCGGTGAGGGCGGCGAGAAAGATGCCATCCCCACCGAAGAATGCGTTCTTGATGCCGGGGACCGTGGTGATGTTGAACTGCACCGATTCCTGGTACATCCCCACGTGACCCGGGTGCACCCGCAGCGTGTTTCCTGGCTGAAGGTCGTAGGTCACCACCTCGCCGTGCAGCTCGACCCAGGCCTGACCCTGGCCCTGCAGGCGCTGCATGCGAAAGCCTGTGCCTCCAAAAACGCCGGCGCCGAGGCGCTGCTGGAAACCGATTGAAAACTGCACGCCTGGCGTTGCGCACATGAAGCCGTGCCGGTGCACGAGGTAGCCGTGGCCCGGAGCGATCTCCATGGGCAGAATCTGGCCCGGCAGCTTGGCGGCGAATGCCAGCAAGCCCGGCCCGCCGCCAGCCGTGTACTCGGTCATGAACAGCGTGCCGCCGGCGGCCATTCGCCCGATCGCGCTGAAGAGGCCTCCCTGCTGACCTCCGGCCGAAGTCGACGTCATCATCTGAATCGCCATCGACATCCACGACAGTTGCCCTGACTCGGCGAATACCTTGTCGCCGGGCTCCATGCTCAGCTCCAGCACGGGCATCACGGTGCCGATGATCTTGGTTTCCACTTTTAGCCCCCACTCAAAATGTCGACGATGCCGCCGGCGCCGGCCTCTTTGTGAGGCAGGTATTCCTGGATGGCATGCGCGAGGTGTTGCATGGTCATGGACTGCAGCCACACCCGGCCTGGGCCGGTGAGCGAGGCCAGAAAGATGCCGTCACCGCCGAAGAAAGCGTTCTTGATCCCCGGCACCGTGGTGATGCTCAACTGCACCGAGTCCTGGTACATCCCCACATGTCCGGGGTGGACGCGCAGCGCGTTGCCAGGCTGGAGGTCATAAGTCACGACCTCGCCGCTGAGCTCGACCCAGGCTTTTCCCGTACCCGCCAAACGCTGCATACGAAATCCGGTGCCGCCCAGCAGCCCAGTGCCGAGCCTCTGCTGAAAGCCCACGGAGAACTGGACGCCGGGGGTGGCGCACATGAATCCGTGGCGATGCACCAGGTAGCCCGCGCCCGGCGCGACGTCCATCGCCAGGATCTGGCCGGGCAGCTTGGCCGCGAAGGCGAGGAGGCCCGGCCCGCCGGCGGCGGAGTACTCGGTCATGAACAGCGTACCGCCGGCGACGGCCCTGCCAAGGACGCTCATGAAGCCGCCTTGCTGGCCGCCCGCCGCCGTCGACGTCTGCATCTGGATCGCCATGGACATCCACGCCAACTCGCCCGACTCGGCGAAAACCTGGTCGCCCGGCTGCATGCTCAGTTCGAGCACGGGCATCACGCTGCCGATGATCTTTGGCTCCAAACGGTGCCCCCCTACAGGTAAAAGACGGACGCGGATCGCCTCGGCGATCACTCTATCAGGAGGCTGGGCCGTTGCCTTCGTGATGCACGTGCTCGAGCGTGTGCCTGCGTGCAGCCTTCCGCCCGGGTGTGCGCGAGCACACATCGCAGACCCCGACGACCAGGACCTCCGTGCGTACAGGCCGGAACCGATGGAGGTCTTCCAGGTGGCTCTCGAGCGAGTTGACGAGCTCTTCTTGGATGTGCAGCACGCCGCCGCAAACCTGGCATACCGCGTGGTGGTGGTCCCCGCTCGCGAGCTCGTAGTGGGTGGGCCCCTCTCCGAGGTGCGCGGCGTAGAGCGAACCCGAGGCGGTGAGCGCTTCGAGCGCCCGATACACGGTGCTGCGCGGAAATCCGGGCTTGGTTTGGTGCAGCTCGGCGGCAATCTCCTCTGCCGTGCAGTGGCCGCCGAGTCGCACGATGGCGTTGTAGACCATCGTCCGCTGCGCGGTGCGGCGCATCCCCGGTGCCAGCATCAGGAGGACCTCACCACGCGCAGGCTCCGGTCCGCCTTGGTCAGTACGCGGCAGCCCCCCATCTCCACGACCACGTCGTCTTCGATTCGAATTCCGCCCCAACCCGGGAGATAGATCCCCGGCTCGATCGTGAACACCATTCCGGGCTCGAGCACAGTGTCCGATCCCGGGTCGAGGCTCGGGTCCTCGTGGACCTCGAGCCCCAGGCCGTGGCCGACGCGGTGGAAGAAATGGGCGCCGAACCCAGAGGCGTCGATGACCTTGCGCGCGGCCGCGTCCAGCTGACCGGTGGTGACCCCCGGGCGGACCGCCTCGATCGCAGCATCGTGGGCCCGCAAGACCAACGCGTAGATCTCGCGCTGGCGCGCGGTGGGCTCGCCGACCACGGCCATCCGCGTCAGGTCGCCGCAGTAGCCATCGAACGCAGCGCCGAAATCGAACAGCACCAGGTCGCCGGCCTCGAGGCGGCGACCTGCCGGGTCGTGGTGTGGGTTCGCGGAGTTGGCTCCGGATTGAACCGAGGTTTCGAAGGACGGTGCCGCGCCTCGCGTGCTGATCGCGGCGCCAACTCGCATCGCGAGCTCGAGCTCCGATTGCCCCGAGCGCAGGTCCTGCATGACCTCGTCAGCGACAGCGTCGGTGATGGCACACGCGCGCGCCACCTTCTCCAGCTCGGCCGGGCTCTTGGTGCGGCGAAGGCAGCGGATCTCCGGCGCGACATCGACCAGGTCGTGCGTCCCGACCGCCGCGGCCAGGGCCTCAGCCGCCTGCACCGTCAGGTGTTCCTTCTCGACACCCAGGCGAGGGCACGGACCAAGCGCTTCGCGCACCAGGGCATATGGATCCTCCCCGTCGCGCCACGCGAGCACGACCGCCTGCTCGCGGTTGGATGCGGCCTTCTCCTTCTCCAAAGCGGGCACCACCAGGGTCGCGGTGGCGGCCCGAACCGCGAGCGCCATCAGACGCTCGTGTGGTTCGGCGCGGAAGCCGGTGAGGTAGGCGATCGATACCGGCCGGGTCACATACGCAGCATCGAGACTCTGCTCCGCCATCCACCGGCGCAGGGTGGAAAGGGGCGCGTCCCTGCGCAGCGCGGGCGCGGTGCGGCTACTCAATGCCGACGATGCGGACGCTGTAGGCGCCGTTGGGGGTCTTGACCTCCACCTCGTCGCCGACTCGGTGGCCGAGCAGGGCCTTGCCCATGGCGGACTCGTAGCTGACAGTTCCAGCCTTGGGATTGGCCTCGGCGGGGCCGACTATGCGGTAGGCCTCAGCTTCCCCGCCGTCCTCGCTGAAGCGGACGGTGCTGCCCATGCTGACGACGCCCGAGGGTTTCGAGGTCTGGATCAAAACGTGGTTTTTGATGATGGCCTCGAGCTCCTTGATCCGGGCTTCCATGAAGCCCTGGTCGTTCTTGGCCGCGTGGTACTCGAAGTTCTCCGAAAGGTCGCCGAACTCCCGCGCCGCCTTGATCTTGGCGACGACGGCCGGGCGCCGGACGGTGACCAGCTCGTCGAGCTCCTTGCGTACGCTTTCGAGGCCTTCAGGGGTGATATGGACATCGTTTGTCATCAAGGTCGAGTCTAAGCGTCCCTCGAGCTGTAAGAGCGATAAGAGATAGCGGTGGGGTGCGCGGCCGTATAGAGTCGCCCCATGAGAAGGCTGCTGCTGACGGTGGTCATGGTCCTGATGGGAGCCGCGATGGTGGCGGGCTCGGCGCGGGCCCTGTTCGGCAACGCCCTTCTACCGCTTGACCTGGAGATCGGAAGCAACTCGTCTGCAGCGGCTGCCGTCCTGGGCATCGGCCTGATGGCCGCCGCGATCCACCCGGCGAACAACGTCGCCTGGGTGCGGGCCGGAATCTTGTACGGGATCGTTACCGTCTTCTACGAGCTGGGTGCGCACTACATCATCGGCTCGAGCTTTTACTTCGGCCCCGTGATCTTCGGCCTGGCGTGCAGCCTGTTGCTGATCGCGCTCTATCCGCAGCGGTCGAAGCTGGTGCCGCCGATCTCCGACCCGCCCACCGCCTACAGGCAGCGGCGCAAGGCAGAACCGGCAGCCGGGATGACCCCGGCGGCTTCCGTGCCGGTCTCTCCGGCGAAGGTCGACGAGACCATCTGACCGGGGAGGCTCTACCCCTTGGGCACCAGCGCCTGGACTTCGGCCATCATCCGGCGCTGCAGGAGGGTCGACCCCAGGTAAACAGCCCCGCCGAGGATCGCGCCGCCGACGACGGCCAGGGCCGCATGGAGCAACGAGGGCGAGATCGGCGACAGCGCCACAGCGTCGTCCCCGGCGATTGCCGCCACCGCCAGCGCGACGGGCGTCAACAGCGGAACCAGCTGGACGCGCCTCATGATCGCGGGCACCGGCGGCTCGACCCGGCCGACCATGCGCTGGCCCATCACCCCGACCGAGCGCACGTGCCGCAGGTTTGGCGTCACGGTCAGCACTACGCTGACCTGGTTGCCCGGCACCTGCTTCAAGCGAGCGGGAGGCACCAGATACTGCTCATCGCCGCTACGGGTCTGGATCATCAGCATGCCCAAGCCCCGCGACGTGCTCACCGAAGCAGCTCCTTTGAGCTGGCCCTGGACCAGCCTGGGCTCGGCCTTCCTGTCCTTCATAGCGAGGCGAAAGCCAGGACCGACGAAGCTTGCCAGCAGCGCAATCGGCAGGAGCCACGCAATCGACGCCGCAATGGCGTCAGGCCAACCATAGGCGCGGGGCAGGAAGATCAGGAGCGCGGCAATGACGATCAGGCAGCCGGCGGCGATCCCGATCGCGATGTAACCCAGCCGCTGCACGAACTCGGGCGAATAGCCCTGCAGCATGCCTCCCGCCTCGACGAACCTCTCGCGCTGGCGCCTGGTCGCTCCAGAAGCCGGCGCGGAGCCGGCCTTCTGTGGCTTGGGCTGGATTTTCCTGACCTGCTGGCGAGTCTGAACGCGCCTTTTCCCCACTACCAAACAAGTATGGATGGGACGAAGGCCAGATCGAAGCTCCGGGGAAACCTCTACGGCGCCAGGAGCGACGGCACGACGGCGGGGATCAGCACGCGCTTCACGGTGGGCACCCCTTTGTTGGTAAAGGTGCCGGAAAACAGATAGGCCGGCTCGTAGTAGCCGTGGTCACCGCCCCAGACGAGGGTGTACACGAGCTCTGCTTGGGTGATGCGAACGACGGGGATCGCGCCGCCACTCGGGGCAGATCCAGCGCCCATGGCGATGATCGCCTGATCGGCCGATATGATCGGGTACGTCGCGGGGTCGAGGGTCAGAGGCAGGGGTACCCGTTCAAAGTCGCCGGGCGTGCCCGGAACGAAATCCACCTCGGTCCCGTATGGATTGCCCGCACTGTCGACAAGGCTCGCGCGGCCCAACCCTGGTACGTCGAACGACCGCAGGAAGTCGACACGCACAGTGGTGCCAGCCAACGTCCGGACCTCGGTTTGATACGGCCAGGTCGGGAGCAGATGGTGTGCAGCCAGGTAGGCGGTCGCGACCGTCACGCTGTCGCCGCTGGTTGGGAGAGCCGTCTTCAGGTCGCTCACGTTGAAGTACGGCTCTCGCGGCGGCTGGGCGACGCTGGAGAGCACGACCAGCGTGAAATTGCGGCCGGCGTAGACGCCGATGCCACCCAGCGCCACGTCAGCCGATGGTGTCGCGCCCAACTTCGCCGACAGTGCGTCTGCCTCGGCTCGAGTCGGCTCGGTGTACCTGTAGACCGGCAGCGCCGTGGCGCTGACCTGAAGGTTGCCCGCCCAGACCAGCGTGGCCGCGCCGGCATAGGTGGCAGGACCGCTTACCGCCGCCGAGGGTGCCGATAAGGCGGGTCGGGGTACCAATCCGAAGTCAGCGCTTCGCGGCGCTTGTCCAGCGTTGCTATTCGATACCGGCCCGAAAGCAGTGCTGGCTCCGCCGCCACCGTGGGGGAGTCTGGCCAGCGTGAACACGCCGGCCGCCACCAGCACGATGAGGGCGAGCCCGGCTGCCACGGAAGGCAGTCGCGATCCCCAAATGCTCCCAACGAAGCCGGCCACCCCCTCGCGAGTGCGTGGCCAGTTGGGCCGGCGCGAGTGCAGACGCGACCAGAGCTCGGCCTCGAAGTTGGGGCGAGGGCGAGTCGTCTGGAAGGCGTCGTCGAGCTGGCGCTGCAACGCCAGCAGCTCGAGGTCCTCGTCCTCGTTCATTCGCCCTCCTTCTGGACCGAGTCGCGGAGCGCTTTCAGGGCGCGGTGATAAAGCATCTTCGCAGCGTCTTCTGTGCAACTCATGAGAACGCCAACCTCCTCAAAGCTGAGGCCGGAGTGCCGGAGCGCAATCGATTCTCTCTGGCGCTCGGGCAGTCGCGCGACGTGCACGAGAAGGGCTTTGTACTGCAGCCGATCTTCGGCCATGCTGCCCGGGTCAGCCTCCGCTACTGGCTGGTGCTCGATGGTGCGCCGCAGGCGCTCACGCCTGCCATGCGCGCGGAAGTGGTCGGTGGTCGCATTCCGCGCGATGCGAAACAGCCACGCGGCGGGGCTCGTGTTGCGCGACTCGAATCGCTCGTAAGCCTGGTACGCGTTCATGAACACCTGCGCCGTGATGTCCTCCGCGTCGGCCGCGGTGGCAACTTGCGCGCGCACATAGGCATAGATCCGACCGAGGAAGTCGCGGTACAGATCTTCAAATGGTGGCCGATCGGCAAGCACGGCCGGTTCATGGTATTGGCAAGCACTCCTGTTTTGACCCAACGCCCCTGGGCGGGCCGTTGTAACGCCGCCGAGCGCCTAGCTTGCCGCGGTCGCCCTGAGTGCCGCTCCGATCTCAACCGGACGGTTGGTGAAGATGGAGTCGGGCTTGCAGAGCCGGCACCACGCGACCGCCGTCTCGTCATCGACCGGCCAGACCGCGACCGCGCCACCGGCGGCGTGGACCTCTTTGACCAGCGGCGGATCCATCGCGCCCCAGTGCGGTGAGTAGACGTCGGCGCCGGCCTCGCGCATCATCCGCGCCGGCTCGATCGGCCGCGCGCCCTCGAGGAGGCCAAGCTGGAGCTTCGGCTCCATGGCGCGAAGGATCTTGAGCGACGGGTGGTAGAAGGAGACGACGGCACACTCTTGAACCGCGCCAAGCTGGCGCAGCATCGCGACCAGCTTTTCCTCGAGACCTGGGTACTGGATTGGAATCTGCTTGATCTCGATCACGAGTCCGACCTTGCCCAACGCAAGCTCGATCACCTCTTGGAGAAGCGGCAGGTGCTCGCCCTGACCCGCATCGAACCGGCGCAGCTCGGCAGCAGTGTGGTCGCGGACCAATCCCCTGCCGTTGGTGGTCCGGTCTAGCGTGTGATCGTGGATCACGATCAGGCGGCTGTCCGATGAGAGGTGGACGTCGCACTCGATCAGGTCGCAGCCCGCGGCGATCGCTGAGCTGAACGACCGCAGGGTGTTCTCCGGGTGCTGGGCAGGGTTACCACGATGCCCGCCAATCAAAGGGCGGCCCTCGTCGTGTGCGTCCTCGTAACGGTCGCGGATCGATTGAGTCAAGGCGCCGGTCAGTCTAACTGCGCAAGGCAGCCATTCTGGTGATTGGGGGCGGCGACTACCAAACTTTCTCTCCCAGACCTCCATTACCTATAGTGCTAGGAGATGGCCAGCAAACAAGCCTCCACCATCGGCGAACTTCGCGCGAGCGGCCACGTTCGCGAAACCGTGAAGCAGGAAATGCGCCGCAACCTCATCGCGCGACTTCGGTCGGGCGAGACGCTACTCCCCGGCATCGTCGGCTACGACGACACCGTGCTGCCTCAGCTCGCCAACGCGGTGATCTCCGGGCACGACGTGATCATGCTGGGCGAGCGCGGACAGGCCAAGAGCCGCATCATGCGCTCGCTCGTCACGCTGCTCGACTTGCAGGTCCCGGCGATCGCTGGGTGCGAGATCAACGACCACCCATATGCGCCGATCTGCCGCCGGTGCCTCGACCTGGTCGCAAAGAATGGTGACAAGGTGGAGCTGACGTGGATCGATCGCGATCTTCGTTATGGCGAGAAGCTCGCGACCCCTGACATCTCCATCGCCGACCTGATCGGCGAGGTCGACCCGATCAAGGTGGCGGAAGGACGCTACCTCGCGGACGAGCTCACCATCCATTACGGCCTGCTACCGCGCACCAACCGAGGCATCTTCGGCATCAACGAGCTGCCCGATCTCGCAGAGCGCATCCAGGTCGGACTGCTGAACATCATGGAAGAGAAGGACGTGCAGATCCGCGGATACCGAGTGCGACTTCCGCTGGACCTGTTCGTCATCGCCAGCGCGAACCCCGAGGACTACACGTCACGCGGACGCATCATCACTCCGTTGAAGGATCGCTTTGGGTCGCAGGTCCGCACCCACTATCCACTGACGACGGACGAAGAGATGCAGATCATGGAAGCTGAGAGAAATCCAGTCCCGGAAGACTTCGAGCTCATCTTTCCAACCTTCATGAAGGAGATGGTCGCCGAGCTGACGCACCTCGCGCGGCGCAGCCCGCACATCTCGCAATCCTCCGGAGTCTCGGTGCGCATGTCGATCGCAAACTTCGAGAACCTTGCGAGCAACTCCGTGCGCCGCGCAGCACGCCTGGGAGAATCGCTGGCGGTGCCGCGCATCACCGACCTTTCGTTCCTCGCCTCATCGACTGTCGGCCGCGTGGAGATCGAAGCGTTGGACGAGGGCAAAGAGGAGCAGGTGCTTTCGCGATTGGAACGGGGCGCAATCAGCGCGGTGTTCAGCCGGCATTTCTCTGCCGGCCAGTTCGACGGCATCGTCGCACGCTTCGAAGAGGGCACGATGCTCGAGGTCGGCGAAGGTATCCCGGCACGCACCTACACCCGCGCGATCGGCGAGCTGCCTGAGCTGGCGGGTGCGCTCAAGAAGCTGGGGTTGCCGGACCGGCCTGAGGTGAGAGCATCGGTGATCGAGTTCCTGCTCGAGGGCTTGCACCTGAATAAGCGCCTGAACAAGGACGAGGTCGAAGGCCGCGCCGTATATCGACGTTAAAGACTATTGCTGATTGGTGCTCTAGGCCGGATTTATTCCGGCCGTCACCCAAGCGGTTCTCTCCGATACCTGCAGGCGCGGCGGCTAACCGGTTGGGTTCCGCCAGGGAGGACTTACGTCCTCACACGCGCCTTTATTTTTGGACTGAGTAAATCCAGGTGAACCCGACGACCACCGCCACCACCAGTAACAAGAAGAGCAGCTCCACCCTGATCGCCAGGCGAACCAAGCGCTTAGCCTTCCGCGTCCTCGCGCCGCACCGCTCGCAATAAGCGGCGCCGAGGATCAGCTCCGCCCCGCACGACTCGCACGCGACCTGGACCTGCACTGCCTTTTCAGTATGCGCAGCACGGCTCACTTGCTGCACGTCCCGTCGGCCGCAAGCGTGGTGACTGATGCGCCCTCTAGGTATCGTTCCCGTTATGGAGCTCCAGGAGGAGATGTCGCCTGCCGACGCCGTGCTGCTCATGGGCTCGGTCCCCGAGCGCATCAGCGATCTCGTATTCGGCCTCGACGAGACCCGGCTCAGGTATCGCCACGGCCCCGCCTTTCCCACCCTGGGAGGCCTGATCTTCCACCTCCTCGACTCCGGCTCGAAGGTGGACGCGCTCCTGCGACATGCGCACCTGGATGGGCTCGCCACCGCGGACGTGAGGGCCACCATCGATCCCAGCCCGGATCCCGTGGGGGACCCGCCCGACGGCGCGTTGCAGGAGACGATCGAGGACTTCGCTAGGGTCCGCCGGAGGACCGTCGACCTGCTTCACGGCTGGGGCAAGGGCGAGTGGGAGCGCGTCATCGCCGATCCACGTGGCGGAAGCTTCACCCTTCTCGACATCTGCCGGATGGTCACCAAGCACGAGCTGGCACACGTCGCGCAGATACGCAACCTCACCGTGCTGTTACCCGAACCCGTGGACCTTGGACCACAGCATCCCAACCATGAGTGAAGAGATGAGCGAGTCTTACCAGGGCGAAAATGCCGTGGCAGCGGAGGAGGGAGCGCCGAGGGAAACCGGCGCCGAGCCGCCAACCAGGCCGGGGCGTCCGAAGCGCAAGCGTAAGTCCGGTCGTTCCGAGGGACGGTCCTCGCAGTACTGGATGATCGTCAGCTCGCCCGACAACTTTCGTAAGACGCGGGAGCTCGGCTACACGATCCAGGGGTTGAAGAGCCGTCACCGCCGTCGCGTCGAGACGATGCGGGTCGGCGACCGCGTTCTGTACTACATCACCGGGCGCGCTGCTTTCGCTGCCACGGTGACCGTCGCGTCGCCCATGTACGAGGACCACACGCCAATCTGGCGCTCGGCGCGACGCGACGAAGACTACCCGTGGAGGGTTCACATTCGTCAGGACCTCGTCCTCGAAGATGTGGACTGGATTCCCGCGAAGGAGCTCGCTTACCGTCTCGATTACGTTCGCAAGTGGCCGCCCGAACATTGGACTCTCGCTTTCCAGGGACACATCCACGCGCTACCGCGCAACGACTTCGCAATAGTGGAGGATGAGATTGCCCGAAGCTCCCGCCGAAGGAGACCGCTCGCCGGATAGCCTCCTGCGGGCAATCCGCTGGCTGTATCACTTTCACTTCCAGGACGAGCGACGCGAGAGGCTGTTCCTGGCCTCAGTCGGCTTCCTGGTCACGTGCGCAACCGTCCGGGCGGTCACCCACATGATTCGCGCCGGGGTTGGTCCCTTTCACAAGGTCAGCAGTGGCACGCTTCACATCCACCATCTCGTATGGGGATCCTGATCCTCCTGCTGGTCGGATATGTCTGGCTCATGTAGCCTGGATCTCGCATCGACAACGCTTGCCTGCGGCGTGGGCGCTGCTTTGACCCTCGACGAGTTCGCCCCGTGGCTGAACGTCTCGATAGAGGGGCCCGAAGTGTCACAAAGCCGCCGCCCACGGTGCTTGATCATCGGTGGGCGCCAACTTTGAAATGGCCACGAAGGCCGGCAACCGGAATGGGGCTGTGACGAACGAAGAGTCGTTCGAAGCACTGTTCTCGGCCGAGTACGGCCGTGTTGCCGGCATCGCCAACCGTGTGCTGGCGGACCCGCACGAAGCTGAAGACGTTGCCCAAGAGGTATTTATAGATTTCAACCGTCTCCATTCAGCAAGTGCGCCGTACGCCGCGGCTTGGCTCTATCGCGCTGCCGCCCACAAAGCGCTGAACCGGGTCCGCGGCCGCCGCAGGCGCGAGAGGCGTGAGCTTTCACAGGCGACAGATGAGAGCGCGCACACCATGGATCCACAACACATGCTCGAGGTGAGCGAAGACCGGCGCCAGGTCAGACAAGCGCTCGCGCGCCTGGCGCCGAAACCGGCAACGGTGCTGGTGCTTCGCGCCAGCGGTCTCAGCTACGCCGAGGTGGCACAGTCGCTCGGAGTCGGCATCGGACAAATCGGAACACTGTTAAGGCGCGCGGAAGCCGCGCTGCGCAAGGAGGTCACTCGTGGCACATCTTTCTGACGGAACCCTTCGCCGCAAGTTCGACGACGCGGGCTCGATGACCGAATCGGAGAACCGGCACTACTCGGCATGCGCCGATTGCCAGGCCCGCTACGCGACGCTCGCCGATGACGCGCAGGCTGTCGCCGGCGCGCTTGCGGTGCCCGACCTCAAGGTCGATGTCGCGTCGGCATTCAGCCGGGTTCGCACTGCCTCTGCTTCGCAGCCGAGGTTTGGCATCCGCCTGCCCATCGTCCGGCCGGCCTCACGTCCCGTGATGGGGGTGCTGGCGGCGGCCGCCGTCGTTCTCGCATTGGTGGTGACAGGCATTGCGCAGGGCCTCTTCTTCCATCCCCAATCGGTGCAGGTGGTTCCAGTCAGCGTCGCGGACCTGCAGTCGCTGAACGGTCTTGGCGACTTCGGCACCCTGACGTGGACGACCACGCCAGCGCCACAGCTGGTAACCAGCGCGGCCGAAGCGGCCAGCGTCTCAGGGCTTCACGTTCCGGCCGTCGGCAAGCTGCCCAGCGGCGTGTCGTCCAACGTGACCTACGCGGCCATGCCCACTGCCGTGGGCGTGTTCACCTTCGACGCGACGAAGGCGGCTGCCACCGCGGCCAGGGCCGGCAAGACGCTACCCGCGATGCCCACCGGCATGAACGGCTCGAAGCTGACGGTGACGGTTGGACCTGCCGTGATCGAGATCTTCGGCAAGTTGAACATCGGAGCCGGAACCAGTACGGGCACGGGCACGGGCGCCACGACCGCCGCTCCCGACCTTTCACAGCTCTCACTTCCTGAGCTGGTCGTCGGTGAGTCCAGCGCACCGGTCGTAACCTCCAGCGGCGTCACCACGCAGCAGCTCGAGGACTACCTCCTCTCGCTGCCCGGCGTCTCGTCGCAGCTCGCGGCCGCAATCCGCGCCGTCAAGGACCCCAGCACTACGCTGCCGATCCCAATCCCAATCGAATATGCGACCTCCAAGACGGTGAAAGTCCAGGGTGTCAATGGTGTGGCCGTCGGCGACAACACAGGCCTCGGCGCCGGTGTCATCTGGATTAGGAGCGGCACCGTCTACGGAGTTGCGGGCACCCTCAAGCAGGACGCGATTCTGAACATTGCCAACGGACTCAAATAACCGCCAGGTATTAGCCTTGCGCGCGTGGCTGAACTAGCCGAGACAACTACCGCGGCCACTCCGGAAGGGGTGGCCGCGGGCTCACCTGCCATCCGAACTGTCGAGCTGTCGAAACAGTTCGGCAAGGCGGTCGCCCTGGCCGGCCTTTCGATGACAGTGCCACGTGGCGAGGTGTTCGGATTTCTCGGACCAAACGGGGCTGGCAAGACGACGTCGGTCAAGCTCCTGCTCGGGCTCATCGCACCCTCCTCAGGCGAAGGCTGGCTGCTCGGCCGGCCGATCGGGGATTTGCGCACACGGCGAAAGATCGGGTATTTACCGGAGCTGTTCCGGTACCAGAGCTGGCTGACCGCACGTGAGGTCCTGGCTTTGCATTGCGAGCTCGCCCCGCTTCCGCGCTCGAGCTGGAGGGACGAGATCACGACTGCCCTCGACACGGTTGGCCTGACCGACCGTGCGGGTGACCGCGTGGACACGTTTTCGAAGGGCATGCAGCAGAGACTGGGACTCGCAGTCGCGCTGCTGGGTGAGCCCGAGCTGGTCTTCCTTGACGAGCCGACATCCGCGCTCGACCCGGTGGGCCGCCACGATGTGCGCGAGATCATTCGCGGCCTCGCATCGCGAGGGACCGCGGTGTTCCTCAACTCACACCTCCTCAGCGAGGTCGAGCAGGTGTGTGACCGCGTCGCGGTCGTCGACCACGGGCGGGTCATCGCCTCCGGCACGATGGACCAGCTGCTGAGCGGGACCACCGTCAAAGTTCGCGTCACCGGGCTGGACCGCGAGGGCAAGGCCACGCTGGCCAAGTTCGGCCAGGTCGACGAGGAGGGCGACCAGCTGACCTTCACCAACCTCAAAGCTGAGCGGGTGCCGGACCTGGTTGGCGCAATCGTCGAGCTGGGCGGCAGGGTGTACGAGGTAGCGCCTCGCCAGCAGACACTCGAGGATCGTTTCCTTGAGCTGATCCAGGACGAAGAGGAGAAGTGATCCGCCAGTGACCCCTGCTTTGGTCGTCGCACGACTGACGGTCCAGGAAGCTTCGCGCCGGCGCCTGCTGGTGGCGCTGGTGATCCTCACTCTCCTGGTGGTCGGTTTCTCAGCCTGGGGCTTCAACAAGATCACCACGGTGACTGGCAGCGATGGCTCCGTGCTCCCTGCCGCCCAGGTCACCCTGATCACGTCTCAGCTGCTGATCGTGGTCACCTTCGTGTACAGCGGAGTCCTCGCCTTGAGCGCCGCCGTGGTCGCCGGCCCTCTGATCTCCAGCGAGGTCGAAAGTGGGCTCCTGCTTTCGATGCTCGCCCGGCCGATGCGCCGCAGCGAGGTCGTGATCGGAAAGTGGCTCGGACTTGCCGTGCTGGTGGCGATCTACGCGGCTGGATCAGCCCTCCTCGAGATGGCGGCGGTGGACTGGGCGACAGGCTATGTGCCGCCGCACCCAATCGACCTGATCGTTTACGTCGGGGCCGAAGGCCTGGCCCTGCTGTCGCTGGGCCTCCTGCTTTCGACCCGCCTTTCAGGCATCACGGGTGGGGTCATCGCGCTGGTGGCGTGGTTGATGGGCTGGGTCGCCGGCGTCGTCGGCGACATCGGGGTGGGTCTCCAGAACCAGGCGATCGAGAACGTGGGCACCATCAGCCACCTGATCCTTCCGACCGACGGACTTTGGCGTGGCGCGGTTTATGCGATGGAGCCTGATGCCGTCCTGGCGACACTGAGGGCGGCGGGCACAATCGGGCGCGCGAACCCGTTCTCCGCGGTCGACCCGCCGCCGGTCGAGTTCCTGGCGTGGGTGGTCGTCTGGTTCGCCATCATGCTCGCCCTGAGCATCTGGAGCTTTCGAACCCGCGAAATCTAGTGGATATAGGGTGGAGCCCTAGGCCAGATTCACTCCGGCCGTCACCCGGAGTGCCAACTTCCAAGCGGCTCGAGACAAGGTGTAACTCGGAGGGGTACCGGGGGAGGCTCGCCTCACCCGCGCACTTAGGGGTAGAGACCTCGCTCGCGCGTGGCTCCGGCCACCCGCGATACCGCCTGTACGTATGCGGCCATGCGCATGTCGAGCTTCTTCTCGAGCTTTGTCTTCAGCACCTCTGAGAAGGCGCGGGTCAGGATGGCCTTCAATTTCTGATTGACCTCGTGCTCCGACCAGAAGAAGGACTGCAAATCCTGCACCCATTCGAAGTACGACACGGTCACGCCGCCGGCGTTCGCAAGGATGTCGGGGATGAGGAAGATGTCGCGCTCGCGAAAGATCTCGTCCGCCTCGGGCGTGGTCGGCCCGTTCGCGCCCTCCACGATCAGCTTGGCCTTGACGTCCCGCGCGTTACGCGAGGTGAGCTGGTTTCCGATCGCGGCCGGGACGAGCAGGTCGCAGTCCACGCCTAGCAGCTCCTGGTTGCCGATCTCCTGCGCGCCGGGGAATCCTTTCAACGTCTTCTCTCGGGCGCGGTACTCGAGCACGCGCTTGATCGAAAGGCCGAGCGGGTTGTAGATGCCGCCGTAATCCTCAGAGACCGCCACCACCGTACAGCCCGATTCCTCCAGGAGCTTGGCGCTGATGCTGCCCACGTTGCCAAATCCCTGCACGGCGACGCGCGTCTGATGCGGCAACCGGCCAAGGTGGTCGAGCGCAGCCATCGCGCAGATCGTCACCCCGCGTCCCGTGGCCTCGATCCGGCCGAGCGACCCTCCCACCTCGATGGGCTTGCCGGTCACCGATGCCGGCGCCGAATAACCGAGATGCATCGACAGCGTGTCCATGATCCACGCCATCGTCTGGCCGTCGGTATTGACGTCAGGGGCCGGAATGTCCCTGTCGGCGCCGATGAGGATGGAGATCTCGGTCGCGAATCTGCGCGTCATGTGCTCCAGCTCGTTGAGCGACAGTTCCTTGGGGTTGACGATGATGCCACCCTTGGCGCCGCCAAAAGGAATGTTGACGACCGCGCACTTCCACGTCATCCACATCGCCAGCGCCTTCACCTCGTTGAGGGAGACGTCGGGGTGGTAGCGGATGCCGCCTTTGGCCGGGCCGCGGTTGATGTTGTGCTGGACTCGGTAGCCGGTGAAGACGCGAAGATGGCCTGTGTCCATGGTCACCGGGAAGTTGCAGGTGAACTCGCGCTGCACCTCCCGCAGCACCTCCCGCAGCCAAGGCTCGAGCTTGATGATCTCGGCCGCCCTGTCGAATTGCGACTGAGCCGTGCGCCATTCGTCGGCCTCCACGATCTGCTTGGTGTCGGTTGTGCTCATGAAGGCCTCACATCAGGACTGATGATCGCGGATATTCCGCGTCAGGATCACAGATTGTATTGATGCAGGCCGGCAGGCCCGACCTGAACGCCCGCTCCAGCGCCGGCCTGATCTGCCCCGGGCGCTCGACGAGCTCCCCATAGCCCCCGAGCGCCTCGACCACCTTGTCGTAGCGCGTGCGGGGCCCAAGGTCGGCGGCGATGCTCACGCCGAGCAGGCTCATCATCGGATGCTTCTCGAGGGCCCAGATCCCGTTGTTGCCGACCACGCACACCACCGGGATGCGGTGGCGGACCATCGTGTCGAACTCCAGAGCCGAGAACCCGAACGCGCCGTCGCCGGAAAGCAGGATCACCTGCCGGTCGGGGTGCGCGAGCTTGGCGGCCATCGCGTAAGCGGGGCCGGAGCCGAGGCAGCCGTACGGCCCGGGGTCGATCCACAGACCCGGCCGCGGGCGCTCCAGCAGCCGGCCCGCGAAGGACACGAAGTCTCCGCCGTCCCCGACGAAGATCGCGTCGGGATCGCTGAACCGCTCCACCTCTGCGATCAGCCGGGCAGGATGAACCGGTGAGGAGTCTGACTCGGTCATCTTGGCGTCTCGCCGCCTCGACGCAGCCTCGGCCTCGCGCAGCTTGGCAAGCCACGATTCGCGCTTTGGCGCACCGGCTGCAGCATCCGCAAGGGCGGCCAGGGCCGCCTTGAGGTCGCCATAGATTTCAAGGTCGGCGGCGCTATGCCGACGACCGTCGTCGACATCGATGACGACAAGCTTGGCGCCCTCCGCAAAAACGGGCGGGTGCCCGAAGTTCAGCCGGAAGTCGAGCGGCACGCCGATGACGAGAATCAGATCGGCCTCGCCGAGGGCCGGTCCCCGCGCGCGTGGGAAGAACAAAGGATGGCCGGGCGGGAGCATGCCGCGGGACATGCCGTTGACGCACAACGGAAGGCTCGCTCCCTCGACCAGCTGCGTCAGGTCGGCCTCGGCATGCGACCACCAGACGCCGCCGCCCGCGATGACGGCCGGCCGCTCGGCTGCCTTGATCAGGCTCGCCGCGCGCGCGATCGCGTCAGGGTCGGGCGATGGGCCGAGGTCGGGGGTCAGGTGCTCGGTCGCCTCGGGGACCTCGGCGGCGCCGAAGAAGGTGTCGATCGGAATGTCCATGAACACGGGGCCCGTGCGCCGGCTCATGGCGGCGCGCATTGATTCGGAGGCCATCCGGTACGCCTGATCCGGGGCTTCGAGCGTCAATGCATTTTTCGTGATCGTCTTGACGATGGTGACGTGATCAAGCTCCTGGAGCGAGCCCATGCCCCATCGCGCTTCAGGCGCGCGCCCACCGATCAGGAATATCGGGCTGTCCGCCGAATTGGACTGGGCGAGCGCCGATATCGAGTTGGTCACACCAGGACCGGCGGTCACCGCCGCGATACCACACTCGCGTGTCACCTTTGCCCAACCCTCCGCTGCGAACGCTGCGGACTGCTCGTGGCGCACGTCGATGATGCGAATGCCGTGCTCGGCTGCGCCCGTGAGGATGGGCCAGATGTGGCCGCCGTTAAGGGTGAAGATGTGGCTGGTACCGGCCCGCTTCAGCGCCAGCGCAATCAGCTCACCGGTATTGACGGTGTCCGTCACTCGGCGACGGCGAACGGCATCGCCGGAGTATTGAACGCCGCCTGCGGGGACCCTTCGCGTCCAATGACGATGACGCCTCCCACCGCGTGCATCGAGGACTCGAGCAATGCGATCGCGCCGCCGGCGACAGCCGCGGGATCCATCCCGTGCTCGAGCTCGATCACCATCAGGCGCGCCAGTGCCAGGCGCATGAACGCCTCTCCAAGCCCGGTGCCACACACGGCGCCGAAGCGGTCGTCGGCGAACATGCCCGCCCCCGGGATTGGCGAGTCGCCGATCCGTCCGGGCCACTTGTTGTGGACCCCACCTGTCGAGACGGCGACGGCCAGATGGCCTTCCGAATCGCGCGCAACCGCCCCAACAGTGTCTCCCTCAGCGCCGTGCTGCTGGCGCTCGCGGTCGATGATGAAAGTGGATGGATCGCAAAGCTCGACGCCGTGTGATCGGGCGAATCGAGACGCCCCGTCCCCGACCAGGAGCACATGGCGGCCGTCTTTCATCACTTCCATTGCGAGGTCGATCGGATGGCGCACATCGCGAACGGCGCCAACGCCTCCGGCTCGGAGCTGGGCACCCTCCATAACGCCGGCATCGAGCTCGACGTCACCCTCGAGGTTCAGGCAGGCACCGACACCCGCGTTGAGAAGTGGTTCATCCTCGAGCTGGCGGACGGCGGCGACAGCCGCGACGAGGGCGCCGTCACCGATGAGCGCCCAGCCGGCCGCGAGCGCTCTCTCGACTGACGCCTGGCGCAGCGGGCGCTCGGCCACGGGCACCGGCCCAGCACCGCCGTGGACGATCAGGGCCGGGCGTGACATAGCTTCGGCCTAGAGCCGAACGATCCCATCCCCACTTGCTGGGGAGGGCGGCACCGCTCGCGATGCGAGGGCAACCAGGTGGAAGGCCGGGAGCTCAGGCGCCAGGCTCAGGCCAGGATTCGCGGCGCTCCAGCGTCCGGCGTTCCGCAATCCGCCGGTCGAAGGGAAATAGCACCCGGCGGCCAGCGGCCGCTCGAACCGGATCTCGCCTCTCGCCGAACCGTCGCTCGCCGGTCGTGCGCCGGCCGTCCTCACCCCGCCGCTCGCTGCCCCGAGGCACCAAAAGATCCCTTGCCGCCTGGTCGCCCTCACCCTCGTTTCTCACGGCGCTCAATGCTAAGGCACGATCACCAGGTGGGATCAGAATTCGGCTCTTTGGCTCCCGCCGAGCGCGCTCAGCTTCTCGTCGATGCGCCGTTCCGACTGCCGGCGCTCCAGCTCATCCCCGGGCCCCATGTCGACGAACTTGGCGTAGCGAGCGAGGCGGGGATGGAGTTCGGAAACGAGCCGGAACATCTCCTGGGCGACCCAGCGGTAGTCGGGATGGCCCTGCGGGGTCGTCCTGAGCTCGCAGAGGTGATAGATCTCGCGAAGGTTGACGCGGAAGTACCAGCGCAAACGAAAGGCAAGCGGCACGACGTACTGGGCCAGCGCTGGGCCGGCGTCGCGCTCGATGCGTCCATGGGCAGCGGCCGCCGAATCGATCGCGGATCGAAACTCGCTTTCCATGCCGAGCTCAGCCAGGCCGGCCGGCACGTCGTAACCCAATGCCGTCCCCAGCAGCTGCCGGTCCTGGGTGAGCATCCGGTGACGGTGCAGGTCGCGATAGGCGGCAAAGTTGGCCACGATCTCGAAGTTGTATTGCGCGTGCTCCAGGGCGCGGGGCGGTCGCTGCCGACGATTCGTGCGGTCTCCGAGGATGGCCTCGAGCACGGTTGCAACGTCGCCGTCCTGATCCTCCCAACCGGCATCCGAGTGAGGAAAAAGGGCGGCGGCCACCACCTTGCGCTCGGCGTCTGGGTCCGACTCGAGCAGGGTGACGGTTGGGCCAGTGCCCCCGCGGCCCAAACGCTGCGCCCGACGCGCGGTCTCAGATCGGGCCCTGGCGATGCGTTCCGCGGCCGGCGCCCCATACCGCTCGTCGACAGCTCGCTTGACGAACGACGGGATGACCAGGTCCAGCTCGCGATGCAGGTCCTTGGCCAGGCGGCGACATTCAGCCAGCTCGCTCGCCGCCAACTTGGTGATGAGGTATTCGAACGCGCGGCCATTGCCGAAAAGGCCGAGGTTGGTCAGTGTTCCGGCCGGCAGGAGCCCGCGCAGCATGTCGAGTGCCTTGGCGCGGGTGGCTGACTTCCACGCTCGATCGGTCTCGGCCGCCTCGATTGGAAAACGCTCCCGTATCGCCTGCGTGAGCGGTTCGATGAGCCGGCTGTACGCCTGGAACAGCGCATCGCAGGTCGGCTCGTAGTCCGGGTGCGCCAGCTCCGGACCGCGATGGTATAGGTGCTTGCCGTCAGGTCCCGGCCTGTCGAAACGCACGTAGCGGGTCGACTTCTC
This sequence comes from Candidatus Micrarchaeaceae archaeon, assembly GCA_035534555.1. Classification (GTDB taxonomy): domain Bacteria; phylum Chloroflexota; class Dormibacteria; order Dormibacterales; family Dormibacteraceae; genus Palsa-872. Next base: position 118,021 of record DATLRQ010000026.1, read on the forward strand.
GAGCGGCGAAATGCCGATGCGGCTGTCCTCGAGCGCCTTGGCCGCCAGCGTCGAGACCCGCTCCAGCGCAACGTGGGCGCCCGCGAGCTCGGCCACCGAGTCGTCCCCGTAGCCGACCAGCACTCGCTCGTAGAACTCTTCGGCGCGGCGGACGGCCACCGTGTCATCTGCCCCGGCCTCGGCTCCAGCGAGCTGGGCGAAGCCCGAATCGGGCTCGTTGATGAACTCGTCCAGAAGCACCCGCCTCAGGCTCTTCTCGGTCCGTGAGTAGCGGGAGAAAAGCGCGCCCTTCACCACCTCGGGGAGGTTGCGCAACGCAAAAACGGGCCGGTCCATGTTGGTGAAAAATCGGGCCAGCAGGGCAGATTCATCGGCGCTGAACTCGGCTGAGGTTTTGGCCACGGTGCCCAGTATCCTAGCCCCCACCTGGGGACCCGACTTTGTCCCCGAGTTATCCCCAACCATGTTAAAAACTGCCTGCAAATCCCCGACATTGGGGAACCGTCAGATCTGTGAGCGGGAGTGCGCCGGGATATCGCAGGGGTTGCCCCCGCTGGTTTTGGGCGATCCGGTAGCCTCGGAGGTCAGTGCAGGACACCAGAAGCCTTCCGAGAGAAATCGACTGGGCTGAGCAATGGCGGCGGCTCGTCGTCGAGCGCGCCGTGGCCGCCGGTGGCCGCGGCGATCCGGGTTACTGGGACCGCCGGGCGCCAACCTTCGCCCGGTCCACGCACGCGCGCTCAGACGCATTCCTCGACGTCATCGCGCCTTATCTGTCCGCGGCCAAGACGCTCATCGACGTCGGCGCCGGCTCGGGGCGGCACGCTGCCCCGCTCTCAGAGCGCCTCGAGTGGGTCACCGCCGTGGAGCCTTCCGAAGGAATGCGCGCGCAGATCCCCCATCGCGACAACATGACAATCGTCGCCAGCACCTGGCAGGACGCGGCCGTGGCGCCCGCCGACCTGCTCATCTGCTCTCATGTCCTTTACGGAGTCGAGGACCCGGTTCCCTTCATCGCCAAGATGGAGGCATCCGCTCGAGAACGGATTTTCATCATGCTGCGCGAGTCGCCGATGGCTCACCTCGGAGCTCTGGTTCGCGACCGGATGTTCGGTGAAGAGCCTCGGTTGCCCCGTTTCAGCGACCTGTTCATGCTCCTGGTCCAGATGGATATCGCTCCGGATGTGAAATTCACCGACTACTCGAACCCCCAGCGATACGCAGACATTGAAGAAGCGCTCGCCGACTGCGCGGCGATGATCGGCGACCGTTGGGACGAAAAGCAAGGCCGACCTTTCGTCGAAGGACTTCTCGAACGCGACGGCGAAGGGCTCGTATTCCAAGGCGGCTTCACGCTGACCGGGATCGCACATTGGCAACCACGCAGCCGCTGAAGTTCCGCGGCAGCGACCTCCTCATCCGGCCGGTTAGGCCGGCGGATCGCGAGCGCGTCATCGAACTCTGTCGCGACATCTGGGACGGGCACGACTACGTGCCACGCGTGTTCGACGACTGGGTATCCGACTCCGCCTCGGCCTTCCAGGCAGTCGAGGTCGATGGAGTCGTGGTCGGGTTGCAGCGTCTGCGCCCCTACGCCTCAGGCCTGCTCTGGTATGAGGGACTGCGCGTCGCGAGCAGCCATCGCAGGCAAGGTCTTGCGCGCCACATGCTGCTGGCCGCCGTCGCCCAGGCGCGCGAGCAAGACTTTCGCGAGATCCGCTTGGCGACGGGCAACCCGGCCGCCGCCAAACTGTTCGACGAGGTGGGATTCGTCCGCCTCCAGGACAACCGATGGTGGAAGGGCTTCCGGGTCGAGGGTGGCGAGTCGCCGCGAATACCCGGCCCAAACGAGGCCGAGAGGCTGTGGGCCGGCATCGCCACGAGCCCGGGAATCGAGCTGTGGGGCGGGGTCACCGCCGACTTCCAGGGCGCTCAGGACATCGGCCCGAAAGAGTTGGCCAGGCTTGCCGACATCGGGATGCTGAGGTCGGGTCCAGGAGGGCGCGCGATCGTGGCCCTCCGGGAGCCGTGGGGCAACAACATCTCGGTCGCGTTTCTGGCGGGCAAGGGGGGCGCGCTCCGCGATCTGCTGCTCGCGCTGCGATTCGAGGCCGACGCCGACGGCCTCGACGATGTGACGGTTGCCATACCCCGCGATCACCCCTCGGAAGAGGACCTGCGAGCCAGCGGATACGATTTCGCAAATGACGACGACACCAGCTACATCTACGGATTGAAGCTGTAGCTCGTGTCAGGTCGCTACGTGATACTGGGCAACGGCATCGCCGGGCAGACGGCCGCGGAGGAGCTGCGAAAGCTGGATCCCGAGTCCTCGATCGTCATGATCGCCGCCGAGCGCCATCCGCTTTACAACCGGGTCGCCCTTCCTAGATACCTGCGGGGCCAGGTGCGGCGCGAAAAGGTGTTCATGCGCACGGCAGAGGACTACGCGAGACAGAACCTCGATATCCATTTCGAGACGTGGGCGACCGAAGTCGATACCAGCGCCAAGTTGGTGCGGACGAACCGCGACCAGGAGTTTCCTTACGACGCGCTACTCATCGCCACCGGCGGCCGGCCCAAACCGCCGCCTTGGCCAGGCTCGGACGAGGTTTCGCAGACCATCGGTTTTCAGACGCTTGACGACACAGACGCGATCATCGAGAAGGCCGACGCCGCGGAGCGGGTGCTGGTGATGGGCGGGAGCTTCATCGGGTACGAGCTGGCGGAAGGCGTGAGCTTCCGCAAGAAGGCAAAGCTCACCTGGATCATGCGCGGGCCGTGGTTCCTCCGATATGTGCTCGACGAAGAAGGCGGTCGGCTGTGCCGGCAGCTGGGTGAGTCACAAGGCGTCGAATTCATCACGTCAGATGAGGTACAGAAGTTCAGCCGGAAGAACGGCCGGTTCGCCGCGGAGACTGTCAACGGCCACCACGTCGACTTCGACGTTCTCACCTATGGAGTCGGCCTCGACTACTACACCGAGCCGACGAGCGGCACGGGCATCGAGCTGAACAAAGGCATCGTCACCGACTCCAAGCTGCAGACATCGGCCGAGCACGTCTATGCCGCCGGCGACGTCGCCGTCTTTTACGATCTGATGGTCGGGCGTCACAACCAGATGGGCACCTGGGACAACGCCGAGGCGCATGGCAAGGTCGCGGCTCGCAACATGACAGGCGCGGCGGAAGACTTCTTCGACGTTCCGACCTACACCACAACCATGTTCGGTTCGACATTGGCGGTGATGGGCGTCACGCCCGACGTGCAGCCGGACCTGGAGTCGGTGCGGACCTACAGCTTCGAGGAGAGGTTCTACCGCAAGCTGTTCTTCAAGGACGACAAGCTGGTCGGCGCGATCATGATCGGACCGCCGAAGGGGCGCAAGAAGCTGATCGAGATCATGCGCTCGCGTCAGCGAATCGAGCGCCCGAAACAGGAGCTGCTCGACCCCAACAACCTGAAGGACTGACGGAGCGAGTCGTGGTGAGCGACGGCGGATGACGAAAGGTCAGGGAACTTCGCATCTCTGGAGTCGCTAACCTGATCCCACCGTCATGAGTCGCCGCTACAGGCCATTTGATCCGTTCGAGCGCGGCGGCCCGTTCGAGGGAGCCCGGGAGATTCGGCTCCCACGACCTCCACGTCGCTTTTGGATCGGCGCAGGTTTGTTCGGCCTGGCATTTCTCATCTTCATATTCGCCAGCCCAATCATCTGGTTCGTGACGGAGGGCCAGTGGTTCGCCGCCCTCGGGTATCAGAGCGTGTTCACAACGCAGGTGGCGCTGCAGGTCGTCCTGTTCGTCGGCAGCTTCGCCCTCTCCTTGATCTACCTGGCGGTCAACGTCTACGTGGCCCTTCGCATCCGCTCTGGGTCCGGGCTCCGCGCCGTCGGCATCAGAAAGGCGGTTCTGAGGAGTCCAGCCGGTGGAATCGCCCTCGCCGCCGCCTTCCTGGTCGCGCTGATCCTGTCAGGCGGGGCGGGCGGGCAATGGCAGTACCTCGCGCTGTTCCTCCACGCATCGCCCACGGGAACGGTCGACCCCGTCCTTCACATGGACATTTCCTTCTACCTGCTGACGCTGCCGTTCCTGCACTCGATTTCGAACTGGGCGCTGGGCCTTACCTTCATGACCATCCTGGTGATCGCCGGCCTCTACACCTGGCGCGGCGACACATTGGACCTCCATCTGAGCCCTCAGGCGATCGCCCATCTCTCCGGGATCCTGGCGATTTTTGCGCTGGCGCTCGCCGGGTGGATGTGGCTCGGCCGCTACGACCTCCTCTACTCCCACAACAGCGGCATCGTCTGGGGCGCCGCGTACACCGATGTCCATGCGCGGCTCCCGCTGTTCACGTTCCAGGCAGGGGCAAGTGTGGTGCTGGCGGGCGCGCTGATCGCGAACATGTGGCTGAGGCGATTGTGGCTGCCAGTCGCCGCCGCCGTGCTCTGGGTGCTCCTGCTGATCATCGGCCAGGCGTACCCCGCGATCATCCAGGGCTTCTTTGTGACCCCGAGCGCGCAGTCCTATGAGCTGCCCTACATCCAAAACCAGATCGCCGGCACGCGCGCCGCCTACGGGCTTTCCAACGTCACGGTCAGCAACTTCACCGGAGACCAGCCGGTGACCGCGCAGGATGTCCAGAACGACCAGGCCACCGTCAACAACCTCAGGCTGTGGGATTACGCGCCACTCAGCGCCACCTACGAGCAGCTGCAGACGATCCGGAGCTACTACAGCTTCGACAACATCGGCATCGACCGCTACACGATCAACAACGTGTACACCTCGCTCGAGATCAGCGCGCGGGAATTCAACTTCAACAACCTGGCACAGGCGGCGAAGATCTGGGTCAACCAGCATCTTGTCTACACGCACGGCTACGGCGTCGCGGCCAGCCCGGTGAACGCCGTCGTCGGCCAGGGCCTGCCGGACTACGTGGTCGGTGACCTGCCGCCCACAGGTTCCCTTCCCATCACCCAACCCGCCATCTACTTTGGACAGCAGACCAGCAATTACGCGCTGGCACCTTCCAACACGAAAGAGTTCGATTTCCCGCAGGGAACGCAAGACGTCTACACCAGTTACACCGGCACCCACGGCGTCCCGATGACCACGCTGAACCGTGCGCTGTGGTCGCTCCGGCTCGGCGATTTCAACCTGCTCGTATCGCAGCAGGTGACCAGCAAGACCGAGTTGCTATACCGCCGCACGATCATCGATCGGGCGCAGGCGCTGGCGCCCTTTTTGACCTTCGATCAAGACCCGTACGTGGTCGTGGTGGGCGGCCGCCTGTACTGGATCCTCGATGCATACACCACCGGCGCGACCTACCCGTACTCGGAAACGAGCACCTTCCAGAGCAACTCGTCAAGCGGTGGATTCGACATCAACTACGTTCGCAACTCGGTGAAGGTTGTGATCGACGCCTACGAAGGCACCGCCGACTTCTACATCGTCGACCCGACGGACCCGATCATCAAGGCCTATCAGGCCACGTTCCCGTCCCTGTTCAAGCCGCTCGACGCCATGCCGGCCGGGTTGCGCGCGCACATTCGAGTCCCAGAGGACCTGTTCACCACCCAGGTCCAGATGTACGCGACCTACCACGTCACCGACCCCAAGGTCTTCTTCGCCCGCGAGGACGTGTGGGCTATTCCGACGGCGCAGAACTCGCCGTCATCGACCGCCGCAGCCGTGCAGCCCTACTACGTGCTCTTCCGCCTGCCCGGTGAGACGACTCCCGAGTACTTGCTGATCATGCCTTTCACCCCGCTCAACAAGCAAAACATGGTCTCGTGGATGGCCGCCCGAAACGACGGTCCGAACTATGGCCAGTACGTTTCGTACGTGCTGCCCAAGGACAAGGTCATCTACGGCCCGCAACAGGTGGCAAACCTCATCAACGAGGACACCGCGATCTCCACTGACTTCACCCTGTTTCACCAGGCTGGATCGCAGGTTTTGCAGGGCAATCTGCTGGTGGTGCCCATCGGCAACGCGTTCCTCTATTTCGAGCCGATCTACCTCAGTGCCACTCAGGCCTCGAGCCTGCCCGAGCTGAAAAAGGTGATCCTCGCCGACCAGCAACAGGTCGTCTACACCGATACGCTGCAGGAGGCGATCGACCAGCTGGTCGGTACCAGCACAGGTCCGCCGACCACCGGTCCGCCGACCACCGGTCCGCCGACCACGACCAATCCCGCAGTCGCGGCCCAGATCGCTAGCCTGGTGACCCAGGCCAACACCGAATACGCGGCGGCATACGCCGCGCTCAAGGCGGGCGACCTGTCGACCTACGCTGCCGACATGATCCAGGTGGGGAACCTGCTGCAACAGCTGAAGACCCTGACCGCGGGGGCCAAGGCGACCACCAGCCCAACGCCCTCGCCGTCGGCCTCACCGTCGCCATCGCCGACGGCCTCAGCCAGTCCCTAGAGCACTAGTCTCACCCGGTGCGTAGAGGTACGAACCTCACCGGGAACAGGGAGCGCGACGACAGCTCGCCCTGGTGCCGCTGGTAGATGCGAAGGTCCTGGTATTCGTCCTCGGCTCGACCGAGCGGAATGATCAGCCTTCCACCCGGCGCGAGCTCATCGACCAGCGCGGCGGGGAGGACCGGCGTGGCGCAGGCGACAAGGATCATGTCGTACGGAGCCGACCCCGGCCAGCCCTGACTGCCATCCGCGATGGCGACCTCGACGTTATCGAAACCGAGGCGCATCAGTGTCTGCGAGGCGTGCTCGGCCAGAGCCGGCTCCCTCTCCAGGGTCACCACCTTCCTGCACAGCCGACTCAACACGGCTGCCTGGTAGCCCGACCCGGTCCCGACCTCGAGGGCGGTGTCGCCGGGCTGAGGCATCAGCGCCTGAGTCATCAGCGCCACCACAAGCGGCTGCGATATCGTCTGCCCGCAGTCGATCGAAAGAGCGCGGTTCTCGTAGGCATGCCGGCGCAGCGTGCCTGACAGAAATTCCTCGCGCGGGATCGACGCCATGGCCTCGAGCAGCCGCTCGTCGCTGACCCCGTTTGGCAGCAGCTGCTCGGCAACCATCCTCTGGGCCGGCGTGCTCATCTACTCACTCGAATTTGCCACTCGAGTTCGAGAGTACAATTTCAAAGCTTATTTGGCGTCGTCCGCTCAACTTCACGTTCCACAGAAGTGGCGCCGCCCCGTCAGGCAGCGCTCGCGCCTGGTCCGACGCACAGGTCCGGCCCACGCGCGCGTCGAGTTCGCCCATCCGTCGGAGCAGGAATTCGCGCGCTTTCTTGACTACTACCGGATCCGCTGGGTCTATGAGCCGGTGTCCTTTCCGATCGCATGGGACGGTGAGCGCGTCGCGGAAATGTTCACCCCTGACTTCTATCTGCCCGAGCACGACATGTACGTCGAGCTCACCACGATGAAGCAGTCGCTGGTCACACCAAAGAATCGAAAGGTGCGCCTGCTGCGCGAGCTTTATCCCGACGTCAACGTCAGGCTGCTCTATCGTAAGGACTACCAGCAGCTGCTGGCGAAAGCTGGCTACGGCGCCGTCGAGGTTCAAAACCTTCGCACGCAGGACATCGGCAACATCGTCATCTCGCCGGTGGAGCTCGAGACTCGCGTGCGCTCGCTCGCGACTAAGATCTCGCGCGATTACCGAGGGCGTTCGATAGTCCTGGTCGGAGTGCTCAAGGGCATCACGTTTTTCATGGCCGACCTCGCCCGCCAGATCAAGGTGGTCCCATTCGTCATCGATTACCTCGACCTCAAGCGTTACGCCGGCGCCCTGCCCCGCGAGCGTGTGAGTATCGCCCGCGACATCGACTATCCGATCGAAGGCCGGCACGTGCTCCTGGTGGAGGACATCGTCAATACCGGCCTCACGCTCGACTACCTCCTGTCGGAGCTGCGGCTGCGCAATCCCGCATCGGTCGAGGTGGTGACATTGCTGGACCGTCCAACCCGCCGCCTGGTCGACGTGCCTGTGCGCTATGTGGGCTTTCAGATTCCCAACGACTACGTCGTCGGGTACGGGCTCGACTACCGCGAGCTGTACCGCAACCTCCCGTTCATATGCACCCTGAGGTCGAGCCTGTATGAGATCGGCGGCGCGGCAGTGACGCCGGCGCCGCCGGTCAGCTAGACGGAATCCCCTGCCGGCCCCCGTCTCGACCGCTTGCTCGAGTGGATGGGGCGACAGGACTTTGCAAAGTTAAGCGCGGGGGAGCCCAGCCTTCTGCGCCAGGTGGAGGAGATCGTGATCGAAACCCATCGCCGACTCTACGCAAGCCAGGGTCGCGCGTGGTCGAAGCCGGTGGCGTACAGGTGGCTTCGCTTTGAGGATCCGATGCCCGCGGCGCGGCTTCGGGACGGCCTGAAAGAGCTCAGAGAGAGGGCTGCGGAGATCGACCCCGATGCTGTGGACAAAGTCTGCAAGGATGCCGCAAAACACGGCTTTTCGTATTGAGGGTGGGTGTGCAGGGGTTGTGGAAAAGATGCTCCAAGCGACCTTCCTGTTTACCCTGAAGTCCCCTATGCGTTTTTCGGTTTCCATCCCGGCTTGCGCCGATCCTTCCACCTACTCGACGTTCGGTATCCTCAGGTTTACCGTACTCAGCCGCTTGGGGCGACGCGAAAGTTATCAGTGGATTAAGGCCACGTCAACAGCGAAATTTTTCCTCATGCCAGGCAAATGTTTGTGGCTTGACACGGAACATCAGGACCGTCTAGTGCGCGCGCCTAGAATGAAACGATGAACATGCGTGAAGTCGTCATCGTCGAGGCGGTAAGGACACCGATCGGCCGTCGCAATGGAAAGCTCAAGGACGTCCACCCGGTCGTGCTGGGCTCGGTCGTGTTGAAGGAAATCGTCAAGAGAGCCGGCATCGCGCCCGACCAGGTGGAAGACGTCGTCTTCGGATGTGTATCTCAGGCGGGCGAGCAAAGTCTGAACATTGCGCGCAGCGCGTGGCTCACCGCGGGATTCCCTGTGACTACGCCTGCGACCACTGTTGACAGGCAGTGCGGTTCCAGCCAGCAGGCGATCCATTTCGCCGCCAACCTGATTTCGTCCGGCGTGTGCGAGATCACCATCGCGGGCGGTGTCGAGTCGATGACTAGAGTCCCGATGGGCTCCAACGCCCTGTCGCCTGGATCCCCATTCCCGCCTGAGCTGATGGAGCTATACGACCTGGTCCCGCAGGGGATCTCGGCCGAGCTGATCGCGCGGAAGTATGGAATCTCGCGCCAGCAGATGGACGAGTTCGGCGTTCGCAGCCACCGCCTCGCGCACGAAGCCAGCGAGCTCGGATATTTCAAGTCGCAGATCATGCCCATCGAGGTGTCGCTCAACGGCAACGGCCACACCGAGCTCTTCGACCGGGACGAAGGCATCCGTGCGAACGCAAGCTACGAAGCCACGTCGGCGCTGCAGCCCGCGTTCAACCCAGAGCATTCGATCACGGCCGGCAACTCGAGCCAGATCTCCGACGGCGCCGCGGCCGTCTTGCTGATGTCGCTCGAGAAGGCCAAGGAGCTCGGCATCAAGCCTCGGGCTCGCATCCGTGCCCAGGCCGTCGTCGGCACCGACCCCGTGCTGATGCTCGAAGGCCCGATCCCGGGCACCGCTGCAGTTTTGAAGAAGGCCGGGCTCGACCTTAAAAGCATCGACCTCTTCGAGGTGAACGAGGCGTTCGCTTCGGTCGTGCTGGCATGGCAGAAGGAAACCGGCGCCGACCTCAACAAGACCAACGTCAACGGCGGGGCGATCGCCGTCGGTCACCCACTTGGTGCCTCAGGCGCAATTCTCATGAACCGGCTCCTTTTCGAGCTGGAGCGCCGTGACCTGCGTTACGGTCTCGAAACGATGTGCTGCGGCGGCGGCATCGGCACCGCGACCATCATCGACCGAGTCGTCGAATGACGCGCCTCAATCAAACCTTCGAGTCTCTCCAAAACATCCGGCCGTACGCGCTGGGCAGCGGCATCACCGCTCGTGCGATCGAGGCCGATCGAATGACGATTGCGGTCGTCGACCTCGAACCGGGCGCCGTGCTGCCCGAACATCATCACGAGAACGAGCAGCTCGGATTCGTCATCGCCGGTGCCATCACCATGAGGATCGGGACCGAGAAGCGCGAGCTCCACGTCGGAGACTTGTACGCCATTCCAAGCGACGTCCCGCACGACGCGTTGGCGGGACCCGAGGGGGCGGTGGTGGCGGATGTCTTCGCGCCCCCGCGGGCGGACTGGAACAACCTGCAACGGCTGGACCCGGCGCCCGGCAGGTGGCCGTAAGGCGCGGGTGAGGAGCAGGCTCCTCGCCCGAGGAACCCTCCCGTTAGCCGCGACGCAGCAGATGTTTGGCAAGCGACGCCGGGTACGGCCGGAGTAAATCCGGCCTGGACGCCTGGCCTCCGACCTTTTAATTAGAGCCCGCGCGCAGAGCCTTCGGGAGTGGGCGCGAGAGGTAGGGCGAGTCCCAGCAGAAACGTAAAGGTTGGTTGGTCCAGTCGCCCTGCTGTCCGATTCCGATTCGCGGGGTCGCAAACACCCGCCGGCTTGGCGCCCCGTCGTCCACCACGTAGATCGAGGGAGGCACCAGGGCCGCGCCGTTCAGGCCTCGGTCGATTTCCAGGGCGCGGCACACCAGGCCTGGCCCGGCGCACCGCCCGACCCCCGGTCCCGGCTCGAGCGCTCTTACGAGCACGGCCTGGGGCACCCCGCCCTCACGGGTCACGAAATTGAGGCAGTGATGCATCCCGTAGGTGAAGTAGACGTACGCGTGGCCCGGGGGTCCGTACATCACCTCACTGCGAGGGCTGCGCCGGCCGCCCGACGAGTGCGCCGCGAGGTCGTCCGGCCCGAGATATGCCTCGACCTCCACCAGCCGGCCCCACAAACGCCTGCCCTCGACCTCGCGAAACAGAACCTTGCCAAGCAGGTCACGGGCCACGGCCACCGTGTCGCGGTCGAAGAATTCCGGACCCAGTACGGGACCGGCCGGCGTGACCTCCGCCAGGTCAGACCCTCGCCTCGCCGACCGCCCTGGCACGCCCCGCATGGCGGCGCCGCTTGTCGACGTACAGCGCCTTGTCCGCGACCTGGTACATCGCGTGCCAGTCCATGCCGGAACGCCAGGAAGTGATTCCGATGCTGAACTGGACCGGCACCGGCGATTTGCCGGCTCGGTTGAGCTCTTCAAGCGACTGGCGCACGCGCGACGCGACGTCGCTCGCGTGGCGTTCGTCAGCATCGGGCATGGCGACCCCGAACTCGTCTCCGCCCAATCGGCCGCAGGTGTCGGTCGCGCGCACTGCTCGCTGGAGCTCCTGTGCCAGCACGCGGATCGCCTCGTCGCCGACATGATGACCTTGCGTGTCGTTGATGGCCTTGAGATTGTCGAGGTCGATCATCATCAGCGCCAGGCGGCGCTTGTGGCGCTGAGCGGCGGCGACTGCGCGGTCGATGGCGCGCTCGAACTCGGGGCGGTTAGCGAGCCCGGTCAGGTAGTCGGTGCGAGCCTCTCGGGTGTGCTGGCGCGCTCGATCCAGAGCGACAGCGATCTGGTCGGCCACCGCGGCGACGAACTCCAGGTCGCTGGATTCAAACGTTCGGGGAAGGCGGGTGGCGACGGTCATCGCCCCCAGCAGCACGCCCTTGGTCCGCAGCTCGGCGCGGATCGCGCTCCACTCGCCTGTGATGCGGTCGACGCGGGACTCGGCGGGACCGGAGGCGATCTCGACCACCTTCACGAGGCGAGAGCGGCCTGACTCGGTGAACTCTTCCTCCTCGCCAGGCTGCATGCCAAGCGTCTTGGCCAGCTTCAGGCGGGCGCCCTCACGAACCCACACCGCGCCCGCCTGTAGGCGAAGGACCTGAAGGGTCTCGCGCAGGCCCACCTCGGCGATCTCGGAGACGTCGAGCGACCGGCCCAGGGCGCTGGCGATGTGGTACAGACCGTGCAGCTCCGTCTGCCGCGCGGTGTGGCGCGCTTCGGTGAAGTCGAGGTAACCGCGGATGAAGCTGGAGTTCACATGCTCGATGACCTCGCCGAGGCGCCCCTGCGCCAGACGGATGACCTCCTCTGAGCCCTCGCTGCCGGCCACCTCCTCCGTGACCCGGGCGATGACTGAGTGGCGGAACACAGAAAGCCCTTCGATGAGCGCCTCGAGGGGGATCCCCTTCTCGGCATAGCGGCGCGAGGCCTCGCGGGCGATCGCGTAGTACTCGACCCAGGGAATTCGAGAGTCGGCGTTGAGGGAGCGGAAGAGAAGCGCAAGGAACTTTCCCGACGTCGTGACGAGCTCGTCAATGGACCCCGTTTTCTGGGATTTCAGGATCTCAGGAGCGAGCGAGCGCAGCGATTCCGCGGCCACCAGGCCGCTCTCGCCAGGGTCGGCCGAGAGCCGTTCGGCGAGCTTGCTGAGCAGATCGCTAGCTCGCTCGGTCATGAGGTGCCACTATAGAGTGACGCCTGCGCTCTCGCGAACCTGCGCAGGACTCAGATTAAATAAAGGTGTAAGGGCATGGCCACAGCCACACGGGGATCTTTCGGCAAGCTGGAGGAGATTCTGGGCGGGGACGCCCGCGGGCTACTCGAGCACAAGTGCGAAACCGTGCCCAAGACCCAGCTCCACCTGCCCGGACCCGACTTCGTCGACCGGATCTGGAAGGACAGCGACCGGCCCACCCGGGTGCTGAGGAGCCTCCAGTCGCTCATCGAGCACGGCCGCCTTTCCGGCACCGGCTACCTGTCGATCCTGCCGGTCGACCAGGGCATCGAGCACTCCGCCGGCGCCTCGTTCGCCCCGAACCCGATCTACTTCGACAGCGAGAAGATCATCGAGCTCGCCATCGAGGGCGGCTGCAACGCCGTGGCGTCGACCTTCGGCGTCCTTGGCTCGGTGGCGCGCCGTTACGCGCATCGCATCCCCTTCATCTGCAAGATCAATCACAACGAGCTCCTCACCTACCCGAACCATTACGACCAGATCCTGTTCGGAACGGTGAAGGAGGCGTACGAGATGGGTGCGGTGGCCCTGGGCGCCACCATCTATTTCGGCTCCGCCGAGTCGGATCGCCAGCTCCAGGAGATCGCGGTCGCGTTCGCGCGGGCGCACGAGCTGGGGATGGCGACCATCCTGTGGTGCTACGTGCGGAACAACGCTTTCAAGAAGGATGGCGTCAACTACGAGACGGCGGCCGACCTGACCGGGCAGGCCAACCACCTTGGCGTGACGATCCAGGCGGACATCATCAAGCAGAAGCTGCCGGACACCAACCGCGGATTCGAAGTCGTCAACTTCGGCAAGACGTCGCCGATCGTCTACGACAAGCTCACCACCGACCATCCGATCGACCTCTGTCGTTATCAGGTGGTGAACTGCTACATGGGCCGCTCCGGCCTCATCAACTCGGGCGGGGAGTCACACGGGGCTTCCGATCTCAAGGACGCCGTGCGCACGGCCGTCATCAACAAGCGGGCCGGCGGCATGGGATTGATCAGCGGGCGTAAGTCATTTCAAAGGCCGATGAAGGAGGGCGTCGATTTGCTGCACGCGATCCAGGACGTTTACCTGAGCCAGTCGGTCACCGTCGCCTGAAGGCGGCGAACGACCACCAATGGCGCGCAGATCGGCGATGAGGATGGCCCTTATCGATTGCGGCTAGCTTTTCTCGGTACAGGCGCGGCATTCTCCCCTGAGCGCTACAACGGGGCGGTGGTCGTCGATGGCCGCCTCCTGCTCGACGGTGGGGCACCCCTCCTCCCCCACATGCACCGCTGTGGCGTCGATCCCGGCGCCATCGAAGTTGTCTTCCTCACCCACTTCCATGGCGACCACACGCTGGGCTTGCCACCGTTTGTGCTCTATCGCGTCTTCGTCGACCCCAGACCCATCACTTTCGTCGGCCCGGCGGGTTTGGCTGCGAGGTTGGAGGCTCTGTGGGAGGTGAGCTGGGGCCAGGACTGGGGGCTGGCGATGAGAGATCGTTTCAGGGTCACGTACGAGGAGGGCAAGCCAGACGGAACTGTCGCGGGCTACAAGTACGAGGCGATCAAGCTGGATCACGGCACCAGCGGCTCCAGCGGTTACAGGATCACGGTCGGCGGCAAGATCCTGGCCTACTCGGGCGATACCGAGGCGACGGCGCCACTCGACAAGCTGGTCGAAGGCACTGACGTCGCCATCGTCGAGGCCACCGGCCCGGGAGATGTCTTCAGCCACATGAGCTGGGAGGCGGCCACCGATTTGAAGGCTCGCCACCCGAAAACGCGCTTCATGTTCAACCACCTTTATTCGGGCACCGTCGAGGGGGCCGTGAGCGACCTCGAGGTGGTCGAGGTCTGAGCCCACGGACGGTCGCCGGGACGGTCGTCGGGGTGATCGCAGGCATCATCGTTTTTGCCTTGTTCGTCGCCCTCGGGCTCACGCTGCTGAATCGAGTGGCCAGCCCGCTGCCAGTAATCATCCTGGCCATCGCCGGCGCCTACGCCGGCTGGCTGGTCGGTGTAATCGCCTTCGGCTCGGTGCGCGGAGGCCCCGACCAGCAAGAGCCAGAGCCTGGAAAGCGCGAATGAGCCCGGATGTCATGAGCACGCGGCCGCTGCTGGACAAGCTCGGCGTCAAACCGGGCGCCAAGGTGGCAATCGTCAATCTCGATGACGAAGGCTTCATCACGCATCTTCGCACTCGAACCCGGGATATCGTCAAGGGCAAACCGTCGAGCCCGGCCGACCTGGTGTTCTTCGGCGCCGAGACGCCACCTGAGTTGGACCGGATTGATGAGTTGAAGGGCTGGATCGAGCCCAATGGTGGAATCTGGGTGGTTAGAACCAAGGGAGGTGGGGGCATGCTTCGCGACACTGACGTGGTCGCCGCGGGGCTCGCTGCGGGCCTTGTGGACAACAAGATCGCGAGCTTCTCGGAGACGCAGGGGGCGATGCGGCTGGTGTTTCGCGTTCGAGATCGGCCCCGCGCGGTGCGACAGGCCCGGGCCGGTGTGGCGCGCAAACACGCGGCCGCAACCACCCGGAAGCGAGCGTCCAGTTGACGCCGCGGATCCGCGCCGCAGAGGCCGGCGATGTGCCTATGATCGCTGACCTGATCCGCCAGCTCGCGAAATTCGAAAAGCTCGAGGACAAGGTCGTCTTGACTGAGGAGCTGCTGAGGATGGGGCTGTTCGGCACGCGACCTTATGCGGAGGCAGTCATCGCCGAGAAGGACGCCACGCCGATTGGCTTTGCGCTCTTCTTCCACACGTTCTCGACCTTTCTCGCACGACCCGGGATTTACCTCGAGGACCTGTTCGTTTTGGAGGAACATCGCGGGCATGGCGTCGGCCGAGCGTTGCTCTCGCATCTCGCCCACCTCGCCGTGGAGCGCGGGTGCGGCCGGCTGGAATGGGCGGTCCTCAACTGGAACCAGGACGCGATCCGCTTCTATGAGCGCCTCGGCGCCAGGCCGAACTCGGAATGGACCGTCTACCGCCTGACCGGCGAGCCACTCGCCTCGCTTGGACGAGAATAGTCGGGCGATGGAAGTGCTGCATCCGAAGGAGCTCGACACCCATCCCGGAGGAGAGATCGTGCCGTGGGCGCGAGGCCAGCTCGAGATCGCGAGCTCGATCCTCGACAACCCCGGCGGCGGACTACTGTTCGCCACTCAGACCATCGGCCAGGTCAAGGCGGGCCTGCACGAGCGCGATCCGGAGCGCTGGGAAGGTGTCGTCGCTACGTTGGAAAGCGCAGAAGACGCGGCCATCCGCCGGGAGTTCGATACGGCACGTCGTCTGGTCGCTGAGGCCCTCGCGAAGCTGGGCTCCCACTAGCTGCGGTCTCTTCCTCTGGTCACCCGATGTCCCTAGCGCAGGCGCTTTTCATGGGCCTTCTGCAGGGTGCGACCGAGCTCTTTCCGGTGTCGTCGCTCGGCCACGCGGTGTTGATTCCGAGCCTTCTCCATTGGAGCTTCAAACAATCTGACCCGTCCTTCGTCCCGTTCCTCGTCCTTCTGCACCTGGGCACCGCGGGAGCGCTGCTCTTCGTCTACAGGACGCAGTGGGTGGAGATCATCAGGGGCTTTTTCACGGCCGCGCTGCGAGGCCGAATCGAAAGGCCATCGGAACGGCTGGCGATGCTGCTTGTGGTGGGGACCATCCCGGCGGGCATCCTCGGGGTGTTCCTCGAGCATCAGCTCAAGAGTCTCTTCGCAAGCCCTCAGGCCGCCGCGATCTTCTTGATCGTCAATGGCCTTCTCATGCTTGGCTTTGAGGGGCTGCGGCGGCGGGCGGAAGCCCGTGTCGCCCCGGCTGCCAAATCCCGGGTTGAGCAGGAGGAGAGCTTTGCCGCGGCCGAGCAGATCAGTTTCAAGGCGGCGGCGCTGGTGGGCGCATGCCAGGGGCTCGCCCTCCTTCCCGGCATCTCGCGCTCCGGGGTAACGATCGGCGGCGGCCTGGTTGCCGGTCTCCGGCACCAGGAGGCTGCCCGCTTCTCGTTCCTGCTGGCGACGCCGATCATCGGCGCGGCCGGCGTGCTCGAAATCCCGCAGCTGCTTTCGACCACGGTGCCGCTTGCGGAATATGTCGCCGCCGCGGTGCTTGCCGGATTGGCGGCGTACCTCAGCGCTCGGTTCCTGCTGCGATATTTCCGATCCGGACGGCTTGACCCCTACGGTTGGTACTGCGCCGCAGCAGGGGCGATCAGCCTGGCTTTGCTAACCTTCCGCCCATGAAAGGAAATTCACTCGCCGTCGGACTGGTAGTGCTCGCTGTCGTCTTTCTGCTCCTGGCAGGCCTCTATTACGAAGGCGTCATCCAGGTCTTCGTCAGTGATCCGCAGTCCAAGCATCACACCAGTCACGCGATCCTGTTCAGTGTGCTGGCCATCGCCAGCTTGATCGGGGCCAACTTCGCCCGAGCGAAGAGGGCAGCCTAGGCCACAAGGCTCAGCCGGCCAGGCGCTGGGGAACCTGCCTGCCCGTCGTGTCTTTTTCGCCTAGATGCACGTCCTCGTGGTAGACGGCCTCGGCGTTGACCTTCCACGGGTCATAGCTGGAGCCGGTCGCAATATTCTTTGCGACCAGCAGCGCGGTCATCATCGAGTGGTCCTGGTTGTTGTACTTGTGCATCCCGTTTCGGCCGATCAGGTGAAGGTTGCTCAGCTGCGTACGTAGGTAGTCGCGGATGACGTCCACGTGCGCCTGGTATGAGTCGTCGTATACCGGATACGCCTTCTGTTGCCGGACCACAACTCCGTCGAACACCTGGTCCGGTGTGGAGATGCCGAGCTGAGTGAGCTCATCCGTCGCGCGCTTGATGAGGGTCGCGTCGTCGGAGGTCCACATGCCGTCGCCCTCGAAGCAGAAGTACTCGAGGCCGAGGCACGTCTTGGCCTGGTCCGGCACCATGGAAGGACTCCAGTTCTTGAAGTTCTGGATACGGCCGACGCGCACGCTTGGATCGTGGATGTATATCCAGTTGTCGGGAAACACATCACGTCGATCGATCATCAGCGCCACGCTGATGAAGTCCCGATACGAGAGCCTGTTCGCGGCTTCCTGCACGGCGTCCGGAGCCGGCGGTTCGAGGCTAGCAATCAGTTGGCGTATCGGAATGCTGGAAAGAAAATCGGTGCCACTGTGCTCAGTCACCTCGCCCGACTCCGAACGGGTGGTGACCGATCGCACACGGCCACGGTCGTGCTTGATCTTCTCGACAGACTCACCGAACTTCACCGGCTGGCCCCTCTCTTTACAGATCTGGGCGACGCGCTCCCACATCTGGCCGGGACCGAGACGCGGGTAGCGGAAGCTGTCGATCAGAGTGGTGACGATGTCCTCGCGCTTAGTCGGCTTCCTGTGTGGCAAGAGTGCGCTGGTCAGGACCATCCACAGGTCAAGGCTCTTGATTCGTTGCGCCGCCCAGTCGGCCGAAAGCTCAGTCGTGGGGATGCCCCATACCTTTTCCGTGTAGGTCTTGAAGAAGATGTTGTACAAGCGCCATCCGAACTGATTGCGGACCCAATCCTCGAAGCTGCGCGGGTTTCGAACAGGGAACACTCGGGCGCGCGCGTAGCTGGCCGTGCACAAGACCGTCTCGATGAGGCCAAGGTTCCACAGCGCGTTGGCGGCCTTGAGCGGGTAGGCGAAAAACCGACCGCGGTAATAAATCCTCGAAAGCCGGTCGCGCGTGAGCATCTCTGGGCCCAGGATCTCGGTCCACAAATCCTCGACCTCCTGGTTCTTGGAGAAGAATCGATGGCCTCCGATATCGAAGCGGTAACCCTTGTGCTCGACGGTGCGGGCCAGCCCGCCGACGTAGCCGGGGTCCTTCTCGATCACGGTGACCGGAATCTCGTGCTTCATGAGCTCATAAGCTGCCGTCAATCCGGCCGGGCCTGCGCCCATGATCACGACCTGTCGGCGATCCTCCTCGATTGTCAAAGTGGCCACAGGGTATCAACGGTCTTGACGAGGGTCCTGCTCGGAACCTGCGCAGGGGCTGGACCTAGTTCAGCGGCCCCTTGCTGCGAACTTCGTCCACCTTGACCAGGGCATCGCGCAGGCCCTTGATCCAGTCGGCCTGGTGCAAGCCCACCAACCTGACGCACCAGGCCAGGGCGTCGCTGCGGCTGCGCGCCACCCCGCCCGCGACCAGGGTGTCGAGGATCGAACGCTCCGACATCCTCAGACGCGTCATGACAGGGACGCTGAGGGTGGTGAAGATTTTCGTCTCGCCACCGCATCGAACTCCCCAGGCGACCTTCCTCTTGAAGTGGCGTTCGGCCTCGCGTGCGATCTTGACGCGCTCCTCGCGGGTTTCCTCCCGAAACCTGTCGATGCGGGCGGAACGTGCAGCCGACCGGCCATCGGTGGCGGTGCCCTTGGCCAACTCGACGTCCGGCAGCGTGCCCAGAACGAGCACCTCATCGCCGTCCGCGCTCACCTCGGGCGGCTCGACGAACCACGTTTTGGGGACACGGCCGGCGAACCAGGCGCTCAAATCCTCAGCCATCGATTACATCATTACTGCCTGGCCCGCCGAACGCAACCTCGCCCCCGGGTCCGCCGGCTAAGCGGCGACCTCCAGCGGCTTGGGGCCGAGGAGGTCCAGAACGGCCAGCACAATCTCGGTTTTGTAGTGCTTCAGGCCCGCCGCATCCGTCCAGGTTCTCGTCCGCAGGCGCCCTTCGACATAGAGCAAGCGGCCTTTCTTCAAATACGCGCCGGCGAACTCGGCCCGCTTCCCGAAGACCACCAGGTTGTGGAACTCCGTCTCCTCTTTCCCGTTCCCCTCCTCATCCTTTCCGGCGTACGTGTTGGTGGCCAGCCGCAAGTTCGCCACGTACACACCTTTCGGTGTCGCTTTGACCTCCGGATCCGCTGTCAGATGGCCGATCAAGTGCACCTTGTTGAGCAATTCCGATCACCTCCGTTTTATTGCCTGCAGCGTAGGCGCGGAAGTTCGCAATGCCTAGCCAGGTCGTTAAGACGCGAGCCACGCGACAGGATCGACCGCGCGCCCGTCCACTTGAACCTCGAAATGGAGGTGCGGGCCGGTGGCCAGCCCCGTCGCGCCAACGGCGCCGACCACCTGGCCGGTCGCGACCAGCTCTCCTGGTTTGACGATGGCCTTGGACAGGTGGCAGTAGAGCACGCGAACGTGGCTGCCCGAGGACACGGCCACATACAGACCTGCGCCATACGGGTCGAACCCGATGCTTGCTGTACCCGCCTCGGCGGCATAGACAGGGGTACCCTCCCGCGCCGCCAGGTCAACCCCTGTATGCACGTGGTGCGTCGGGCAATAAGAATCGAATGGCTCGAGGACCAGGGTGGTGCAGCCGAACGGCTGCGTCATCGTGGCCCCGGGAACGATCGCGGCGAGGGTGAGCTTGTCAGGGTTTGAGACCCTCGATGCGCCCACCACGTAGAAGAGCGCGGCTGCCAGGCAAACGCAGCCAACCTTCAACATGTCAGGCGGCTCTAGCGATGACGTGCTGTAGCCCATGCAACCCTGTCGAGAGCGCGGATTCGAGCTTGTGGGCCGTCGTCCCGGCGCCACTCAGCGCTCCTGGCACCTTGAACACGATCAGCAGTGAGGCGAGCGCGAAGAGGTGGTGGACCGGCGTGTGGCCGCCGTTCCCGAGGCCGAATCCGATGGCAAGCACGAACAGCTGGGCAGGCTGCATCAAGAGGTTCGTCACAAATAAGGAAGTCCACTGCTTGGCCAGGTGGTGCGTGTCAGGCAGGGTGAACAGCAATGCGGCGAGCGGAGCGGTGATCGCCAGCACGATGAGGATTGCGTAACGCACCAGGTAGGCGACCGCGAGCACGTCGTATCCAACCACGAGAGCGGCGGTCGTCACGAACTGCCATACCCCCTGGGCCTGGTCGAGGCGGTAGTTGTCCCACCACGTGTTCCAGTCCGGGATGGTGCCGAATGTCAGGATGGCGTCGCACGCGACGTTGCTGGCGTGGACGGCGACCTGGAATAGGGGCAATGAGAAGTTGATGAGGAGCGTGCCCATCATCAGCCGCGGAAGCAGCATGCGCACGGTGTACTGGCTGCGGACGCCCTGGCCCCAGATGAGCTTGTAGCTCGCCACGACCACCACCAGGCCAAGGGCCGCGTCAGCCACCAGCTGCACTGCCGGCTCGAAGCGCCGAATCGTCGCGTTGAGCACGAAGTCCTTCCCGGTGTCGAAGTCGGTCGTTTGCAGGATGAAGCCGAACCAGACCTTGAGCAGCAGGCCAAGGCTGTCGTCCAGAAGTGACGCGATGACTTTGTCCGGATGAACCAGCGGCCACAGCAGACCCTGCAGCTGGCTGAGCTGCTGGAGCAGCGACGGGATCCAATCCATGGCGTCAGTGGGTCGACGCAGGCACCGAGCTGGTCAGGATGCTCACCAATGCGCCCGCCACCTCGACGCCGATGGTGCCGACGACAATTCGCTGGATCCACTGCTTTGCCTCCAGGGCGGACTTGGTCTCGACTGAAGTGATCTTCCAAAGAAACGCAAGGATGAAAGCGAGAGCTCCGATTGAGCCAACCAAAGCCTGTCCGATGTGGATCCAGGTGTTGATCAGGTCGACAATTGGCCCAACATCGGGACCGGCGGTGAGCAACAGCATGTGAACCTCCAGCGTTTTGGAGGCCACGTTAGATACGGCTGACCCACATCGGTACCCAGGCTGTTAACAGAGCGGTTTGCGGCCGCCCCACGCGAGTCCTCACTGGACTTTTCCGGCTGCCTGGTGGAGCCTCGAGGCCTGCTTAATCAGCGTCGCGACATGATGCGCCGCTCGACCCCATCCAGAAGAATCGCCAGCGCCGAGGTCACCTCACCCGGCGTTTCGCGCTGCACCGGCGCGGCTGGCAATGGCTCGTCTTTCGCTTGATCATCCAAAGTGACCTGCATCGCACCGCCATTGATTCGTAGCTCGTAGCGGTCGGCCGAGCTCGACGCGCCCTCGCTCTCCCAGTGAAGGTCGGCGGTGGTGGCGCTGACCGCAAACGCGTCGAGCTTCAAACGAAGCGAGCCCGGGCTGACTTCCGCGATCACCGCAGCGCCTGGTGGTCGGTGAAGGGTGACGCCAACCACGCCACCCGAGACGATGATGGGCACGACACCATGCGGCCGGGGCAGAAAGCATTCGACCTTCGCGGCGCCGCTGTCGAGCTTGATCTCTCGTACATCGAGACCGCCCACCTGCAGCACCGTGTTCCAGGTCGGACCCTGGATCTGAAAACGCCAGGGATGGCGCGGGTTCAGCTCGATTTCGGCAAGACCGACGCCGCGGAGGCGCCTCACCTTCACCGTCTCACCACGAACTATCGCTGGTGCGGACGACGCGGGATCGTGCGGGACCCGTATCAATGACTCCATTTCTGAGCCATGCCTCAGGACCACGCCGCGGGAACCGGAATCGACGGCGATCGAGGCAACTGCGCCCGACTCCGGCAGCGGAGGCTTGCCGGTGGCATGATCCACGATCACGTGGACCATCAACATGAAGGCCACGTCCCCGGCTTCTGTGGGCTGCAAGCCCGCGTCCTGCAGGCTCTGCCTCACGCTCGAATAGGGAGCGCTGCGTTGGAGAGCGTCAGGGACCTCCAGCAGAATCCGCGCGCCATCACGCTGGGCGGCGACACGGGCCGCGAGCGCCAAAGCTGTGCCCCGCGCGACCGAGCGCCAAGGGCCGGACGGCGTGCCCTGGACGCCGGCCAGGATCGAATCCGCCAGCCGCTCGACCAGCTCGTTGCGGTCGCGGACGTGCCAGTAGAGCGACGCCGCCTTGACCCCCAACCGGTCCGCCAGACCGCGCATGGTCAGCGCGTCGAGACCCCCCTCATGAACCAGGCTGAGCGCGGCCGAGACCACGCCGCTGCGGGTCAGGCCCGGCGCTCTCTCCTCAGCTTCCGGTGACAACTGTTCGCCTCTTCACGCTTGCAATCCTAACACCGTTAGGGGTATGCTGCCTTGGTCGCCTCTAACGCCGTTAGAGGCCAATTAAGGAGAATGGCGTGATGGAGAGGGCAGAACGACGATGGCGGTTCAAGGGCCCCGAGATGGAAGGCATGGTGGCCAGGTGGTACACCGGCATTCGCAGCTCGGGCAAGCAGCTGGAGGAGTACCGGCAACAGGCAACCAGGCTCACGGCTGCGTTGCCGGATGGCGCACGCATCCTGGAGGTGGCGCCCGGACCAGGTTACCTGGCGGTCGAGATGGCACGATCAGGTCGCTTTCGGGTGAGCGGCCTGGACATCAGCCGGACCTTCGTCGAGATCGCCAGCGTCAAGGCCGCTCAGGCGGGGGTGAACGCCGACTTTCATCAGGGCGACGCCGCCACCATGCCGTTCGAGTCGGGCACTTTCGACCTCGTCACCTGCCAGGCGGCCTTCAAGAACTTCACCCAGCCGGGAAATGCCCTCGCTGAGTTTCACCGGGTACTTCGCAACGGCGGGACTGCTGTGATCGAGGACATGAGCAGCGACGCCTCGCATGACGACATCGCGTCAGAAGTCCGCAAGATGCAGCTGGGTCGGGTGAGCGCTTTCATGACCAAGGTGACCCTGGAGATGCTGAAGCGGCGCGCCTACTCGCCGGCGCGGTTCCAGAGGCTGGTTGCCAAGAGCCCCTTCCAGTCGTCGACGATCCGAACGGAAGGGATCGGCCTCGAGGTGCGGCTGGTCAAGCGCGAAACTGCCTGAGGTCCCCGGTGCCCGCCGGTCGAGAATGGCTGGCGATGGTCTTAACCTTGATCAGTGGCGAAAAAGCTCGCTGAGTACGAAGCCAAACGCGACTTCACCAAGACGAGCGAACCCGGCGCCAAGGTGTCCCCCAAGGCCGCCAAGGCGCCGAGGTTCGTAGTCCAAGAGCACCACGCCCGCAGTCTGCACTGGGACTTCCGGCTCGAGCGGGATGGCGTGCTGGTGTCCTGGGCGGTGCCAAAAGGAGTCCCGGCCGACCCCAAGAAGAACCATCTGGCAGTCCACGTCGAGGATCACCCGGTCAGCTACATCAACTTCGCCGGCGAGATACCGGCCGGGGAGTATGGCGGGGGCCAGGTTTCGATCTGGGACGAGGGGACCTACGAGACCGAGAAATGGTCAGACCGCGAGGTGATGATCGTCCTCCGCGGGAAGCGCGTACAGGGTCGATACGTGCTGTTCCGTACCGATGGCAAGAACTGGATGATCCACAGGATGGATCCGCCCCTGGATCCTGAGCGCCGGCCCATGCCCGTTCGCATCGAGCCGATGATGGCCAAGCTCGCCACCGCGATCCCCAAGCCCGATACCGCGTGGGGTTTTGAGTTCAAGTGGGACGGCATTCGTGCCCTCGCCTACGTCGAGGGTGGACGGGTGAGGCTACTCAGCCGCAGCGGCGAGGACGTGAGCCCTCGGTACCCCGAGATTCACCCGATGGGCCGGACGCTCGGATCACGCGAGGTCATCCTCGACGGCGAGGTCGTCGCTCTCGACGAAAAAGGAAGACCGAGCTTCGAGGAGATCCAGCAGCGCATGGGACTCACATCGGAGTCCGAGGTCCGCCGGAAGATGAAGCTGGTGCCGGTGACCTACATGATCTTCGACCTGCTATGGCAGGATGGCCACCCCTTGCTCGACCAGCCTTACAAGGAACGCCGTCGGCGGCTAGGTCTCCTGAAGCTTTCGGGCGCGTCTTGGCAGACGCCGCCCTGGGAGGAGGGCGGAGGGCAGGCAATGCGGGACGCGAGCGCGAAGGCTGGGCTGGAAGGAGTGATGGCGAAGAAAGTCGACTCCAATTACGAGCCGGGCCGGCGCAGCGGCGCGTGGTTGAAGGTGAAGAACCACAATCGCCAGGAGCTGGTGATCGGCGGCTGGCTCGAAGGCGAGGGCAAGCGGCGCGGCTATCCTGGAGCGCTGCTGGTCGGCTACTACGACAAGGACAAGAAGTTTGCGTATGCCGGGAAGGTCGGCACCGGATTCAGTGATGCAATGCTCGAGAAACTGGCCGCGCTGATGAAACCCCTCGTCGTGGACACGAGCCGTTTTGATGTTGGCGCGCCTCCGCGAAAGGCGAATTTCGTGAAGCCGAAGCTAGTGGCAGAGTTCGAGTTCGTGGAATGGACTCGCTCAGGCCAGCTCAGGGCGCCGTCGTTCAAGGGCCTGCGCGCCGACAAGCCGGCAAGCAAGGTGGTGCGCGAAGGTGGCTAAGGAAACCGCAGTCGAGGTAAAGATCGAAGACCGGGTCCTCAAGCTCACCAACCTCGAGAAGGTTCTGTACCCCGAGGTTGGGTTCACCAAAGCGCAGGTCATCGATTACTACACGCGCATTGCTCCGGCGATCCTCCCCCACACGCGCCACCATCCGCTGACTCTCAAGCGGTATCCCAATGGCGTTGACTCGGAGTTCTTCTATGAGAAGAACTGCCCGAAACACCGGCCACCGTGGGTGCAGACCGCGACCGTGTGGAGCGGCGGCAACAACCGCGACATGTACTACTGCCTGTGCCAGGACCTGCCGACGCTGGTATGGCTGGCCCAAATTGCAACGCTCGAATTCCACACCTCGCTGTCCTACGCTGCGAACCTGCCCGAGCCCCGGACGATGGTCTTCGACCTCGATCCCGGACCGCCAGCGACGATCGTCGAATGCTGCAGGGTCGGGTTGATGCTGCGCGACCTGTTCGCGGAGCACGGCCTCGAGTGCTGCGCCAAGACCTCGGGGTCGAAGGGCCTGCAGCTCTACGTGCCGCTCAACACCAAGGTCGGGTATGTCGAGACCAAGGTCGTGTCCAAGGGCTTGGCCCAGCTGTTCGAGGAGCGCCATCCGGACCTCGTGGTCCACAAGCAGCTCAAGGAGCTGAGAACTGGCCGCGTGCTGATCGACTGGAGCCAGAACGACCAGTACAAGACGACAGTCAACGTCTACTCGCTGCGAGCTCGGCAGCGTCCCACGGTGTCGACTCCAGTGTCATGGGCCGAAGTTGAGAAGTGCCTCAAAGCCGGCGACCCGAGCCTCCTGGTCTTCGACTCCGAGCAGGTCCTGGCCCGCGTCGCGAAGCAGGGCGACCTGTTCGAGCCGGTGCTCAAGAAGAAGCAGAAGCTGCCCAAGTCGCTCGTCGAGGCGACTGGAGGAGCCAGTGCGCTGGAGAAGATGGCCAACCGCCGCCACAGCACCGGGGGACGGTTCCGCAAGCCACCCGAGAAGTGACCCGTCCCAGCGTCGTGATCGCCGGCGCGGGCTTTGGTGGCCTCACGTGTGCCAGGGCGCTGAAGCAGGCCCCTGTCGACGTGCTGATCGTCGACCGCAACAACTACCACCTGTTCACGCCGCTCCTTTACCAGGTGGCGTCCGCCCTGCTGGATCCTGGTGAGATAGCACGACCGGTTCGCTCGCTGATCCGGCCATATGCGAACGTCGATTTCAAACAGGCTGAGGTGATTGGCGCGGACCTCGACCGGCAAGTCTTGCTGACGGATCGCGGCGAGATCCGATACGACTACCTCGTCCTGGCGACCGGCAGCCAGAGCGATTACTTCGGCAACGCATCGCTCGCTCAGCATGCCCTCGGCCTCAAGGACCTCGATGAAGGCCTCGCATTGCGCAACCGCATCCTGTCGCAATTCGAATCCTCACGCTGGACGACCAACGCCGCACAAAGGCGCGTGCTGCTGACGTTCGCAGTCGTGGGCGCCGGACCAACGGGCGTCGAGCTCGCCGGCTCGCTGATCGAGCTGATCCACCTCGTGCTACGTAAGGACTACCGCGGCCTCAACCTGGCAGAGGTACGCGTGCTCCTGCTCGAAGCCGCGGCTGCGCCCCTCGGCACCTTTGCGCCCACCCTCCGCGAGGCAGCGCGCAAGTCGCTCGAGAAAAAGGGTGTCGAGGTGATGTTGGGTGCGAAGGTCGAATCAGTCGATGAAGCCTCGATAAAGCTGGTTGGTGGAAAAGAGATCGCGGCCGGCACGATCATCTGGACGGCCGGCGTGCGCGCCTCCGACCTCGGCAAGGCTCTCGGCATCGAGCTCGGGCGCCAGGCGCGAGTCAAGGTCGAATCGACGCTTCAGGTACCTGGCCACCCTGCGGCTTTTGTCATCGGTGACCTTGCGGGCGCCATCGACGGCGGAACGCCGCTGCCGATGCTCATCCCCGTCGCCATGCAGGAGGGCAGGCAGGTCGCGGCGACGGTAGCGGAGCTGGTTAGAAGCGGCGGGGCAAAGGCATTCCGCTACAAAGACCCTGGCATCATGGCCACGATCGGCCGCAACTCGGCGGTGGCGGAGCTCGGCGCGGTGAGGCTTTCTGGATTCCTCGGCTGGCTGATGTGGCTGGGCGTGCACCTCGTGAACGTGATCAGCTTTCGCAGCCGCATCATCGTGCTGGTCAACTGGGCGTGGGATTACCTCTTCTACGACCGGCCGATCCGCTTGATCCTGAGAGCCAAGCAGGGGAGTGGGGCGGGCGCGCCGCCAGGCCCGGCGCACCAGGGGGATGTCCCCCCTCAAGACGACCAACCGTCACAAAAGCGGCCGGCGCGGGGCTAATACTTCTGAGGTGACAAGGCCCAAAGCCACGCTGGTCGCTGCCGTGGCGATGGTCACGGTGGCCCTCAACGCCTGCGGCGGCCTGCCGGCCGAAAACCCCGGACAGGTACTGAGAGACGCCGGCGCCGCGATGGCGAAGCTGAGCACCGTGAGCGCAACCCTCAAGTTCACCAAAGGCGCGATCTCCTTCCAGGGCTACGTGCTCACCTCAGCCACTGCTGCGGTTCGGCTACCTGCGGACAGCGACACCGTTTACAAGGTCAAGTACCAGGACCTCTTGATCGGCCTTGAGGTGGTGATCACAGGAGGCCATGTTTATCTCCGTCCGCCCTTTTCGGGGTTCACGGCGGTGACGGGCAAGACCGCGGCGGAAGTGCCCGACCTTGCCAAGCTGTTCGACGCGAAGACCGGACTCCCGGCAATGATCCCGGCCGGGCAAAACCTCACCTACGTCGGAAGCGAGAAAGTGGGTGAGGTCGACTCGTACAAGATCGGTGCGACTTACAGCGCTGCCCAGATCGCGAAGCTGCTGCCTGAGCTGAGCTCGACTGGCAATGTCGCAGCCACCATCTGGGTCGGTGGCTCCGACCATCTGATTCGCAAAGCGGTCCTGAGCGGGCCGTTCGGGGACGGCGGCACCGCCAGCACCGTCGAGATCGACCTGAGCGGATTCAACACCACCGTCGCAATCGCCTCGCCCAGCCCCTGATTTCGTCGTGAGGGAGGCGCGATCCGCGCGCAGCGTTCTGCTGGGGCTGGCCGGCGCAGGCCTTTTCGTAGCGGCGCTCGACGCCTATCTCGTCGTGACGCTGTTGCCGGCAATGCTCACCGACGTCGGTCTCACCATCGAACGTTTCGAGCAGGCAACGCCTATCGTCACCGGCTTTCTATGCGGGTATGTGATCGCGATGCCACTGCTGGGCGCGTACTCCGATGTGCGGGGCAGGACTCCCGTCTATGCGTTGTGCGTCGCCGTCTTTGCGATCGGGTCGGCGGTGACCGCAACCGCCACTTCATTGCCCTGGCTCGTGGCGGGCCGCGTGCTGCAGGGCCTCGGCGGGGGCGGGCTCGTGCCTTTGACGCTTGCGTTGGCAGCGGACCTTTATCGAGATCGTGCTCGAACGGTTGCGCTCGGCGCGGTATCGGGGCTGCAGGAGGCGGGCAGCGTCCTCGGACCGATCTTTGGCGCCACCGTCGCCTCGGCCGCATCCGCGGTCGGCGGGTGGCGTTTTGTGTTCTGGCTGAACGTGCCGCTGGCGGCGTTATGCGGCGCCGGCCTGCTGGTTGCCAGCCGGGAGAAGGACGCGGTAACCGCACCGCATGAATCGAATGCAAGCACGCCTGTCAGCACCGTCGACTTCAAGAGCGCCGGCCTGCTGGGACTTGGGCTTGGACTCCTGGTGGTCGCCCTGTACCCCGACGACCCAGCCCAACGCGCCACCAGCGGACTCTTCATCCCGCTTGGGATCCTGAGCCTGTTGGTGCTGGCGCTGTATGGATGGCGACAGGTCCACGCGCTCGAGCCGCTGATCCCGCGCCACCTGCTGCGGAGCCCGCGATTCGCCGGCGTGACCGCGGCCAACTTGCTGATCGGGGCCGCACTTATGGTGGTGCTGCTCGACGTGCCGATTCTTGGCCGGCTCGTCTTCAGTCTCAACCAGCTGGCGGCCGGTTTGCTGCTCACCCAGTTTCTGATCGGCGTCCCGTTAGGCGCCATCGCCGGCGGCGTCCTGGCCGGGCGCCTGGGCACGCGGTGGACAGCGCTAGCCGGCACGCTCCTGGCTGCGGCCGCCTTCGTCCAGATGTCCACCTGGCAGGCCGCCGAGCTTGCATTGCGCACCGGTCCGTTCAGGACGGCCGACCTGGCGCTGGCGGCATGCGGCCTCGGGTTTGGAATCGTGATCGCGCCGCTCGCAGCCACGGTGCTGCAGCTGACGCGGACGGAGCACCACGGGCTTGCGTCCAGCCTGGTGGTGCTGGCGCGCGTGATGGGCATGCTCGTCGGGCTGTCAGCCCTGACGGCGTTCGGACTTTTCCGCTTCCGTCAAATCCTGGGCACGCCGCAGCTCACAGAGCCCGACCTGCGCGCTCGCCTCGAGCATCTCGACCGCCTTGTCGCCGCTGCTTTTCTGCAGGAATACCGCGAGATCTTCACCATCGCGGCTGCGTTGTGTATTTTGGCGGCGACCGTCATCTTCATAACCATCAGGGGCGAGTCGGCTACGGCTACGCCGGCGCCTTCTTCCTTGCAACGGCAATGACGTAGGAGTGGTGGTACCTGAACGCATCGTCGGG
This sequence comes from Candidatus Micrarchaeaceae archaeon, assembly GCA_035534555.1. Classification (GTDB taxonomy): domain Bacteria; phylum Chloroflexota; class Dormibacteria; order Dormibacterales; family Dormibacteraceae; genus Palsa-872. Next base: position 147,337 of record DATLRQ010000026.1, read on the forward strand.
GTCGCCGAGGCTTTCCATCGCCGACTCGACCTCCACCTCCAGCTCGCTCCTGTAGCGAGGTCCCAGCGCTCTGATCAGCGTGTAAGGGAGCGGGCCCGCGCCGGCCATCAGCTCAGTCCACTCGCGTGCGTTCTGCGTCCGACCGCCCGTGACCATCTCGGTGAGTCGCGTCACCTCGAAGCCCGCCGCTCCCAGCAGCCGAGGCAGCACGTCCGGCTCGCCGAATCGGGCGCGCTCCGAGCTGTATCGCGGCAGGCTGAGGTAATGGCGCCGAGCCAGCGGCGCGAGTCCCTGAAAGAAGAGGTCCTGTGCGCGCGTGCTCAGGCTGCGCCGCTGGCAGGAAACCGCCAGCCTTCCCCCAGGGCGAAGGACTCGGTTGGCTTCGGCCAGTGCGTCGCTTGGATCGGACAGGTACGCCAGCGCCTCTCCCATCGTGACCAGGTCGAACGTCTCCGGCCGGAACACCAATCGTTCCGCCGCCATGCCGACGAACTGCGTGTTCTTGCTTTGCTTCGCCCGCGCGATGGAAAGCATGCGATCCGAGAGGTCGATGCCGATCACGCTGCCTGGCGTGACCTTGCTCGCGACGAGGTGAGCGACCAACCCCGTGCCCGTGGCCACATCGAGCACGTGCTCACCTTTTTTCGGCGCCGCCAGCTCGACCAGCCTTGCGGCGACACGCCCATGCTGGCCGCCCGCCCAGGCGTCGTACACGGAGGCGATCTGGTCGAAGAAATCGACCAGGTGGTCGGTCATCTCGTCGGAGGCATCCGGGTCCATCAACGGGACGTGTGTGTCGTTGCGCGGCCGTTCGAGAACCAGCCTCGCCGCCTCACGATCCCTTCCTGTGTATTCAATCGCACCCTGTTACGATGCTAGCTCGTCCAAATTCAGAGCTCTCCTGAATACGCTGCGGCAACGCAAGATTCGGTGCCAGGGTGAGTTGAGGACGGCGACGGGGAAGCAGATCAAAACCCACTAGAGGAGGCCCACATGGCCCAAGCTGAGAAATCCGCGGCCCACTCGGCCGGGACCGCGCAAAACGGTGGTACCAACGTAGTCACGCTCGGCCCTCGCGACAGCCTTAATGGACGCCTCGACATCCACGGCGATCTGAGGATCCACGGCAACGTGGAGGGCGAGCTCAAGGTCAGCGGCGACGTCGCCATCGAGCCGACGGCGACGGTCCAGGCCTCGATCGAGGGCGCCAACGTGAGCGTTCGCGGTCAGGTCAACGGCAACGTGACCGCGCGCAAGCGCCTTACCCTGGGTGGCTCCGGCCGCCTCAACGGCGAGGTCAAGGTCGCGCGCCTTACGGTCGAGGACGGAGCCACCCTGAACGGCAACGTCACGATGACAGCAGAAAAGGGTTAGAGCAGTCAGCCAAGGCGCTTAGGGCAACGTGCGCCGAAAGCCTGCCTACGACCTCGTAATCGTCGGCGGCGGCGCGGCCGGATCTGAAGCCGCGTTCACCATCGCGGACGGGGGCAAGTCACGGATTCTGCTGGCGGAAGCCAACCATTTCGGGGGCACGTGCACCAACCACGGCTGCGTGCCGACGAAGGCTCTCGTGCGCACTGCGCGGCTGCTCCATCTCATCAGTGACGCCGGCCGCTACGGCATCAAGGTTGGAGCTCCGGAGGTAGAGTGGCGCCGCGCGATTGGGCGCGCCTACCAGGTGCGCGACCACATGCTCCGCTTCGGCTCGAACCCGTTCAAGAAGGCAGGCGTGGAGGTGCGTTTTCCATGCGAGGCGCGCTTGATCGGAGAGCACAAGCTGCTGATCGGCGGATCCGATGAGATCGAGTCGAGGTCTGTGCTGCTGGCGGCCGGCCTCGAGCCGGTCGTGCCATCCGTGCCCGGATTGCGAGAAGCCGGTTACCTCGACAACGAAGGCATCCTCGAGCTGAAGGAGCTTCCCAACCGGCTGGCGGTAGTCGGTTCCGGACCGATCGGGGCTGAGTTCGCCCAGATTTTTTCCCGCTTCGGAGCGCAGGTGACGCTGATCGAGCATGGAGCTCGCGTCCTTGCCGCCGAAGAGCCCGAGACTTCCGCGGCGATTCGAGAGGTGTTCGAATCGGAGGGCATCGAGGTGCGCACGCGGATAAAGATGACGCGCGTCGAGCTCAGCGATCGTGTCAAGCGCATCTTCTTCGAGAGCGGCGCCTCGATCGAGGTGGACGAGATCTTCGTCGCCGTCGGCCGTTCTCTGGATGGAAAAGCGCTGGGCCTTGATACGGCCGGAATCGAATGGTCAGCGCGGGGCATCAAGGTCAACGAGCAGCTGAGGACGTCCAAGCCGTGGGCGTGGGCGGCCGGCGACGTCGTCGGGGGCCCACTGTTCACTCACGTTGCGTCTGAGATGGGCCAGGTCGCCGCCCGCAACGCGATGAAGGGGGGCACCGAGCGCATGGACCTGCGGGTGGTACCAAAAGTCACGTTTACCGACCCCGAGGTGGCGTCTGTCGGCCTCACGGAAGCCGCGGCCAAAAAGGGCGGCCGTAAAGTTCGCACCGGCTTCGCGCGGCTGATCGAGGCCGAGAAGGCCCAGATCGACGGCATCGAGCACGGGCATGTGAAATGCGTCGCCGACGCCAAGACGGGCGAGCTGCTTGGTTGCCACATCGTGGCCGAGAACGCCGGCGACATGATCCACGAAGCCGTGGCGATGATGGCGGCTCGCACCCCTGTCAAAGTCGTCGCAAGAGCCATGCACGCATACCCGACGCTGTCAGAGCTGATGCGCTCGGCGCTCCGTGAGGCAGGCGGCTAGCGGCCCCCACGCTCGGCGCGCGCCAGTGCGGGCATCACCACCGATTTCACGTACCGGCGAGCCGCATCCATGCCTGCTTGCACCATCCTCCATTCGAGCTGCTCGAACGAATTCTCACCCTGGTTGAGCTCGCCGAGCCGCTGCCTCCAGAACCGTGAATCGAGGTTGAGGCCCGACAACAGCGCATCGGCTGGGGCGGCGTCCTCGCCGGGCGCCGTCACTGGGGCAGGGCTGGCCGCCTGGCTTGGCACCGGGGTCGGGGCGGCGGCCAGTATCCCCGAAACGAGGGATGCCGGCTGGCTGGCGACCATGTGCCAGGCGACCATCGCCAGCGCGGCGACTATCGCGCATTCGCAAATCACAATCCACGGAAGCGGTTTTCGAAGCAGGTTTCGCATGCGGCCACGCTAGGCCGCTCGTCGCGATGCGTGAACCCCGGCTGTTAAGGCCGCAGCGAGCGAAGCGCCTGCACGCCACGCTCGATGGTCTCGATTCGCTTCGGAAAGCTGAAACGCACGTGGCTTCGCCCCTTTCGTGGGTCGTGATAGAAGCTCGAACCGGGCACTGTCGCCACGGCCACCTTCTCGATCAAGTGGCGCGCCATCGCAGTGTCGTCGTCAAAGCCGAACCCGCCAATGCCGGCCATCACGTAGTACGCGCCATCGGGCGCCGACGCATCGAAACCGCATTCCTGCAGGCCCGTGACGATGGCGTCGCGCCGCTCGCGGTAGTCCCCAAGCAGCTCGATGTAGAAGTCGGTAGGCAGGTCGAGCGCGGCGGCGACAGCGATTTGAAGCGGGTGCGCGGCGCCGACAGTGAGGAAGTCGTGGACCTTGCGGATCCCCGAAGTCAACGCAGCGGGGGCGATCAGCCAGCCCACTCGCCATCCTGTTACGGAGAACGTCTTGCTCGCCCCGCTGATGGTGATTGTCCGATCGCCCATGCCCGGAAGAGTCGCGATGCTGGTGTGCTCGCCGCGATAGACGAGGTGCTCGTAGATCTCATCGGTGATGGCGATTGCGTCGTGTTCGACGCACAGCTCGGCGATCAGCTCGAGCTCCTGCCGCGAGAACACCTTTCCGGTCGGATTGTGCGGTGTGTTGACCACTATCGCGCGCGTCCTGCTGGTGAAAGCGCGACGCAGAGCTTCAGGGTCGAACGCCCAATCAGGTGCGCGAAGAGTCACGTAGCGCGGAACCGCACCACTGAGAATGCAATCCGGTCCGTAGTTCTCGTAGAAGGGCTCGAAAATGACCACCTCGTCGCCGGGGTCGACAGCCGCCAGCATCGCGGCGATCATCGCCTCGGTCGCGCCGCACGAAACAGTCACCTCCCGCTCGGCGTCGACCTCTCGGGCCCATGCCGCCGATTGATTGCGCGCGATTGCGTTGCGCAGCTGAGGCGCGCCCCAGGTGGTCGCATACTGGTTGAAGCCGTCGCGCATCGCCTTCGCGGCTGCCTCCACGATTCGTGGATCGGTTGGGAAGTCCGGAAAGCCCTGGGCGAAGTTGATGGCCTTATCGGGTCCGTTTAGCGCCAGGTTGAGGCGCGTCATCTCGCGGATGACCGACTCCGTGAAACTCTGGGCCTTTAATGAGAGCGCAGAAGAACCGTTAGTGGCCAGGATCTGCGCGCTCAAGTCGGATGTCCGTGCTCGAGCACGAGTGGCAGCGCTCGAGTTGCTCGAGCCCGCGCTCCCAGCGACCGCAGACGTTGCAGGTCCAGCGCGTGGTGGCGAAGAAATCCAGGACGTCGGACCGGCTGAGCAGCCCCACCATCTTCCCGCGCTTGATCACGGGCACGCGGCGGATCTTCTCGCCGATCAGGAGACGAGCAGCCTCGTCGATCCCGGTGTCTTCGCTGACGGTGATTACGTGCTGGCTCATGATGTCGCGCGCGACCTTGCCTCTCTTGGAGAAGACGTCGATCTCCGAGACGATGCCGACCACGTGACCGTCGGCTCCGATCACGGGGCCGCCAGTGATCCGCTTGGAGTTGAGGGTCGTCGCGATCTCTTCGACTGGCGTGTCTTCGCGGAAGGTGATCACATTCGTCGTCATCACCTCTTTGACTGGGATCATGGGGTTCCGAGCAGTTTAGCCATCGTTTGGAAATTGGCGTTGCCGCCACTCAGGATCAGACCGGCGCTGCCCTTGGGCAATTTGCCGGCAAGGTAAGCCGCGAACGGCAGCGCGCCGGTCGGTTCGAGCGCAATGTGCATTCGCGTCCACGCCACGCGCACCCCTGTCGCGATCTCGTCCTCGGTGACGGTCACGATCTCGTCGACCAGCTCCTTGGTGAACATCACCTCGAAGTTGCGCTCTCCGACCGCGGTGGTGCGCACACCGTCAGCGATCGTCGAAGGGGCGGCGCCAAGGGCCCGGATATTGCCCGCCTTCCACGACTGGTACGCGTCGTCTGCCTTCGCCGGCTCAACGCCAATCACCTTGATGCTCGGCTGGTGTGCTTTGGCCGAGATGGCCGTGCCAGAGAGGAGGCCCCCGCCTCCGATCGGGGCGGCGATGACCTCCAGGTCAGGTGCGTCCTCTAGCAGCTCCATCGCCGCGGTACCCTGTCCGTGGATCACATCCCAATCGTCGAACGGGTGGACGAGCGAATAGCCGCGCCCACCCATCACCTCGCGCAATCGCTCCTCCCGATTGGCGAAGGTGATGCCTTCCTGGATCACCTCGGCGCCCAGCGCTCGGGTCGCGGCGACCTTCGCGGGATTTGCGTCCTCGGGGATGAGGATGAGCGCGGGTATGCCCACGGTTCGAGCCGCCAGCGCAACCGCCTGCGCGTGGTTTCCGGAGCTCACGGCGATGACCCCGATCGGACGCGGGTCGCGCGCCATCTGAGACAGCACTGCATTGAACGCGCCCCGCACCTTGAACGAGCCTGTGACCTGGAAGCATTCAGGCTTCAGCCGCAGGTCAGGGTCCACGTCGGTGGCAAGGCTCTGCGTCCGCCGGACGTAAGGCCGGATACGGGCAGCCGCCTCGCGAACCTGCCCGACGTGCTGTTCGAGGTAGCCGCTCACGCTGCGGCCTTGCCAGTGCTCGCGCGCGCCTTGCCTCGACCGACATTGGTGAGCACGATCCCGGCCAGGATGATGAACATCCCGGCGACGATCGGCACGGTCACTGATTCGTGTAGCAAGACCACACCCCAGAAGACAGCGGTCATAGGCACCAATAGAGTGACGCCTGAGCCGCGAACCGGACCGAGCGAGTTGAGTACGTAGTAATAAAGGACGCCGGCAATACCCGAGCCTCCAATCCCGAGCGCAAGCACTGCCGCTACTGATTTCAGCTCGAGGTGGACGCCAGGTATGCCCGGCACAGCGAGCGGGGAGACGAGGATAGCGGTGAAGGCGAGTTGGCCCAGGTTCGCTTCATAGATGTTCATGCCGCGTAGATTGCGCCTCTGATAGAGGGCAGCGACCGCGTATGACACGGATGCCAGCAGCACCGCCGCCGTCCCGAGGAGGTCGGCATGAACACCGCTGGAGGTTAGATCAGGCAGAACGAGAATGACCACACCGGCGAGACCAATGAAAACACCCCCGTAGTTGATCGTGCTCGGGCGCTCGGAGGGAATGACCCAGTAAACGAGAATCGCGGCCCACAGCGGCGTCGTCGCATTGAGGATGCTGGCGAGGCCGCTGGCGATGCGCTCTTCGCCCCAGGCGATCGCAATCCAAGGGAGCACTCCATTTGCGATACCCATCACTGCGAAAGGCAGCAGACGCCGGCCGAAGTCGGGGAAAGGCCTACGACGCCTTGCGACAACGATTACGGCGAGGGCGAGGAATCCCGAGCTGGACCGCGCGAGCACGACGACGGCGGGGTTCATGTCCTGCACCGCGACCTTGATGAATAGGAATGAAGCGCCCCAGATCAGGGCGATCGCGGCGAGCGCTACATAAGGCAGCCAGCCTCGGCGCGCCTCAGACACGAGTCGGCCAATCGTCCGAGGAGAGGACCAACGTCACCGGACCGTCGTTTTCGATCGCCACGGTCATGTCGGCTCCAAAGCTGCCCGTCTTGGTGTCTATGTCGCGCTCGCGGAATCGCTGGACGAAAGCGAGGTACAGCGCCTCGGCCCGTTTCGGATCGCCGGCGCCCAGGAGGCTTGGCCTGCGGCCCCGGCTGAAGTCGGCGAACAGGGTGAACTGCGACACGATCAGCGCGGCGCCGTGAACGTCGACCAGGCTCAGGTTCATCCGCCCGGCCTCGTCGGCGAACACCCGCATGTCGATGACCTTGTCCGCCAGTTTTCGAATCGTTGCCTCTTCGTCATCGGCTGCCGCACCCACCAACAACACATAACCGCGCCCAATGGTTGCGCCACGAGGCTCGCCGGCTTCGCTCCAGATGACCGAGCCGGACGTCACACGCTGGACGACCAGCCTCATAAGGCGCGCAGGAGGAGGCCCTCCCGCGCTGCGCGCGGGGAGCCCACCGGATCACCCCCTCCGTCCCAGCTACCCGTGGAGGCGTTCGGAGGATCAACGATTGGGTGGCGGCCGGGGTAAACCCGGCCTGCCTGCCACCCTCGCACGTGACTAGATCTTGGGGCCGAAGTGAGGCTCGGCGCGGATCAGCGAGTCGATGTACCGGAACCGCTCGTAACGATGCTGCAGGAGCTCCTCGGTGGGCTGCGCCAGGAGCGGCTTCAGGTGGCGGTGGAGCGCTTCGTCGAGCGCCGAGGCCGTGGCCTCGTAATCCAGGCGCGCGCTGCCTTGGGGCTCGGTCACGACCTCCTCGACCACGCCCATCGCCAGCAAATCCCGCGACGTGAGCTGGAGCTGCTCTGCCGCCTCCACCTTGCGCGTGTTGTCGCGCCACACGATCGAAGCCGCCGCCTCCGGAGAGGCCACCGAGTAGATCGAGTTCTCGAGCATGATCACCCGATCGGCGACGCCCATTCCAAGGGCCCCGCCACTGCCACCTTCGCCGATGACCGCAGCGACTATCGGGACGGGGATCCGGAACCATTCCATGATCGCCGCCGCGATCGCCGAGGCGATCCCACGCTCTTCGGCCCCCGCGCCCGGGTAGGCGCCGGGCGTGTCGATCAACGACACGATCGGAAAGTTGAACTTGGCGGCGTGGTGAGCCAGGCGAATCGCCTTGCGATAACCCTCCGGGTGCATCATCCCCCAGTTCCGGGCGACCCTCTCGTTGAGGCTCCGGCCTTTCTGGTGGCCGAGGAACATCGTCGCCCTACCGTGCCAGGTGCCGACTCCGCCGATCAGCGCCGGGTCGTCGCCTGAGATGCGGTCGCCATGCATCTCGACGAAGTCCGGCGCCATCCGCCGTATGTAGTCCAGCGAGTAAGGGCGGTCAGGGTGCCGGGCAAGCTCCACCACCTGCCAGACGGTCAGCGTGGTCTCCTCGGGCCGGCGGCCGTGCAGCTTCATGGATAAATCTCGAGGAAGTGCGCCAGCAGGCGCCGGAGCTCGGGTCTCGCCACCACCATGTCGACCTGCCCGCGGGCGAGCTGAAAGTCGGCGCTCTGAAACCCGGGAGGCAGGTCGGCGTACGTGGCCTGCTTGATCACGCGCGGGCCGGTGAACCCGATGGCGGCATCCGGTTCGGCGATGTTGATGTCGCCGAGCAGGGCGAGCGATGCGGCGGTGCCACCGAAAGTGGGGTCGGTGAGCACTGAGAAATAAGGGACGCCGGCAGCGTCGAGGCGTCCGACGGCGGCATTGACCTTGGCCATCTGCATGAGCGCCAGCACTCCCTCCTGCATGCGGGCGCCTCCGGATGCCGCGACAAGAAGGTAGGGCAGGCCCGACGCGGCTGCCTGCTCCATGCCGCGTGCGAGACGCTCGCCGGCAACTATCGAGAGGGTGCCGCCGACGAATCGGAAATCAAAGGCTGCCAGCCAGATCTCGCGGCCGCCAAGACGGCACGTGCCGGTGCGAACGGCCTCGTTCAAGCCCTCGTCCCGAAGCTGCTCGAGCGTCTCCTGGTACGGCTTCGGCACCTTCCAGTTGAGAAGGTCGTGAGAGCGAACGTCGCCGTAACGCTCCTTCCATGTGCCGCGGTCCGCGATGAGGGCGATCCAGGCGTCAGCCCCCATGCGGAAGTGGTGACCGCATGAGGTGCAGACGTACGTGTGACGCCGAAGCTCGTCGAGGTCAAGGCCGACTCCGCAGCCCGGGCAGTTGGTGGGCAGCGGGATCGGCGGCAGCTTGCCACCCGAGATGCGAACGTCAGCCGGCTTTCTGGCCGCGACCATTACAACGACAAGCCTCCGTCGACTGCGACCACCTGCCCGGTTATGAACCCGGCCCGCTCCGAGCAGAGGAAGGCCACCAATGCGGCAATGTCATCAGCGTTTCCCTCGCGCTTGATGGGGGTGGCTTTCACAAGCTCGTCGACCATCGCGTCAGTGAGCGACCCCGACGTCAGCTCGGTCCGCACATACCCGGGCGCCACGGCGTTGCATGTGATGTTGCGCGAACCGTACTCGCGCGCCACGGATTTGGTGAAGCCGATGAGGCCCGCCTTGGCCGCCGCATAGTTCGACTGGCCCGCATTGCCGGTGATCCCCACGATCGAGGAGATGTTGACAATCCGGCCCCATCGCGCGCGCATCATCCCGGACATGATGGCCGCCCTGGTGGTGGCGAAGGCCGACATCAGATCTGTGCGGATCAGCTCTTCCCAGTCCGCGGGCGCCATCTGGATCAACAATTTGTCGCGGACGGCTCCGGCGTTGTTGACGAGCACATCGACGCGTCCAATTGCCTTGACCATCGCCTCGACCTGGGCTGGATCGCCAACATCCGCCTGGTGGGCGGTCCCGCCTGGCAGCGCGGCCGCCGTCTCCTCGGCCGCGGTTTTGTCAGACCTGTAGTTCACCACCACCTTGGCACCCATCGCGCCCAGCGCCAGGCTGATGGCACGGCCGATGCCCTTTCCGCCGCCGGTTACCAGCGCTGTCTTGCCTGCGAGCGAATCGGTCATGCGGGAGCCGGGTCCGCGAAGTCAATGAACAGCTCTTCCGCATTCCACGTGTCGACGCCCGGAATGTGCTTGGCGGCAAGGCTTGCGAGCACGCGCCCCGGCCCCAGCTCGACCACGGTCCGCACCTTCATGGTCCGCATCGCGACCATGGTGCGCGCCCAGTCGACCTGCCGGAGCATCTGATGGCGCAGCTCCTCCTGCAGGCTTGCGATGGAACGCAGCGCCTCGCCCGAGGCGTTGGCGAGGATCGGGATCGAAGGGGCCTTCAGCGGAAGCTTGTCGACGACCTTTCGAAAGGCGGCCGCGGCATGCGCCATCAACGGCGTATGCGCCGGGACTGGAATCGTGAGGATCAGCGCCCTGCGCGCACCCGCGGCGAGCGCGAGCGGCTCTGCCGCCTCGACCGCCGCCGTCTCACCCGATAGTACGAACTGCACGTCTGCATTTCGGTTGGCGACCCACAACTGCCCCTTGGCTGAGGCCTCGGCGCGGATCGCCTCGACCTGCGCCTCGTCCAGGCCGACGATCGCGATCATGCCGCCTGGCTGATCGTGCGCGGCTTGGGCCATGATCCGGCCGCGCTCCTTGACGAGCAGCAGGGCGGTCTCCCACGGGATCGAGCCGGCGGCAGCTAGCGCACCGATCTCGCCGAGGCTGTGACCGGCCGTGACCTGCACGTTCTCGAGGCCATAGCTCTCGCGCCAGACCTCGTACGCCGCCCAGCAGACCGTCATCACGCACGGCTGGATGATGTCCGTGCGATTCAGCTCCTCGAGGGGACCCTCGAAGCACAGCCGGCGGATCGGCATGTCCAGGACCTCTTCAGCGCGCTCGAACGCGCGGCGCGCCGCCGGGTACCTGTCGTGCAGGTTCTTGCCCATCCCGGGCTTCTGCACGCCCTGGCCGGGAAAGAGAAGGGCGATCGGGGCTGTGAGTTTTACACCCACTTGAGGAGGCTGGCGCCCCACGTCAGGCCTGAGCCGAACCCGGCCAGCAAGACGTGATCGCCGGTCTTGACGCGCCCCTTGCGGATCGCACCTTCGAGGGCGATTGGGATCGACGCGCTCGATGTATTGCCGTATTCGTCGATGTTGATCGCGACTTTCTCGAGCGGCAGCCCGATGCGACGCGCGGCGGCATCGATGATCCGGAAATTGGCCTGGTGGGGGACCCACAGGTCGATGTCTTCCATCGATATCCCCGCGGTGCCGCAGACCTCATTGGCCTGGCGGATGAAGATGTCGACAGCGAACTTGAACACGTCGGGGCCTTCCATCTCGATGATGGGCGCGGGGTCTTTGGCCGCGTACGCGCCAAATTCCTTGTTGCCGGCCGTGACCTGCAGGTAGCCGCGTCCATCGCTGCCAAGGCACCAGGACAGGAATCCGGCGCCGTCGGGGGCCGGTTTCACGACTGCGGCCCCAGCACCGTCGCCGAAGATGACGGCGGTGCCGCGGTTGGAGTAGTCGAGCATCCGGGACAGCACCTCGGCACCGATGACGAGCACGTTGTCGGCTCGCTCCGTGGCGATGAACGAATCAGCTGTCGCGAGCCCATACATGAAGCTCGTGCAGGCGGCGAGCATGTCCCAAGCTACCGCGCCAGGCGCGTCCAGCTCGTCCTGGATGCGGCATGCGATCGACGGAAACGGACCGTCCGGCGACGACGTGCCGACCAGGATCATGTCGAGCTCGTTGGCGGTGATGCCGGCGGCATCGAGCGCTGCGCGCGCGGCCTTGGTCGCCAGCTCGAGCGTCGTGGTGCCAGGCTCCGCGATGTGGCGTGTGCGGATGCCTGTCCGCTCCGTGATCCACTGGTCGGACGTATCCATCATCTTCTCGAGGTCAAAGTTGGTGATCAACTTTTCTGGCGCGTAGACACCCACGCCGGCAATCGCGCTGTGCCGGCCCTTCGTCTTGAACGAGCGAAGCGGGACAGCCCCGGAACGCGTGCGATACGCGGTCGTTATCGCCATGTCATTCAGGCCTCCAGCCGCTCGGCGGTCTTCTGCTCCAGAAACTTCCAGAGGTCGCCGATGACTTTCATCTTCTCGAGCTCTTCCTCGGAAAGCTCGACGTCGTACTTGTCCTCCACAGCAGCGACGAGCTCGACGAGGTCGAGCGAGTCGGCCGCGAGGTCCTTGGCGAAGCTCTTGTCGAGCTGCACCTGGTCAGGTTCGATGCCCAGGATCTCGCTGGCGAGGTCCTGGAGCTCCTTGAAATCTAGCGGCGTTGCCATACGTTTTTCTCCTAGTTGGCCTCAGGGCCTTTTATCACGAGCGTTGCGTTGTGGCCGCCAAAGCCGAACGAGTTCGACATGGCCACCTTGATGTCTGCCTTGCGCGCCTTGTTCGGTACGTAGTCGAGGTCGCACTCGGGGTCGGGATGGTCGAGGTTGATGGTCGGCGGCAGCAAGCCCCGGTTGAGCGCAAGGACGCACGCCGCTGCTTCGATGGCACCGGCGGCCCCGAGCAGATGGCCGTGCACCGACTTGGTCGAGCTCACCGCGAGCTTGTACGCATGGTCGCCGAAGACAGCCTTGATCGCCTTCGTCTCCGCCAAGTCACCGAGCTTGGTCGAGGTGCCGTGCGCGTTGATGTATCCGACGTCGCTCAGCTCGACGCCGCTCTTCTCGAGCGCGCGTCGCATGGCGCGGATCGCGCCCTTGCCTTCCGGCTGGGGCGCCGTGAAGTGGTACATGTCGGCGCTGGCGCCGTAGCCGGCGATCTCCGCGTAAATCTTCGCCCCACGCTTCTTGGCGTGGTCCATGTCCTCCAGCACGAGCATGACGGAGCCTTCGCTCATGACGAAGCCGTCACGGCCGAGATCGAACGGCCGGCAGGCCTTTTCCGGCTCGTCGTTGCGCTCGCTGACGGCCTTGATCTGACAAAAGGCGCCCATCGTCAGGGGCGTGATGGTGGCTTCGGAGCCTCCGGCGAGCATCGCGACGGCGTCACCGCGCTTGATGATCTCCGAGGCCTCTCCGATTCCATGCGAGCCTGAGGCGCAGGCGCTGACGATCGCGTAGTTGGGGCCGCCGGCATGACAGTGGATGGCGACGAGGCCGGCCGCCATGTCCGCGATCATCATCGGCACCGTGAAAGGGCTGATGCGCTTTGGCCCTCGCTCCATGAGCTGCGTGTGGCTCTTCTCGATCTCCTCCATGCCGCCGATTCCGGAGCTGACGATGACGCCGACGTCGTCAGGGTCCATCTCGGCCGGATCGAGACCGGCGTGGGCAAGCGCCTGCTTGGACGCGCCCAGGGCGAACTGGCAGAAGCGCCCGATATGTCGAGCGGTCTTCCTGTCCATGTAGTCCTCGGGATTGAAGCCCTTGACTTCGCCGGCGATCTTGGTGTCGAAGTTGGTGGTGTCGAAATGCGTGATCTGACCGATTCCGGAAACGCCTTCGACCAGGTTCGACCAAACCGTCTCGAGATCATTTCCGATCGGGGTCACAAAGCCCATGCCGGTCACGACGACGCGGCGACCGCTGGAGCCATTGGAGTTGTTTGTCACGGCTTGAAGCTTACCGACGTCAGGGCCTATCCACATTGGCGCCTTGTGGGAAAACAAAGGCCATTGTTTGGACATGCGGTCCAGTTTGAGGGCTAAAGTAGCTTGCGAAGATCCAGTGCAAGCTGCAAGCGCAGCCGGCTCGCCGGCGTGTCCAGGTCGGCGCCAAGCAGCTCGCGCAACTTGTCCAGGCGGTACAGGACGGTGTGCCGGTGCAGTTTCAGCGCGGCCGCCGCGTCTTTCACCGAGCCTTGGGCCACGTAAACCTGCAGTGTCTCGAGCAGCTGCTCGCGGTTGCGAGTCTTGGCCTCGAGCAGAGGCCCAAGACTGTGCACCACGAAGCGTTCGGCCAGCCGAGGGTTCTGCGCCAGCACGAGCTGCGGGATGAGCTCATCGTGCCGGTGCGCCACCGCATCCGGTCTGAGCTTGCGCCCAACTTCAATTGCCTGCTGGGCTTCGAGATACGAGCCCGCAATACCCCGCAAGCCGGCGTGGTAGCCGCCGATGCCTGCGCGCACCCGGGCGCGCGCTGAGCCTGAGCGCTTGACCGCCTCCTTCTGAAGGCTCATGACCAGCTGCCGGGCGCCTTCCACGTCGGCCGCGGACTCGGCAGGCCACAGGATGACAAGGGTGGTCGGGTCGGTGGCGTGGTGGATCGCGCCTCGGGGCAGTGGCAGTGAGGCGGCCACCTCGGCCAGCCCTTCTCCTCCCTGCTCGCCATCGCGACTGCCGACGACGAGCTTGCATACCGCCGCGACATAACCGGTCGGCGCAATGGGCATGTTCAGCGCCAGGGCCTGCTTTTGGAGCTCGAGCTCGGAGTCGAAGTTGTCGCTGATCAGCGCGTGGAACAGGCGAGCCCGCGCGCGGGTGCCACGCTGCATGTGATGCTCGCGCGCGTTGAGGTAAGTCTTGGTGACTTCGGCGGCCACCTGGTCCAATGCCCCGAAAACGTAGTTGGCAGTCAGCATGATCGCCTCGGGGGTCGCCTCAGGGTGGCCCCGCCACGCCGCGAGTATGGCGTCCCATGCGACGCGAGCGGCGATGCGATACGCATTGAGGATGGGCTCGACCGACTGACTGCTGCGGGCCTGGAGGATTCCGAGCTGGGCCACGCGCCGAAGCTCCTCGGCGGTGGCCGGGCGCGCCTCGCGGGCGGTGGCCAAGAATAGGTCGAGTCCCGCCTCGCATGCCTTGGCGATCGCGGAGCGTTGAGGCGGAACGCCCGTGGAATTGTCCCAGCGCACCAGCATCACCACGGCCCGTGCCATGTGGCGAGCCATGCCAGCGCGTCGCCGCTCCAGCTCGGCCACCAGGGCGGCAGGCAGCTGCGGCGCCGGCTTGGACCGAGGGGCCACTCTCGCCATGGAAGCTGACTATACGGCCGACGGCAGTTTAGGACACGAAGTCGAAGCCACCGCCGATGGCTACGCTCATCCAACCTGCCAATGGGCCGCGATTCGGGCACCATCGGTCGTCTCCAGAGGTCGCTCCCCACGAGGGGAGACCGGCCTAGCTGTTCTTCTTGATGAACGCCAGCATCCGGCGCCAGGCGTCGTCGCCCGCCTCTTTCCACTCGGCAAAGCTGCGGTCGAAGAAGCTGTGCGGCGCTCCCTCGTAGATGTGCATCTCGTGGGGCACTTTGGCTTCGGTCAGCTTCGTGTCGAAGTCGTGGAATGCTTCGGTTGGAGTGAAGTCGGCGCCGGCGATGAGCAGGAGCAGAGGCGCCTTCATCCGGGACAGGAATGGCAGCGTCCGCTCCGGCCGGCCATAGAAGCCGATGCAGCCATCGAGCCCGTCCACCAGCGCAGACATGTTCCAGGAACTCGAGCCGCCAAAGCAGAAACCCACGGTGAAGGCGGCTTTGACCGCGCCGCCATCCTTCGACTTGAGGTGCGCCACCGCCGCCGCGACATCGGCGCTGATGCCCTCCGGGGTCGTCTGCTCGACATGAGGCTTGTAATCGAAGCTCTCTCCTCGATCGCCGCTCCCCGCTGTGCGGCCGAAATAGTCGATGGCGACCGCGTCAATGCCCGCTTCGGCGAACCGTTGCACGAGCTCCTTGTAAAAGTGATGCAGCCCTCTGACGTCAGGCATCACGACCATGCCTGCGCCGGTAGGTTGGGCGGCCCGGGCGAAGTGAGCCATGAACTTGTTGCCGTCGGCAGCGGTGAGCTCGAAGTCTCCATGGTCGGAGGCGGCTCCTCCGATGGGTGGCAGCGGCGGGCGGGCGTCATCTGAGTAGCACATTTGATTGATTCTCCAATAGATTGGTTGTGTCATGACGAATGAAAGCACGACCTTCACGGCGACCGACCTCCAGGGTTTCCTCGACGAGATGATCGACCACGACCGGCTTGCCCTCGCCGATCGCCTTCAGAGAGCATCGGATCGCCTGGCTGAATACGGCCCGCTGGTGTCGGCCGCTCATGGCCAAAAGGGGGGCGGATCGGGAGCTGGCTCCGCCAGGCCCGATGCCCTGAGCGGGGACGTCCCGCCTCCGGCCGCCTGGAGCGCCCACGAGGTGTTGGCGCACATCGTCGTGCTGTCGAAGTTTTACGGCGTCATCTTCCACAAAGTCTCGAGCGGCAAGATGACCGAGCTTGACCTGCTCAACAATGTCGGCCTCCGCGACGCAATGGACGAGCAGATGGCGCAGATCGAGCCGAAGGAGCTGATTCGCATGGCCCTGGAAGACCATGCTCGGACCATCCAACGCCTTCACGATGCGGATGCTGCGTCGATGCGACGGGTGGTGAAGGTGGACGGGGGAGAGACGATGACCGCTGAGGAGGTGGCGCGACTGCCGCTCATCAGCCACCTCGAGCTGCATATCGACCAGCTGCTGCGGGCTCTGGCCTAGAGCGCTCCGGGTGCGCCGAGGCGGCGCAGCTCTCGGCGCAATGCCTCGCCGGCCGCCTTCATCATCGCCGGATCCGGGTTGGGATCCTGGTTGTCGAAGTCCAGGTCGTGCGGCCCACGTATCGGCACCACGTGGAAGTGCACGTGCGGCACCTCCAGGCCGACGAGCATCAATCCGATCCTGGCCGGTTTGAAAGCTGCCATCTGCGCCTTGCCGATGGTTTGCGCGGTCGCCGCGAGGTGTGTCAGCAGGTCGGGCTCCAGGTCGAGCCAGTGGTCGGTGGCCGAACGAGGCACCACCAGGGTGTGTCCCGGTCGAAGTGGGCGATTGGACAAGAAGGCGACAGCGGCGTCGTCCTTCCAAACAAAATCGGCCGGGAGCTCGCCATCGATGATGCGCGAGAAAATGGTCGCCACGCCACCAGAGTAGATTCTCGGCAGTGCCAGTCGCTGCCCAGCTCATCGAGGCAACCAAGAAGTACGGCTCCATCGAGGCACTCAGAGGAGTGAGCCTCGACATCGAGCTCGGCGAAGTCGTGGCGATGCTCGGACCGAACGGCGCCGGCAAGACCACTTCGATCAGCCTGCTGCTGGGGTTGCGGAAGCCGACATCTGGCAAGGCGTTGCTGTTCGGGCTCAGCCCCTATCACCTCGATGCTCGCAGCCGGGTGGGCGTGATGCTCCAGGAGTCAGGCATCCCGGCGATGCTGAAGGTGCGAGAGATCGTCGACCTCTTCCGTTCCTATTACCCGAAGCCGATGGCCAGCGATCGAGCGATCGCGATGGCCGGCCTCGAGGAGAAAGCCGGCGCCCAAGTCAAGGAGCTGTCTGGCGGCCAGCGCCAACGGCTCTACTTCGCGCTCGCCGTGTGCGGCGATCCCGAGGTTCTCTTCCTGGATGAGCCGACGGTCGGCATGGACGTCGAGGGACGGCGCTCATTCATCGAGCGCATCGCCGAGTTCGCGAACCTGGGCCGCACCGTTGTGCTCACCACCCACTACCTCGAAGAAGCGGACCAGCTCGCCAAGCGCGTGGTCGTGGTCGACCGCGGGGTGGTCATTGCGGATGCCTCACCTCAAGAAATCAAATCGAGGGTTGCCGGCAAGCGTGTTCGCTTTACAGCCGGGAACCTGTCGGAAAAAGACCTCGAGGGTTTGCCGGTGACGACCACGACGATTACAGACCACCGTGTTCAGCTTCTAACCAATCAGCCGGAGTCTGTGCTTCGAGAGCTGTTTCGCAAGGGGATCGACATCTCCGAGCTCGAGGTGTCCGGGGCAGACCTGGAGGACGCCTTCATCTCACTCACCAGCCACCAGGGGGCCGGGTAATGGCCGTAGCCACAGTTGCTCGCGCGCCGATTCTGCCCATGCTCGTGCGCCAGACCGGCGCTGAGTTTCTGAAGCTGTGGCGCGTGCCGGCATTCAGCATCACGTCGGTTTTCCTGCCCGTGATGTTCTACGCGTTCATCGGCATCGGCCAGTCAAAGCAGCAGATCTTCCCAGGCGTGAGCTTTGGCGCGTACTTCCTTGCATCGATGGCCGTGTACGCCGTGGCCAACGTCATGATCTTCAGCTTCGGAATCTCAGTGGCGACCGAGCGAGGTCAGAAGATGGACGTGCTCATGCGCGCGACGCCGATGCCGCCCTGGGTCTACCTGCTTTCCAAATGCATCACAGCGCTGGCTTTCGCGGCCATGACGCTCGTGGTCCTCTTTCCATTCGCCTACATCGCAGGCGACGTGAGAATCGACGCGTTGGAGTGGGTGACTCTGGCGTACCGGGTGCTGTTGGGCTCGATACCCTTCATCGCCCTGGGTTTCGCCATCGGCTACCTGTCAGGACCCAACTCCGCGGTGGCGGTGATCAACCTGATCTATCTGCCGACCGCGTTTGCGTCCGGCCTCTTCTTTCCCAAGCAGCTCTTGCCCAGCTTTATTCAGAGCATCGCGCCATATCTGCCGCTGCACTTTTTCGGTCAGCTCGGCTGGGATGCCATCGGCGCGCCTACCGACGGGAGCGTGACCACTGACTGGATCTACCTCATCGGCTACGGAGTGGCCTTTTTTGCCCTCGCCTTGTGGGCCTACCGTCGAGAGGAAGGCCGGAAATTTAGTTAGGGGCGTCGCCCGAACGCATTGGGCAGGGCAACGCTGAATGCCTCCTGGTAACGCTGGGCAAACTCGCCGAGCGTGTACGAGTGCTCGACGGTTCCCACCTGCTCGACCGCATAGGCGGCCGCCAGCGATGCCACCCTGCCTGCCTGCTCGATCTCGAGGCCGCGCAACAAGCCGGCGACCAGGCCGGCCCGATACGCGTCGCCCGCGCCGGTGGGATCCACCTCGCGCCGTGCCGGCGCTGCTGGAATGTCGACCGTCCCCTCACTTGTGCAGATCCGAGAACCGTCGCGACCAAGCGTTGTCACCACGATCTCGGCCAGCTCGATCAGCCCCCTTATCGAGCGGCCGGTGCGCTGCATGATCAGCTCGAGCTCGTAGTCATTTCCGATCAAGATCCATGCGCCGCGTGCGCCTTCGGTGACGTCCTCGCCTGAGAGCCGGGGCAGCTGGTGCGCCGGGTCGAAGACGAAAGGCAGACCCCTCGCCCGGCACTCCTTGACCAGCCGCATCATCGCAGCGGGATCGTTCGGACCGACGATCAGAGCGTCCGCGCCCGGAGGGGCGTCATCCACGCCGAGGATGGCGGCGCGACCCATCGCCCCGCCGTAATAGCCGGTCAGCTGGTTGTCATCAAGATCCGTCGTTGTGAAACCGGTCGCCGTGATCTCGCCGTCGAGAAGTCTCAACCCATGACAGTCGACGCCCCTGGCCAGGAGCCAGTCGCGGTACTCGGCAGCGTCGGAGCCAGCGGTCGCCAGCACGGCGGCAGGGTAGCCGAGGAGGGTGAGGTTGTAGGCGTAGTTGCCGGCGACGCCCCCACGATGCTTGCGCAGGTCGTCGACGAGGAAGCTCAGGTTGAGGATGTGTGTCTTGTCGGCGAGGATGTGGTCCTTGAAATGGCCCTTGAAGCTGAGGATGTAGTCGTATGCAATGGAGCCGGTACAGACCACGGTCACGGTCGGCAATCTACCTGAAATGAAAAAGGGCGCCCTGCGCGGGCGCCCTCAACGAGTCGTTTAGTTAAGCCGCGCGGCGGCGCGCGGCGATCTTGCGGACGCGGCGGGTCCTGGTCGAGGCCCTGGTCGCCACCGACTTCTTGACAGTTGGAGCGTGCCTGAGCTCGGTCGCGTACTCCAGCCTGCTCGCGGTCTTCGCGATGGTCTTGAACGAGCCGTTGAAGATCCGCAGCGAGCGCTTGGCGACGCTGCCAACGACATCGCGGCGGCGAGCCTGAAGCTTCACGAGCTCGAAGCCCCTGATCACGACCTTCTCCGGCAGCCTGCCGTTCACCTCGACTCCAAGCACCGTGATGCGCTCAGGCATCAGGTCGCTGGCGACCTGTGCGGCGGCCGAAAGCCGAGCGTTGATGTTCTTGGCAACGTCCTTGGCCGGCGCCGTCGCGGCATTCAGCCGTGCGTTGAAGCGGCGGTTGACCTTGCGAGCGGCCGGGGTGCCCTTACGCTCGAGTCCCTTCACCTGCTTGCGCGCCGTCCCCATGGGGTCTGACGCGACTTCACGAACTGTCTGGGCGGCGCCGAAAGCGACTTCCGCGACAGTGGTTGCCGTCTCACCGGCCGAATCTGCGATCTGGTCTAGTTCGGTAGTCATGTTTGTCTTGGCCTCCTTTTTAGGTTGACGCACTGCAGCATAACGCATCGCGTCATATGGCGTCAAGGGCCTGATTGGCCCTCAAGCCGATGGCCGATAGACCCCCGGCCAGCTTCTTTCGCTCATTCAGGTGAGGCAAGGCGCGCTATGAGGTCCGCGGCGCGAGCGCCGAAGACGTCGTAGTGAGCCACCTTTCGCCGCTTTTCCGGCTGGACCCACTCAGGGCGCAGCCCATGCCGGCGCCCCCATTCTTCGAGCACGGGGCGCAGGCCGATGATGTGGAGGAAAGGCCGCTCGCGCACCATGCCCCGGATCATCGAACCGTGGTAGTGGTCGAAGTTGCGGTGCACGGCGATGCCGCCGGCTTCTGCAAAAGCAATCGCCTCCTTGATCTGGCGGCGCTCGAAATATTGCTCTCGAAGCGGCTCTGCGCCGGTCACGTCCGCGCGGCAGGAACCGCAACGCGGGCGTCGGCGCAGATCGGCTTGAAAGCACACAAGATGCAGGGCCGTTCCGCGTGCTCTGGCCCCAGTGCAAAGTCGCCGGCAAGGATTTTCGATGTGGCGGCCGCGATCCTTGCCTCGACCGCCCTGTCGTCGGGGGCGACTTCGATCAGGTGCCCGCGCCGAATGTCAAAAAGGACGAGCCGGGGCTCGCGCCCACCCGGCAGCAACCCTCGACGTGCCGCCAGCCCATACAGCCGGAGTTGGGTCGAGTAAGCCTGGATCAACCTTGCGTCGAGTGTGGCGTTGGTCTTGTAGTCGACGAGGGTCGGCCGGCCGTCAAGCTCACAAACCCGGTCGACAAAACCGCGGATCCGGGCTTGGCCGATGCGAAGATTGAACTCGAGCTCCACGCCAAGCGTAAGCGCGACCGCCAGCGGTTGCTGGAGATAGCGCGCGAGCATCTCCCTTCCGGCTTCTGGCCCACGGTAGATGCGCAGCAGGTCGCCACCACCCGAATGCCAGGCCGACAGGGCGGCATGGACAGAGGCGCCCAGCTCACTTGATCCGGACGCCCGCACGAATGCCGGCAGCATGTCGTCGGGCGGAGCGGGCACGCCCCAAACCTGGCTGAATCGATACCGGACGGGGCACGCTTCGAAGTCATGGAGCTGCGAGAAGCTCAGCTCGATGTCGCGCTCAGGCCCTGGTCGAACTGCGTCCTCGCGCGGGCGGATGTGCTGCCACCGCTCGAGGACTGCCTCGACGACAGCCGGGCCGTCCGCGCCTGAGCCATCCGCCACCCGGATGACCGGCAGCTCTAGCTGCTCCGCCTCGACGACTGTCGCCGCATCGGGGTTGGCGAATGCCCAGCTGAGGATCTCGGCGAAATGGTCGACCTCGCCGTTGGCGCCGACGTCGATATCGCGCGGGGACTGTTCCTCCCTGGTGGCGGTGACGTAGAGGGCATCTTTGGTTCGCGTGATGCCGACGTAGACGATGCGCCGGCGTTCGCCCATCGCGAGTGCCACGGCCGGCGCACCGGGCGACGTCTCCTTGAAGCGTGGATGCTTGTCGCCCCGCCAGTTCTTCATGACGAAGCCAAGGTTGTCCGGGTCGAAGAAGAGGCGCTCGGTGTCGCGGGGCCTGGGCGGTCTGAGGTTGACCAAGAACACCACAGGAAATTCCAGGCCTTTCGCCGAATGGACAGTCAGCAGCGCTACCGCATCCGTGGTGGCCGATTCCTCAGCCGCCTCGCCGACAGGCAGCTCCGCATCGATCACCTGGTCCAGGTGGCGCACAAAGTCGCCGATGCCGGCCAGAGCAAGGTCGCGCTCGAAGCGCGACGCGAGTTGAAAGACCTTTCGGAGGTTGAGCAGCGCGCGGGGACTGCCGTCCCTCTGCGCGCGGAGCTCGGCCCAGCGGAGGTAACCCGTTTCCTCTAGTAGACGGTTGAGGATGTCGGCGACCGTCAGCGCGTCACGCAGGCCGCCGAGCCGATCGGTCAGCTCCACCAGCCGCACCGCCTGCGCCGCCACCTTCGCATCCATCTCGGGAAAGCCCGCACGGCCCGACTCCTCGAAGCAATCCCTCAAGCGCATGCCGCTGCGGCCGAAACGCCGCGCGGCGAGGTTGTACATACCTTTATCCGGCAACCTGACGATCGGGCCCTGGAGCACCCTGACCAGCGCGCCGTCGTCCATCGGGTTCTCGGTGAGCCGGAGCATCGCCAGCACATCCTTTATCTCCTGGCGATCGAAGAAGCCCGAGCCGCCGCTGGTCAGATAAGGGATGCCCTGGCGGCGTAGCTCATCCTCGAACTCGCGTGGCAGCATACGGATCGAGTGCGCGAGTATCGCGATGTCGGAGAACGCGCGGCCGCCTACGTTCAAGCGGCGAATCGTCTCCGCGACCGACCTGGCTTCGGTGCGCGAGTCGGGCGCCATCATCACCGTTACCGGCCGCTCGCCGGACCCGCGGGTCGCCACCAGCTCTGGCTCCGAGGCGAAATCCGGGTCGCGGCGAATGAAGTCGGTCGCGCAGTCGAGGATCTGCTGGTAGGACCGGCGATTGTGCGTCAGCGGCAGCCGGCGCCCGGTGAAGCGCGTTCGGATATTCTCGATCTCCGCGTCACGCCACCCGTAGATGGATTGCTTCGCATCGCCGACCGCCGAAACGTTGCCGAAGCCATCTGCGGCGAGAAGCCTGATCAGATCGAGCTGAATCCGGTTGGTGTCCTGGAACTCGTCAACCAGCAGGTAGCGGAAGCGCTCACGGCAGCGGCGGCGAAACTCGGGCACGCGCTGCAATGCACCGATCACCTCGAGGATGAGGTCGTCGAAATCGCGAAGGTTCGCCGCGCGCAGGGCATCCTCATACGTCTTGTAGACGAGGTGCAGGACGCCGATCGCTTCGAGCTCTGCATGCGCCGCGTCGCTGCCTGAGGCGCCGTCGAACGAGGCATCCCAGTGCCGGCCGTGCAGCTCAAGAGCGCGGGTGCGGAACCCTTCGGGGCTGATGCCCCGCCCCTTCAGCTTGAGCAGGAACCGGAGACCCGAGCGCAAGAGGTCGTCGAGATCGTCCACCGACAGCGCCGTGAACGAGTCCGGGTCAAGCGGGGCAGCAGTGCCGCTACGCAGCCGAGCCACGAGGCGCTGCTCGAACAACCGCTGCTCGGTTTCGTCCAGAACCCTCAGCTCGCGCGGCGCCCCAACCAGGTAAGCGAACTCATCCAGGAGCCGCGCACAGGTGCCGTGGAACGTGCCGATCCAGGCGGCGTCGAGAGCTTCCGGGCCAAGCTGAGGCCGTCTTTCCGCCAGCTCGCGGGTGATGCGCAGGCGCAGCTCCTCCGCCGCGCGGTCGTTGAAGGTCACCGTCAGGATCCGGTCCGGCGCGACGCCCTGCTCGACCAGCCAACAGAAACGCTCGGTCGCGGTGAATGTCTTGCCCGTGCCGGGACCGGCGGCGATCAGGAATGCGCCATCCGGGCCGGCATGGGCCGCCGCCCTCTGCTCTGCACTCAGCGTCATTCGGGGGGTGCCCCTCCGTACGGGCATATGGCTGCGTGCGGGCAGCTGCCGAATCGAGTCACGCAGGTGCCTGCGAGGTCACGCGGTCCCGGCTCGAAGTGGCCGCCTTTGATCCCCGCGATCGCCTGCATGACGACGGCACGGCTGCGCTCGAGGTCCTCGGTGCTAAGCGCCTTCTCTCGATATTCCTTGAGGCCTGCCGGCTGGCCGACGGCGAAGATGTCCTGGCGCATGTCCCTCCAGACCCAGTCTTTCGGGTACCAGAGGGAGAGGAATCGCGGCTGAAAACCGAGGGCTTTGCCTTCGTCGTCGACTCCGTGCCGGCAGGCCAGGTAGTACAGGGCCAGCTGCACATCGGACATGTCAGGGCCGAAGTACTGCTCATACGCGTAGCGCATCGGCTTGCCGGAGCCCGTCTTGTAATCGACCACCTCGACCTGGCCGTCGCCCACGTCGTTCACCCTGTCGATCTTCCCGACGATCTCCACGCCATCGAGCTCGAGGTGAAACCTGCGCTCGACATCGAGCGTTCGCAAGCGCCTGATCACCTGCAGGCCGGTGACGAACTTGATGTAGTTGCCCAGGACGGCGCGGACCTGCAGCTCTTCGCGCTTGCGGTCGAGCACGCCTTCCATCCTCGACAGGTAGGGGTCCAGGTGCTTGACCAACGAAGCCTCGAGCCACTCGCGCTGCATCTCCGAGGCGAGCGGTCGCCACTCCACCTCGTGCAGGTGAAACTCCTCGAGCACCTCGTGCAGAAATCCACCACGTTCCATCGCCACGGATCGCGGCTCGTCCACGAGGCCCGGATGGTGGTTGTACCAGTAGAGGCGCGGGCATTTGAGGTAGTCGTTGAGCGTCGTCGGGCTGAAATGGCCAATCTCGACATTGCTTGGATTCTTTTCCCCGCCGTACGGCTCGAACGGCTCGCCCGATTCGCGATCGGTGAGAAACGCAACGTCGAGACCGAGGGCGAGCGCCCTGCCTGCGCTGCCATTCAGCGCGTCTCGGTGGGATGCAATCAACACTTCGGCCTCGCGTGCGAGCAGCACATCGCGCGGCGCAAGCCTTCCCGACGCGCGCGTCAGCTCCCGGGACTCCGCCTCCGGCTGTGCCAGTCCAAGAAATACCGACGCCCCAGCCGACCGCAGATAAACGTCGGCGAAGGTGACGTAAAGCCGCCTTTTTGCGCGTGTCATTGCGACAAACGCGAGTCGTGCCTCCTCCGCGAGATGGCCATCCGGATCGGAGGGCCACGAGGGCATGAATCCAACTTTGTAGCGCTCGAGCCAGGCGCGATCGTCGACATCCAGCAGCGGGTGCGGCCGTGCCGCAAGAGGAAAGAGCCCGTGGGCGAAGCCCGCGGTGAACACGACCTCGAACTCGAGGCCCTTGGCCTGGTGCACCGTCAGTACCTGTACCGCGTCTGGACGCCCGTCCAATCCTTGCGCCGGCGCGTCGGTGTCGTCGGCAGCGCCGCTGAGCAGCGAGTCAAGCGAGCCGGCGATGTCGGTGAGCAAGGGCGGCGTGCCGTGCAGCCTTTCGTAAACCGTCTGAATCGCCTCGAGGCCGCCGATGGCGGCGCGCAAGTCGCCAATGGCTTCAGCCCGCTGGTCCGGCGCCAGGCCGAGGTCGAGGAGACGCCGCATAGCTCCGTCCTCGATCAGGATCGAGTAAGCCAGGCTCGTGAGCGGCAACCTCGGCACTCGGCCGAGGAGGCGGTGGCGAGCGACCATCGCGGCATGCAGGCGGTCGAGCTCCTCCGGTGAGAGGTACTCAAGATAGTCCGGCTCGGTCGTCACTTCGCTTGGCGCCTCTCCGCCCCACGGCAACGGGTAGCGCGCCGCGTCGCGTGCCGCGAGCGCGTACATCAGCCGGCGCACGACGCGCGTGAGCGGACGGCCCTGCTCGCGCGCATGTGCGCGAAGCCGGCTGAGCGTGCGCGCGCCGACGCCACCGAGGGTCGAGGCAAGCGCGCCTTCGAAAGCGTCGGGGTCATCCGGTTTGCGGAGCGATTCGAGGTAACCGACAAGGAATCGGACCACCTCGTTGCGCGCCGTGGCGCCAGACCCTCGCACCTCATAGGGAAGACCCAGGGCCCGCAGCGCCTCCTCGAAGGGGCCCCCAAGCCAGGTGGTGCTGCGCAGCACGATGGCGAAATCCCTGAGCCGCAGGTCTGCCGACTCCGCATAAAGGCGCTTGATCTCGCGCGCGCAGAAAAACGCCTCGTCGACGGCGTCCCCCTCGCGCGCGACGACCACGGCCGGCGAACGCGGCGGGCTTGCCGCACGCAATGCGCGGGCATGGCGCCCTGGCTGGGTCGCGGCGAGGAGCCTCTCGCCGGAATCGAGCGCCTCCTGCGAGCAGCGGTAGCAGTCGTCGAGCCTGTGCGTCGCCCCGCCGTAGACCTTCGCGAAGTCGTCGCTTAGCAAGCGTGGAACCGTGCCTCGAAAACCGTAGATGGATTGGTCCGGGTCACCCACGACCACCAAGCGTGGCTGGGACGCAGGTGGCGCGAGGAGTTGGAGGAGCTCGAACTGCGCGGGGTCCACGTCCTGGAACTCATCGACGAGGATCAGCCGGAAGCGGGCGCTCATCTGCTCCCGCAGCCTGGGGTTCGACTGCAGCAGCTCGATTGCGCCGGTGATGAGATCTCGGAAGTCGGCCATGCTCGCGCGCCGCATCTGCTCCTGGTAAGCCTGGTAGGCGGCCGCGAGACTGCGCAGGCGCTCGCTTGCGCTCGCCTCGGCTGCGAGCAAGAGGGCGGAGGGGTGAACCAGGTTCTGTTTCATCAGCGCGACAAAGGTCAGAACGTCCCTGGCGAATGCATCGGAGCGCTGCACCCCGGCCAACCCGCCGAGCACATCGGGCTCCATCCCGGCGAGCACGTCGCGCATGACGATCGTCTCCTGGAAGCCGTCAAGCAGCAGTCGCTCGGGGTCAGGTGAATATTCGCGCAGGAGCCTCGAGCAAAAGCTGTGGAAGGTCGAGATCCACGCGTCGCCGTAGTCGTCGTTCAGGCGTAGATCGATACGCCGCGCGATCTCGGAGGCGGCGCCGTTGGAGAACGTGAGGACCAGGATCTGACCACGGCCGGCAACGCCGTCCCGGACGGCCTGTTCGTACAGGTCGACAAGGGCGTGCGTCTTCCCGGTGCCCGGTCCAGCGAGCACGCGGAGCGGGCCGTCGATGTCGTGAATGTCCAGTGGCAAGTATTTCCCCTTGGTCGGGGGCGGGCGATCTGATTATGCCGGGGAACGGGTGTTCTGGGCAGCGCTGCCGGTTAAGACGTAAGAGCCCGGTCGATCTCTTCCAACTCGGCAGGAGAGAACTCCCGGTGGTCGAGCGCTGCCCTGTTCTCCTCGAGCTGGGCGATGCTGCTGACGCCGATCACGGCCGATGTGACCCGCGGATCCCGCAGCGTCCACGCCAGGGCCATCTGCGCCAGCGGCTGTCCTCGCTTCTCGGCGATTGTGCTGAGAGCCCGCACCTTGGCGAGAGTCTCCTTCGTGATCTGATCGGGCGACAGGTAGCGCGAATGCGTCGCACGAGAGCCCTCGGGAATCCCGGCGAGATATTTGCCGGTGAGGACGCCTTGCGCGAGCGGCGAGAAGACGATGCAGCCCGCCCCTTCCTTCTCGAGCACATCGAGCAGGCGGTCATCCTCGATCCAGCGGTTCAGCATGTTGTACGAGGGCTGGTGGATGAGTAGCGGCGTGCCCATGGAGCGCAGGATCGCCGCCGCCTCCTTGGTCTGGGCGCTCGTGTACGACGAGATGCCGACGTACAGTGCCTTGCCCTGGCGAACCGCCGAAGCCAAGGCCCCCATCGTCTCCTCGAGCGCGGTGTCGGGATCGAAGCGGTGCGAGTAAAAAATGTCGACGTAATCGAGACCCATGCGACGCAGGCTCTGGTCGAGACTCGCCAGAAGATATTTGCGTGACCCGCGGTCGCCGTACGGTCCGGGCCACATGTCCCAGCCCGCTTTGGTCGAGATGATCAGCTCATCCCGATACGGGGCAAGGTCCGAGGCGATGATCCGGCCGAACGTCTCCTCGGCCGACCCATAAGGCGGCCCGTAGTTGTTGGCCAGGTCGAAATGCGTGATGCCCATGTCGAAGGCGCGCTGCACAATCGCGCGGCTGACCTCGAGCGGACGCGTATGACCGAAGTTCTGCCACAACCCAAGCGAGATCTCGGGAAGCTTGATGCCGGTTCGCCCGCTGCGGCGATACTCGATCCGGGAGTATCGGTCCGCGTCAGGTAGGTAGCTCATGCAGCCCTACAACTCTATCGGTAGGTCGTGAAGCCTTGACGCGCCACGCGATCACACATAGGCCGGCCAGGAAGGCAAGCTCGACGAGAGGCCACCTCTGCAGCGGAAGCCCGGTCCGGACAATGCCGACTAATGGAGTGGTTAGCAGCCAGCCCGCTGCGATTGGCACACGCCAGGCCAGAACCGGCCGCTCCTCCCACACGATCACCGAAGCCACCGCAAGCAAGCAAAGGTCGGATGCATGCAGGTATGGGACTGCTACCAATGAGCCGAGGATGCCGACCACCAGGACCAGCCCGGGCGAGCGGCGCAGTCGGAAAGCCGCGAAGAGAACAGCGACAACGATGACGACTCGCAACGCAGTGAGCGCCACACCTCGAAGGTTCAACGCTCGTTCGAGCGTCAACGCATCGGCGCCGGTCGGCAACGATCCTGTGAGTTGGCTCCAGTAGTCGAATGCGCCGGTCGTTCCCACAGTGACGAAAGCGGCCAGCGCCAGGACGGCTCCGACCGCGGTCAACGCGGCCAAGGCTCGCACCCGACCCGCCGCCAGCACCGCCAGTGGGACGAGGAAAGCGGTGTTCGGCTTCAACAGTAGCAACGACAACGCGAGCCCCGCCGCGAAATTTCGATTCTCTCTAAGGAATCGCCACGAGATCGCCATGCCTACCGCTACCAGCGGCACCACCTGACCAACGCGGATGGCTTCCAAAACCCACCACGGAGCGACGGCTGCCGCGACCAAGATCCAACGCGTGAGCCCGCGGCTTGGGACCGCCCAGGCGAGCGCCGCGATGTATGCGGCGAGAACCAAGGCCGCCCAGAGGTAATACGACGCCGAATAGGGCAGCGCCACGAGGGGCGCCACCAGCCAGGCCACTGTGGGCGGGCTCAGGAATGGCTGGGCCACTTCGCCGGGGTCGAGCTTGATCTGAGCCGCCGCCACCAAAGACTGGTCGTAGATGTTCGACCAGCCCTGGGTCAGCCCAACCACGGCTGCGGCTTTGTAGGTGTGGTAGTCGATTCCAGGCGGCTCTTGACGGTTGATGAAGTTCGCCAGTAAGACGATCAGGATGGCCGCGAGGGCCAGCGGCGGCAGCAGGCGCCTCGCTCGGTTCACCTGATGACGGTACCGCGCGAATATAGTCGGACGCCATGGCAACCTTGCCGTCGGCCCGCCGACCCGGCCCCCGCGTCTGGGGAGTGACGGTGGCGGCGATCGTGATCCTGGCGCACATTCCCGCGTTCTTTCACCGCCTCCTGGACGGCGACGAAGCGATCTACGGCTCGATCGCGGCGCTCATGAATCTCGGCGGCAAGCTTTATGCCGCAGGCGGAGTCGACAACAAGCCGCCCGGGATTTACTGGGTATACGCCGCCATCTTCCACGTCGCGGGGGCCTATCAGATGACAGCGATTCATCTCGTCGGACTGATCGTCATGCTGGCAACCTGCAGCCTTCTTTTGGTCATCGGCCGATCGATGTACGGCGTCCGAGCCGGCCTGCTCGCTGCCCTCATCTACGGAGTTCTCACCGCAGCCGGCAACCCCCGGCTCCTGGCCTCGAACACCGAGATCTTCATGATGCTGCCGCTCACTGTCTCTGTCCTCCTCCTGCTGCGGAGACGGTGGTTTTGGTCCGGGGCTCTGCTGGTGGCAGCCGGCGCGTTCCGCCAGGTGGCCGCCGTAAACGTCCTGCTGGTGCCGCTCGCGATAGTCCTAATGGAGCCGGCGGACAAGCGGTTACGCGCATCTGGTTTGTTCGCCGCCGGTTTGGCCGGCGCGCTGGTGCTGGCGGCGGCCCTGCTTGCCGCGACCGGCTCGCTCATCGGCTTTTGGGACTGGACGATTGGGACGCTGTACGGGTATGCGGCCCTCAATTGGACGCCGGCCCTGGTCTTGATGCGCTCCTGGGACAGCGTGCTTCCGTTCGTCGCCACGGCGGTGGTCGTTTGGGTGGCGGCCGTCGCGTTCGCCTGGCGTTGGAAGCGTCTGCCGGCCGCTGCGCAGCTCATCGTGGCGTGGCTGGTGGTCTCGATACCCGGATCGTTGGCCGGCGGCCACCTGTCTTGGCATTACTTCATCCAGGTGATGGGCCCACTTGCCCTCCTCGCTGCTTTCGCCATCGACAGGGCGCTCGACGGCTCGCGAAGGCGTTTGGTGGCAGCCATGGCGGTCGCCGGCCTCGTCCTGCCCATGGCCGGATGGGGCGTGTTCGACCTGGTCTCGGACCCTCTGACCTATGACTTCCAGGCGCCCGTGCCGGCGCACCAGGCAGTCGCCGCCTACATCCGAAGCCACACCCGGCCGGACGATCGCGTCTTCGTCTGGGGCGATTGGCCCGCCCTCTATGTCGAATCCGACAGGATCATGGCGAGCCGTTTTCCCGGTTTCCTGCGAGGCTTCGCGCGCGGATCGGCGCTGCCGCCTAACAATTGGGACACGTCCGCGGCCGTGTGGCCGGCCCTGCAAGAGGACCTGACGCTGCACCCGCCCGCGCTCGTCGTCGACACGTCTGCCTCCGCGAACTGGAGCGACTTCTCGATGTATCCGATGACCAATTACCCGGTGCTCGCCCGGTTCGTCGCTGCGGGCTACCATTTGACCGCGACTGTCGACGGTGTGGCTATCTACTCACCGAACGGGAGCTGAGGCAGACCCGGGACTTGCAGGTTCGGCAAGATCGGGGGCACCGTGACGCTGACCGGAAGTGAGAGCAAAGACTCTACTTTGGCGGGCATGGCGGCTACGGATCCAGCGCCGCCCGCCGCATTGGCCACCGGCGGGGGTCGGGGTGATGGATTCAAGACAGCCTGCGGGGTCGCGTTGTGCGACTGACGGTTGGAGCCGGCCGACACGGCGGCTGCTGCATGAGGTGCCCTGTGGGTATGCCCGGCATGCACGGGCGCTTGATGGGTCACCAACAATGCGGCGGCGGCCGCTGTCATGACCACGACAATTCCGGTCTGAAGCGCGTGGTCGAGCGCCGGCCACGGGGCTTTTCGCACGCCATCGAACCTCCACCACGGCAACAGCAGCAGGTCCTGGATCGCCCGGCGCCCCTTGGCGCGGCCGCGCTCAAAGCGTGCGCCGACCACGGCCAGGCTGCCCCGAAGCGAGCGGCGCACCTCGCTGACGGTGAGGCCGAGTGCCTCGGCGATCTCGCGGTTGGTCAGGCCGCCGAAGTAGGCGAGCTTGACGACCTGCTTGTGCTGAGGCGGCAGCTCGTGGAGCGCCTCGTCGATCGCCTGCCGGGCCATTGCGCTCGAAAAATCGACAGCGCCCGACGGCGCGCCGACGAGGATCTTCTTCAGGTAAGGCTCGGCCCCTCTGGCCCGCCGGCGGTCGATCGGTACCCGGCGAGCGCCAGTCGCCAGCCACGCGCGCCAGAACCCCTCCGCCCTCGAAAAGATCGAGCGCCCGCTCGGATCCGCGGAAAGCTGTGGCTGACCCAGGTGCAGGTCGGCGTGCTTAGGCTCGCGCTGCGTGCCAAACCATCGCGTGCTCATCCCTTGACCCCACTATGGAAACCTCCGGCGACGAGCCGCTACCCGAGTCGGGGTTAGGCCGGTGCGGGTTTTACCGGGCGCTTGATCTCGATGATGCGGGGCTCCTCGGCGGCGATCGAGATCAATCGATCGAATATCGCCACGGAGTCGGCCTCGGCAGGCGGCTCGGAAAGGCGGATGTAGGCAGCCGCGCCAGTGCCGAATACGAGCGTCGGGGTGCCGAAAACGCCATAGTCGGCGACAGCAGCCCGATGATCGCGCTCGAGCGCAGACACGATCTGCGGGTCGGCCATGTCCTGGCGGAAACGATCGAGGTCCAATCCCGAATCTTCGGCCAGCTGCTCGACCACTGCGACATCGTCAATGTCGGCGCGCTGCTCGTGCCGTGCTCGGAGCAAGGCCATATGTAAAGCATCGAACGCCTCCTGCCGGCGAGCCGCTTCCGCAGCTTTGAATGCAAGGCGGCCACGAGCTTCCGAATCGGCCGCATCCCAAATCGTGAATCCTTCAACCTTGGCATTCGCCTGCATGAGGGAGAAGTAACGCCACCTGATATCGAGTGGTCTTTTACCCGAATCCTTCACGTTCTGCAGGAGCACCGATGCCCGGTAAACGAATGGACAGAGATAGTCGAAGAAAACGTCGAGCTGCCGCGCCGATGTGGGGTTCAGGATTGGTTCTACCGCTGCCATGATCTCTAAAGCTCCAACGTCGCTTGTGCTCACCCGTATTCCAGACACCTGGGCCTGGATGCGCCCCGATCTGCTGATCCGGATTCTGCCATTTACGCTCATATCCGCGGTCGCGTATGTGATCGCATCGCGACCCGCGTGGTTCGGCGTGGCGCCAGGGCGGATCGCCGACCAGCTCGGCTTCGGGCTGGTGGCAGCGCCGATCATGTTCCTGGCGGCCATGGTCGCCCAGCTCTGGCTCGCGCGGCGACGCCGCGCGTTGAGCGCTCCGGCGGGCCGAGGAGATGCTTGGTTTCAAGCGGGTTTTTACGCGCTGAACGGGCCGGTCGAGGAGGCTTTCTTCCGCGGCCTGGTGCAGGGTGGCCTGGGCGCGGCATTCGGAGCGCCCGTCGGCTTCTTCATCGGCACCGCGGCCTATGTGCTCTATCACCGCCTGGGATGGCCCTGGATCGATACCCTCGCGACCGCGCTGGTGGGGGTGCCGCTGGGGCTGGCGTTCTGGCTACTGCCGGGGCCACCCTCGCTCATCGGTGTCTCGATCGCCCACATCGCGGCGACCTGCGGCTTCCTGGGTCCTGGCCCCTACATCCTGAGAAAGCTGAAGGTTTTCTAGACCTGCCTGCGTCGAACGGCGACGTAGACGAGCGACGCAAAAAGAATCACCACGAAGGCCCACCAGAGGATGTCGGTCAGATCCGACGGGCCAGGCACTGACGCGACGGCCTGCGACACGTCCGGCCCTGGCTGGCCCGGGGTTGAGAACAGCTCGACCTCGGCTTTGACGAGCTCACGAGGTGCATCGCTGGTGAGCTGATGGGGCACGAGCCAGTAAAGAACGTTGAGGCCTCCGTTGAGGATTGCGTTGTCGCCGAGGTTGCCCGCGGCTGACTGGTTGTGAAGAGCGACGACGACTCCCGCCGCAGCGTTGTAGATGAACGCAAGGATGGCCGCGACAATGTTATTCATCCACGTGCTGAGCGCCAGCACTATCAACATCAAGGTCAAAGCATTGGCGACCTGGGCAACCGCTTCGGCCACCAGCGTTTGCTCGAGGCCGCCACCAAACAACAGACCGACCAACATGGCCTCGATGCTGAGCAGACCGACGATCACGATCATCGCCACCGCTGCAGCGGCCACCTTGCCCGCCGTGAACGCGAAGCGAGATACAGGCTTAGAGAAGATCGCGACGGCGGCGCCCGATTCCAGGTCGTGGTAGATCGCAGTCATGCCGATGCCAAAGGCGATCAGCAGGGCGAACAACCCAAGCGCCCCGACCAGGTCCGACACGAACATCAGATCGAGAAAGCGATTGATCTTGGCAGGATCGGGCGGCGCACTGCCCGGTGAGCCGGTAAAGGCTGCACCCGCAAAGGTGGAGCTGAAGATCTTGAGGATGGTGCCGATGCCGGCGATTCCGACCGCCCCGAGAATGGCGAACACCAGGAGGATTCGCCGGCGCGAAAGATCGATCAGCGTGAACCTGGCGACGGCCAGCGTGCCTTTCACTGGTCTTCCTTGTCGGTGATGAAGGATGGTAGGTTGTCGTGCTTCGGCGGGGCTGACGCCTGCACCAGCTCGACGAAAACATCCTCGAGTGTGCGTCCCTCAGGTACGACCTCGGCCATGGTGCCTTCCTTCAGCACGTGCCCCTTGGCGAGGATTGCGACCGTGTCGCAAACCAGCTCGACCTCGCTGAGAAGATGGCTGTTGAGAAGGACCGCCACACCGCTGGCTTTCAACGACTCGATGAGCGCTCTGACGTCGCGCCGGCCCATGGGGTCCAGGTCTGCGGTCGGCTCGTCGAGGATCAGCAGCTTAGGCCGGCCCAGGATCGCCTGCGCGATGCCGAGGCGCTGCTTCATACCTTTTGAGAACTGGCGCACCTGGCGCCGCTCCTGATCCAGGCCGGCGAACGCCAGCGTCTCGGGGATGCGCCGCTTTCGCTCGTCCTCGTCTAGACCGAGCAGGCTCGCGAAGTAATCCAGCACCTCGCGGGCGCGCAGGAACTTCGGAAAGTCCGGTTCCTCAGGAGCAAACCCCAGCTGCGCGCGCGCGGCAGGGTCGCCGGGTTTGGCTCCGAACAGGGAGATGACGCCACCATCGGGCCGCAGAAGGCCGGCGATCATCTTGACGCAGCTGGTCTTGCCTGAGCCGTTGGGACCCAACAGGCCGAAGGCCTGGCCGGGTTCGAGGGCGAACGTGACACCGTCCACGGCCCATGGATCGCGGCGCCGGTAGCGCTTGCGGAGCGCCTCGACGCTCACCACCGGTGCCACAGCCAGCCGAATATACATGCGCGTGACTAAGCTCGACGATTTGCAACGGCGGACGCTGGTCTGGGCCGGGCTGGCCGTGATCCTCACCGCGTTCGACGGCTCGGTGCTGGTTTTGGCACTGCCGGCAATCGCGTCCGACTTTCATGCGCAGATTCCCGGGCTGTCCAATCTCGGCTCGGTCCTCGCGCTGGGTTCCCTCGGGGCGCTGCCTCTGGCCACGCTGGCCGACCGCTTTGGACGGCGGCGGCTGATCGCGATTGGTGTCGCCGGGTTCTCGATCGCGAACTTCGCGAGCGCTTTCGCGCCGTCGCTGACCGCCCTTTCATTGATTCGTCTAGTCGCCGTGTGCTTCGAGGCCATGGTGGGCGGCGTGGCCACGGCGCTGATCGTCGAGGAGGCGCCGGTTGGGCAGCGCGGCCTCGCGGTGAGCGTGCTGGCCGTGCTGGCGGGGATCGGCGCCGGTATCACAGTGATCAGCTACCCGCTGCTGGCGCCGCACTGGCGGTGGCTATTTCTCGCCGGCGGTGTTGGTTTCGTGGCGGCGCCTGTCATCTGGCTAAGGCTGCCGGAAGGTCGCACCTGGTCGAAGGTTCGGCTCAGCGGCTCGGCGCTCCGTCTGCTTATGGGCGGACCCTGGCGGCGGCGCATCCTCGTGCTTTCAGCGACCACGGCCCTGCTTGCCGTGCTGCTCGAACCGGCCGGGCTCCTGTTCACAGTGTTCGCCACCGACACGCTCCACATGACGCCCGTCGCGATCAGCATCCTCATCACGTTGTCTGGCGGCGCCGGCGGACTGGCTTATCTCGCCGGCGGCTACTTGAGCGATAGGTTCGGGCGAAGATGGCCTGGCATCGGCCTCGCCGCATCGACGGCGGTGGTGGCCAGCTTGAGCTTCACCACCGGGATTGCCGGCTTTGTCGTCGGCAACGTGCTCTGGAGCGCTGTCGCGAGCGCATCCACGCCGGTGTTCGGCGCCTGGTCGGCCGAGCTGTTCCCGACCCGCGCGCGTGCGACCGCCGAGGCCGCCGTCGGGGTGGCCGCGGCGATCGGGAGCGTGGTGGGCCTCCAGGCGGTCGGCCTCCTGTCGCCTTCGCTGGGCCTCGGCCGGGCGCTCGAGCTGATCGGCGTCGCCGCCGTCGTGGGCGCCTTCCTTCTCTTCTGGCTGCCCGAAACCAAAGAAGCGCCGCTACCTGACTAGGGTCCTTATCGGCCACTAGAGTTACGCGGGAATGGACCGCGCGAGGGCAGTGGTCGTCGGGGGAGGGATCACAGGGGCGAGCGTCGCGTACCACCTGGCGAAGGCGGGTTGGCGCGAGACCGCTCTTTTGGAGAAGGAAGAGCTGACCAGCGGCTCGACATGTCACGCCGCGGGCCTCGTCACCCAGTTCAACCCTTCGCCGACGATGATGCGTTTCCGCCGCTACAGCATCGAGCTGTACGAGGAGCTGGGCGTATTCGAGAAGGTCGGCGGCCTGCGCTTTGCATCGAGCGCCGACCAGCTGAAAGAGCTGCAGCGAGGTGTCAGCCGCGCACGCGGGATCGGGTTGGACGTGGAGCTGATCTCCGCGGCAGAGTCGGCCCGTTTGATGCCGGCCATCACCACTCGCTCTCTCTATGGAGCGGTTTGGGTTCCCAGCGATGGCCACCTCGACCCACACACGGCGACTTACGCGCTGGCCGCCGCCGCGCGAAAGCTCGGGGCGTCGATCCTCACGCAGCATCGCGTCACGGGCATCGAGCTGACGGACAAAGGTGCGGTCAACGCCGTGCAGACCGACGCCGGTCGCATCGAGGCCGATGTGGTCGTGATCGCGGGAGGCATCTGGGCGCCGCAGATCGC
The DNA here is from genome assembly GCA_035534555.1 of Candidatus Micrarchaeaceae archaeon. Taxonomy (GTDB): domain Bacteria; phylum Chloroflexota; class Dormibacteria; order Dormibacterales; family Dormibacteraceae; genus Palsa-872. Next base: position 183,265 of record DATLRQ010000026.1, read on the forward strand.
CGCCATGGCCGGCGCGTTCATGGTCTCGACGCCGGTCGACCATCAGCACGCCGCCCTGCACGCGGTGCCCGGGCACGAGCTGCCTCATGACATGCCCTGCTTTCGCGACCCTGACAACCTCATCTACGGCAAGTCCGAGGCGGGAGGTGTCGTGCTCGGCGGCTACGAGGCCAACCCTGTCGCGCGGTGGATCGACGGCGTGCCCTGGGATCACGCAGGCACGTCGCTGCCTCCAGACGAGGCTCGTTTCGAGCCACTCCTGGCCGGCGCGGCGCGGCGATTTCCATTCATGGGCGAGGCGGGCATCGTGAAGCTCGTCTGCCATCCCGACGCCATGACTCCCGATTCCAATCCTTTGGTCGGCGCGGTACCTGGGGTGCGCGGTCTGTACATGGCCGCCGGACTGTCGCTAAATGGTTTCGGTGGCGGTGGTGGCATCGGCCGCTCGCTGGCGGAGCTCATCACCACCGGCTCGTCGGAGCTCGACCTCCACCCCTATCGGCCATGGCGCTTTGGGCCTGTGCACCGCGACCACCGCTACGCGGCCGAGCTGGCGCGCGAGGCCTATCGCTACTACTACTACCTGCGCTACCCGCTCGACTCGGACGAGTGGGGCCGTCCGCGCCGGACCAGCGCTTTGCATGAGCGCCTCCAGGACGAGGGCGCCGTTTTCGGCGTCAAGCACGGGTGGGAACGAGCCGATTACCTCGAACCAGGACGGCGATGGCGGCGGGCGGGGGCCGACCAGCGACGATTCGGCTGGACGCGGCCGCCGTACTTCGATGTGCTGGCGGAGGAGCACCGCGCGTTCCGCGAGAGCGTCGGCATCATCGACATGACCTCTTTCGGAAAGATCGATGTTCGGGGACCGGGTGCCCTCCCGCTCCTCGAGCGTTGCGCCGGCAATCGGATCGACAGGCCCGCTGGTAGCGTCGTCTACACACAGTTTCTCGAGCGCAACGGCGGGATCGCGGCCGACGTCACCGTGACACGCCTGGCCGATCAGCACTTTCGAGTGGTGACCGGTGCGGGCTACGTGAACAGCGACCTCGGCTGGCTGCGAACACAGCTGCGCGACGACGAGCCAGCGGACCTGCGCGAGACCACCGACGAGTTCTCTGTGATCGGCATCTGGGGCCCGCATGCCCGCGACGTGCTCGAACGCGTGACCGAAGACCATATCTCGGAAGCGGTATTTCCTTTCATGCAGGCGCGGCCCATCCGAATCGGCGGGCCGATCGCGATCGCACAGCGCGTGACCTATGTAGGAGAGCTCGGTTTCGAGCTCTACCTCAACCCTTCATGGGCAGTGCAGGTATGGGATCGCCTGATGGCCGCCGGCCGCGATTTCGGAATCCGGCCTGGCGGATACCGGGCCCTGGACTCGCTGCGGATGGAGAAGGGCTACAGGTATTACGGCACCGACCTCACGCTCCTCGACAACCCATTTGAGGCGGGCCTGGGCTTTTGCGTCCAGCTGGACAAGGGCGACTTCAACGGTCGGGAGGCGCTGGTCGCCGCGCGCGAGGGCGGCATCAAGCGGAGGCTTCGCACCCTGGCGGTCGGCAGCGAGGAGTATCTCCCGATCTATGGCGGCGAGGCGGTGCACGGAGCCGATGGCGTGATCGGGCGGATCCGCAGTTGCGCGTACGGCTTCACGGTGAAGAAGAATCTCGCGTATTCATACCTTCCGGTCGAGATCGGGCCTGGCGGCGTGGTGGAGGTCGAAGTGTTCGGGAGCAAGGTTCCGGCGACAGTCACCAGAGATGCCGTCATCGCCAGGCCCGGCGCACCAGCGCCCGCTTGAGCAAGCCGTCGCGTGTCGATGAGGCCGTGGCGCTGGTCGACTTGTGGAAGGGCAAGGGGCCGAAGGTCTCCCAGCTCTCGGGCGGCCTCACCAACGAGAACTACCTCGTCGAGGTCGGCGGGGAGAGGTACGTGATGCGCCTACCCGGTCAGTCGACTGAGCTGCTGTCCATCGACCGCGCCAACGAGGTTTTCAATACCAAGGCCGCAGCGAGCACAGGCATCGGCCCCAGCGTGCTCGAGCACATCCCGAGCCTTGACGCCCTCGTTCTCGAGTTCATACCTGGCCAGACGATGTCGGCACAGACCCTGCAATCAACGGTGATGGCTTCGCGCATGGCCGAGTCCTTCCGCCGCCTTCACGGCTCGCCGCGCTTCCTCAAGGACTTCAATATGTTCCGGCTCATCGAGGAGTACCTCCGAATCGTCGAGGAGCACGGCGTGAGGATTCCAGATGGCTATCGCGACCGGTTGCCGATGATCGCGCGCCTCGAGGAAGCAGTTGTCAGAGGAGCGCTGCCGGCGGTGCCGTGTCACAACGACCTGCTGTGCGAGAACTTCATCGACGATGGCGAGGCACTCCGAATCGTCGACTACGAGCTGAGCGGCAACAACGACCCTTGTTTCGACCTGGGCAACACGGCGCAGGAGGCAGAGTTCGACCAGGACCTGCGCGCCGCGCTTTGCGCCGCGTACTTCGGTGGCCCGAATCCGCAGCAGCTGGCGCGGATGAACCTGTTCGCCTTGATGTCGGACGTGGGTTGGACGCTTTGGGGTGCCATCCAGGCCAAGATCTCGGCTGTCGATTTCGATTTTCGCGCGTACTACGACATGCGCTGGGAGCGCGCGATCGAGGTGCTGGACTCGGGTCGGCTTGCCGGCTGGATGGCCCAAGCCCAGGCCTGACAGCCGTCGAATTTTCAAATTGACGGGGCCCCCGCGCGGTGCTACGGTTCCCGCCGTATATCGGCCGCATATCGGTCGGTCGACGCGAAGGGGAGGAGGCAGGAGTTTGGCTTCGCAGGTCAGGCTGGACAGGCGCGTCGCCGTCGACGAAGCCGCGTCCAGTCTTGCGGTGGTCGACGCCCCGGAGGCGGCGCGCTCGCAAAGCGAAGCCGCCTACATGCGCATCAGAGACCGGATCGTGTGCCTCGACATGGCGCCGGGCTCGGTCGTGAACGAGGCGCGATTGCGCGAGGACCTCGACATCGGCCGCACGCCGATCCGAGAGGCGTTGCAGCGCCTGGCGCTCGAGAACCTGGTCAAGTCGATTCCGCATCGCGGGACTTTCGTGACTGACGTGAACATCACCGACCTTGCCCGTATCACCGAGGTCAGGGTCGTGCTCGAGGCCCATGCGGCAGGTCTGGCCGCGGAGCGACTCGCCGGCCAGGACCGAGTCGCGGTCCAGGAGCTGCTGGCCGTCCTCGAAAGTGGCGGGGCGAGTGACCAGCGAGAGCTGATGCGCCTGGACCAACGGATCCATCGCCAGATCTACCGAGCGGCGCGCAACTCGTTTCTCGAGGGCACGCTGGAGCGCTACCTCAATCTCAGCCTGCGGCTGTGGTATCTCGTCGTCGACCAAGAGGTGAGATTGCGCGAGGCGGTCGCAGAGCACGTGGAGTTGCTGCAGGCAGTTTTATCGGGCGATGGATCGCGAGCCGAGGCCAGCATGCGGCGTCACGTCACCGGGTTCGAGCGGGAGATCCGCCGGGTTCTCGTGGAGCGATAGAAATGACAAAAGTTTTCTTCGCCACCGATCTGCACGGCTCCGAGATGTGTTGGCGCAAATTCCTCAACGCGGCCAAGTTCTACGACGCCGACGTTCTCATCTGCGGCGGCGACATGACCGGCAAGGCGATCGTCCCGATCGTCCAGGAAAACGGCCATTTCACGTTCACCCTCGCCGGCGCGCAGCAGGCGGTCGGCGGCGATCAGGTTGGCGACGTGGAGGCCCAGATCCGCCGCAAGGGCTACTACCCGCTGCAGATGAGCGTCGAGCGGCTGCATGAGCTCGACACGGACGAGACGATGCGGGCCGAGACGTTCCAGCGGGTGATGCTCGAAGGGGTCGACCGCTGGATGGCCATGGCCGCCGACAAGCTCCGAGGCACCGGGGTGCGGTGCTTTGTCTGCCCCGGCAACGACGACGAGATGGAGGTCGACGATGTGATCCGCCGATCCGACCTGGTCGAGCTCGGCGAGGGCAGGATGGTGGAGATCGACGGCTGGACGATGATCTCGACCGGCTGGTCCAACCACACGCCCTGGAACACCCACCGCGAGGAAACCGAGGAAGCGCTCGGCGACCGCATCGAGGCGATGGCCAAGCAGGTCCCTGACGCCTCGCACGCGATCTTCAACCTGCACTGCCCGCCGTACAAGTCAGGCCTTGACGAAGCGCCGGCGATCGACGCCGACCTGAGGCTCCTCCATGGCGGGCGGGCGCTCCGGCCGGTCGGCTCGACCGCGGTGCGCTCGGCGATCGAGAAGCATCAGCCCCTGCTGTCCCTGCACGGGCACATCCACGAGAGCAAGGGCGCAATCAAGATCGGCAAGACCCTCTCGATCAATCCAGGCAGCTCATATGAAGAGGGAATGCTCATGGGAGCGATCATCCAGCTCGATCCCAAGAAAGGCATCAAGAGCTATCAGCTGGTCAACGGATGAGGAGGTAAGGAGGAAGCAACATGGCGGAATCGACGATGGGCGGCCCGGCGGCACGGCCGGGACTGTTTCTGAGAAACGCGACTGGCCTCGTCAAGGCCTGGTCGACGTTCGACGCTTTCATCTACTCGTTCTGGTCGGTGAACCTGATCACGCTTGGCCTTTATGGGATGTCGTACGTGTACACGGTCCCCAACGGCCAGCTGATCGCCGGGATCCTGCTGTTCGGCGTGCTCACGACATTCCTCGTCATCACCTACGCGATGTTGGTCAGCGTCATGCCGCGAACCGGCGGCGACTATGCATGGCAGAGTCGCGTCCTCGGCGGCGGACTCGGCTTCGTCCTTTCCATCACCGGATGGTGGTTCACGCTGTTTCTCTGGGCGCCGATCTACGCCAACATCCTGGTCGTCCAGTTCTTCTCGCCGCTGGCTTACACGCTGGGCTGGACTGGGGTCGCCACCTTCTTTACGAGCAAGAACGGCATCTTTGTCTCCTGCCTGATCGTCCTGGCTTTCGTGAGCATCGTCGTCACGATGGGCATGGAGACCTACGCGCGTATCCAGAAGGTCTGCTTCTGGATCGGAATCGCCGGCCTGGTCGTCGTGTGCGGGCTCTTGCTCATCTACAGCCAGAGCGACTTCCAGAACGCCTTCAACCGCGAGGCGACGAGCCTCTTCAACGCGCCGCCTGGCGCCTACCAGGCCACGATCACAGCCGCGAGCAAGACGTTCGGCGGCTCTAACTTCGGAACCCTGGCGTTCGGGCCGGTGCTCCTGCTCCTCCCGTGGCTTGCGTTCTATCTCCTGTGGCCCAACTGGGGTGCCACACTTTATGGCGAGGTCCGCGGAGCCAAGGACTTCCGCAAGCCTTTCTGGAGCATGTTCTGGGGGCTGTGGGTCACCGTCGCCATGGTGGTGGTGGTCGTGCTCCTGATCAACAAGACGATCGGCTGGAACTTCTACCAGTCCGCCAACGCCGCTTACTGGAACAACCTTTTCGCAGTCTCCGGCGCCGCCGCTCCGCCAGTACCGATCTGGCCCTACCCTGTGATGTTCGCAGGATTCCTGGTCAACAATCACCTCTTCCAGGCGCTGCTGATCATCGTCATGGGCCTGTGGTTCTTCGGCTGGGCGGGGACGCTGTTCCTGTCCTCGACGCGCGTCATCTTCGCGGCGGCCTTCGATCGAGTGCTGCCGTCATGGGCCGCCAACATCTCGGCCAAGCGGCGCGTGCCCTACGGCTCGCTCGTCTTGATGATCGTGCCCTCGATCGTGATCAGCGCCATCTATGCCTACAAGGCCTCGTTCACCAGCGTCTTTCTAGACGCCACCGCCGTCCTGGCGCTGACGTTCTTCGCCACCACCGTCGCGGCGATCATCCTGCCCTGGCGGCGAAAGGACCTCTACAACGCCTCGCCGATCGCCGGCTGGAAATTTGCCGGGATACCGGCCATCACCATCGTGGGCGTGATCACCGGCGCGTTCCTCCTCTTCATGCTCTGGGAGTGGTCCTTCAACTCCGCAGACCTGTACGGCACCACGTTCTCTTCGACACCCAACTCCGTCTACTACTTCCTCGCGACATACATCGTCGCGGTCGTCATCTATGTCATCGCACGCGTGGTCCGCAGCCGGCAGGGCATCGACCTCCGACGCATCCACCACGAGATTCCGGTTGAATAGAGGCTCAACAACGGCCGCCGGGCTTCGGTCCGGCGGCCGCGCCTTGTAAAAAAGAAATGCTGGAATACACACTGCGCACCTACCAGAGCCCGACACGGCTCGTGCAGCGCCTGGGCGCCATCCGCGAGCTCGGCAACGAGGCCGCGTTGCTGGGAATTCGTCGACCCCTGCTGGTGACCGATCCAGGAGTGAAGGCCGCCGGCCTGCTCGACACCGCGCTCGAAGCTTTGCGCGGCTCGGACGTCGAGCCCGTCGTCTTCGATCGCGTCAAAGCCAACCCAGGGGTTGAGCTGATCGACGCCGGCGCGGCAGAGTACAAGACCCAAGGTTGCGACGGGCTGGTCGCCATCGGCGGCGGCAGCTCGATGGACACTGCCAAGGGCATCGGCGTGGTCGCCGCGCACGACGGCAGCATCCTCGACTACGAGTGGGGGCACAGCCCGCTCACCTCGCGCATCCCGCCGATGATCGCGGTACCGACCACGGCCGGTACCGGCAGCGAGGTGACGCTCTGGGCGGTGATCACCGACCCCAAGCGAAAAATCAAGTTCAACGTCGGCGGCACGCCGAACATCGCCTCGTGGGTGGCGCTGATCGATCCCGAGCTCAGCGTGCGACTCCCCGCTCCGGTGACCGCCGGGACCGGGATGGACGCGCTCGCGCATGCGGTCGAGTGCTTCACGATGGTCTACCACCAGCCGTTCACCGACGCCGTCGCGCTGATGGCGATGGAGTACGTCGCGCGCTATCTGCGGGTCGCCTTCTCGCAGGGTCAGAACCTGCAGGCGCGCTACTACATGAGCGCGGCGGCGATGTTGGGCGGGCTTTCGTACGGCACCGATTCGGCCGGCGCCGCTCACGCGATGAGCCAGTCCGCCGGCGGCGTCCACGACGCGCCTCACGGCCAGCTGACCGCCCGCCTGCTGGGCCCGGTCATGGAGTACAACCACGCCGGCGAGCCGGTGCGGTTCGCCCGCATGGCAGAGGCCTTCGGGCTCGATACACGAGGGAAGCCGGTATGGCGCGCCGCTGAGATGGCGGTCGAGTACGTGCATCAGCTGACCAAGGACGTCGAGATCCTCAGCCTGGAGGAGCTCGGCTTCTCTGAAGAGGAGATCCCGATGCTCGCGGACAAGGCGTTTGCCGACCCGCAAACGATCGGCAACCCGCGCGACGTCGACGCCGCCGCCTATCGGCGGTTCTATGCCCAGGCCTTCGAGCTTGGCCGCCATCGCGTCAACGCGAAGGCGACGAAGTAAACCCCTTGGAGAGGTGACATGACAGTCGACGTCGCGAAGTCGGTGAGAAAGATGTTCGTCGACGGCAAGTGGGTGGGCTCCGAGAGCGGGCACACCTTCGATGCGGTCAGCCCCGCCACCGGCGAGACCATCGCTTCGGTGCCGAAGGGCACGCGCGCCGACGCGCAGCGAGCCGTGGTGGCGGCGCACAAAGCGCGACGGGCGATGGCCGACCTGAAGGGCTTCGCACGGTCGGCGCGCCTGCACCGGATCGCGGACTCGATCGATCAGCACCGCGAGGAGCTCGGGCATCTGCTGACGCTCGACCAGGGCAAGCCGATGCACGCCGAAGCGCTGGGCGAGGTCGACGAGGCGGCCGAGTATTTCCGAATCGCCGCCGAGGACCTGAAGCGCCTGGAGGGTCGCGTGATCCCGTCCGCGAGCCCAAGCAAGCTCGTCATGACCCGCCACTACCCGCGTGGCGTCTACGGAATCATCACGCCCTGGAACTGGCCGCTGACGATGGCGGCTGAGCTCATCGCGCCCGCACTGGCTGCCGGCAACACAGTCGTCTGGACCCCTGCCACCTCGACCAGCGTCATCTCGGTCGCGCTCATGGAGTGCATCGCTGAGGCCGACTTCCCGCCGGGGGCAGTGAACCTGGTGACCGGTCCTGGCGCCGAGGTCGGGGACGAGGTCGCCGGCCACCCGCTGGTCGACGGCGTCGGTTTTGTCGGCTCGACCGAGACAGGGGCGTCGGTGGCGCGGCGCGCGGCCGGCAAGCACGTGATGCTCGAGCTCGGCGGCAACGGTCCGATGGTGATCTTCGCCGACGCCAACATCACGCGCGCGGTCGAAGGCGCGATCGTGGGCTGCTACCTGTGCGCCGGCCAGAGCTGCACGGCGGGCGAGCGGATCCTGGTCGAAGAGCCGATCCACGACGAGTTCGTGGCGCGGTTGGAAGAGGCGACCCGAGCCCTACGCCTGGGCAACCCGTTCGAGGCCCAGACGACGTTGGGGCCGCTGAACAACGAAGGCGTGGCCACCAAGATGGACGAGCACGTCGCGGACGCACTGGAGAGCGGCGCCAAGCTGGTCCTCGGCGGCAAGCGCGCCGACGGCTTTCCGACGCGGCTCTACTATCCCGCGACGATCATCGACGGCGTCGTGCCCACGATGCGCGTGAGCAAAGAGGAGACGTTCGGTCCGATCGCGCCGATCATCAAGTTCCAGGATGAGAAGCAGGCCCTGGCGATCGCCAACGACTCTCCATATGGCCTGCTTGGCGCCGTCTACACGCGCGACCTTTCCCGTGCCCTTCGGTTCGCCGACAACATGGAGATGGGTTGGGTGAACGTCAACGAATCCACCAACTACTGGGAGGCGCACCTGCCATTCGGCGGCCGCGCCGGCAAGCACAGCGGGATCGGCCGCGTCGGCGGACGCTTCGCCCTCGAGCAGATGACAGACCTCAAGACGATCGTGATCGAGGTCGATGGGGGGTAACGGCCCGCTCGAAGATCCGATAGCGGAGGCCGAACGGATCGCTTCGGCGGCCAGTGCCGCACGGGTGCACGTGAAGCTGATGGGGGGCGCCGGCATCCACATCCACTCGCCGAGCGCCCACAAACCGCCATTGCGGCGAAAGTACGGCGACCTCGACTACGTGATTCCAAAGCGCGACCGCAAGGGTGCCCTCGCTCTCTTTCCCTCGCTGGGGTACGAAGCAAACGAGCGCTTCAACCTGATGCAGGGCGACCGGCGCCTGTACTTCTTCGATAACGAGCACGGCCGCCAGGTCGACGTGTTCATCGACTCGATTCGGATGTCGCACATCATCGACCTGCGCGACCGGCTGGATCACGAGGGGCCCTGTTGCAGCCCGTCGGACCTGCTGCTGAGCAAGCTGCAGATCTTCGAGATGAACCGCAAGGACCTCGTCGACCTCACCGCCTTGCTGCTCGATCACCCGATCGCCAGCAACGACATCGAGGCTATCGACGCCACGTACATCGCTCGCCTGACGGCCGAAGACTGGCGCCTCTATCACGCGCTTGAGGTCAACATCGACAAGCTCCTCGCCACACTGAATGACCTTGATGTGGATCGCGACTTGGTCAGGTCACGGACCGCGGAGATATGGAAAGCGGTCGAGAACCAATCGAAGCCTCTGAAATGGAAGCTTCGCGCCCAGGTGGGAGAGCGCGTCAGTTGGTACGAGCTCCCCGAAGAGGTCCGTTCGCCGTACCAACCGGAGTGAGTAATCTTCCAAGCCACGCGCGCGTGGTCGTCATCGGGTGCGGGATCGTCGGCAACAGCGTCGCGTACCACCTTGGCCGGCTGGGCTGGCGCGACATCGTCTTGCTGGACAAAGGCCCGCTGCCCAACCCCGGGGGATCGACCGGGCACGCTTCCAACTTCATCTACCTGGTCGACCACTCCAAGGAGATGACCGCGCTGACCGTCGACAGCGTCAACCAGTACAAGGACCTGGGTGTCTTCACCCAATCGGGCGGCATCGAGGTCGCCCGAACCAAGGAGCGGATGCAGGAGCTGACCCGGCGCATGGCCTCGGCCACGGCGTGGGGCATCGAGCCCGTGTCGTTGGTGTCGCCGGCCGAGGTCAAGCGGCTCGTCCCCTACATCGACGAGTCGATCATCCTCGGCGGCTTCTATACGCCGGGGGTGGGCGTGGTCGACTCGCTGCGCGCGGGCACGATGATGCGAGAGCGGGGCCAGGCGGCGGGGGCGCTCATGGTCTCCGCCAAGACCGAGGTCCTGGGCATCGACGTCGAGCACGGGCGTGTACGGCGCGTGCGCACCGCGAACGGGGAGATCGAGGCGGAGACAGTGGTCATCACCTGTGGCGTATGGAGCCCGCGGGTTGCACGCATGGCCGGGGCGCACATTCCGCTCACGCCCGCAGTGCACCAGATGATCGACGTTGGGCCGGTGCCGCGGTTCGCCGGAGCGAAAAGCGACATCGAATTTCCGATCGTCCGCGATATGGACACCAACATGTACGAGCGGCAGGCGGGCGGCGACCTCGAGATCGGCTCGTACGCGCATCGGCCGATTCTTTACGACCCCGAGGACATCCCGCCGATCGAAAAAGCTGCGCTGTCGCCCACAGAGTTTCCGTTCACCCAGGCCGACTTCGAGGTCCAGATGCAGCACGCCCTGGAGCTGATGCCCGAGATCGTTGGCGACGAGAAGGTCGGCGTGAAGTACGCGATCAACGGGATCCTGTCGCTCACCCCGGACGGCATGCCGGTCCTGGGCGAGTCGCCCGACGTCAAGGGCTTGTGGTCGGCCGCCGCGGTCTGGGTCAAGGAGGGTCCCGGAACGGGGAAGGCGATCGCGGAATGGATGGTGCACGGCGAGCCGGAGATCGACTTGCACTCATCGGACATCGCCCGTTTCCACGAACATCAAAAGACACGCGCTCACGTTCGCGCGCGCGCAGCCGAGGGATTCAACAAGACCTACGGCATCGTCCACCCCAGCGAACAGTGGGCATCCAACCGCAATGTCCGCCTGTCGCCCTTCAACCTGCGCGAGCGGGAGTTGGGCGCGACGTTCTTTGAAGCCGCCGGCTGGGAAAGGCCTCAGTGGTACGACGCCAACGCACCACTGCTCGAAGAATTCGGCGATCGGGTGACACGGCGCTCGGCAGAGTGGGAGAGCCGGTGGTGGTCGCCGATCATCAACGCCGAGCACCTCGCGATGCGCGAACGCGCCGGCCTCTTCGACCTCTCGGCGTTCACGATCTTCGACATCGTCGGTCCGGGAGCACTGCAGTCGGTGCAGAGCGTCGCGTTGCGCCAGATGGACGTGCCGGTTGGCCGGGTGGTTTACACACCGGTGCTCAGCCATAACGGCGGCTTCAAATCCGACCTCACGGTCATGCGGCTGAGCGAGGAACGCTTCAGGGTGGTGACCGGCGGGGCGGCCGGCATGTCGGATCGCAAGTGGTTCGCCGATCACCTCGCTGAGAACGGCACGGCTCAGCTGTCCGACCTGACCACGTCGCTCACCACCATCGGCCTGTGGGGACCGCAAGCGCGCGAGATCCTCGCGAGGGTGACGTCCGAGGACGTCTCGAATGAGGCCTTCAAGTTCGGCACGTGCCGAACGATCGAGATGGACACGCTACGCGTGCTCGCCTCTCGCATCTCGTACGTCGGCGACCTCGGCTGGGAGCTGTACATCCCGATGGACCAGGGTCTCAAGCTCTGGGATCTCCTCTGGGAGGCCGGCAAGACCCACGGCCTGGCGGCCTGCGGCATCGGCGTGTACGGCACGACTGGGCGCCTGGAGAAGGGCTACCGCGCGCACGGCAACGAGCTGGAGACCGAGTACAACGTGGTCGAGGCGGGTATGGCAGCGCCTCGCGTCAAGGAGGCGGACTTCGTCGGCAAGGAGGCGCACCTGCGCCATCGCGAAGAAGAGCCCGCGGCGACCCTGTGCACGCTCACTGTCGACGACCACACGTCGAAGAGCGGCGAGAAGCGTTACATGCTCGGCCGCGAGCCGATCCTCACCCGCGATGGCCAGCGAATCGTCGACCGCAACGGCCGCGGCTCGTACGTCACGAGCGCCGGCGCCGGGCCGTCGATCGGCAAGCACATCCTGATGGCGTACCTACCGCCGGAGCACGCAGTCGTCGGCGCCCCGCTGGCTGTCGAGTACCTGGGCGAGCGCTACCCGGTCACGGTGGCGGTCGCCGGAGCGACACCAGTTTTCGACCCTGAGAACCTCCGCATCAAGGCGTGAATCGTTCCTCGTGAAGGTCCTGGTCTGCGTCAAACGGGTCCCGTTCACCGGCGGCAAGATGGTGCTCTCGCCGGACGGGATGTCGCTGGAGACGCGGCACCTCGGGTTCACGATCAGCCCGCACGAGGAGTGCGCCGTCGAAGAGGCGGTCCGCCTGATCGAAGCGAACCAAGGTGAGTCGGTCGTGCTCACCCTCGGGCCGCCTGAGGCGGCGGAGCAGCTGCGCGACGCCATGGCCCTGGGTATTGACCGCGCCGTCCACCTGCAGACCGACAGCCGGGAATGGGACCCGCAGGGCACCGCAGCCGCGATCACCGAGGCGATACTCGCGGACGAGGCGGCGTCCGGACCTTTCGAGCTCATCTTCTTCGGCAATGAATCGGCCGACGCAGGCGGCTTTCAGGTTGGCCTTCGGGTCGCGTACGCGCTGGGCCGCCCCTGCGTCACTGGACTGAAGAAGGTGACCCCTGAGGGAGACAACCTTCGCTGTGAGCAGGAGGTGGAGGGCGGCCGCGACGTCTATGTCGTGCCGCTCCCGGCGGTCGTCACGGTCAAGGAGGGTCTGAACCTCCCGCGCTATCCGTCGGTGCCGGGCCGATTGCGCGCAGCGCGCAAACCAGTCGCGATCTCGGCCCCGGTCAGACCGGAACCACGACTGGAGCTCATGCAGCTGCGCGTGCCGGAGGGCAAGGGAAAGAGCGTCCAGGTGCTCGGCACCGGTCCGGCCGCGGCGCCGGCGGTGGTGGAGATGCTGCACAAGGCTGGGGTCCTTTGACGGTCCTGGTCTTGATGGAGGAGGGCGACGCGTCAAAGGAGATGCTCACGCTGGCCCGCAAGTTCGATGCTGAGACGCATGCCATATCCATGGAGGCGGTGCAGCCGTATGCGCCCGACGCCATCGCTGCGCTGCTGGCTCTGGTCGCAGACGACTTGAATGCATCGGCCGTGCTGGCCGCCGGCACCGATCGCGGCAACGACGTGATGGCACGCCTCGCGGCGCGGACGGGCCTTCCATTCGCAGCCAACTGCGTCGCCGCCGAGACGGGGGAGGCGGTTTCACTGACTCGTCTTCGGTGGGGCGACAGCCTGTGGGAGATGGCGCGCCTGCACAGCCCGCGCCCGATCATCACGGTCCCGCCGCACACTTTTCCCATCGAGGACGGGCCGTCGCCGGCCGAGGTCGACGTCAAGCCGTTCGTCGCCCAGCTCGACGCCAAAGACCAGCTGGTCCGAGTCTCACAGCACATCGCTGCTGCCGGCGGCGGTATCTCGCTCACCGAGGCCAAGGTTGTCGTCAGCGGCGGGCGTGGGGTTGGATCCAGAGAAGGCTTCGCCATCATCGAGGAGCTCGCCGCGCTCCTGGGCGGCGCGGTCGGCTGCTCGCGGGTGGTAACCAGCGCCGGCTGGCGACCTCACACCGACCAGGTTGGGCAGACCGGCACGAAGATCGCGCCCGACCTTTACATCGCCTGCGGTATCTCCGGCGCGACCCAGCACATGGCAGGGTGCAGGAACGCCAAACGGATCCTCGCCATCAACTCAGACGCCGAGGCTCCGATCATGCTCAACGCCGACTACGCGGTCATCGGCGACCTGAAGGAGATAGTCCCGGCCATATCGGCGGAGATCCGCAGGTCCAGATGACCGCGGCGCCAGCGATCGCTCTCGCAGTCGTCCTCGTCAGCGCTGTCGCACTCTTCTCGCGCCGCGCCGTCTTGCTTTACCGCCTCATCCGTCTCGGCAAGCCCGCCAAGCGCTTTGACGACCTGCCCGGTCGAGTGCGCGCCGAGGCGGTGGTCGTCATCGGCCAGAGCAAGCTCTTGCAACGCTGGCTGCCCGGCCTCATGCATGCGGCGATCTTCTGGGGTTTCCTGGTGCTGCTGCCGACCATCCTCATCGCGATGATCGGAATCGTCGACCAGCACGCGACCCTGCCATGGCTCGGCGAGCAGGGCTGGTATGCGCTGATGGTCGATCTCTTCGCGTTCCTCGTGCTCGCCGGCGTGATCACCGCCTTTGTGATCCGCAAGGTCCAACGACCGCCGCGATTCGCGGGCAGCCACCTCGGGGAGGCCGACCTCATCCTGCTGTGGATCGCGGGCATCGTGATCACGCTCTTCGTCTGGCACGCGAGCCGCATCGCCCTTGGGCTCAACGAATACCCCGCCGCATGGGCGCCTATCTCGAGCTTGCTGGCGCGCACGTTGGGTGGCGCGTTGAACCAGACGGTCGAGCGCGCAGCGGTCTGGGCGCATGTGCTGCTAGTCCTCAGCTTCCTGGTTTACCTGCCTTACTCGAAGCACCTCCACATCTTCCTCGCCGCGGTCAACGTTTTCTTCGGCCGGACCAAGTCGCGGGGCCGCCTGGAGCCTGTCGATTTCGAGGCGCCACCGGACACGGTGCGCTTTGGGTCGGCGACGGTGGCCGACATGAGCTGGAAGCAGATGGTCGACACGCTGTCGTGCACCGAGTGCGGCCGATGCCAGGACGTCTGCCCCGCATACAACACTGGAAAAGAGCTCTCGCCAAAGCTGCTGATCATGGCTTTGCGAGACCAGGTGCTCGCCGATGGCCCCAAGGCTCTCGCATCGAAGGCGGCCAAGCTTTCACCGCTGGTACCTGATGCGGTCACCGACAACGTGGTCTGGGATTGCGTCACCTGCGGGGCGTGCGTGCGGGAGTGCCCGGTCGGCATTGAGCACATCGACCACATAGTCGATCTGCGCCGCAACCTCGTGATGGTCGAGTCGCGCTTTCCCGAGGAGGCCGGGTCGATGCTTCGAGACATCGACCGCGCATCGAATCCGTGGGGTCGGGCGCAGGGCGACCGCGCGCAGTGGGCCCAAGGACTCGACGTTCGAGTGCTGCAGCCGGGCGAGGCGCCACCCGACGTGCTGTTCTGGGTGGGCTGCGCTCCCTCGTTCGACGAACGCGCGAAGAAGTCCGCGATCTCGACGGCCAAGTTGCTCAAGGAGGCAGGGGTCGATTTCGCCATCCTCGGGCCTCGCGAAGCCTGCACCGGCGACCCTGCGCGCCGCATGGGCGACGAGTACACATTCCAGAAGCAGGCCCAGCAGAACGTAGCCACGTTGAACGAGGCAAAGGTGACCAAGATCATCACGACCTGCCCGCATTGCTTCAACACCATCGGCAGCGAGTACGCCGACTTCGGCGGCCGTTACGAGGTGGTCCATCACACCGAGTTCCTGGCGGGCCTGGTCCGCGAAGGACGGCTCAAGACGCTCGCGGGCGAGCGCAAGATCACCTACCACGACTCCTGCTATCTCGCCCGCCACAACGATGTGATCGACGAGCCACGCGAGCTCGTGGCGGCATCGGGACAGGCCGTGGAGATGCCGCGCAACCGCCAGCGGACCTTCTGCTGCGGCGCCGGCGGCGCGCGCATGTTCATGGAAGAAAAGCGCGGCCGGCCGATCAACGAGGAGCGGGTGCGCGAAGCCGCCGCCACCGGCGCGGACACACTCGCAGTGGGATGTCCATTCTGCACGGTGATGCTCGACGACGGTGTGCGCGAGACTGGGGCCAAGCTGCAGGTCATCGACCTCGCATCACTGCTGTCCGAAGCAGTGGAGCGCCGAAAGTCCCAGAACACGCGCCAATCTGGAGGTTTCTGAGATAAGCCAAGAGCGTGGCGGGCCGAATTGGCTCGTATACGTGGGATTTGCGGAGCCTTATTATAGCTTTCTTATTAACCTATAATATGCCCAAGCTATATAGGAGCTTATTCGCTAAGCTATAATACCGATGGCCAAGTCGATTAACCTACGGTGGGATCCAACTGCTGCCGATGGACTTCCTAGGCGCGATCGCCACGGCTGCGATTACGAAGCCTATATGCCTGACCCCGTGGCAAAACGAGCATTCCTTCTTGACGGCGACGTTTCCGCGGATGTCACAGATGCCGAGTCTGCAGTTCAAGTGTTGAATGCAGAGGCCACGACGCTGACTGGACTGGAAGGTTTGGCCCGCCTTTTGCTGCGAGCGGAGGCCGTGGCTTCCTCAAAGATAGAAGGCCTCGAAGTGGGAGGGCGGCGACTTCTACACGCAGAGGCGGCTAGGACGCTCGGCGACAAACAGGACGACGTCACAGCTGAGGAAATCCTGGGAAACATCGATGCTATGTCGTGGGCGGTCGAAACTGCTGGCAGTGCCGAACTTGTACAGATCGAACACCTTCTGGAAATACATCGAAGGCTCATGGCCGGCAAACGACTTTCGTCGGTTGGGGGCGTCATCCGGGATCGTCAAAACTGGATCGGTGGAAGTGACTACAGCCCCTGTCAAGCCCAGTTCGTACCCCCACCCCCCCAAGAGGTGCCACGTCTCCTTAATGACTTATGCAATTTCTGCAACGAGGACGAATTACCCGCCATAGCCCAGGCAGCGATAGCACATGCCCAGTTCGAGACCATCCACCCGTTCATTGACGGAAATGGTCGAACAGGACGAGCGCTAATCCATGTGATTTTGCGTCGGCGCGGTCTGATACCTCGAGTTTTACCGCCTGTATCACTGGTCCTTGCCATGTGGTCTAAGGATTACGTCAGTCGGCTGATGGGCACTCGTTACATGGGCGATCCTGAGAGTCCGGCCGCTCACCAGGGATTGAATCGATGGATAGCGCTATTCGCGGCCGCTACAAGTCGCGCGGTCGGTGATGCTCGAAGGTTTGAGCAGCGAGTGGCCGACTTGCAGGGCCGCTGGCGGCTCCGCCAGGGGCGGGTGCGAAAAGGTTCGGCGGTTAACCTCCTCCTGAACGCGTTACCAGGTGCTCCGGTTATTACCGTGAAAACCGCGTCTGAAATTATTGGTCGCAGCTTCAAAGCGACGAATGATGCAGTCAACCAGCTCCACAATGCGGGCATATTGCGTCAGGTGCGCCTAGGGCGCCGCAATCGCGCGTTCGAGGCTATCGAGCTCATTGAAACGTTCAACGATCTTGAAAGGCAACTCGCCAGCCCTGGGGCGGACACCCATTCATCACCTCCGACACGCTCGGCGCCGAGCCGAAGGAGGTAGCTCGAAGGAGCCTGCTCGGATCTGCCGCGTCAGCCCAGGGCGGTGATCGCCTCGGCGGCAGGCGACGAATCGGTCAGAAGCTGAAGCACTCCATCAGGTTCCCGATCGTGGCCAGGCCATCGCGCGGTGGGGCAGGGGGACCGTTCGCCTGACCATTTGAAGCTTCGTTGTTCGAGCCACCGGGGGTGGATGAATCGAAGCGGTGGTTCACCGATGCGAGGGTGGGCAGGCCAAAGACGGTCTCGATGAACTTGAGGATCGAGACGTGCTCGTACAGGGCAGGCTCGAGGTGGCTCGGCCGCGCGAAGGGCGAGATGATCCACGTCGGCACACGGACTCCCAAACCAAACGCATCGAGTTGCGGTGGCGGAACGTGGTCGAAAAACCCGCCCGCCTCGTCGTACGTGTGAATGTAAACCGAGGTCGCCCAAGCGCTGGACTGCTGGAGCGCCGTGATCAGCTGTTTCTGGAGATTCATGCCAACCGCTATATCAGCGGGCGGATGCTCATCTCGCTGCTCGGAGAAGCTCGGAATGATGAACGACACCTCGGGCAGCGTGCCTGCCCTCAGATCCTGCAGATAGTCGTCCTGGACCGCGACCGTTCGCGGATCGTGGGCCCATCGTTTCCAGAAGGCAAACACGTTGTCAGACTCGCCATTGGTCACATCGTCGAGGCCGATGTTGTAAACCTTCCAGCTGACACCGGCCCCCTCGAGCAGGTCGAGGATGATCGGGTAGTCGAGGACGCCATATCCGAAAACGCTGTTGGTGGTGATTCCACCGCAGGTCCCGCCGGCCAGGTAAAACCGATTTGGGTAGGTCGGTCCCAGCATCGAGCAGAAATAGTTGACGCACAGGGTGGACGACTCGAACAGGCCGTAGTAGAAAGGCAGGTCGGCCGCGGTGTAGTAACCGAGCGCGTTGCGCCCGTCGGTGGTGAAGAAGCCATCCATCGATCCTTTGTCGAACTCACGATGTATGTCTGCCCACGTGTGCGAGATGTCAGCGGTGGTGAGGCTTTCGAAGTGATAAGGCTTGACGAATGCGCCGGAGCCATCTGGCTGCTTGAAACCGGCCGGGATTCCATATTTGCCGGCAAACGGGGCGTACCCGTAGTAGTGGTCGAACGACCGGTTCTCCTGGACGTCCACGATCACGTGCTTGATCGGGGTGGTCCGTGGCCGGAACGTCGGCGGGGGTGATACGGCAGGCGAGGCGGTCGGGCCTGCCGGCAAGCACGCGGCAAGCGGCGCCACCAGGCCGGCCAGGCCGATGGCGCCGGCTCCCTTCAGGAACGCGCGGCGTCCGATCAGGTCGCTCAAGTCCCTACGAGAGGCCGACGATCTCCCCTTTGTCGTCGATGTCGATGCGGACTGCGTTCGGGCTCGAGGGCAGGCCCGGCATCGTCCGCATATCGCCGCAGATCGGGTACACGAAGCCGGCGCCGACCGACGCGCGAACCTCGCGAACCGGTAGCTTCCAACCCGTCGGCGCGCCCTTGAGCTTGGGATCGGACGAGATCGATAGGTGCGTCTTGGCGATGCAGACGCTCAGCTTGCCGAAGCCGTTGCGTTCGTAGGAGTCGATCTGCTCGGCCGCGGGTGGGTAGTACTCGACACTTTCGGCGCCGTAGATCTTCGTCGCTACGGTCTCGATCTTCTCTCTCAAAGTCGCCTCTGACGAGTACAGGAAATGGAATGAGCTGGGCTCGCTTGCCGCCTCGTCGACAGCCTCCGCCAGGTCGGTGGCGCCGCGTCCGCCGAGCGCAAAGTTGTTGCAAACGGCAGAGCGCACGCCAAGCTCCTCGGCGATCTCGCGGACCGCGGCCTGCTCCGAAGGATGGTCGGTGGGAAATGCGTTGATGGCGACGACTGGCGTCACTCCGTGGATCCTGATGTTCTCGACCTGCTTCCGCAGGTTAGCGGCGCCCGCCCAAACGTCGTCTGGGTTCTCCTTGACCATCTCCGGCGGCAGCGGCCTCCCTGCCACCACGCGAAAGCGTCCCGAATGCACCTTCAGCGCGCGGACGGTCGCGACGACGACCGCCGCGTCGGGAGCGAGGCCTGACGCGCGGCACTTGATGTTGAAGAAGCGCTCAGCCCCCATATCCGCGCCGAAGCCCGCCTCGGTGACCAGGAAATCGCCGCAGTGGATGCCGATGAGGTCGGCGATGACTGATGAGTTGCCGGTGGCGATGTTGCCAAACGGACCGGCGTGGACCAAGACCGGCGTGTTCTCGAGCGTCTGGAGAAGGTTGGGCTTGATGGCGTCACGCAAGATCACCGTCATCGCACCGGCTGCCGACAGCTCTTCGGCGGTGATCGGCTTGCCGCCGGTCGTGTTGCCGATCACGATGCGGCCCAGCCTCGCGCGCAGGTCGCGCAGCGAGTTGGTGAGGGCCAGCACGGTCATGACCTCTGACGCAGCGGTGATGTCGAACCCCGTCTGGCGGATGACGCCGTCTTCACGCGTTCCCAGGCCGACGATGATGTTGCGCAACACTCGATCGCTGACGTCCATCACGCGTCGCCAGGTGACGCTGTCGCGGTCCACGAGCGCCTCGTGATGGTGGATCTGGTTGTCGATCATCGCGGCGAGCAGGTTGTGCGCAGCCGTGATCGCGTGCATATCGCCGGTGAGGTGGAGGTTCAGGCGCTCCATCGGCACGACCTGGCTGTAGCCGCCGCCGGCGGCGCCGCCCTTGATGCCAAAGGTCGGGCCCATCGACGGCTGGCGGATCGCCACCGTCGCGCGCTTGCCGATGTGGTGCAGAGCCTGCCCGAGGCCAACCGTCGTCGTGGTCTTGCCCTCACCGAGCGGGGTTGGCGTGACCGCGGACACCACGACGTATTTCGCCTTCGGTTGTGATGCGAGCTCGTCGATCGCCTCGAGCCGGATCTTGGCGACGTCGTATCCATAGGGCTCGAGCAGGTGTGATCCGATGCCCATCTGGGCGGCGATGTCGGGCATCGGCAGCAGGCGGGCCCGGCGCGCGATCTCGAGGTCGGTGGGAAACGTGACAGCCATGAACCTGCCTCCTTTAGGCCGCCTCAAGGCGGGCCAGGGTCTCCTGGCGCCAGCGCTCGGTCGGCTCGATTTCGTTGAACGTGAACACGTGAAGACCGGCTACATTCCGGTCGGGCAGCGCGAGCTCCGGCAGCAAGCCGGTCGTGAAGCGGCCGGGATCGTATCCCCCCGGCTGAACCATGCGCAGGAACCAGTTGGAGTGGCCGCGCAGGAAACGCGCCGAGTCGACGACTCCGATCCGCGTGGAGATGCGCAGCAGCCTGGCCGGGTCGGCAACGCCGGCGAGCCCGACGTGGATCGGCAGCTGGACGCCGCGGCGCCGGACGCGCATCACCCACTTCTTCACCACCCGCGGATCGAAGCAAAGGTTACTCACGATGTAGGTCGCGATGCGCCGCTTGTCCCACATCGCCTGGATGGTGAGATCGTCATCGATGAAGCTGTGACGCTCGGGATAGCCGGTGACGCCGATCTCACGCATGCCGTGTGAGTCGGCGGTGAGCGCGGCCAGCAGCGAGATGGAATCCGGGAACTGGCCGGCCGGCTCCTTGGCATCGCCGGCGACGACGAAGATCTCGCGCCTGCCGATGGCCGCCACCCTTCCCAGCACCTCGCGCAGGTGCGCGTCATCTCTTATGAGACGAGCGGAGATGTGAGGCACGACCTGGTATCCCTGCCGGCCCAGCCGCTCCGCGAGCTGAATCGTCGCTTCGATGCCCCGGCGAGGCGAGGCGGTGACGGTGATGGTGACCTCGTGCGGCACGGTCGCAAGGACGCGCTGCTCGACGTCGTCTGTGGGCAGGATCTCGTAGCGCGGCGAACGCAGGAACGCCAGGAGCGCCTGTCGGCTGGGCTGCCCCATGCGGCCCAGGCGCCGTGCGCCGGCCTCAGCGATCGTCACCACCCCACCTCATGATTGCTCCCTTCGGTGTCGCACTATAGGATACTGTCGCGCTGCGCGCAACGCTATCAGTCGTGGCGTCCCGCGCGCGGGAAAAGGGACCTAACCGGCAGGATGACGTTCCGATCCAGCGGAGTTCCGGCGCGGCCCGAGTCGAATCCCCCGCCGGGCTCATTGCCGGCGAGCTCGCGGTGGATATCTCCGAGCTCCGACCCCTCGTGATCGACCATCGTGCATGCGATTGCCACCAGGCCCTCGCCGGCCTCGAGGATCTCGACAATCCGGCCCTGGCACGGCCAGTCGACGACCGAGCTCGTGGTCACTTCCCAGAATCCTCGACCCTCGCGGTTTTCATCGCGATGGGCGCGAATGCGATTGGCGTGGACGTGTCCATTCAGCCACAGCACCACGTTGCCGAATCTCAGCAGTGTGTCAAGCAGGCGGCTCGGCTCGGCGTGGACCGCCGCCGGATCTCCTCGCCCGTCGCGGGCGCCATGCGGGTGCGGCCTGCGATTGGTGAGGGTGTGGAACGGGTGGTGGGAAAGGATGACGACGAGGCGGTCCTCACTCGACGACCTAACGGCGGTACCGTCCCGCGAAAAGAACGACGAGTGGACCTCTTCGAGGCGGCGCTCCAACCAGTGCAGCTGCGCCGAGGTGATGCAGCCTTCAGCGCCACCGCCGGGGCAGGCGGTGTCGAGAGTGATGAATCGCACCGCGGGCGTGTCGTAGACGTAGTACGCGGATCCGTCTTCGACGTTCATCGCGGTAAACCCGTGGCCGGCCGGGTGCCGCTTGCACTGGAGGTGCACGTCAAGGAACTCGCCAAAGCCAAACTGTCGACGGTCGCGGTCAGGCGTCACCTCCACGTAAGGACCCGACATGAAAGCCTGCGGATCCTTCACGAAGGTCTCGACCGCCGTGTCGAAGTCGATTCCGTCCGGCAGTCGAAAGGGCTTTCGCGAGCCGACGGTCGCGGCGCCCAGCGCTTGGTTCACGACGCCGACGCCCTGGCAGACCTCCTCATGGTTGCCATGGCAGCCGAGCCACGGCAGGCTCGAACCCTTGGCATGAAATGGCTGTTGCGCGCGCTCCAGCAGCCCGGCGATTCGTGGAAAGCCAAGTGCCTGCCGGTACTGGTCTTCTGGCACAGAGCCGTCAGGCTTCCAGAGGAAGGCGTCGGGCCAGTCCGGGGACTGCACGCCCTCATAAGCCAGGCTGCCCGAGCCGGGTTGCACCAGGCCGCCATCCAGAAGGGCGATGAAAGCAGCCAGCTCGTTCGTCTGGACGTTGTCGACAGCGTCGCCCGTCATGGCAAGGAGCTCCAGCGGGCGGCCGGTCAACGGGCCGCCGCTGATCCCGCTGATCGTTTGGACCAACGCGTCAATCGCGTGCGGGTTGAGCGCCTCTTGGGCCCGGAACATCGGGAGCATCTCGCGTAAACGTGGGTCGGCGTATTCGCGGTTGATGAACTCGAACCGCGCCGGCGACTCGACGTCGGTCACATGCAGATCGGTGATGTGCGCGAAGCTCGCTATCGCCCTGCCACTTGTATCGATGCTGCCAACCGCGGCGTCGCCGACGAGCTCCATGCGAACCGAGTGGGGCTCGCCCTCGACCTGCGCGACCGAGCGGTAGGACCCGATCGTCCCGCTTCGCTGAACCGGACCCGCATCTAGCCTGCGCGCAAGCGTGAGCTTAGGTGGGGAGGTCACGCATCGGCCGCATCAGTCTCGTCTCGGGCAATGAGAACGGGATCGTTGCGGAGCACGAGCCTCACGCGCGCCCCCGCGGTGTGCGCAGCAGCGTCCGATGTCGGTAGCTGGGCAAGCACAGTCACATCACCGAGGTCGACAGTGACGCGGCTCGTGGCGCCGAGGAACGAGACCGCGATGACCGAGCCGACGAGCGGGCCCGGCACGCTGCCGGTGTCGGCCGCCAGCGCCACCGCTTCAGGGCGCACGAGCGCGATGGCCGGTCCTCCGACCGCGTCAGGCTGCACCAGCGGCAAGCGCGTGCCGCGAACCTCGACCTCGCCGTCCTTGACCACGCCCGCCAACCGGTTGGTCAGGCCGACGAACTCGGCGACAAACGGAGTGGCCGGGCGCGAGTAGATGACGGTCGGCGAGCCCAGCTGCTCGAGACGACCCTTGTTCATGACCCCGACGCGGTCGGCGATCGCCAGCGCCTCCTCCTGGTCGTGAGTGACGAAGAGAGTCGTGGTCCCGACCTCGAGCTGCACGCGGCGAATCTCATCGCGCAGCCGCGAGCGCACCTTGGCGTCGAGCGCCGACAGCGGCTCGTCGAGCAGAAGCACCGTCGGCTGGATGGCCAGCGCTCGCGCCAGCGCGACGCGCTGCTGCTGGCCTCCTGACAGCTGGTGCGCGTAGCGATCGGCGAACGCGGACAGGCCCACCAGCTCGAGCATCTCCCCCGCCCGGCGCTGGCGCGCATCGACGCCGACCTTGTGGAGGCTCAAGCCGAACGCCACGTTCTGCTGGGCAGTCATGTGCGGGAAAAGCGAGTACGCCTGGAACACCATGCCCACGTCGCGCTTGTTGGCGGGCAGGCCGGTAACGTCCTTGCCCCCGAACATGACGCGACCGCTGTTCGCCTCCTCTAAACCCGCCACCAGTCGCATGGCGGTGGTCTTGCCGCACCCAGACGGTCCGAGCAGCGCCACCATCTCGCCCGGCGCCAGCGTCAGGCTCAGCCCATCCAGGGCGGTGACCCCCGCATAGCTGCGCCGAAGGTCCTCGAGCCGGACCTCAACCCCGCTGCGGTCTGCCGGGCCTACGCTCGCCATATCAGGTTCGCTGGCCCCAAACGGGTCCGCTCGACGCCGACACCCGCGGCACGTCGGCCTTCGCTTTCGGCGCCGCGGGCTTTACCTGCGAGCGGGTTCTGCCGACAAACGACAGGGCGACCAGGAGCCCGAAGGTGAACATGAGCCCGGCAACGGCGACAGCAATCGAGACCCCAGCGTTCAAACGGCCCAATGTCACCAGAGCGACCTGGAGGTTCTCGAAATTGAGGAGGTTGGCGACTGTGTACTCGCCCAGGACAAGCGCCACGGCCAGCAGACAGCTGTTGAGGATGGCGGCCGGCATGTTCGGAACGATGACCCGCAAGATCACTGTCGGCCACCCGGCCCCGAGGCTGCGCGCGGCCTCAGACAGCGTCTTGACATCGATCGCGGACAACCCCGCGTCCAGGGTGCGATACGTGTACGGCAGCACGAGGATGACGTAGGTGAATGCGAGGGTCAGTATCGAATCTCCCGCACCGGGGTAGATTGCGTCGCCGTAGAACGATACCCACAAATAGATCGGGAAGAGCCCGACGACCAGAACGATCGCAGGGATGGTGAGCGGCAGCAGGCAGATGAACTCCATCACGCGCCTCAGCCTGGGCAACCGCAGCCGGATCCAGATCATGGTCGGGACGAGCAATAACAGCATCGCGAGGGCCGTGATCGCCGCCAGCTCGAGCGAGGCGATCATGGCCTGGACGAGGTCGGGAAAGGTGAAGATGGAGGCCCAGTAGGCGAGCGTGCGAGGCGCGTCCATGGTGTTGCCGCGCGTCGAGAACTCGAACATAGAGCCGATCGGGACCAAGAAGAAAGCGCCGAGCAGGATCAAGACGACTGCGCGAAAGATCTGCAGCTTCCGACGGCGTGCCCGGATCACGTCATGAGACCAATGCCGACCGCTGTCACCGCAGCCATTTTGCGGTTCGCCGTGAGAGCAACGCATAGAGCGTCATCACGATGGCGACGACGATCACCATGACCAAAGCGAGCGCCTTGGCAAAACCCGGATCGTGCGCCCCGGTCTCGCTCTGCAGCGCATTGGCGATCTGGATCGGCAGCACGATGCCGCCCTGGTTGACCAGCGCCGCGACCGTTGCGTACGCCGAGAAAGCGTTGGCGAAAAGCAGCAGGGTGGCGCCGAGGAACGCGGGGGTCAGGAGCGGGCCGGCGACGTAGCGCCAGTAATGCCAGGTGCCGCCCCCGAGGCTCTCGGTCGCCTCGCGCCACTGCGGCCTGATGCCATCGAGCGCCGGCAGGAATACGAGGACCATGAGCGGTATCTGGAAGTACATATAGACGAGCATCAGGCCGGGGAGCGTGTACAGCCAGACACCGTTCGGATACATGTCGATCCCGAGGTTTTGCAAAGACACATAGACGAGGCCGCCAAGTCCGATCGTGGCGATGAACGCGAAGGCCAGGATGACGCCTCCGAATTGGGCCAGCACTCCGCACGCGGCTGACACGATGCGCCGGAGGGCGCCGTTCGGGTTGCCGGTGGCCAGGGCGTACGCCATCAGAGCGCCCAAAAAAGCACCGGCGATCGCGGTGACGGTCGACAGAACCAGGCTGTTGATCAGGGAGGTGATGATGAAGGGCTGGGTCAGGTTACTGAGGTTGGCCAGGGTCGGGCCTTCGTTGCTGAAGAAGGCTCCGACGACCACGATCCCGGTCGGCAGAATCAGGAACAGGCCGACATAGCCGAAGAATGGGACAGCCCCAAGCCAATCAAGCGAGATGCGGCGGCCGCCCTCGCGGGGGCGGCTCGCCGTTTTCGCAACCGGGTTACCGGCCGCTACCGTCAACCGATGGCCGCCGCCCAGTGAGCGTTGAGGTAGGCGTTGGCAGCAGTGGCCTGAGCCGCGCTCAGGAAGACGGGGGTGCCGTTGGCGGGCGGCAGCTTGGCGGCAGCGGCCGCGTCAATCGTGCCAGCCGCCTGCATGGCCGCCATGCGGACGGGTCGCGCAAGTCCCTCGAGCCACAGGTTCTGGCCCTCGTTTGAGTACAGGTATTCCTCCCACAGCCTGGCGGCCGCCGGGTGCGGCGCGGTTTTGCTGATCGCCTGGGCGTAGTAGCCGCCGAGGATGGCGTTCGAAGGCACGAAAACCTTCCAGGTCGGCACGTCAACACCGTGCGCGGCAGACAGGTAGTCCCAGTCGAAGACGACGGGGGTGGCACCGCTCTTGACCGTGGCGTCGGTCGCCTGCACGGGTGTGAAGTTCTTCAGCTGGTTCAGCTGGTGAAAGAAGTCAACGCCTTTGCTGATGTCGTCGAGCGAGCCGCCGTTGGCAAGCGAAGCCATCATGACGCCGTTGAGCGCTGCGTTCGCCTTGGTCGGGTCGCCGTTGAGTGCAACCTTGCCTTTCAACCCGGTCGGCGCGAGCAGGTCCTGTATCGAGTTGATGACCCCTCCCGGCACCTTGCTCGAGTCGTATCCGATCGACATGTAACCGCCGTAGTCCTGGACCCACAGCCCGGTCGGCTCCTTCTGGCTCGGCAGGATGTCGTTCCAGGTCGCCACCTGGTAGGGGGCGAACAGCGAGGTGTTCGCCAGCGCGACCGCCATGCCCACGTCGACGACGTCAGGCGCTCGGGTCGTCCCTGCGCTGATCGCGTTCACCTCGTCCTGACTGTTGCCGGACGGGTTGGCGGAGGTAATCGGGATCCCATACTTGGCGGTGAAGCCACTGATGAGCGCGCCGTAGTTTGCCCAGTTGGGCGGCAGCGCGATGACATTGAGTCGGCCCTCGGCCTTGGCCGCGGCGATGAGCGCGGTCATGCCCCCACCGCCGGCAGCCGATGTTTCCGTCGCCCAGTTGCTGTTTGACGTCGCGGTCGACGGCCCACATGCTGCCGCGACCAGCGTGATGATTCCGACGACCAGGCCGAGACGAGTGATCCGATGCCAGTTCATGCGTTGACTCCCCACTTCTGTTGGCCGGCGACCCGCTTGGATGCCGCGCATCCAGGTTTGCAGCCGCCATGATGAGCCCTCCAGGGCGCTGTTGCAAGGAGCGCGCGGGGTGAGGGTGGGGTGAAAAGGGTTAAGAGCCGGCGATGAAGCTGCCGGTCAGCCCTTGGCCGGGCGGCTTCGGTAGCCCAGGCGGCGTGACAGGTCGGCCGCCGCCTCACGGGTCAGGTCGACCAGCTCCGGCCGGTCGCCCTCGCGAAGCCGGTGGGCGGGACCTGAGACGTCGATCGCGGCCACCACATCGCCGTGGGCCGAGTAGACGGGAGCGGCAACCGCATTCAACCCCATCTCGAGCTCCTGGAACGTGCGCGCGAAGCCTGCTTCGAGGGCCATCGCAAACTGCTCTTCGAGCCGTTCGCGGTCGACGATGGTGTGCGGGGTCATGGGCTCGAGCGGCCGCGAGAGCAACCTTTCCCTGAGCGGAGCCTGGCCGAATGCCAAGATCACCTTTCCGCTGGCGGTGCAGTGAACGGGGGTGCGGCGGCCGAGCCAGTTGATGCTCACCACCGAGGTCGACCCGGTGGCCTGTTCGATGGGGACGATCTGGTCGGCGTCGAGGACGTCCAGGGTCACCGTCTCGCCCACGGCGGCGGCGAGGTGCTCGCACACGGGGCGGGCCACAAAGCGAAGGTCGAGCTCTCCAGTGACCACGCTCGCGAGCTGCGGCAGGCGCCGTCCCAGCCGGTATTTCGAGGTGCGCGGGTCGCGCTCGACCAGCGCGTGACGCTCGAGCGTGCTCAGCAGCCGAAGAGCGGTGGAACGGTGAACGCCGAGATCGCGCGCGACCTCGGCGCCGGCCCGCCAGCCGTCACGTGCCAGGAGGTCCAGGATCGCTATCGCCCGGTCCACCGAGCGGACGAGGCCGGCGTCTCGGGGGGAGCCGTTGCTCACTGCGCAACAATACAGGCTTGCGAGCCCCCGGAGCCAGGGCTAGACTTGTTGACCTCTGAGCACCTGTTGAGCAATGCGCAACAAAACGCCACTGACCCCTCGCGTCAAGCCGCCTAGGCCTTCACAGTTAGAAGACGGCAGCGGTGGTTCGTAATCTCGTGAAACCAGGAGGATCGGTATGAGCCGGGAAGAGGAGATTCGCGCGAGCCTGTTCGACGACACCCTCAACGGGCGCGCGCCCGAAGTCAAGACCGCCACCGAGGAGGGGCTGGCCCTGGGCATGGACCCGATGGACATCCTCTTCAAGGCCCTGATCCCCTCCCTCGAAGAGGTCGGCCGGCGCTTCGAGAAAGGCGACTTCTTCGTCCCCGAGATGCTGATGGCGGCCCGCGCCATGCAGGGCGCCCTGACCATCCTTCGACCGCTCATCGCCGAGACTGGCGCCCAACCCGTGGGCCGCTACGTCATCGGGACTGTCAAGGGCGACATCCACGACATCGGCAAGAACCTCGTGGTGATCATGCTCGAGGGCGCCGGCTTCGAGGTCTTCGATCTTGGCGTCAACACGCCGCCGGAGAAATTCGTCGAAGCCGTGATCGCACACCAGCCTGACGTGCTCGGGTTCTCGGCCTTCCTCACGACCACGATGCCCATGTTCAAGGTCAACATCGACGCTCTGACCAAGGCGGGCCTGCGCGACAAGGTGCACATCGCGGTCGGCGGCGCGCCGGTGACAGAGGAGTATGCGAAGCACGTGGGCGCCGACAGCTATGCCCCCGATGCCTCGATGGCCACGCGGCTGGCCAAGCAGCTGGTGGGGGCTCGCAACGAGGCCTCCGCGGGGGCGCGGGCGCTGGAGCAGGCGGTCAAGCTGATCGACGAAACCCTGAAGAAGGGATAACCGCGCAGGTGGAAACCAGCCTCACCTCGCGGGGACGTGAGGTGGTCGTGTCGATCGACCGGCCCTTCGTGATCATCGGCGAGCGCATCAACCCGACCGGGCGCAAGGTGCTCGCGGCCGAGATGAAGGAAGGCAGGATGGATCGCGTCCGCGCTGACGCCATCGCCCAGGTGAGGGCCGGCGCTCACATGCTCGACATCAACGCCGGCATTCCGCAGCTCGACGAGGCAGCGCTGCTGGTCGCGGCGATCAAGGCGGTCGTCGAGGTCACCGACGTCCCGATCTGCATCGACTCATCGATCATCGAGGCGCTCGAGGCGGGGCTATCGGCATACGAGGGCAAGGCGCTGGTGAACTCCGTCACCGCCGAGGAGGAGCGCATGGAGCGAATCCTCCCGCTGGTCAAAAAGCACGGCGCTGCAGTCATCGGCATGGCCAACGACGAAACGGGAATCTCGATGATCCCCGAGGAACGTTTGGCCTTGGCCCGGCGAATCATCGAACGCGCGGCCGACCACGGCATACCACAGGAGGACGTGATCATCGACCCGATCGCGATGACCGTGGCCGCCGACCCGACATGCGGTCTCATCACGCTCGAGACCATGCGTCTCATTCGCGACCGGCTCGGCAACAACATGACGTGCGGGGCCTCAAACGTCTCTTTCGGCTTGCCTGACCGTGCGACAGTCAACGCAGCGTTCCTGCCGCTGGCGATGCATTCCGGCTTGACGTGCGCGATCACCAACCCGCTCGTCCCGGAGGTCAGGCGCGCGGTGCTCGCCGGCGACCTTCTGCTCGGCCACGACGAGTACGCCATGCGCTGGATCGCGAGCTACCGCGCCGAGGTCGCCCAGGCGGCTCGCGAAGGCGCCGCCCCAGCATGATCCAGCGCAAGCTGGAGGTCACCTACCGGCCATTCGACCGCACCACCCGAGTCCCGCCGGGGACCACGCTGTTCAGCGCGGCGCACTGGATCGGACTGCCCATCGACTCGACGTGCGGCGGCCGCGGCACATGCGGCAAGTGCAAGGTCCGCGTGATCGAAGGCACGGCTGAGGTCACGACCGCCGATCATCGCCTCCTTCGCAAAGAAGAGATCGAGGGCGGCTGGCGCCTGTCGTGCCAGACACGCATCTACGACGACATGATTTGCGAAGTCCCGCAGCTCCTACGCGTGCCGAAGGCCGCCACGATGGGACTGGGCCGCCTCGTCATCCTCGATCCCAACGTTCGCAAGGTCTACCTGGAGCTGGTTGAGCCCACGCTGGAGGACCAGCGCAGCGACGTGCTGCGGCTGCGCGAAGCATTGACGGCCGAGGGCCACGACATGGTGGTGGGCGTGCCAGTCATGCGTACGATTCCGCGCGCGCTGCGCGATTCCGGCTTCAAGGTCACCGCGGTCCTCGGGGGCGAGCAGCTGGTGGCGCTAGAGCCCGGCGACACGACGGCGGAATGCTTCGGCGTCGCTTTCGACGTCGGCACGACAACGCTGGTGGGGACCCTCATGAACCTTCGCACCGGCATGGCCGCCGGCGTGCTGTCCACCCTCAACGGCCAGGCGCCATTCGGCGCCGACGTGATCTCGCGCATCAGCCACGGGATGAACGGCCCCGACTCCGTCCTCGAGCTGCAAACCGCTGTGGTGGCGACCATGAACGGCATCCTGAAAGACCTTTACTTACAGACTGGCGTGTCGCCGGATCGCACTTATGAAGCTGTGGTGGTGGGGAATGCCACGATGCTTCACCTGCTGTTCGGCATCGACCCGAGCCCGCTTGCCGTCATGCCGTTCACGCCGGCGTTCATGGAGCCGATGCTGGTGGCGGCCTCGGAGGTCGGTCTCGACATCCACCCCAACGGTTACATCCAGACGCTTCCCGCACTCGGCGCGTACGTCGGCGCGGACATCGTCGCCGGTGTGCTGGCGACCAGCGTCGTGCGCGAGGACAAGCTCAGGGTCTTCGTCGACGTCGGGACCAACGGCGAGATAGTGCTCGGAAGCGCGCAGCGGGCCCTTGCGACGGCCGCGCCCGCGGGTCCGGCGTTTGAGGGCAGCCAGATCCGGTGCGGCATGCGGGCAACCGAGGGAGCCATCGAGGGCGTCACCCTTGGTGACACCATCGAGCTGCAGGTGATCGGAGGCGATGTGCCTGCGCTGGGCATATGCGGCTCGGGGCTCGTCGACGCGGTGGCCCAGCTCCTCCACGTCGGCCTGCTCGACCACTCGGGCCGGATGAAAGCGGCGGTCGATGTTCCTGGCCATCCGCTCTCGGACCGGCTGATCGAAATCGACGGCGTGCGTGCATTCCTCCTGGCCGAGGGAGTGTTTCTGTCGCAGCGCGATGTCCGCGAGTTGCAGTTCGCGAAGGGCTCGATCGCCACAGGGATCAAGGTGCTGATGGACATCCTCGGCGTGGAGGCGAAGGACCTTGACGAGGTTCTGCTCGGGGGATCGTTCGGCTCGTACCTGAATCCTGAGAGCGCGAGGATCATCGGACTAGTGCCGGACGTCGAAGTCGACAAGATCATCGCCGTGGGCAACTCGGCTGGGGAGGGAGCGAAGATCGCCCTGCTCTCGTACCGGGAGCGGCAGGTCGCTTTCGAGCTGCCATCGAGGATCGAGTACATCGAGCTTTCCGGCCGGTCCGATTTCAACGACTCATTCGTGGCGGTCCTCGGGTTTCCCCACCTCGAGGCGGTCGTATGACCACGACGGCACTGGTCATCTGCGGCGCGCTGGGAGCCGAGGTCAAGGACATAGTTGATCGGCGCGGTTGGGAGGTCGACATCTACGGCCTGTCCGCGATGCTCCACCTCTACCCGAAGCGGATCGTCGAAGAGCTCAACGAGAAGCTGCGCACGCTGCGGCCTAGGTATGAGCGCCTGGTCGTCGTCTACGGCGACTGCGGAACCAACGGTCGCCTGGAGCCAATCCTCCAAGAGCTGGGGGTCGCGCAGGTCAGGGGCCCGCATTGCTACGAGATGTTTGCGGGCAAGGACCTCTTCCACCAGGTTTCTGACGATAAGCCCGGGACGTTTTTTCTGACCGACTGGCTGGTGCGCAACTTCGACCGCGCGGTCGTGCGTGGACTGGGCCTCGACCGCGACCCCGAGCTGAAACCGATGCTCTTCGGGAACTACGAAGCGGTGATGTATCTGCGGCAGGTTCCGCTGGCGCGATTGGCGCGCAAGGCGCAAGACATCGCGGCGTACCTTGGTCTGCCATTGGAAATCAAAGACGTCGGCCTTGGCGAGCTCGAGGATCGCCTGGCCGAGCTGGTAGAAACCTGATGGCCAACTACCAGGTCACTTTCTGGAAGCACATCCCATCTCAGATCAAAGCTTGGGATGAGAGCGGCGACGTCAAAGGTATGATGCCGGACCGCTTTCAGGTCGCGATCGATGCCTATTCCATGAAGGAAGGCTCGACCGACATGGACGCCTACCTCGAAGGTTGGCGACGCGGGCCGGTCGAGGTGCGCGAAGGCACGCCCGCCGAGGTCCTGGCCCTAGTCATACGGGAGCTGGATGTGGCGAATCCGCGCGCGAGCCTAATGAACCCCTAGGGATCCTAGGGCTGCGGCCTTGGCGCTCGCAGCGCGTGCCACGCGAGTGGCCTCAGCGGAGCGGTCGTCCGGGGCGCCTGACAGGTTCACCGTGATGAGTCTCGCCGCTGACAAGGCAGCGGCCGCGGCGAGCGTGGCGGCCACCATCGCGTCCGCCCGCAGGTTTGGGTTTCCGTTTTCCGCGAGCGTCGCGGCCAGCTCGACCGTCTCGCCGGCGAGCCGAGCGATTGCCAGCGGCACGTCGACGGTGGCGGCGCGTGCCGGA
The DNA here is from genome assembly GCA_035534555.1 of Candidatus Micrarchaeaceae archaeon. GTDB lineage: Bacteria > Chloroflexota > Dormibacteria > Dormibacterales > Dormibacteraceae > Palsa-872. The sequence goes on from DATLRQ010000026.1 coordinate 215,816, forward strand.
GCGATGACGCGCTCGCGCTCCTCATCAGGCATCGCTTTGGCCGCCCGTTGCGCGTCGACGTACGACATGTACGCGCTGGCGTCCGCCTCCGCCAGCTCCTCGGCCCGCAGTCGGAGCGCGTGCGCCTGTTCGAGCGCCGCGTCGGCGCTGGTCCATCGGGTGGTGGAAAGCTTGGCGACTTTTTCGAGCAGCGATGAAGCGATGGCGATGACCGCGGCCGATGCCGAACCACTCGCGGGCACCGGCCGATCCGACGCGAGGCCATCGAGGAGCGCGGCGAGCGGACTGTCCGCGCCCTGCGCGTCAGTCGTCGCCGATCTCTCCTTTACGCCTGGTGATGTACTCGCGCAGCTGCTCGTCGATCCCCGGGTCGATGCCGGGGTCGGGGTACTCCTCCAGCACCTTCTTCCACCGCGCGGCCGCCACCACGTCAGCGGTCTTCGCGCCCAAGCGGTTCCATCGATCGAAGTTCTCGGTCGATGAGATCCATGGCCTGTAAAAACCGGTCCGGTAGTTGCGGAGCGTGTGCTCCGCGCCAAGGAAGTGGCCGCCGGGGCCAACCTCTCTCATCGCGTCCATCGCAAACGCCTCCTCATTCACCGGGAAGCCTCTGCCGAGAATCCACTCGAACATCCGAAGCGCCTCGACGTCGATGATGAACTTCTCGTACGACGCGAGCAGCGCGCTCTCCAGCCACCCCGCAGCGTGCAGGACAAAGTGCACGCCGCCGAGGATGGTCGGCCACATGCACATCATCGATTCGTAGGCGGCTTGCGCGTCGGGCGACTTCGAAGACGTCAATGCACCGCCGCCACGAAATGGGATGCGGTAGTGGCGAGCCATCTGGGCGCTCGCGAGGATGCCCATGGCCGACTCGGGAGTTCCGAAGGCCGGGCTGCCTGACTGCATGTCGGTGTTGGTGAGGAACGAACCGTAAACGCAAGGCGTGCCAGGCCGCATCAGCTGCACGAGGGCGATGCCCGCGAGCGCCTCGGCGCTCTGCTGCGCCACGGCGCCGGCGAGCCCCATTGGGGACATGGCGCCGGCCATCAGGAACGGGGTGACGATGACGGGCTGGCCGGCCTCGGTGTACTCGAGAAGGGCGCCCAGCATTCGATCGTCATATCGGAGCGGGCTGTTGACGTTGATGAGGCTCAGCACCGCCGGCGTCGCCTCGATCTTGTCGCGGCCGCCGAATAGGATCGACGCCATCTCGATCGTGTCGCGCGCGTTCTGGTCCGAGATGACGCTCCCCATGAACGGCTTGTCGGTCCAGCGCATGTGCGAGTAGAGCATGTCGAGGTGCCGGGTGCCAAGCGGCAGGTCCTCCGGCTCGACTGTGGTGCCGCCCGCGCAGTGGATCTGGTCGATGGCCTGGGCCATCTTGTCGAAGTTGTTGAAGTCCTCGATGGTGGCGCCTCGGCGGCCGCGCTCGAGGTCGGTGATGAAGGGGGGACCATAAACCGGAGCCGTCACCACGTTGTCGCCGCCCAGGGTCACGGTCCGCATTGGATTCCTCGCCTGGAGGTCGAAGGTGGGCGGTGTCTTCGCCGCCATCTCCATGATGAAGTTGCGGTCGAAACGCACGCGCATCCCGTCCACCGCCATTCCCGCCTTGCCAAAAAGCTCGCGGGGGCGGTCATGAAGGAAGTCGACCCCGATCTCTTCGAGGATGGTCATCGCCTGCTCGTGGATCGCCTCGACGTCCTCGCCGGACAGGAGGTCGTACGGCTTGAGGCGGTTCTTCCACATGGCTGTCAATGTTGCATCACCGGGGAGAAGTGCGGCCGATCCCGTTTAAGCCCCGGATATGTGGGTACCTAACAGCTGCGGCCTGTGCTAACGTAAACCCTGCCCATTGGGGTGCTTGGTCCCGCCTGCGGACCCCCTTTTTGAACTCAGGTGACTCCTATTTCACGCCTAACCAACCTGTGGCGAACCTCTAGGTCCGCGTAGATGAGCACGCCCAACCCCGGCGACGTCCTCCCGCTCTGGAACCCGGACATACCCGGCGAGGAGATCCAGGCCGGCCGCCTGGGCATCCGCGTCCGGCCAGGCACTCCCGCCGCCCTCAAGGTGTCGGCCATGGAGGCGGCAGGCGGGGCTGAGCTGCTGCGGCAGGTCCTCGAGGAGCAGAAGAGCATTGACGGCACCTACACCGTCGTCAAGCCCGACAAGCCGCTCGAGTTCGTCGGCCAGGTCAAGCAGACGCTGCTGACCGGCAGGCTGGGACGAACTCCTCAGGGATTGGCTCTCGAGATCACCGACTGGCAAGACCTGGACGGCGAGTTCGAGATGGAGAAGAATCGCCTCCGACTTCGCTACCAGGAGCTGCTCTTGGTCAAGGAGTGGGACGGCGACCTCGAGGGATTCACCGCCATCGTCCTGCGCGAGCAGGCCAAAACCCTGCCGATCCTCGACTCCACGATGCGTTTCATCGAGCACCTGCGTGACTACCGCGAAAAGCTCGCCGAGGCCGCTGTCAGGCGCTACGAGGCGACCGAACAGTGGATGGAATGCCCGAAGTGCGAGGCCGAGGTGCCCACCGCCAGCAGCATCCATTGCCCCGAGTGCGGTGAGGACATGCGCGGCGGCGAGTACGTCCGGGCGGTGCTCCACCTCGTCGACGACGCCGACGGCCGGATCTATCGCGGCATCGACTCGCTGACCGTGCGTTCCGCGGGCTACCCCGAGTATCGGGGCATGTCCCTCGACCGCATCCAGGGCTCCAACCTCTGGGTGAGCTTTCGGCGATACGACCCGTTGCCCGACGAGGGAATCGTGCTGCCGACCGCCAGCGTCGAGATGTTCGAAGCGCAGCGCTCGGTGATCAGGCAGCTGCAGATCGGCAGCCCGCGCACCGGCGCCCTTGCCGCGGAGCTCGCGGACACCGGCTGGCTCGGCAGCCCGCCCACGGTGCAGCTCGACGGCAAGAAAGCGCATCACCTTCCCGACCCGAACGAAGAGCAGGCGGAGGCGGTGGCCCGCGTCATGGGCATGCGACCCGGCCAGATCTATCTCATCCAGGGCCCGCCCGGAACCGGCAAGACGACAGCGATCGTCGAATCGATTCGGCGAATCCTCGGGCGCAACCCCAACTCATCGATCCTCCTCTCGTCGCACTCCAATGACGCGGTCGACACCGGGCAGGAACGGCTGCTCGGTTTCTCGCACGTGCGTCAAGCGCGCGTCGCGGAGCCGGGCAAGGTGCCCAGGCGCCTGCGTCCGACGATCGTCGAGGGCGACGACCTCGAGCCTTACAACCTGGTCGCCGGAACGTGCAACCGGCTCGCCATCGACTCGCGTCTACGGTTCAAGGTTTTCGACTGGCTGATCCTCGACGAGGCCAACAAGGTGCGCGCCAACGAGGCGCTCGCTCTGATGCCTCTCGCGAAGCGCTGGGTGATGATCGGCGACCTCAAGCAGCTGCCGCCGGTGATGGAAGAGGCTGCATCCACTTTCAAAGTCGAGCAGCCGCTCGACGACATGGTCAGGGACGACAGCTTCTACGGCTGGATCTGGGACAAGGTGCCGGCGAGCTCGAAGATCATGCTGCCGCGGCAGTACCGCATGCGCGAGCCGATCGGACGCGTTGTGTCGGACCTGTTCTACGACGGCAAGCTCATTCACGAAGCCCCCCATCAGCGAATGCCGCTGCCGTGGCCGTTCGATCGAGAGCTCGTCTGGGTCGATACCGGCGCACAGGACGAATATCGCGATGCTCAGCGCTCAGTCGCCAATGAGTTCGAGGTCGCGCTCTGCAAGGACATCACCTCGATCATCCGGCGTCGTGTGCGCAAGGCGAAGCTCGCCGTGATCGCGATGTACGCCTCGCAGGTGAACCGCCTTTCGTCGGCTCTCAAAGGCATAGTGCCGCCCGACGACATCGAGTCGGTTGACGCATTCGAAGGCCGCGAATCGGATGCGGTGATCCTCTCGCTTGTGCGTTCAAACGACCGCGCCGCCATCGGATTCCTCAACGACCCCAACCGCGTGAACGTGGCCATCTCGCGCGCCAAGAAGCTCCTCGTCATCGTTGGCGATTCCAAGACCGTGATTGGCGGCGCTCCCGAGCTGTTCGGTCCGCTCTTCGAACACGCCAAGCAGGAAGGCCTGGTGGCCGGAGTCGGCGCCGTGGTCACCGCATGCCAGCGAGTCGGCATCCGCTCACAGGTGCAGCGCCTTTCGCGGCCACATCGTGGCGAGCGTCGTGCTCGGCGCCGGCGGCGGGGCCAGCGCCCAGAAGGCGCGACGAACGGCGAGGCTCATGCAGAGGAGGAGACCGACCTCGTGACCTCGGTCGTCGAAGAGCACGACGAGGTCATGACCAACGGCGGTTTGGACTCCGCGGTTTCGCATCCGGATGCGCACGGGGAGCCCGGGCCCAGCGCGCCGATTCACGTGCCACCTCCCACGGAGGCCGACTCTCCGCTTTAAGCTTCGCGCTGGCGATGGCTGACGAGTGCGTGTTTTGCGAAATCCTCCGAGGCGATTCGCCTGCAACCTTCGTTCACCAGGACGATACGGTCGTCGCCTTCATGGACATCCAACCGATTACCCACGGCCACATCATCGTGGCGCCGCGCGAACACGCGGTTTTGATGGCCGACCTCAACGAGACGGCAGCGATGCGTACGTTTCGAGTCGCTCGCCACATGGCGCAGATCGTCCGCGACTCACTGGGCGCCGGCGGCGTCAACCTGTTCGTCGCGGACGGCGAGGTCGCGTTTCAGGACGTTCCCCACTTTCATGTTCACGTCATCCCGCGGTACCCAAATGACGGGTTCGGTCTCACCTTCCCGAGGGACTACACGGAGACCAGGAGCCGAGCGGAGCTGGAGGCCATCGCGTCGGCCATCCGCAACGCTTCGGGTCAATAGGCCCTTACCCCGCGCTCACGGTCACCTCGATGGTGAGCAACATCACGTACGCGGGGCAGGCCACGCCGGGCGAGCAGTCAGGCGCCGCGGTGGCGTCGATGCGAGCCGCGCCCGGGGCGATGGCCTTGAACGCCGCGAGCGTGACGCCTCGGGCGGCGGATGCAGCGGGATTGACGATCGGTGCGAGTACCGACTGATCGCTCGACCGCACGCTGGTCCAGTCGGCCATTCCAACCCTCGCATGCAACACCACCGCCAACGTCTGGCCGGTCCTGAGCGTGACTGCATGGGTGTTCTCGGTGACCGTGACATCGAAGCCGGCGCCAGGGCTTGGGGAGGGGCTGCCGGGGGGCGGGGCGGCCCCGCCGCCGACCGCGCCACAAGCGCCGAGGAGGATCGCCGCCAGCGCCAAAACGAATACAGATCTCATCTCAAACGTAACGCTCCTCGGGAAATTCACGTAACACACCAGTGGCGATGACGTTTCCCCTCAAGAGAATCGCGCTTGCCGCCATCCTCCTAATGATCGCCGCCTCGTGCGGCGGGGGCGGCACGCCAGTGGCCGAGGCCACGCCCTCCCCGGTCGAAGGCGCCCTCGGGCAGGGCCTCATCGCGTATGTGGCGGCCAGCGGGCTTGGCGTGCTTGACCCGACGACTGGCAAATCCACGCTGGTCTCGCCTCTGCCGGCAGGTGGAGCGTTCGGCATCGCCGGGCCGGTGTGGGCGCCCGCGCCAGGGATTTCGCACCCCGTCCTGTATTTCACGATCCACGACAATCGGCCGGTCGAGACTCGGGACACCCCCGGAGTGGTCCCCTATGACTGGCTCTTTCGCCTCGACCCCTTCGCCGGGACGATCGCGCCGCTCGCCGCGTCGTACGACTTCCAGAGCGAGGGCCCTTTCGGCATCGTCGCCAACGGCCACTACCTGGCGCTTACCGTCGGGTGCTGCACGAGTTACGAGGTGGACGCTCTCGACCTGACCAAGTCCACTGCCGGGATCAAAGTCATGACCAAGCCCCCAACCCAGGCGGCGCTGTTCACCGAGGGCGCCGCGCCGGGTGCCAGCGGATTGGTCGCTGTCCGAGCCTTCGCCACCGGCGCGTGGTACTGGCTGAACCTTGACGCCAACGTCCTCAACCCGTTTCCTCTGAAGCTGGGCCAGGACGACGGCCCGATCGCAATCAGCCCCGACGGCACGACTGCCGCCGTTTCCAGGCCGGACCACGGACCAGTGATCGAGCCGATCAACGTGGCGGTGCCGGTCGCCGGCGCAACCAGTTCGCCTGCGACCTCGCCGTCAGCCGCAACGCCGTCACCTGCGACCGGCCCGCGCGCGGTCAACTCCAAGCTTCCTCATGCCGACGCGCTGGCGTGGAGCCCCGACGCGAGCCTGCTCGCGATGGCGGTGAGCGGTGGCATTCAGATCTACCGAGCCTCGGGGAAGGACGGGACCCCGCCGGTGAAGAGTTACCTGGCCAAGAGCGGAGTCAGCGGAGTCGACTGGTCAGGACCGATCCCGGGCCAGAGCTATGCCTCGGTCAAGGCCGCGCCGGGGCCGCAGGCTGCGGTGGACGGGCTGCTCAACGCGACGAAGCTGCCGAAGGCGGCCGACAGCCCTGCCGGCCGCTACCTGACAAAGCTCTACCTATGGCAATTCGACTCGAGCAAGACCTCGCCGATCGCCTCGATCGCGGATGCGACATCAGGCGTGCTGCAGCAATACCCGCCGATCGCGGCGGTGGTTGTCTTCCACCATTGGGCCCCATCGCCGTCGTGGGCTTTACTTGGAGGGTGTTACCGATACCGGCTGGTGATCAAGGGCAGCGTCCCGGCGACGGCGTCAACCTTCGGGCTCGGTTCAAACGCCTTATGTAAGGCGTAGCCACTGGTAGACCGGGGATGCCGGTCCTACGATGGATCCATGGCCGACATCGATTTTCTGGCTCGCCACGCCGGCGCCAACCCGAGGCGGGTGGCGTTGATATCCGGCGATAGATCTATCGAGTTCGAAACCCTCAACGGCCGCGCCAACCGGGCCGCCAACCTCTTTCGAGACCTCGGCTGCACGGCCCAGGACAGGGTAGCTGTGATGTCGTTCAACTCGGTCGAGGGCTTCGAGATCTCGAACGGGCTTCGCAAGGTCGGCCTCGTCGGCGTGCCCGTGAACTACCGGCTGCGAGGCTCGGAGATCGCCTATGTCCTGAACGACTCGGGCTCGAGTGTGGTGGTGGCCGGACCCGCGCACGTGGACGCTGTCGACGCGGCACGAAACGAGGTGGAGGGCGATCGACACTTCATCGCCGTGGGCGGGCGAGCGCCTGCCGGCTGGCTGGTGTACGAGCAGTTGATGGCGGGCGCGTCAGACCAGCAGCCGGCCGATTCGGAAGCAGGGGGCATCGGGGCCTCGATGATCTACACGTCGGGCACGACTGGCCATCCCAAGGGCGCATGGCGACCAAACGGCGTCAACGTCGAAAACATCCTCCAGGTTATCTCGATCTTTGAGCTGAGCGACTCGGACATTCATCTGATGTGCGGTCCCGGTTACCACAGCGCCGTCTCGCTCTTCACCGCGGTGCATCAGCTGCTCGGCGCGACCGTGGTGGTGCAGCCCAAGTTCGACGCCGACGACGCGCTCGACCTCATCGCCAGGCATCGAGTGACCACGAGCTTCATGGCGCCGACGCTGCTGCAAAGACTCGTCGACGCGCAGGAGCGACAGCCACGCGATGTTTCATCGCTGCGCGCGGTGCTGCTCGGCGCGGCGCCATGCCCGCATGCGTTGAAGGCGAGGGCCGAGGCCGCCTTTGGCCAGGTGCTGTGGGAGTTTTACGGCGCCACGGAAACCGGGATCAACACGGTGCTGCGACCCCAAGACCAGCTGCGCAAACCGGGGTCATGCGGCACCGCGGTACCAGGCCAGGAGATTCGCCTCGTGGGGGCTGACGGCGCTGAGGTGGCGGACGGTGTGCCGGGTGAGTTCATGGTTCGCAACTCGTGGCTCGCCGAGTATTACAAGCGCCCCGACGCCACCGGCCGCAGCCTGGACGAGGGATTCTTCTCAGTCGGCGACATCGCGTATCGCGACGCTGACGGCTATTACTTCATCTGCGACCGCCGGGTCGACATGGTGATCTCGGGTGGCATGAACATCTATCCAGCCGAGGTCGAGGCAGCGCTTCATGCGCATCCGGCGGTCATGGACGTGGCGGTAATCGGAGTGCCCGACGATCATTGGGGTGAATCGGTGAAAGCGGTGGTGCAGCTCCGACCAGGATCCAGCGCCTCCGCTGACGAGCTCATCGGCTTCGCCGCGGCGCGGATCGCGGGCTACAAGAAGCCGAGGTCGATCGATTTTGTCGAAGACCTGCCTCGTGACGCGGCCGGCAAGCTGCTGAAGCGAAAGATCAGGGAGCCATACTGGGCCGCAAGCGACCGGAGGATCTAGGCGGTCACCGGGGTGCCAAGCAGCTCCCGAAGGTGCTGCAGGGAGCGACTGATCATTCCCAGCGGCCGGTCGTCGGCGGAGGGCAGCCTCGTGTCCTGCTCGAGCGTGTACCACCCTCGGTAGCCGGTTTTGCGGAGGGTCTCGACGACGCGGTCCACGCTGGCGTCTCCGGTTCCCAGCGGCTTGAACAAGTCCTTCGACACCGCCTCCCCGTAATCGAGCCCGAAATCTCGCACCCGGACGGCGAGCTTTTCGTCGATGTCGTTCAAATGGACGTGCTGGATGCGTCCTGCCGCGAGCTCCAGAACCTCCACCGGGTCGGCGCCCACCAGCACCAGCTGCCCGACGTCGATGCAAAGAGCCGCTTCGGTTCCCACGAGCAGCCGCTCGATGTCCGCGGGCCCTTGGATCATGCTGCCGTAGCGAGGCTGCACCGCCAGCCGCAGCTTATGTCGCGAGCAAACATGCTGCACCGACCCGATCAGGTGCAGGAGATGGGCCCAGCCCATGCTCGATAGCACTATGCCGTGCTTCTCGCCCGCGTCACGCGGCGGGACAGCGGACAGCACCAAAGTCTCAGCCCCGAGCGCAGCGAGCCAGCTGGCGTGGCCGTCGAGAAACGCGAGCTCTGGACCACCGATGTCGTGGTGATGCAGGATCGCTTGCGCGGGTCCGGCGACGACACGAAGGCGGTGGCGCTTGAGCATTGGCTTGGCGAGGTCGCTGCGGTCGGGCAGAAATCCCGGCGGACCGGCTTCGATCGCACCTTCGCCGACGGCGGCGGCCTCCGAAAGCACGCGCTCGACATCGAGTTGATGGCCCCAGCCGGGAACATCGCTTATGCCCCACGAAGAAGGCGACATGGCGATTCGCGGCCCAGGTGGTTTACGCGACAGTCGTGGGATCGTACGCGCGATCACGGCGCAGAGATTACCCCGCCTCGGTGTCGCCTGCTCCTCTGACGGGCGGGTGCTGCGGTTGGAGACCGCTCATGCCGGCCCTGGAGCCGGCGAAACGATCGCGGCGCCGATGCGAGGATGTCGAACACCGTTGAGGTGATGAACGCCGGCACGGTGAGGTCGCCGGCGACGACCTCGACGCCCGCTGGCAGTGTCGCCGCCACCTCGGAGCGATGCGTGAGGGCGCCGACCGGCACGCCCGTGTCTATCAATAGGCCGACGACGGCGCGCCCCACCCGGCCGGTCGCTCCCGTGACGAGCACCGGAGGCACTCGCGTCCATGTCATAAGACATTGGCCGAGCTAGCCGGCCGTAGGCGGGAGGAGGAACATGCTCCAGCTCACGCCGCCGTCGTCGGTTCCCTCGACGAGCGGCCGGGGGCCGGCCATAGCTCCAAACCAAATATGCGTCGCATCGATGACTTGAACCGATTCAGGCAGAGGTGCCGGCACCAGCAGGCTCCGAATGGGAGACCATGTGCTGCCCGCATCAGAGCTCTTCGCCTGGACACCAGAGCCGATCCACAACCAGTTGAGCGCGTCGAAGTAGGCGATGGCGCCGTGACCGGCGGGCATCGAGATGGCCTTCCATGAACGGCCGCCGTCGACGGAGCTCAGCTGAAACTGGTTTGCCGGCTGAGGGGCGAATCGCGGGTTCGAGCCTGTGGGCGTCGGAAGAGTCTCAATTTGGCCGATTACAACCGTGACGCTGACCCCGGCTCCCTTGGTTGGGCGAGCCTCCACCGAGACGCCTGCACCGTCTGAGCTGGGCCAACCGTCCTGCGGCACGGGCAAAGCGACACGCTGCCAGGTCACGCCGCCGTTCTGGCTTTGGTAGGCGTATGGGGATGCCGACTGGCTGTACAGCCAGCCATTGGTGCGGTCCGAGAAGAGGACGCGGTACGCCCAGTCTGAATAGGCGACAGGATTTCCGAGCCCAACCCAGGTCCTTCCGCCATCGCCTGTGCGCAAGAGAGCCTCGCCCTCGGTGGATGCCTGGGTGAGCAGCCAGCCGTGGTCGGCGTCGATGAAGTCGGCCGACAGCACCTTCGCGCCGTTGGCTGTCATCGGCTGGCGGGCCCAGGTCCTGCCCCCGTTGCGTGTGCGGTAAATGGCGGCTTGCGTGCCGAGAACTGCAACCACCCCGCTCGATGCGTCGAAGAAATGCAGGTACTCGCTCGTTGTTTCGCCTGCGGCGGTGAGCTGGCGAACCCAGGTCTGCCCGGCGTCGGAGGTATGAAGCACCGCGAAGTCCTGTGACTGGCCATCCACCACCACCCAGCCGATTGAAGGCGTCACGAAGTCAACGGCGGTGAGTTGGCGCGACCCCGCGACGCTCGAAGTGTTCGCCTGCGCGCCCGCCGGCCCGATGGTCCAGCCTGGATGCAGATAGCTGAGACCGGCGAGAGCCAGCACGAGAACGGACAACGCGCCAAGAGTCACTGCGCGCCGCAATCGCGAGGTGCTCGAATGCGACTGTGGCTCGTCGTCAGGTTCCATCGCCGACCGACGACAGCTTAAGCCGGGGCTCGGCGATAGATTGTCGCCAGATGATTCGAGCCGCCGACGTCAACGATGCCCAGGCGATCGCCCGCGTCCATGTCGACAGCTGGCGGTCGACATACCGATCGCTCCTGCCTGCTGACTTTCTGGATTCGCTGACTGAGGTTGCCTATGCGGATCGATGGCGGCGCTTCATCACCGAGAAGTCGAGCCGCGTCTATGTCGTCCAAGAGGGCGGTGCCCGAGGCGATGTCGTCGGCTTCGCGTCCGGCGGCCGCGAGCGGGCGGGCGAGACGGGCTACACGGGGGAGCTCTATGCCATCTATCTACTGGAGTCATCGCAAAGGCGAGGTTACGGTCGCGAGCTGGTTAGAGCGGTGGTTGCAGGCTTGCGAGAGATGGGCCTGGAGGACATGATCATCTGGGTGCTGCGGGACAACCGTCAGGCACGTGATTTCTACGAGCGGCTCGGCGGGGTCTATGTCCGGACCCAGCCGATCACCATTGGTTCGGTGACCCTTGAGGAGGTGTCGTACGGCTGGCCGCGGCTCGACGCCGTGCGTGACTGAGGCGCGGGAGCTTTGTCCGACCTACGCGTCACTGCATCGGGAATACTGGCAGAGCCGTGCCTGATGACCACCTGACAGACCTGCATTGGGATCTGATTCCCGCCTCACCCCACAGCGCCCACATGCACATGGCGCTGGACGAGGTGCTTCTCGGACGCGTCATCGATGGGGTGCGGCGTCCGGCGATCCGTTTCTGGGAGTGGACCGAGTCGGCGCTCGTCATCGGGTCCCATCAATCAGTGTCGAACGAAGTGGACGTGCCTGCCGCGCGGCGGTTGGGGTTCTCGGTGACCAGGCGCATCAGCGGCGGCGGCACCATGCTCTGCGAGCCCGGACGAACGATCACTTACTCGATGTACCTTCCTGGAGAGGCGGTCGCGGGCTTGAGCTTTCGTCAGTCGTATGCGGCGCTCGACGCTTGGGCGGTGCGCGCGTTCATCGCGCTCGATGTGCCCGCGAGCTATCGGGAGATCAACGACATCATCTCGCCGCGAGGCAAGATTGCCGGGGCGGCGCAGGCACGGCGCCGGGGATTTGTCCTCCATCACACGACGATCGCCCACGCCATGGAAGTCGAGCTGCTGCCGCGATTGATCCGGATCGGCCGTGACCGTGTTTCAGAGCGTGGAGTGCGGAGTGCTGAGAAACCCGTCTCGCCCCTTTCGTGGTTTACATCACTGAGCTGCGCCGAGACGACGCTTCACCTGGAGAGATTCTTCGCCCAGGATTTCAGCGTGCGTAGGAGCGAGCTTTCGAGCCAGGAGATCGCCGCTGCACAGGGCCTGGTGGAGGAGAAGTACGGGACGCCGGCTTGGGTAAACCGCCTGCCTTAAGCGCGCGTTAAAGAGTCTTCCGCCAATCAGCCACCAGCTCCGGGCACTGCTGGACGTGCTCTCGGTAGTGGTCGGCCAGCCAGCCGATCACGTCATCGGGGCTGGTCGGATAGGGGTCCTGGCCCACCCCATACGTGACAGGCGTTTTGCGCGACCAGCTTTCGTCGGGGACCTGGTTCGCAGTCTCGACCACAGCCTTGTGCACCGAAGCCATGTCCGCCAGCGCTAGGCGCCGGCTGTCACGGTCGAGGCCGGCCTTGGCCCGCTTATTGAACTCGGCGTTCTCGCCAGGCGGATCCAGCGGAGGCAGCGGGGTGAATCCGCGATCGACAAGGCCGTCGAGGACCCGGCGGTAATGGACGAGGACCCAGTTGACGTGCACCTGCAAGCCGCCCAGCGCGTAGTCGTCGCCTGGCTTGAGATACGCAAGCGCCTCGTCGGGGACCTCGGCGAACGCCGCCTCCCACCGCTGGCGCGCAGCTTCGAGGTCAGCCAGCCGTTCGCCCTTCGGCACAGCGCTAACGTACATCGAAATGAATCGCGCGCAGCGATGGACGCTGGTGGCCACAGTGCTGGCCTCGGCGACCGTCTTTCTCGATTCGACGATCGTGAACGTCGCCCTACCGCGGATCGGCCGCGACCTTCCTCATTCGCTGGTCGGCGTGCTCGAGGGGCAGACCTACGTCTACACCGGCTACCTGCTGTCCCTGAGCACGTTGCTCATCCTCGCCGGCGCACTCACCGACGCCTATGGCCGGCGCCGCATGTTCATGCTCGGCCTCGCGGGTTTCGGCCTCATGTCCGCCCTGTGCGGTCTGGCCCCAAACCTCGAGACGCTAATTGTTCTGCGCGTCCTGCAGGGCGTTGCGGGTGCGTTCCTGGTACCCGGTTCGCTGGCCCTGATCACCGCGGGATTCGACGGTCCTCTGCGAGGCCGCGCATTCGGGATATGGTCTGGCGCTTCGTCCGGCACGACGCTGCTGGGCCCAGCCATCGGCGGCATCCTGGTCGACACCATCTCGTGGAGGGCGGCCTTTCTGATCAACGTCCCGATCGTGGCGCTCGCCCTTTACGCCACCTGGCGGCATGTGCCGGAGAGCCGGTCCGACGCGCCGCCTGCGGGCTTCGACTGGTTGGGAGCGATCGTCGTCGGCCTCGCGGTGGGCGGCCTCGCGTTCGGCACCGTTTACGGGCAACAGCGGGAGTGGAGGGATCCGGTCGCCTACGTGGTGATCGCAATCGGCACGCTCGCCACCACCGCTCTGCCATTCCTGATGGCCCGCCGGCGCAACCCGCTGATTCCACTGAGCCTTTTCAAATCCCGCTCGTTTTCGACCATCAACATCTCGACGCTGCTGATCTACGGGGCTCTCTACACGGTGGGCTACGTCTCGGCGCTCTATATACAGGGCACCCTCGGCTACACCGCCACAGCGGCAGGCCTGGTCGGCGTCCCTGGCACCGTGCTGCTGGCGGTCCTGTCGCCGCGGTTCGGCACGCTCGCGGGCCGTTACGGTCCACGTCTCTTCCTGATCGTCGGGCCGTTGGTCATGGCGGCCGGCGTCTTGCTCTACGCGCGCATTCCCCCGACGAGCACCGCTTGGAAGCTGCGGCCCGACGCTCCCAGCAGTTTCATTCCTCCTGGCGCATACCTGATCGACTTCCTGCCGGCGTCGATCATCTTCGGCCTCGGCCTCGGCATCCTGGTGGCGCCCCTGACCGCCGCGCTCATGGCCTCGGTCCCCGTCGACAACGCCGGCCTGGCGTCATCGATCAACAACGCCATCTCTCGCATCGGACCACAGCTCGCAGGTGCCGTGATCTTCGTCGCCGTGAGCGCCGTCTTCTATTCCTCGCTGGCGTCGCGAATCCCCGGCATCGATCCGTCTTCGACGGCGCTGAGGGCCGAGGTAAGTCCGCTTAACACACCTGCCGCCTCAGCTCCCAACGACGTGGCAGCGCAGGCCAGGAATGCATCTGGGGATGCGTTCAGGACAGGAATGTTGATCGCCGCCGGCCTGCTGGTGGCAGGCGCGGCGGCGAATGCTGTCGGTCTCGAGCGACAGCTGGCTAAGAAGGAGTCTGTCGCCTAGCTCGAGTAGTTGTGCTGTTGCAGCCACGTCGTGGCGACGGCGGCGGCGTCCAGATGCTGGTTCGCCACCTGGTCGACCATCGAGATCAGGTCTGCGGTCGTCAGCTTGCCGTCGATGCTGTTCAGGACGGATGTGACCTCGGGGGTGGCCGCCGCCTGGCGAATGATGGGGACCACGTTGTCGGCGGCGGTCATGTGCTTATCGTCGTCGAGGACAACCAGGCCGAGGCCCTTGAGGTCGGCGTCCGTGGTGAACACCAGGCCAATCTGGATGCTGCCGTTCTTGAACGCGGCCCGGGTGAGCGGTCCGTCGGTGTCGAGCGTCTTGACGGCTTTGAAGTGGAGGCCGTAGACCGCCGCCAGCCCGGGGAGGCAGAACTTATAAGTTGGGCACTCCGGCCCAGCGCCAAACACGAGCCGGCTCGCGATTGCCGGAGTTATGTCAGAAAGCTTGGTCAGGTTGTACTGGGTGGCGATCGCCTGGGGCACCGCGAAGGCGTTCGCATCGACCGCTGCGGCCGGCGTCAGCGCGACCAGCCCGAGCGGCTGCAGGTGAGTGTTGAGCTTCGCGGTGGTCGCGGTGGGGTCACTGGTAGCCTCGCCCGCGCTGTTGTTGTAGTACTCGAGCTCGCTGGCCGCATAGCCCGGGTACATGTCGATCGAGCCGGCCTTGATGGCCGCGGCGACGATCGGCCGCGGGCCGAGAAGCAGCTTGTAGTTGATGGTGTAGCCGTCGTGCGCGAGCGCCTGACCGTAGATGTTGGCCAGGATGCTGCTCTCCGGGAAGTTGAAGCCGGCCACTGTAAGCGTGCCTTTGGACGTCGTGCCTGGGGTCGAACCTCCGCAGGCCGTGGCCACAACCACGAACGCGGCAAGGATCGCTACGAACCACCGCGACGTGAAGTTTCGGATCATTGAGTCCCTCCTTGGCGCTGGCCGATTACTCGAATCCAACCCCGATTCCGACCTGAATCTTCCACTATGCGGCCTTGGTGGTGGTGGCTGGCGCGAGGACAGGAGCCCGCAGAAGACGTATTCCTCGAGGCACCAGCAGCCGTTCCAGCCCAGCCAGGGAGAGCTCGGTGGCCATGGCCAGCAGCGCGACCAGGAGGGCGCCGGCGAAGAGTTTGGTGAAGTCCTGCTGGGCGAGGCCATCGATGATGTAGCGTCCGAAACCTCCACCGGAGATCAGGGCGGCCAGAGTCGCGGTCGCCACCACCTGGACCGCCGAGGTGCGCACTCCGGCCATGACCAGCGGTACCGCCAGGGGTAACTCGACCCTGAGCACCTGCGTGAGCTGGCGGTAGCCCATTCCGCGCGCCGCATCCTTGACGTCGGGGTCGACCTCGCGCAGGGCGACATAACTGTTGGTGAGCATCGGCGGAATGGCGAGCGCGGTGAGCGAGAACACGATAGGAAAGTCGCCAAGGCCAAAGACCTGGAACGCGAGGACGAGGATTCCGAAAGATGGCAGGGCCCGGCCGACGTTGGAGATGTTGATCGCCAAGTTGCCGAACCGGCCGAAGTGTCCGAGCACGACCCCGATCGGTAGTGCGATGAGCGCGCCGATCGCGACTGACTCGGCCGAGAGCTGGACATGCTCGACAAGGCGCTGCGGGATGCCGTCGGCGCCACTCCAGTGAGCCGGATCAGAAAACCACCGCCACACGCTGCCAATGAATGCCATGGCTACGCGTTGCGCGCCCAGGGCACGACCACCCGCTGAAGGCCGGCAAGCGACAGGTCAGCGACGAGGGCCAGGACTATCGAAAGCACTGTCGCGACCACCAGCGGCGTGTGGAAGTTCTCGATGAAGCCTTGCAGGATGAGCTGGCCCAGGCCGCCGAGCCCGATGAGCGCGGTGACGGTCACGAGGCCGATCGTCGTCACCGTGGCGATGCGGACGCCGGCGATGATGGCCGGCAGCGCCAGCGGCAGCTCGATTCGCAGCAGCCTTGCCAGCGGACGGTAGCCCATGCCATCTGCGGCGTCGATCACGTCCGGCGGCACCGCTTCGAGGCCGACCATTACGTTGCGGACCAGGATCAGCACCGAATAGCCGATAAGGCCGATCTCGGCGGTGACCACCGTCAGCCCGGTGTAAGGGATCAGAAGCGCGAACAAGGCAAGCGATGGGATCGTGTAGAAGATTTCGGACACTGCCAGGACCGGGCTACGGAACAAGCGCCAGCGGTGGGCGGCGACACCAAGCGGCAGGGAGAGCACAAGGCCGCCGAGGATTGCGATCGCGGTGAGGGTGAGGTGCTGCTGCAGCGCATCCTCAAACAGTGGGATGTGGCCGAAGAGCCAGCCCCAGTTGACCCAGGGGTCGTAGGTGAGGAATATGCCAGTCGGCATTCGATTACGGTAAACGAGCCCGTGATCCGGTTGGAGAACGTAAACAAGGAGTTCGCCCGCGGGTCGAACGCGGTGAGGGACCTGACGCTTGATATCCCAGGTGGCGAGACATGTGTTTTGATCGGCCCGTCCGGCTGCGGCAAGACGACGACGCTGCGGATGATCAACCGGCTGATCGCCCCCGACAGCGGGCGGATCCTGATCGATGGCGAGGACACCAGCGGCGTCGACCCGCCGAAGCTCCGGCTGAGGATGGGTTATGTCATCCAGAACACCGGCCTCTTTCCGCACATGACGGTCGGCGACAACGTCGGCACCGTGCCGCGCCTCTGGGACTGGAACAGGGCGCGGATCAAAGCGCGCGTGGAGGAGCTCTTGGAGCTGGTCGGGCTCGACCCGCGCGAGTATCGCGACCGGTATCCGCACCAGCTCTCGGGGGGCCAGCGCCAGCGCGTCGGCTTCGCGCGCGCCCTCGGAGCCGACCCGCCGATACTTTTGATGGACGAGCCGTTCGGGGCTGTCGACCGCATCACGCGCGAACGCTTGCAGCAGGAGTTCATCCGCATCCAGCGTTCGATGCGCAAGACCGTCGTGTTCGTCACACACGACATCGACGAGGCGGTGATGGTGGGCGACCGGATCTGCCTGTTGCAGATGCAGGCTAGGATCGCCCAGTACGACACGCCTGAGGCGATCCTCACCCGGCCGGCCAGTGAATACGTTGCGGAGTTCCTTGGTCGCGAGCGTCTGGTTCGCCGGATGTCGGTGAAGCAGATCGAAGTGGAAACGTTGGAGCATCCCGCCTCAGGACCGCAGGCGGTTGAGCCGCGAGTCCCGCCGTCAAGCACCCTGAGCGAGGCGTTCGCTGCCGCGGTGGCAAGTCCCACTGAGGCCGCGGCGGTTTTCGATGGCGACCGCTACCTGGGGACTTTTACTGCCAAGTCGCTTCTGGAATCGTTGCGGCGCGCGAGCGACGCTGGAGGTGGAGAGGTTGCCGCAGGAATTTGACGTCGTGTGTTTGGGCGGTGGGGTGGCCGGCGAGGCGATCGCGGGCGGGCTGGAAGGGAGCGGGCTGACGCTGGTGGTGATCGAGCGGGAGCTGGTGGGCGGGGAATGCCCGTATTGGGGCTGCATCCCTTCAAAGACGCTGCTGCGATCCGGCGAGACGCTCAAGGAGGCCGAGCGTGCGCGCACCTTGGCGGCTTCCCGGGTGGAGTGGGAGCTCGACTTCCCGAAAATCTCAAAGCGCGTCCTGTGGATGGCGCGTGACCTGGACGACACGCGACCGGCAGCGGCCCTCCAATCAACGGGGGCCACGCTTGTGCGCGGCGATGGGAAGCTGATCGACCCGAAAACCGCAGAGGTCGGCGGCGAGCGTTACGTCGCGCGTCGCGCATTGGTGGTCGCCAACGGCAGCACCGCGTCGATTCCTCCCATTCCCGGACTCGACGCCACGGAGTACTGGACGAACCGGCAGGCGACATTGCCCCGCGAGCTGCCGATCTCGCTCGCGGTCCTCGGTGGCGGCGCCATCGGGCTTGAGCTCGGCCAGGCGTTTGCCCGCTTCGGCTCGAAGGTGACGATCATCGAGGCGGGGCCCCGACTCCTCGGGCTGGAAGAGCCGGAGGCTGGAGCAGCGTTGAAACCGCACCTCGAAGCCGACGGCATCGAGCTGATCGCGGCCGACCCATGCGTGGGCGTCGAGAAAGGTGACGCGGGCGTGGTTCTCAAGATGAAGTCCGGCGCGCGCGTGACGGCCGAGCGCCTGCTCGTCGCCACCGGCCGCCGGGCCAACTTCGAAGCGTGGGAGGCCATCGGCCTGGCGCGCACCGAGCGGGGTTGGCTGAAGGTCGACCCGGCGACGCTGGAAGCGGCTCCCGGCATCTACGGCGCCGGCGATGTCACGGGGATCGGAGGCTTCACCCACCTGGCGTACTACCACGGGCAGGTGGTCGCCCGGCGCCTTCGCGGCGAGGAGGCTCTCGCCGACCATTCGGCAGTTCCGCGTGTGACGTTCACCGACCCGGAGGTCGCCTCCGTCGGCCTGTCTGAAGCCGCCGCGCGTGGGCAGGGGATCGACGTCGAGACCGCGTTCACCGACCCGGGTGAGAGTGCTCGCGGCTACATCCACGACTTTCAGGGCGGGATGCTGAAGCTCGTCGCGGATCGGCGCCGAGGGGTGCTCGTCGGCGCCACCCTGGCCAGCCCGAGGGCCGGCGAGATCCTGGGCGAGCTGGTCCTCGCTGTGAAAGTCGGAACTCCGCTTCGCGCACTATCCGATGTGATCCACCCGTTCCCCGCCTTCAACCGTGTGCTGGGAGCCGCCCTGGGAGAGCTGGCCGGCAAGCTGGCCTGAGCCCGGGCAGGAGAACGTTGCGGCTGCGCGTTGTCCCTGAAAGGGGGGTTTCGCATGGTTATCACGATCAACCCATCCACCTTGACCTCGACACGATCCTGATCTGGGTCTGGTCGGACTCGTCGCGGGCTTCCTGGCCAGTCATCTGGCATCGGGTCGCGGCCTCGGCCGCTTCGGCGACACGATCGTCGGCGTCATCGGCGCCGCCCTTCTCCTGCTGATCGTGAGGCTGTTCTCAGGCAGCAGCTCGAGACGAAGAGCGTTCTGACCTAGGGCGTTGGCTTTGCGGCCGCCGCCGGAGCTGGTTGAAGATCACCGGACAAAGGGATTACCTCGAAGGTCAGTCGGGCGCGCAAGCGACTCAACGCTCCAAGCACGGGCAATCCAAGCGCGATGACCATCACCACGTTGCCCACCGCGCGGAACGTGTCGTACGCGAGCGACGTGAGCAGGTAAAAGCGGCCGAAATGCAGGAGTGACGTGCCGGCGTCCATGCCAGGCAGCCAGCCCAGCGATGGATTGCCGCGGTACACAGGCACCCAGTCGGTGATGTCGAGAAGGGCGCCGACCACGAATCCCATGACCGCACCCACGCCGGCCAAGGCCAGCACGTCGCGCCACCCGGGCACCCGCCCGCGCCGGCTCCAGTGCCCGACCAGTCCGGCCGCGACTCCCACCCAACCCACCGCGAAGATCTGGTAGGGGACCCACGGTCCGACGCCTCCTCCCGCCAAGGCTGACACGAGCATCGACAAGGCCCCGGCCAGGAAACCGAATGAGGTTCCGAACACGTAGCCCGCGCACAGCACCAAGAAGAAGATGGGGCTGAAGCCGCCGATGCCTTCGATCACCGCCAGCCGCAGGGCGGTGTCAATAGCTGCGATCGCCGCCAGCAAGGCGACAGCGCGCGAGTCCAGCTGGCGGGCCCCGGCCTCGACCAGGAACAAGCCGCCGACACAGGCGAGCGCGAGGGTCCAGGCGGGAGTGTCCGCTGGGAGGCCGCTGCCGAGGAACGGCCAGAGAAAAAGAAACACGCCGACCAACGACACCACGCCGACCGGCAGCGCTCTCTTCATGCCCGTGCTCATAACAGGACCGCCTCTCGCGGCTGCTCGAGGGCGCGGCCGCCTCCCACGTTCACGGTCCGATCCGCCAGCGCCGACCTGAGCTCCGCGTCGTGTGTTGCCAGCACCACCGCTGCGCCGCGGTCGCGAAGGCCGGCGACGAGACTCACCAACCTGGCGCGGGCGCCCGAATCCATGCCACGTGTGGGCTCATCCAGAAGAACGACAGAGGGTGCCCCCGGCAGGACTGCAGCCAGGGCGGCTCGCTGGCGCTCGCCGGATGACAGGTCGCGTGGATATCGGTCCGCCACCGACATCAACCCGAGCGCTTCAAGAATCGCCTCAGGCGATTCGCGCTCTCCTGCGCGAACGATCGTGAAGGTCACCTCGGAACGCACAGTCGGGCGATGCAGAAGCGCTGCCGGGTTTTGCGGGAGGTACGCGATGCGGCCTGGGCGGCGGCCGACGGCGCCAGAGAGCGGGGCGAGAGTGCCGGCGATGAGGCGGAGCAGTGTCGTCTTGCCGCCGCCGTTTGGCCCGCTGAGCGCGACCACCTCGCCCGCGGCGCCCGCCAGGTCGACCCCGTCGAGGACCACGTGACTACCGAATCCAGCGCAGACTTTGGCGAGCGACCATGCCTCGGCTCCAATCGCTGACTGGCGCGCAATCGGCGGTGCCGGTGGTTGAGCCGACCAGGTCTTCGGGTCGACCTCGACCACAACGCCACCTTCCAGGTGGAGCATTGCTTGCGCACGAGGCAGGATGGGTTCCAGCCGGTGCTCCGAAACCACTGCGTGCGTCCCGCGCTCGACCATGCCCATCAGGGCAGAGAGAACGGACCCGGCGCCTTCCGGGTCGAGCAGAGAGGTGGGCTCGTCCAGCAGCACCAGCCGCGGGCGCATCGCAAGCGCCGAGGCCAGCGCAACCCGCTGCCTCTCGCCGCCGCTCAACGTTCGCACCGTGCGGCCGAGAAGATGGAGTGCCTCCGCCGCGTGGAGGGCCTCTTCGATGCGACTCGCCATCTCGCGCTGCGGGAGAGCGAGGTTCTCGAGGCCGAAGGCTATCTCGCGATCGACCATGTTGTAGACGGTCTGCAGCTCGGGGTCCTGGAAAACGAAGCCAACGTGCCGCGCCAGATCCCTGGTGGGGGTCGCGATGATGTCCAGCCCTCCCACCGTTGCGTTACCGGATATGCGGCCGCCGTGGAAATGCGGCACGAGCCCGTTGAAGACGCGCAGCAGCGTCGACTTGCCGCCTCCGGACGGACCGGCAACCACAGTCAATCCTTCCCGTATCTCCAGGCTCGCGTCATGTAGCGCAGGCTCTCGCGCGCCCGGGTACGCGTAGGTGAGGTGGGTTAGCTTCGCGACCGCCAAATCAGCACCGGTGCGAAGAGGAGCAAGCAGGCAACGAGCGGAGTGGCATCGATGGCGGGCGGCGTCAAGCTCGGGTACGCGTACCAGGGAGCTGCCCAGCCCGTCGCCTGCGAGATGAGGAAGATCGCGAAGGCTGCGCCGGAGGCTCCGATCAGCAACCAATCGTCGAGCTGTATGCGGCGCGGCTTGACCGAAGTGCGTGGACCCGAGCCGTAACCCCGCGCCTCCATCGACTCCGCCAGCTGAATCGAACCTTCAACGCTGGTCAGGACCACCGGGACCACGATCTCCGACCACGACTTCGGGCCGCGCGGTCGCCACCCACGCAACCGCTGAGCCTCGGTGACCTGGACAAAGGACGCTGCTACCGCCGGCACCAGGTTCAACGAGGCGGCGATGGCGGCGCCGGTCCGCGAGAGCGAGGCCGGCAGCGCATCCATGACCTCGTGCGACGCGAGGAGCAACGAGAAAGGCGCCGCGGCGAGGATTGCGGCGGCGATGGTTAGCCCGCCAGTCGCGCCGAACGCCAGAGCCTCGAGGGTGTACGGACCGCCGAGGGCCGGGATCTGGTCGGGGAGCGAGAACAACACGGTCGCACCCAGGTGCGCGGAGACGAAGTTGAGCAAAACCGCGAAGGCGGCGATCAGCACGACGCCAGTGAGCACGCCCCGCATCCGGCGAAGACCGACGCCGGTGGCGAGCGCTGCCACCGCCGCCACCAGCACCGCGGCTTTGTAAGCCGGGTTGGTCGTCGACAGGACGATGAAGATGCAGGTGGCGGACCAGGCCGCCACCGCCCTCGCGTTCAATTACGTGCTCGGCGTGGCCAGCGGCGGTGGGCTGGGAGACGTCACAGTTGCCGGGACATAGTTCCAGCCAAGAGCGTCGTGGTCGTGAAGGTTGGCCTTCGTATAGGTGCTCGGAAGGCTCGTCCATGCACCACCTGTCTCGACGAAGGCCGACCAGTAGGGCTGGTTCTGCGGGAAGCACGTGTTGAACTGCGCGGGTTCGTTGTCGAGCTGGCACACCGCCTTGCCGAGGCCGCTGAACGTCTGCGCCTGGTATTCGAGTCCCGACTGCTTCATCAGAGTCTCGCCGTCGATCGTGGCGCCAGAAAAACCGACGCATCTTTGGACGATGGTGCCGGCCAGGTGCTCGACGACCACGTATGCATGGTGGACCGCGCTCGCGTTGATACATGAGCTGGTGGGACTCGCTTGGCTCGTCGGCGACGAGCTGCCGCACGCGGCGATGAGTAGAGCCAGAGTCGCGCTGGCCCACAAGAGGTACTTACGCACGATTTTTCCTCCAGGCGGTCAAGCCTTCCCGAACGCGCTGCTGAAAGCCGACCGCCAGGAGCTTCCGTGCCGTTGCGCGCGGACGGGTTGCCGTTGCGGGCGTTCAGGTCTCCTGGCTTGCGGCTCGCCGCCCCCATCTGCCTTCCCGAGGCTTGCACCTCAGTGGCGTTTGTCGGACGGAGGCTCCCCGCTCACAGTTGCGCGACAGCTCCGGTTTCGCACCGGATTCCCTTGGTGCCCTGCCCGAATCTTAGCCGTTCCGGTCGCCGGCAACCGATGCCGTCAACCGCAGATAGTTGTCATGGCGTTGCGCCGGCATGGCAAAGTCGAACCGGTCGGGTACAAGCGCCAGGTCGAGGTCTGTGGGCGGGAATCCCGGCCACGTCCCGCTCAACGCTCGCGCGAATCGAGCGCTTTCACGCAGGGGTTGCAGGAGGGCCACGGGGTCCGGCTCCTCTCCACGGAGCAGGCCCTCAATGTACGAGGCGCAGGCATGGTCTTCGGGGTGGTCGGCGGAAGCGATCAAAGTCACCGCCGGCGGCTGCCCCGCCAGGCAAGCTCGGGCGGTTGCCCTCGCAACCACAAGACTCGCGGCGTAAAGCTGGTCTGCCGATCGCACCGCGGACATCACGGTGGTGCCGGCGCTTGATCGCTGGATGAGGACGCGATCCTTGAGGTCCGCCGCCTTGATCTGAGTCGGCGAGTTGCTGATAGGTATGCCTGGCACCGGCAGGGCATCCTCCTCTGCACAGATGAGCGAGCCGCGGATCTTCTTGTGAAGAGCTCGAGCCTCGGCGGTGGTGGCCACCAGAAGGCATTCGCGCGCTCCGCCGGCAAGCGCGTATGCGCTAACCGTGAAAGAACGAAGCACATCGATCACCACCACGAGCCCGCGCGCTCCTCGAGCGCCATCAACACCAGTGAGCCGGTTGATCACCACAGGTTTCGATGGTGAGGCTTTCCGGCGCCAGGCGGGCATGATATTCGGCGAGAGTGACAGCGCAAGACCCTGAAGGATCGCGGCGTGCCCTCGGCTTCGAGCAGATCGCTGACTGCGGATCGATGCGCGTGGTCGGCCTGCGGCTGGAGCCGGGGCAGAACGTGCCGGAGCATCGCAACGCCATCCCCGTTGCGCTGATCGTCACGGTGGGGCACCTCCATTTCGACGATGGGACCAGCCACGGAGAGGTCGGCGCGGGAGAGATGCTTCTCATCAATCCGGGCGAGCGGCACACCTATCACGCGGAGGTCGAGACTTCTGCTTACCTTGTCTACGCGGGCTTGCCTGGGGTTAGAAGCCGAGAATGGAGCTTGCGGCGCAAGGCCTGAGCCCCGCGGGTGGCTAAAGGGATAAGGGACGGCAGTTCCACATCGCGAGGAGGCGGTCGAGCGCGTCATCCCGTAATAGGCTGAGCGTGGCGACATCGAGGTCCAGGGTCGCTGCAGCTTTGACATCGAGTCGCATCCAAGCTATGGCGACGGCACGAAGGAAGTGGCCGTGCGAGAACGCCAGAACCCGGCCACCGGCCGTCGAAGCCAGGTCGATGAAGTCGATCGCCCGCGCGTAGATCTGCGCGGGTGTTTCGCCGTCTGGACTCCCGTCTTTGTAGAGCTCCCAACCCGGCCGCGATTCGCGAATCTCTTTGGTGGTGAGGCCCTCGTACTCGCCGTAGTCGACCTCGCGCAGGAGCTCGGTGACCCGCGGGTTTGGAAACCCGGCGAGCTCGGCGGTGCGCCTGGCGCGCCGCAAAGGGCTCGAGAACACGACATCGAAGTGAATCTCCTGTAGAGGACCCTTCAAGCGCGCCGCATTCACCGCACCCTGAGGCGTCAGCGGCAGATCGGTCTTTCCAGTGTGCCGGCCGCTGAGGCTCCATTCGGTTTCGCCATGGCGGGCGAGATAGACCTCGACGTTCAGGCCGGCTTGCCCATCATCTCCGGCCTGCCAGAGCGCAACGATCGGCTCGCGCTCTCGATCACAGCGCCGGCTCGAACACGCTGGCCAGGCCGCACGCAGACCAGACCGACCGCCGCGTGGCCCCCGTGCAGCTTCAAGGCCTCGTTGACAGCCGACAGCACGCGGTTGGCAGCGTGGGCTGTGCCGGCGACGTCGGTGTCGGGCAGGATGGCGAGCAACTGTGGCGGGGTTCGGCCCAAGACGCCAGGCGTATCAACGTCGCGCACGGTGCCGGCCAGGGCGGCGGCCATCATCTTCAGCGACTCCTCGGGCGAGCCGCTGCCATCAGCCTCGACCAGCAGCACACCGAGATTCCGCTGATAGCGATGAGCCCGCGCCAGCTCGTCCTCGAGCACGGGGCGGACGAATCGATCGTTGAAGAGGCCCGTGGTCCTGTCGACGATGTGCAGCGGCTCCGCCTGAGGGTCGTCGGCACGCACGCCGCACGACGGGCAGAAGACAGCGCCGTGAGGTAGTGGGGACCCGCAAGCCAGGCACGTCTGGGCTTCAGGCCGCCGGCGCAGGAAATCGCCAATCGGCATTGCGCTAAAGCCTATCAGCCGTGTGGCGGAGGCTAGGGAACCACCGCGGCGTTCAGCCGACGGCGGCTTCGACTGACGTCAGCCAGCTGTCAGCCCAGCTCGCAACCGCGGCGAGCACCGGCTCGAGCGCCCTGCCTCGCGCTGTGAGCCGATAGCTGACTCTGACCGGTGGGCCCGGGTCAACGAGACGCTCGACAAGCCCTTCGGTCTCGAGCTCGCGCAAACGCTCGGTGAGCACGCGGTCACTGATGCCGGGGATACCGGCAAGAAGCTGATTGAATCGAGCAGGTGCCGGGATCAAGGCTTTGACGACCGCCCCAGTCCAGCGCTTGCCGATCAGCTCAATGGCGCGTTGAAATGGCGCGCTGTAGTCGAGGCCCCCACCGACCATGGGGAGTGATTCTATGCGGTATCGGTGGTTGCGGAAGCAAGCCTCTTCTTTTATTTCTCGAAATTTCTAAACCCACTCTCGACCACGTCTCGTGTGGCCTCGTGCGACGGGACCGCCGGGGAGCCAAGGACGGTCGGTCGGGGCGTAGACTCGCGCTGCCATTCATGGAAGTAGCTGACCGCGTTGTGGTCGTGACGGGTGGAGCTCGAGGCATCGGTCGCGCCCTTGCCCGCAAATTTGCCACGGCCGGCGCCGAGATCGTGGTCGTGGTCGACATCGATGCGGACGATGCATGGAGCGTGGCTCGCGAAATCGGTGGCATGGCCATCCGCTGCGACGTGTCGAATGAAGCCGACGTCGCGCAGCTGGTGGAAAAAGTCCACGTCGCCAAAGGACGTATCGACATTTTGTGTTCGAACGCAGGCATCGCGGTGGGCGGTGGTCCCGAAGCCGTCAACTCGGACTGGCAACGCATCTGGGATGTGAACGTGATGGCCCACGTCTACTTCGCTCGGCACGCGCTGCCCGCGATGCTTGCGCGCAAAGAGGGTTACATCGTCGGGACGGTGTCCGCCGCGGGCTTGCTCAACCATATGTTCGCGGCCCCGTACGGAGTGACCAAAGCGGCGGCGCTGTCATTCTTCGAATGGCTCTCGATCGCCCATGGCGACGAGGGAATCCACGTGTCCTGCCTTTGCCCGCTGGGGGTCAAGACAGACATGTTGGCGATGGAACGAAGGCGGGGCCTCGACTTTCTCTCGGCCACAGCGCTCGAGCCCGATCAGGTCGCCGACTCGGTCCTGCAGGGCCTCCGCGACGAGAGGTTCCTCATACTGCCGCACCCGGAGGTTGAAGAGTATTTCGGCCGGCGAGCGTCCGACTACGACAGGTGGCTAAGGGGGATGCGACGTCTCCGCGCGACCATCCTCGCCGCCAACCAGTAGCGTGCGATGGCTCGCGCTCGTCATCGGTGCGGTTTTGGTTGCGATCGCGTTTGTCGCCGCGGGCCGTGTCGCGGACACGCAGGTGGGCCAGGTGGCCGAGGATGTCGCACTCCTGACGGGCCTGGTCGGCGTCAGCCTGATTATTTACGCCTGGGCGGCGGGTGCAAGGGTCAGGCCTGCCGGTGCGCCGCCCACGCTCGGCGCCAAACCGCCAGTGCAGATCCGATCCGCGACCGAGCTGCTGGCCGGTTCGGTCGGCTTGGTGGTCGCGGTGGTGCTGATCGCGGGCGTGGCGTTGAGCGCCGGCGGTCTGTGGGTGATAGTTGCCCTGGTGTTGTTACTGCCGATGATCCTCGGCTCCGCTTACCTTTGCGTGCGTTTCATGCGCGCCCCTCAGCGTGACTGGAAGATCGACCTGCGCCAGCTGACCCGCCGCTAGGCCACGGCTGGTGGATCAGGTCTTTTTCTCCAGATTCCTGACGAGGAGAACAATCCCGAGCGCGATCAGGGCGGCCGGCAGAATCACGTTCCATGTGATGCCGCTGTTGGCGGCCAGGAAGGCGAGCCCGAGCACGATCAGGATCGCGCCGAAGACGAAGGTCGGGGTGTGCGTGACCGGCTGGCGGGCGGCGGGTGGCAATGCGGTCTCGGTGGCGACCGCAGGGGACGCGCCTGGTGCGGAAGGCGAAGCGCCTGCGGTTGAGGCCGGGGCCGCAGGTGTGGCCGGACCAGATCCAAACTGGTTTTTCAGGTCAGTCCACGCCCTCTTGATGTCCGCGCCCATCGACCCGAACGCGTTCTGGCCGGGAGGCCGGTAACCGGCGGGCTCGGGCATCACCACCCATAGCACGACGTAGAGCAGCAGTCCCACACCGTTGATGAAGGCGAGGACTACGAAGGCCAGCCGGACCCACAGCACCTCGACGTGAAAGCCCTCCGCCAGCCCAGAGCAGACGCCGCCGAGGATCCGGTCAGTTCCGCGATGGTAGGTTTGGCTGCCAGGAGATTGCATGCGAAGCTCATTACTACCAGACCGCGGGCCTCAACGTCCGCCTATCTCCCGGGTCTGGGCCAGGATCTCACCGACCAGATAAAGCGAACCGCAAACCAGGACGTTCCCACCTGCCCCAGCGAGGTCTTTTGCCCGCTCCAGCGCGGCTGACGCGGGGGTCGCGGCTGAACCGCCAGAGCCATAGATGCTCGCCAGCTGCTCTGCCGGGATCGCGTGCCCGCCCGCGCTGCCGGGCTCGGTGAAGACGGCGGCGTCGGGCTCCACCTTGCGCAACGCCGCCAGGAGCTGATTCGGGTCGCGTTCGCTCAACATCGCGAAGACGGCGACCAGGCGTTCTTTTCCGATCAGGCGGCGAAGCGCGGCGCCAGACTTGGTCATCGCGGCCGGATTGTGGCCGCCGTCGAGAATCACGCGAGGTCTCGTCGACACGAGCTGGAGCCTTCCCGGCCAGAGCGTCGACGCGAGGCCATCCCGCACCGAGTGGTCAGTCGCATCGCCAAGCGCGACTGCGGCAGCAACCGCCAGCGCGGCGTTGGCGGGCTGGTAATCGCCGACAAGGGGGAGGCTCAGCTCCGAATATTCATGGCCTCCGACGCTTACGTCGAGGTCGTGTCCATCCCAGCCCTTCGGCGTGGACGAGACGGTGATCTCGCGGCCCAAGCGCCATAGCGACGATCCCGCCTGTCTTGCATGCTCCTCGACGATCTCGAGGGCCACGCCTTCGCAGCCGGTGATCACCTGATTGCCGGGCTTGATGATCGCTGCTTTCTCGTGAGCGATCTTCTCGATCGTGTCGCCCAGGTACTTCTGATGATCGAGGTCGACATTGGTGATCAGCGCAATCCCAAGGTCGAGGGCGTTAGTGGCATCGAGGCGGCCACCGAGCCCGACCTCGCACACGAGTCTGTCGATTCGCGGGGCAAGATAGGCGATCGCCATCGCCGTCAAGATCTCGAACTCCGTGGCCTGGCCGGTCTCCAGCCCGACGGCGTCGAGAGCGGGCTTCAAGTCCTCGAGCACGCGCACGAAATCCTGCTCGCTGATCGGCACGCCGTTGACCTGGATCCGTTCGGTGTAGGAGATGAGATGCGGTTTGGGCATGAAGCCGACGTTGTGGCCTGCTACTCGCAGGATGGAGGCAAGGCAAGCAGCGGTCGAACCCTTGCCGTTCGTGCCGGCGATCAACGCCCCCTCCAGGCGGCGTTCCGGTTTCCCCAAGTGGTCGAGGATGGCTCGAGTTCGCTCCGTTCCAAGCTTCATTCCGAAGCGGCCCAGCTTCGAGATGTAGGCGAGCGACTCTTCGTATGTCAAGCGTTCACGCTACCCGCGTCTACGAACCTCGGCCTCATAGGTGTTCTTGATGAGCATCGCGCGGGTCATCGGCCCAACGCCTCCTGGGTTCGGGGTCAGCCACCCGGCCACCTCCGCGACCCCGGGCCCGAGGTCGCCCACCTGCTTGCCATCGACCACGTTAGTGCCGACGTCGATCACGGCCGCGCCAGGTTTCACCATCTCCTTGGTGATGAGGTTCGCCTTTCCGGCCGCCGCGACAAGGATGTCGGCCGACCTCGAATGACTGGCGAGGTCGGTGGTGCGCGTGTGGCAGACGGTCACGGTGGCGTGGCGCTGCAGCAAAAGCAGGGCTGTGGGCTTTCCCACCAGGTTGCTCCGCCCAACCACCACGGCATTTGCGCCCGCGATCGGCACGGCCGCCCTTTCCAGCAGCACGATGATGCCGGCAGGAGTGCAAGGCTCGATTCCGCCCGCGAAACCGAGCGCGACCATGCCTGCGTTGAATGGATGGGCGCCGTCGACGTCCTTCGCGGGATCGACAGAGCGGATCGCGCGCGTCATATCTATATGTCGCGGTGCCGGTTGCTGGATCAGGATGCCGCTCACCGTCTCATCCCGATTCAATCGATCGACGAGTTGGAGCAGCTGCTCGGTTGTGGTCGAGGCCGGTAGGCGGTGGTCGTCCGAGTCAATGCCAACCTGCTTTGCGTTTGCCTGCTTCATCCGCACGTACATCGCAGACCCTGGGTCGTCACCGACGACGACGGTTGCCAGCTTGGGGCGAGAACCACCCTTCGCGATGCGAGCCGCAACATCGGCGGCGATGCGCTCGTAGATGTCGCGGGCCGCCTCCTTGCCATCGAGAGCACGAGCGGTCACGGCGCTAATTGTCGCGGCTCCGGCGTTCGCAGCCTCAGGCGAGCCCCAGCTCTCGCCGGGCGGTCTCGGCCACCAACCTCATGACGTGCCTGACGTCCTGCCCCGTCTCCTTGGCGATGCGCCTGCAGTCTTCGTACTCGGGCGAGACATCGACCGACTCGCTCCCGATCTCTTTCACCTTGACCCGGGCGGTGCCGAGCGACGTTTGGACCTCGATGATCCGCCTGCCCGCCAAAACGCGCTGCGCGTTGGTCATGCGGACCCCAAGAGTCGTGCTGTGGCGAAGCAGGTCGTCAGTCAAGCGCGCAACCAGCTCAGGCGGCGACATGACGGTCAGCAGATGGCCTGACCGTCCCTTCTTCATGAGTGCCGGCGTGACCGTCACGTCGAGCGCTCCGGCGGCCATCAAGTCCTCGCAGAGGGCCGCGAGCACATTCGGTGCCATGTCGTCGAGATTGGTTTCGATCAACGTGACTCCGGTCTCGGCGCGCGCCTCCTCCCCGATCCACACCGCGAGCGCGTTCCCCGGTGTGTCGCGCGCACCGATGCCGTAGCCGATCGAAATGAGCGTCATTGCAGGTCGCTCGAACCGGGCCGCAACCGCGAGGATGGCGGCGCCGGTCGGCGTCACCAGCTCCTGGTGGCTCTTGGCGTCCTCGAAGACCGCCCCGCTGCCCTCGAGCAAGCGCACGCTTGCCGGGGCCGGCAGCGGCATGTCCCCTTTCAGGCCATGGGGCGCCGGAAGGACCGACGCGTAGGCCTGGGTCACCTCCAGGTCGCGCAGCAGCCAGAAGGCGCCCACGAGGTCGACCAGCGTGTCGGCGCCGCCCAGCTCATGCAGGTGAAGGCTCGCCTCCGAGACGCCATGAATCCGCGCTTCGACCTGGGCGAGCCGGTTGATCGCCGTGAGCGCTTGGCGCTTCACGTCGTCCGGGACGTCAGCGTCCTCAACCACCCCGCGCAGCGCCGGAACTGTACGTTCGACGCGCTCGCGGGCATCGACCTGCACCCGCGTACCCGCGACATGGCCGCGGGTATCACGCCGAACCTCGAATTTGACTTCGTCTCCGAGTCGCATCGCTTCGACGGCGGCGTCCAGGATCGCAGCGTTCGCGCCTGCGTCGATGAGCGCGCCCAGGGTCATGTCGCCTGAGATCCCTGAAAAGCAATCGAAATAGGCGATGGTCACGCGCGCACCCGCTTGATCTTCACGGCCGCGGCGTCGATCGGGCGCATGCTCTGCGGCCGTTTGGCGACACGGACCGACACCCCCACGACTCTGTCCAGCTCGAGCACGCGCTCGGCGATCCGCTGGGCGAGGGTTTCGATGAGCTTCGCCGAATCGCCCTCGATGACACTCTTGGCGATCGCGTAGATGGGCCGGTAGTCGACGGTGTCCTCGACCCTGTCGCTTCGCCCGGGCGCCAGGAGGTCGGCGTCCACGTTGACGTCCACCGTGAACTCCTGGAGCTCCGCCCTCTCGGCCGGCCGCACTCCATGCCGTCCGCTGAACACCATGCCTTCCAGCTGAATTCGGTCCATTCGAACCAATTGTCCGCTGTGCGAACGCTGGAGAATATTTTGATGAAGCAGGTAGAGCTGAGGGTCAGGGCCGCAGCAGCCGAAGACCTGACGGCGATCAACGACATCTACAACCACTACGTCAAGGCGGCGCACTTCACCTTCGACGTTGAGCCGATCACCATCGAGGCTCGGCGCGAGTGGTTCGCGCATCACGACATCTCAGGGCGCTACCGCGTCCTGGTCGCGGTCTCGGACGACGCGGTCGTGGGTTTTGCCAGCAGCAGCCGGTTCCGGCCGAAGCCGGCTTATGAGACATCCATCGAAACGAGCATCTATCTGGCCCCTCAGCGGGTGGGGCGCGGCGCAGGATCCAGGCTCTACGAGCAGCTCTTCAAGCGGTTGGAGGCCGAGGACATCTACGCCGGGATCGCGCTGCCCAATCCGGAATCGATCGCCTTGCACGAGCGTTTCGGCTTCAAGCGAGTGGCGCATTTCAGCGAGCAGGGCCGGAAGTTCGGTAAATATTGGGACGTGGCCTGGTACGAAAAGTCCCTCGGGCGCGAGGTGAGCTTATGAATTGGCGGAATCGAATGCCTGCGAATAAGGTTGAGTGGTAGGTATGGCTGAAAAGAGCAGAAACCCGTGGATCGTGCTGCTGGTGCTGGTCACCGGCTTTTTCATGATCATGCTGGACACCACGATCGTGAACGTGGCCATTCCGGCCATGAGCGCGGGACTGAAGATCAGCCTCGATGGGATCTTGTGGGTCCTGAATGCCTACATCCTTGTGTACGCAGTTCTGCTCATCACGGCCGGCCGCCTCGGCGACCTGTACGGCCAGCGCAACCTGTTCGCCGCCGGACTGGCCATCTTCACCATCGCCTCAGCCCTCTGTGGTCTTTCGCAAGACGAAAATCAGCTGATCGGCGCCCGAGTTTTGCAAGGCGTCGGCGGGGCACTCCTCGTGCCCCAGACCCTGGCCATTCTCACGAGCCTGTTCCCGCCCGAGCGCCGTGGCGCGGCTTTTGGCATCTGGGCAGGCGTCGCTGGACTAGCCACGCTTGCGGGACCCACCATCGGCGGCGCCATCGTCACCTACTTGAACTGGCGGTGGATCTTTTTTGTCAACGTCCCAATCGGGATCGCCGCCTTCGTGGCGACGTTCATCATCGTTCCGGACCTGCGGCCAGGTCGTCGCCACGGCTGGGACGTCCTCGGCATCTTCCTTGCGACCGGTGGGCTGTTTGGCGTGGTATTCGGCCTGATCGAGGGCGAGCGCTTCAACTGGGGCGAGATCGGCTCGTACGTGGTCACGATCCCTGAGGTAATCGGCCTCGGCGTCGTGCTCCTGGTCCTGTTCGTGATTTGGGAACGCTTCGTGGCTGAGCCGCTGGTTCCGCTGTCGCTGTTCGAAGAGCGCAACTTCGCAGTCGCCAACTGGATCGGCGCCTCGATCGCTTTCGGGATGATGAGCCTGTTCCTTCCGATCATCATCTACCTGCAGTCGGTGCGCGGCTTTTCCGCACTCACCGCCGGCCTGACCCTCGCACCGATGTCGCTGACCTCGATGGTCGTCGCCCCGTTCGCGGGACGGATGGCAGACCGAGTCGGAGGGAAATACATCCTGATGACCGGCGTCTTCGTCTTCGCCATCGGTTTTGGCACGCTCACGGTTGTCGCAGGGTCCGACTCGACCTGGCTCACGTTCCTCGTGCCCGCCATAGTGGCCGGCGCCGGCATGGGGATGACGTTCGCGCCGCTGACCACAGTTGCCATGCGCAACATCGAGCCACGTATGGCAGGGACTGCATCCGCCGTGCTCAACACGACGAGGCAAGTCGGTCAGGCCGTGGGCAGTGCCGTGGTTGGAGCGCTACTGCAAAACCGGCTGGCGATCACGTTGCACGATCAGGCGGTGAGTCAGTCAGCCGCCTTGCCGGTTGCGTTCAGGGGTCAGTTCATCGCGGCATTCAGCTCCGTCGCCGCCAACGGCTTTCAGATTGGAACCGGCGAGAACGGAGCCAACCTGCCTTCTGGACTTCCACCGTCTGTCGCGCGGCTGCTGACGTCGCTGGCTCACGACGTGTTCGTCACCGGCTACATCGATGCCCTGAAGCAGACGCTGGTCCTGCCGATCGTCGTGCTCGCGCTGACCGCTTTCACGGCCCTGCTGATCAAACGGCGCAAAAGGCAGGCCGTCCTCCAAAGCGAGCGCTTGTCCGACGAAGTGACAGCCGCAGCGAGCTAGTCTTTGGCGCTAGTGGGCGCCCCGGCTGACGGCTGGCTCGAGCGTGACGGCGTCGGCCTGCACTACCTCGAGTGGAAGCCTGAATCCGACCTCGGCCGCCCGCCGCTCCTCTTGCTTCACGGCCTCAGCTCGAACGCCCGCTACTGGGAGCGGCTAGCGCGCCACCTGCCACATCGCCGTCTGATCGCTCTCGACCAGCGCGGTCACGGGCTCACAGGCCAGCCCCCGCGGGCGCCGCGATTTCCTGACGGCTACGCGATGGTGGAGCTGCTCAAGGACGCCGACCTCACGATCGAAAAGCTGGGGCTCGAGAAGCCGGTTGTAATTGGCCACTCCTGGGGTGCGACAGTGGCCCTGGAGCTGGTCGGCACGCGCCAGGGCATCGCGGGCGGTTTGGTGTTCATCGACGGCCCGGTCCAGAGCGCCGCCAACCTCTTCAGCTGGGAGGAGGCGCAGAAGATCATGCAGCCGCCGCTGCCGCGTTTTGCGTCGTTCGACCAAGCCGTGGCGCAGTCGAGGCAGGACTTCGAAGGCGCCTGGGACCAGGATCTCGAATCGTTCGTGAAGTCGAGGATCGTCCCCGATGGCAACACGATGATCCTGACCCTCACAGCGCCGGTGCGCCTGGAGCTGTTGCGCGGTCTTTACGAAGCGCAGCCAGACGTTCTATGGCCACGTGTCGATGTACCTGCTGCCGCGCTGCTTGCCAGGCACGGGCCGGCGAGGATCGCGACATCGCGAGAAGCGGGCGCGGCAAGGCTGGCAGAGCTGGCGCCGAACATCGAGATCAGCTGGTACGAGTCGCCGCACGACATCCCGCTGTTCATGCCGGCCGAGGTCGCGTCAGCGATCGAGCGAATTGCGTCGCTCGCCGCCAGCGGTGCGTCAGAGGCGACCGCCGGATAGGAGCTTCAGCACGGCCAGGAGCGCGGCCGCGCCGATGAACGCGACGACGATGCTCCCCCAGAATCCGACCGTCGTGTTGGCGCCAAAGATTGCGGCCAGCAGGTAGCCACCGATGAATGCTCCGGCCACTCCCACCAGGATGTCCGCGACGCAGCCGAAGCCCCGGCCGGCCACGACTCGTGCCGCCACCGCGCCTGAGATGAGCCCGACCAGGATCCACAACAGCCACGATCCCGGCTGAAGATTCCAGCTCGCGAGTCCTGCGAGGGCGAGTATCAACGCTTCGTCAACCAGGTTGCGATCAGGGTGAAGACCTCCTCGTTGTCGCGGTCGTTGAAGGGCTCATGGTAGCGGCCCTCCAGCAACTTGAGCTCGCTCATCGCCGCCGCGTTTTCGTGCAGCTGTTGGCTGCCTTCGGGGTCGATCAGCCCATCGCTGGTGCCGGCCAGGATCAGAAACGGGATCTTGATCTCGCCCGCGCGGTTTAGGATGTCGCGCGTCGCCGCCAACCATTCCGTGTAGAGGCGGCTCGAGATCTTCCTGTGAACCAGGGGATCGATGCGATAAGCCTCCACGACTTCGGGGATTCGCGAGATCAGCTTTGGGTCGACCTCATTGTCCAATGCGAGCTTCGGAACCACCTTCGATGCCGTGGTTCCCAGCTTGATCTTCCAGGCGGGGACCGCGACTTTCACCTTGAGCGCCGGGCTGGAAACGATGAAGCGCCGGGTGCTGGGCAGCTTGCCGGCTAGAACCGTGCTCAACATGGTTGCGCCGCCAAAGGAATGACCGAGAGGTACCACCTCGCCGTCCGCGGCCGCATTCACGTGGTCGACGAAGGCTGCGACATCGTCGGTCCATTGCGACCATGAGTCGACGTGGCCCCGCTGCCCGGGGCTGTTGCCGTGTCCGCGCAGGTCGACGGCAAAGGTGCCATAGCCATGCTTTGCCATCCCTTGGGCAAAACGTTCGTAACGCCCGGCGTGCTCGCCCAGGCCGTGCGCGACGGCGAAATTTACCTGGGCGCCCGCCACCGGCCATGCGCGATAGGAGATCTTCGTTCCGTCGGCCGAGCTGACGAAACCTCTGGCGGAGGCGGTGGCCTCAGCCGCCAAGGTGACCGAAGCCACGCAGGATTTTGAGGGCTTCCTGCTCGGCCTCCAACAGCGTCGGCGCATAGGCGCGAATTCCGCACAACGCGTAGGCCCACTCAGGACTCTCAGGACCTTGCGAGTGGAGCCTGAAGGTCGGTGGGTAGAAAAAGATCCTTTCGCCTTGCACCTTTTTGATCACCGGCCGCTTCGCCAGGACGTCTTCGAGTGCCAGGCCGCTGGGAAGTCGGCCCTTGTGGAATTCGAGCCGGCGCAGCTTGGCCAGGGGGTGGTCTTCGTCTCGCATTGCCACCCGGATCCCGTACTCCGCGCTGAGATCGCGCATGAAGATCGTGATGATGAGGGCGTCGGTCTCGTCGCCGGCCATCTTCACAAACCCGGCCGCGCTGAGGTCGCCCTTATCCTCCAGCTTGAGATGACGGAAATACTCCATCTCGAACAGGCCGGTCGAGCGCGGGCTGGCCACCCAGGGCGAATGGCGACGCCATATCCGGGCGGCCGCGAGCGTCTCGAATTGCTCGTGCACGCGCTCGAGCCGCTGCTCCGATAGGCCTTGCAACCGATAGTGAAGGACGCGCGCCATTGCGTTGCTAGACTACCGGTTCAGGACCGGGGTCGCGCCACCTCACGAGCCCGCCGCATCATGTCTTCCTGCCATGGCGGCGCCGCGACCTCAACCGCCAGCCGCTCGGCACCTGCGGCCAGCAAGAAATCTCCCCGCCTTGCTGTTTCCAAGAACGTGCGCTGCTGCCGGCTGAGGTGGAACGTACGCTGCAGCTTGGCGGCCTCGCCGGGTCGCTGGACGCCGAAAAACAGGACCGCGGGGTTCGTGGCGACGACTGCCCCTTGCTCCGAGCTCAGGAGGTCGCCCGGGTTCTGGGTGGCAAAGACCAGAGATCCGTTGTATTTGCGAATCCTGCGCGCGAGGCCAACGACAAACCTCCGGATGGTCGGGTCCTCGAAGAGGAGGCCGAGCTCATCGACGATGAGCATGCGGCGACGGTCCTTCCTCTTGATGCGCGTCCAGAGCGCTTCCGCGAGAAGGAAGTGCACCGGCGCCACCATCTCATCGCGCAGCTCACGCATGCCGAACGCCACTATCGGTGCGTCTAGGTCGATGTTCGTCGGGGCGCTGAACATTTGGCCAAGGCTGCCGTGGACCCAGCGGCTCAAGATCGCTGCGACCCGCGAATCAGGCGCCAGGGCCGAGGCAACGTCGCCCAGCAGGGGAGGGTCTGCCTCGCGATAAGCACGCCGGACCGCCGAGTCGATCGACGCCCGCTCGCGCTCGTCAAGCCCGCCGCAGATGGTTTCGCACAGGTCGACCGCGTCGGCTGTCGCAGGGCCGATCCACGATTCGTCGCGCCGGTCCGCCGGCCGCAGGTCGAGGACGTTGATCGCGTGGCCTGATCCCAGGGCCATTGGCACATCGAGGCCGCCGAGTTGCCTGGCGAGCTCGCCGTATTCGTGCTCCGGGTCGATCACGTAGACCTGGACGCCCAATCCAAGGGCTCCCATCGCGAGTGCGGAGAGCAGGTAGGTCTTGCCGGCGCCGGAATGTCCGAACACACCGATGTTCGCGTTCGAGTGGACCGCCTGCGCGAATGGATCGACTGTCACCGGCGAGCCCGTCGCGCGGCTCCGTCCGATCATCAAACCGCCTTCCTGCGCGAGCTCTGAGTCCTGCCACGGAAAAAAGGTGACGAGAGTGCTGGAGTCGAGGACGCGCTTGCGCTGCAGTCTGTCGACGGCAACCGACCGCGTCGCGAGGTACCCGTCGAACATTCGGAACTTGCATGGGAGCAAGCGGCACAGGACCGCGCGGGCCGCGGCCTCGATCCCTGCGGCACCCGCCTCGAGGGCCTCGAGCGATGGAGAAGTAAGGGTCAGATACGTCGAGACGTGAAATGCCCTTTCCTGGCTCGCGGCAAGGCGGCGCTGGAGGTCTTCGGCGGCGAGGAGGGCTCCCGCGAGTGCCGGGTCGGCTGTGCCGGCGGTCTGTTCCTGGATGCGCGAGGCCTTCATGCCGACCAGCTGGCGCTGGAGGTATTCGACTATCCATGCGACCGGTAGTGGTGTCGCATGCCAAGAGAGGCTCACGTTCTGGCCACGCGGAATCAGCCGGTGGAGCCAGCCGGCTTCGAGCTCCCCGCCCGGAAGGCGATCGACATGCCAGGTGCGGCTCCAACCTCCGGCATGTAGAAAGTGGCTCGCCTGCTCGGTGCCGAAGATCGGATCGCGGGAAGCGTCGGAGACGGTGAATGCGATTCCCATCTCACGAAGGGCCGCGTCAAGTCGCATTGCTTGCGGGCGCACCGTGACCAGAACGACATGGGTGCGCTGCGCAGACTGCGCACGAGCGATCTCATCTACGAAAGCCATGTCGGCGTTTCGCGTCTGGCTTAAATCAAACGCGGTTTTCGCAATCGGTGATATGCCGGGACCATTTCCGGATTCGACCTGGACGACACACTGGATCGGTAGGTCCACTCCATCCAGCAGGCGCCTGAACCCATGGACCCATCGAAGGCGGTCACTGTCGGTGGCGCCCGCAAAGCCGATGGGGCTTGTCCTAATCGCCACTGCGTCCACGCTCCCGTTCCACAGGACGGTTGGGCCCCGAACCTTCAATCGTATCGGGCCAAGCTGAAGGTCCCTTTTCAACCTGCGGCGGCGATGACCTCGACCAGGTCGCCAAAGGCTTTGCTTGCCGCGGACTCAGGAAATGCGACGACGGTGGGCAGGCTCAGGCTCGCTGCCCGTCGAACCAGCTCGTCCTCCGGAATCACGCCGGCAACAGAAGGACCCGCTCCCTGATCCAGGTAGCACACGCGACCGCCCTCCACTGCCGTCACCGACAGGAGCGGCTCCGAGGGACTGGGGCTCGATGGATG
Source organism: Candidatus Micrarchaeaceae archaeon (assembly GCA_035534555.1). GTDB lineage: Bacteria > Chloroflexota > Dormibacteria > Dormibacterales > Dormibacteraceae > Palsa-872. The sequence goes on from DATLRQ010000026.1 coordinate 254,255, forward strand.
ACCAGTAAATGCATCGCGCACCGTCCAGAGCTCGTGTGGATATCCCTTCATGGCAAGAGACGCGGCAAGCTCAGTTGCAACTGTTGTCGCCCCGGCCTTTGGGGCTCTGCTCGTGACGACAATCACGACGTGACGCTTTGGTGGCTGTACGTGATCGGGTCTCGGCTTTCGACAGATGATGCGCCGCAACCAGGTCTGATCCAACCCAAAGCGACGTGTGCTGATCACGAACAGCGAAATGTCGGCGAGCCAGCTGTCGACAGCGCGGCCATGCCAACGACCCCAGGCAGCGACAGCCCCGCCGGCAACAACGATCACGCACGCGATCGCGCGCACGGGCGATGGCGCCCACGGCGACGACCACAGGCCAAGGCCACAGACGAGGCCGATGACCAAGTAAGCAAGGCGCATCGGCGTCAGCCCGTAAAGCAGCTTGTCCTCGAGGTCGACGTCCAGGGGTGCTCGTGCGCGCATACCAGGCACGCTAGAGTGACGGGCCGGCCAGGGGAACCTCGGCTGTTAACAGCCGGTGGACCTTAGAATCGACAGTCGGCCGTCACGCGCTCGCGTAGCTCAACTGGCAGAGCAGGGGACTCTTAATCCCAAGGTTCAGGGTTCGATTCCCTGCGCGAGCACCAATATGTAGTGTCACAGAGTCTCAGAGAGTCTCTATGCGGTGCTCAGAGTCTCAAGTGGTCGACGTCAGCTTGTCGCCAATCGGTGGTTGACACCCTATTTGACACCTTGACGGTTGAGAACGCGCCCGCGGATCGCACCCGACCACGTGCAAATTGAACTCAACAACCGCGTTCGTCAAGGCCTAAAACCCCCCAGCAGGGGATCAGGAATCGCACTGTCCACTGTTTCGACTTCGAGTCGGGAGGACCGCAGCTCATGTGGCTCGAACAGCGATCTCATTGGAACAGCCCGGCTCAGAGTTGCGACGATCCATCGGTGCGGGCCCGCTACGTCACATGACTCCCCACTGGTTAGGGAAGTTGCCCAAGAAAATCACGTTGGCGGCATTGTCGACGCTGTAACGCCACAACACCTGCCCTTCGCTGGGCTCGCCTCGGAACGCCCAGTACTCCGTAAGGGTCACGACCCACAGGCTCCCGTTGCGCGCCGCCGCCGTTTGGCAGGTGGCCGTGTAGTGAATCCCTGGCGCCGCATCCGGAATGATGCAGACGATTCGATCCGGATACTCCGGGAACGTCGGCGAAGGCCTAGAAACACCTGAGGCAAAGACGGCCCTGATGGCGGCGCTCTCGTCCAGCGATCTGGGGGACGTAGACACAGGGCCACTCACACGGTTCGGTCCGGCAGGACTCGTCGTACAGCCCACAAACATGATGCTCGCCACGACCATCACAACGGCCTGAAAACGTCGAGTCATAGTTGCCACCCTGAATTGTGAACCAGAGCCGGGGTCCCCAGGCAACGCGAATGAGGCAGCGTGCAATTGACAAGAGCTAAGTCGGGATCGCATGTCCCATACCCGGCGGAACCATTTGCAGGGTGACTGCGTCTAATAGGACGGTGGTAAGTACAGCCTCAATGGATGAAGCGGGCCTGATCCGTGCGGCGGGGGCGGGAGACGAGATGGCTTTCGACGCTCTCGTCGGGCCCCTCGTTGATCCCGCCTTCAGGCTGGCGATGGTGTTCTTACGCGATGCGAACGAGGCGGAAGACGCGGTGCAAGAGGCAACCTTGAAGGGCTGGCGGAGTCTGGGCCAGCTGCGTAAGGACGCGGCAGTCCGGCCCTGGTTTCTCTCGATCGTCGCCAACCAGTGCCGCACGATGCGCCGTGCTCGCTGGTGGTCGGTCGTCCGGCTCGGAACAGTTACCCGAACGGAGCCAGGTGTCAGCGAAAGACTCGACCTTCAGATCGATCTCGACCGCGAACTGTCTAAACTGCCGGCGACGGATCGAGCAACCCTATTCCTCTTCTTCTATCTCGACCTGCCACTTGGCGAGGTCGGCCGGATTCTCGGGATTTCACCCCAGGCTGCGAAGTCGCGTGTGCATCGCGGTGTCACCCGACTTCGGATAGGCATGGTGGAGGTGGCCAAATGAGCAATTCCACACGCGACCGTATCGCAGCTGCATTCGATCGAGAGCTCGGCGCCAGTCCCGTGCCGCCCGCTCTGCGGAATCGGTCGGTCCACGCCGCGGTAACCCTTCCGCGCCACCAACCGCGCCAGTCCAGGCTGCTTGGCGTTGTTGCCGCGCTGCTAGCGCTCGCGGTCGTCGTTACCTTGGTCGTCAGCTCGCATCTGCTCCGCACGCACCAGATACCAGCGGGATCGACAACGCCTCCCCCCGCGCGAGGCGGCGCGGGGGTGGCGTACGACCAGTCTCACGGAGTGATGGTGGTTTTCGGTGGCACGCCAGCGCTCAACGACACGTGGACGTGGGACGGGAAGTATTGGACGCATCGGCATCCATCGGCAACCCCACCAGCGTGGGAGGGAACGCTGATGGCTTACGACTCCGCCCGCCATGACGCGGTGCTGTTCGGTGGTGAGACTTGGATCTGGACCGGCGCGACCTGGCAGCAAAAGCATCCCCAGCACGAGCCGGCAATCGGCTCCGACTGGCAAGCCCCGACAATGGAGTTCGACCCGATCTCGCAGACCGTGCTGCTCTATGGATTCACTAGCGACTACGGGGCAGAGACGTGGTCGTGGAACGGCTCGGACTGGGCGCAGCTCAGACCGTCGACGACGCCAACGTCAGCCGGAACGATGGCCTATGACGGGCATCAGATCTTGTTGCTGGCCGCCTCGTCAGGCCAGGTTGGCGGGCGTTATCTGACTCAGACGTGGGCGTGGGACGGGTCGAACTGGGACCTCCTCAATCCGAAGGTGAACTTGCCGCTTCTAGGGTCCGTGTCAACCGCATATGACCCTCAGCGATCGCAACTGGTCGTTTTAACCGGTGACACGTGGACCTGGGACGGCTCGACGTGGTCCCGCCAGCATCCCGCGCTGCAGCCACCCTCGGTCGGTTACATGGTCTACATGAGCTCCCTCCATGAAGTCGTCTCTTGGGGGGACGTCTCAAGCAGTCTGGACAACCAGATGTTTGCCTGGGACGGGAGTACGTGGAAGTTGATCGAACCGGGAACGGCTGTGCCGCCGTCTGGCAACAACGGGAAAGGCGGAGTCCTGCGCTGGCTGACCCCCGCTGCGGCGGAAGCAAAAATTCGCGCCTCAGTCACCAATACGCGCCCGGTGCTGCTGCCGCAATCGTTTTCAGGTACGTTCGACGCTCAGCTGGCAGACACCAGTCCGGATTCGTTCTCGGTCTTGTACGAGAGCGACCTCCGGGACAAGATGATCACCCTGAGCCTCAATGAGGGTCCCAATCCGCCGCCCGCGACGGATCCGCACGCCCGCCTCACAACGGTCAGGTTCCGTGGCGTTGCGGCGCGGTACCAGGTCTACGACGCCACCTCGCCGGTCAGCATCCGGTGGCTGATGTGGAACGAGCCGGGCACCATAACTAACAGCGGCAGCAAGGCTCCCGGAGTGCCCTACTTTCTTTCGACCAGTGGCATGACGGACCTAGAGTTCTGGCAGGTCGCAAATTCGCTGAAGTAGGGGTCAAGTTTGGGCGAGTAGCGGAAATGCTGCCGCCATTTCCAATGACACCTTATTTGACACCTTGACGGTGAGACTCCCTGATCCTCGCTGAGACTCCCTGAGACTGTTGCGTCATAAATCCGAGTTCGATTGAGACGCACTGAGCCTCCCTGATCCTCCCTGAGACGCGGTGTCGACAGACTCTTAATCCCAAGGTTCAGGGTTCGATTCCCTGCGCGAGCACCAACCTGTTGTGTCCCAGAGCGTCAGGAAGCGTCTCTGGTGTACCTGACGTGACAAATGGCGGTTGGCAAAGTGCGCTCAATCATGTGATGACAGCTTATTTGACAGCTTACAGATCAGGAAACAGCCCCTCGAACGCCGTCGAGTGAGCCGTGGTTTGAACTCAGTCGGCGGCCTTCATGACCGAGTTGAGCCGCATCGCGGCGAACCACTAATCCCCTGCTCCTTCCGTCATCGGAGGTAGTCGAACCCACCCGGGACGCCTCAGAAGCGAGCCGCAAACGGTTTGGAACGCCCTCCTCGTTGCGATGAACGCGGGACACGCGACGTGGACCTGGCTAGTGTGGTGTTCGAGCCTCCGGCCAGCCGCCGGCGCCGCGATCCAGACCGACTGTTGCCGTCCTTCAGCCAGTCCCGGGTGGCCCAAAAGAGCTCTGACGCCGGGGTAGCATATAGGCATGCCTGATATTCGAAAGCGCTACTTCAACTCCCGCAAGAGCTACGCCGACTACTTCAAGGAGACGCACGACGCTGGGGCGCTCGACGCCAAGACCAAGGAGTTGATGCACCTGGCCCTCGTCCTGGCTTTGCATTGCGAACCTTGAGCGGTATCTCACTTCGCAGGTGCGAAGAAGCTGGGTGCCACTGACGAGGAGATCGAGGAGACGATCCAGATCGCAGGCGCCGTGGGTGCAGG
>DATLRQ010000027.1:0-2259 GCA_035534555.1 Candidatus Micrarchaeaceae archaeon
GCGATGCGACGAAGCTCCTAGGGTGCACAAGCTGGTCGGATCGCACTGACCTCGGCGCCGCCGTGCGTCAGCTCCCTCGTCCGATCCGGCCGAGTTCATCCAGCTCGTTCGAATAGCGTCCCGCTTGGGCTACCAGTCGCCTCGTCTGAATCTGCGAACAGCGCTCATGTGCTGGTGGGCGGAACCGCCGGTCGATCTTGAAGCGCTCGTATCGACTCGATCACGCCGAGATGGCGGCTCAGGTGCTCGAGGTAGATGAGGACGTTGTCGAGTTTCGTGTCGCCATCCGGGTCAACGCTCGGAGCCGCGAGCAGCTGCTCGTCGGATATCAACGTGATTGCCTCATCGGCGTATGCGAAGGCGAGCCGGGCGTAGCGCACCACTTCCTCCAGGTCCGTAAATCGCATCTCCTCTGCGGCTTCGTCCGACATCTCGGTTCCCGTGTCGCGCCGCCCCATCGAGCCGGCAGCCATCGACCATCGGTTCGCCAGCGCCTCTCTCTCCCACACCTGCGTACGTGGATCCTGGGCCAGGGCCTTGTGAAAGTAGGAGGCGAAGACGTCGTCCCAGCGCGCGGCGTGCCACAACTGCCATGCGACCGAGTGGAGGCTTGGACCTGCACTCCAGGTGAATTGCTCCGGAGACATCGCCTCCGCCGCTGTAAGTAGGCGTTGATGCGCGAGTCGGAAGGAGCGCAGAAGTGTCTCGCCCACAGAGCGCGTGCGTGCCGCCATACGCCGTTAAGGTACCGATCTCACGACATTCCTGGCATTCGAGGGCTAGAAACTGATTCTCGACAGGCGCCACCACAAGCCTGGCGGGTCGAGCGATCCCCCCGTGACCAGCGGCACGTCGACCTGCTGATCTCCCAGGACGATATGGAGCTTGCCCTCGGACGCCCCGGTGGGCACCGTTCCGTCGCCGGCGACAGCCGGTGCGTCCAGGCTTTGGCGCAGGATCATGCCGGGCCACTCGACCAGCGTCACGTCCATGGTCGCGACGAGGTCTGCATGCGTTCCCCATGGCGTCTCGTAATCGCCTGCCACGTCGTACCGGGCGATGACCTTGTGCACGCTCAAGGCAGGCTGCATCGCGGAGATGAGCGCTTCGGCTTCGTTGAATGCAGCGTCCAGGGTCGGCTGGCCCATCACGCACCCGTACAGCGTCAGCGTCTGGCCGCCGACGGTGGCCGAAGCGGCGAATAGAAAGTTGGCGCCGAGGTCCAGACCCGAGCCGGTCTTGATCCCGATGATCCCGCTCTGGCCAAGCGCCGAGTTGACGTTGTAGACGGTGCCGGCGACCGGCAGGATGGCCTGTGGCAGGCCGACGACCTGGGCCAGGACGCCCAGCTGCATCGCCGCCATCCCCAAGGCGACCAGGTCGGCGGGTGTGCTGACCGTCTGGGTGGACACGCCCGCGGGGTCAGCGAAAGTCGTGTGCGTGAGACCGAGCGCAGCCGCGCTCTGGTTCATCTTGAGGATGAAGGAGGCGACGGAGCCGGCGTCCCAGCGGGCCAGCGTTTCCGCGATGTTGTTGCCAGACGGGATGAGCAGTGCTTCGAGCGCCTGAAACTCGCTCAGCTGCTCGCCCGCCGCGACCGGCACCACGGACTGCTGCTCCGCGGCGTCCCTGAGATAGGTCGCCACGTCCTGTTCGGTGATGACCAGGACCGGGCCCGCGTCGCCCATGGCAAGCGGTTTGTCGCCGAGCAGCACGAGCGCTGTCATCACTTTCGCCACGCTGGCGGCGGGAGCCGGGGCGACGTTGCCGTTGGCGGCGATCAGACCCAGCCCTGAGGCTCCCACCGCCGCCGAACCCACGCTGGGCCAGGGCAGGGCGGGGGCGCTTCCCTCGATCGAGGTCTGGGCGGAGCGGAAGCTCGTCGCCGCAACCGCAGGAATGGGTCGCACGTAGTTCCAGGCGCCCAAGGCGACGAGCACGACGCCCAGCAGCAACACGACCCGACCGGCCCAGCCGGGAACGGCCCGGCGCCGCCCTACGCGGCCGCGAGACGCGGCCGCCGGTCGCCGAACGCGCTTGGCCGCCGGCGCCGGAGCCGGGCGGACCTCGACCGTCAACCGGAAGCGAGCCACAGCCGACTATGTTGTACTGGGTGCTAGGAAATTTGACCGGGAGGGGCCAAGTTGCCTGCTGACGGCGACCTTTACCGAGTGCTTCAAGTTGATCCTTCGGCCGATCCCGAGGTGATCGAGGCAGCCTACAGGCGCCTGGCTCTCAAGTACCACCCGGATCACAACC
>DATLRQ010000028.1:0-77546 GCA_035534555.1 Candidatus Micrarchaeaceae archaeon
CGACGTCTTCGATTTGACGTCGCCGCACTTCGTCACAAAACCCGCGTGCGCGGTGCTTAGGCAAAGGTGAGCGACGCCCAGCCGGCACTTCGCGCTATCGGCCTGAGCAAGGCCTATGGCAAGAGGTTGGCCGTGGATCGCCTCGACCTCCAGGTCGACCGCGGCGAGCTGTTCGGCTTCCTCGGCCCCAACGGCGCGGGCAAGACGACGACGATCCGCATGGCGCTTGGCCTCATTGCCCCGACCAATGGATCGGTGGAGATCCTCGGTCTCGAGGTCCGCCATAACCGCGCCAAGGTCCTGCCTCGCGTTGGAGCATTGGTCGAATCGCCCGCGCTGTATGGCTACCTCTCGGGCCGCAACAACCTTCGTTCGTTCGGCGATCTTCTGGGTGGCGTGCCAGAGAAACGGATCGACGAGGTGCTCGAGATCGTCTCGCTGACGGGCCGCGACAAGGACAAGGTCAAGACGTACTCCATGGGCATGAAGCAGCGGCTCGGCCTCGGCGTGGCGCTGCTGAACAACCCTGACCTTCTCATCCTGGATGAGCCGGCCAACGGCTTGGACCCCGCGGGCATCGTCGAGATGCGCGATCTGCTGCGCAGCCTTGCAGCGGAAGGGAAGACGGTGTTCGTCTCGAGTCACGTCCTCAGCGAGGTGCAGCAGATCTGCAACCGCGTCGCGATTATCAACCACGGCAAGCTGATCCGCCTGGCGCCGGTGCATGAGTTGCTCGACTCGCCGGGCGAGTTCGAGATCAAGGTGGACGACCCTGAGGCGTTGGTCGTCGCCCTCAAGCTCCAGCCCTGGGGCCAGGAGGCTCGCGTGGAGCACGGACTTGTCATCACGCGCGCGCCTGAGTCTCGAGGGCGCGACCTCATCGCCTTCCTCGTCCAGAACGGCCACCAGCCCGATTCGGTCGGGGAGCGCCAGCGCGACCTGGAGGACATCTTCCTCAGCCTGACGGGGGACTCATGAGGCGACCGAGCTTTATCGGGGCGGTGAGGGCGGAGGTGATCAAGGTGTCGCACCAGCTGAGCTTCTGGCTGATGATCGGTGCCGGGTTCGTCCTGCTGGCGATCAGCATCGTCGGGATCACCACCATCGGGAGCCTTCCCGACATAGCGCGGACGGACCCGAACACCTTTGCCCGCCAGATGTTCGATGTGTACGGGACCATCTTCCAGATTGGGTCTGGGATCGTGCTGCTGATCGTCGGGTCTCGCCTCATCGCCATGGAATATTCGTCTGGCACCATCCGCATCGCCTATGCGCGTGGCGTGGGGAGGTTGCACCTGCTGCTGGCCAAGCTGGTCACGCTGGCGCTCATCGGGATCGGGTTGCTGGTGGGCTACTTGGTGGCCGTTGGCGCCATCGTGGCCGTGCTCTTTGCATCGTGGACCGGGGGCCTGTCGGGGCTGGAGCATCCGGACTCGAGCCTGCAGCAGGACTTCGGCTACTGGCTGCTGGTCATGGGGATCAGCATGGGAGTCGTGATCCTGCTGACTGCGGCGGCGGCCGGGCTGGGTCGGTCGATGGCGTTCGCCATGGCCGCCTCGCTGGCCTTTTTCCCTGTCGACAACTTCCTGGTGGGGATCATGGCCCTTACGGCCAGAGCCACCAAGCATGACTCGCCCTGGACGAACATCACCGAGTACCTCCTGGGGCCCAACCTCAACATGGTGCTGAAACTCATCGAACCTGACCACGCCTCACCGGTCGGGTTCGCACCGCCCTTGAACCCGGTGGATACGGAGCACGCGCTGCTCGTGATCGGGGCCTGGACCCTGGTGTTCGTCGTCGTCGCCGTGGGCCGGGCGGTGCGGCCGGACGTGCTGGAGTAGGCAAGGCCGTACTGCTAACCGGTATCCTTGTCGGGCTGTGCGAATAGTCGTCAAGGATCCCGGGGAGTTCGAGCAGGCCCTTCGGGACTTCCGCCGCAAGGTGCAGGAGCAGGGGCTCGTGCGCGAGATGCGTCGCCGTTCGCACTACGTGCCGCCGTCGGAGGCTCGCAAGATCAAGAGCCTTCGTGCGCGGCGCCGCCGCACGCGTTAGGCCTCCGGGCCCGCCTGATTTCGTACTTCTGGCGCCACAGGTGCCATCGCAGCCGCCCGCAAACGTGCGCTTGGGCCCAGACGTGCGGCAAGGTCGCCCCGAGCGGAGAGGGCAGATTCCGTACAATTACGCAGTTCGGTGATTACGGCGGAGGGGAAACACCCGTTCCCATTCCGAACACGGTAGTTAAGCCCTCCAGCGCCGATGGTACTGTCGGGGTAACCCGGTGGGAGAGTAGGTCGTTGCCGAGCGTTTATTAAGTCCCGCAGGCTCGCAAGGGCAGGCGGGACTTAATTTTTAGACCGCTACCTGCCGCTCCCCCAGGCTTTGCGCGTGCAGGTGCGGCAGCAGGAAGTAGCACCTGATGGCCAGGAGCACCAGCAACCCCACCAGCGCGGTCAGCACGTCGCCCACGACCTGGCCGACCCCGTTGTGGAACAGCACGATGAGGGCCGCCTCGGCGACGCAGGCGGCGGCCAGGAGCGGCACGAACGCCTTGTCATGCACCGCCATGAAGAACTGCACCAGCAGGTTGTCCAGCGAGAGCGCCAGGCCGATCACCCCGACCGGAAGCACGTAAGGGGTGGCGTCGCGAAACTGCGGTCCAAACAAGACCCCCACCACGAGCCCCGGCACCACGGCGAACACGAGCAGCGCTCCCGCCCCCAAAGTGGCGAGGATCCCTGCGGACTGGGCCAGGATCCTGCCCGGATGCTGCTCCTTGGCGACCGCCTCCACCACTCTCGGAAACAAGACCTGGCTCACGCTCAAGGTGAGGAAGAACAGGATCGTCCCGATCTTGTTGAGCCCCCCATAGATTCCGCCGGCGTGCGCGCTGAGGTAATGCTCGGCGAGGATCACGTCCTGGTTGTAGAGGATCTGGATGCCGATGATCCCGGCCGCGGCCGTCAGTGAAAAGCCGAACATCGCCCGCAAGGGCACCCGGGTTCCCCTCTTGCCGAAGTGATCGCGCAGCGAGAACAGTCCCAGGCCAAAACAGAAGGCCAGACCCGTGAAGACCGCGGCCATGGCGCCCGAGACCGCATACCCCGCGGTCAATAAGCCGAACGCCACACTGGTGCGGATGATGAGCTCGAGCCCGAGGTTCAGCGAAAGGGCGGTGAACCGCTGTAGCCCCTGCAGAATCCCGCGAGGGATCGCCACCTGCCACACCAGAGCGATCGAGAAGCCGAGTATCAGCACTGGGAGGGCCGACCCAAGGTGCTCGAACTCGGCCACCGGGCGTGCGATGAGGGTGGTGACCAGCACGGCCGCAAGCCCAGGGATGGTGATCAGGCGGATGGTGCGGGTCATCAGAGAGCGCACGCCGGCGTCTCCTCGCGCGACGAGCGTCGCCGTGTAGCGCGCCAGCACGACGATGAGGATCAGGGCGGGCGCCGTGCCCACCGAGTACACCGCGATGAGGAAGGCAACCTCGCCGTAGGTGGCGGGGCCGAGCACTCGGCCGGCGATGGCGTGGTACACGAAGCCGCCGATCCCGGCGACGAGGCCGCCGACAAACAGCGTGAGGTTCTGCCGGACCAACCGGCTCTCGCGAATCTGGGCCAGGCGCTGGCCGAGACCCCGTGTGGCGCCGGTCTGCACAGTCCGCAGCATTCTATCTGACACTCCGGGGGCGTCCCTGCGGGGATAATTCGACAGCGATGCCCGAACAGTCGAAGCCCATGGTCTCGGCCTTGGTAGTTAGTCACAACGACAAAGAGCTGCTTCTCCAGTGCCTGCGGGCGTTCCACTCCACGGTCGAAATCCCAGTCGAGGTGGTGGTGGTCGACAACGGCTCGACCGACGGCTCCGCCGCGGCGGTCACGGCCGAGTTCCCCAACGCCATCGTCCTCGTGGAGAAGAAGAACCTAGGCTATGGCCGGGCCGCCAACATCGGCCTGGAGCGCTGCCAGGGCAGGTTCGCCCTGCTCCTGGATCCCGACGTCCTTGTCGACACCCAGACCGCCGGCCGCCTGGCCGACTTCCTGCTTACCCACGCCAACGCCGGCGCCGTCGGTCCTCGCCTACTGATGCCTGATGGCAAGCGCGACCCTGACTCCCGTCGGGCGTTTCCCGTGCCGCGCACTCTGTTCTATCGCACGCTCGGGCTGAGCCGGCTGTTTCCAAAGAGCCCTCGGTTCGGGCGCCACAACATGGGGCATCTCGACGAGTCGGACATGCATGAGATGGATGCTGGCACCGCCGATTGCCTGATGCTGCGGATGGCGGCCGTCAACCGCGTCGGATTCTTCGACCCGCGCTATTTCATGTTCGGAGAGGACGTCGACCTCTGCTACCGACTCAAGCTCGGTGGCTGGAAGATCTTCTACCTGCCGACCGCCCTCGCCAAGCACCAGAAGAGGAGTGCCGCTTCAAGGGCGCGCCGGGAAGAGAACTACCAGCGCCACCGCGCGATGTGGACCTACCACTTCAAGCACCACTCCAAGGAAGTGTCGGCTTTTGGCAATGGCCTGGTGTGGGCGCAGATCTGGGGGCGGTGGGTGGCCAGCTCGGTCCGGGGCTCGGTGACCAAGCGCGACCGCTCTTCCTCGTAGGATCGGAGGCGTATGTACCACCAGATCGCGCGGAACAAGCGCAACAGCATCATCGTGATCGTGCTCTTCCTCCTGTTCTGGCTGCTCGCCGGGTTCGTGATCGGGGAGTTCGGAGGGGGCGGGGTGGCGAGTGCGGTCGGCGGCGCGATCATCCTCGGCATCCTGGGAATCTGCGCAGCCCTCTTCTCCTACTACCTTGGCTCCGCCACCGTGCTGTCCGCGGCGGGCGCGCATGAGGCTGATCGGGGCCAATTCGCGCAGCTCTACAACATCGTCGAGACGCTGGCGATCGGCGACGGCGTCCCCCCGCCCAAGGTGTACATCGTCGAGGACCCGAGCCCCAACGCTTTCGCGACCGGGCGTGACCCGAAACACGCCGCGGTGACTGTAACCACCGGCCTGCTCCAGATGATGAATCGGGAGGAGCTCGAGGGCGTGCTGAGCCACGAGATGAGCCACATCAAGAACTTCGACGTAAGGTTGCTGCTGGTCGTGACCACGATGATCGGAATGGCCGGCCTCATCGCGAGCGTCGTGTGGAACGGGGCGTTCCGGTTCAGGAGCCGCGATTCGCGCGCGCTGCTGGTCATCCTGTTGGTCGGGATCGTCTTCACCCTGATCGCCGTGATCGTCGGACCGCTCATGCAGATGGCGCTGTCGCGTCAGCGCGAGTCGCTCGCGGACGCGAGTGGGGTGGAGCTGACGCGCAACCCAGCCGGTCTACTTAGCGCCTTGAAGAAGATCGCTGGCAACCAGCAGCCGATGAAGAACTTCAACCACGCGGTCGCGGCGATGTGCATCGACAACCCGAAGGAGCACCACGGCAGCTTCTTCAACCACCTGTTCGACACGCACCCGCCGATCGAGGAGCGGATCGTGGCGCTGGAGAAGATCGCCGCCGTTCAGCAAACGTGAGGTTCCGCACCAAGATACTGGCCGCCGGTAAGACCGCGGCGGGCATTGAGGTTCCACCGAGGGTGGTTCAGGCGCTCAGCTCGAGCAAGGTGCCGCTTGTACGAGTCACCATCAACAACTACACCTATCGCAGCGCTGTGGCGGTGATGGGTGGCAGGTTCATGATCGGTGTGAGCAACGAGAACCGCAGGCATGCGCGGGTCGCCGCCGGCGATACCGTCGACGTCGATCTCGAGCTCGACAAGGAGCCTCGTGAGCTCGCGCTGCCCGACGACTTCGCCAATGCGCTTGACAGGGATGGCAGGGCGAAGAAGGTGTTCGAGGGTTTGTCGAACAGCAAGAAGCAGCGCCTGGTGCTGCCTGTCGCGAACGGCAAGACGTCCGAGACCAGGCAGAGGAACATTGAGAAGGCTTTGGCGGCGTTGAGAGCGGGCCAGGTCTAAGCCAGACTGGGCGTCCCCTCGGCCGTCCGGGCCACCTCCCGGCGAGCGGCGAGGACATTTGCGCCCGCTAAGTAGGCGGCCCCTCAATTCCCACACGACATAATTTCGCGCGTGCCGCTCCTTGCGAAGTTTCTTCACGTTCGACGGACTGAGCTTGCGCGCACCCTGCAGGTCGGCGGCTTCGCCATCGTGCTCGGCTGGGCGGCGTACACCGCGTTCAACGGCTCCCAGGCGATGTTCCTTGAAAAGGCCGGCCCCGAGGCCTATCCCTTGTTCTTCATCATCCTGGCCTTGGCGGTGTGGCCCATGGTCGCCCTCCAGGGCGCTCTGACCCGCCGGCTGGGAGTCGGGCGGGCGTTCCGCGTGATCCTCGTGCTCAACGGGTTGGCGGCGCTTGCGATTTTCACGGTCTACCTTTTTAACGAGAGCCCGACCGCTGCGTTCGCGGCGTACGTCGTCTACTACGTCGGTTTCGAGCTCGTGATGCTGCAGTTCTGGGGGTTCGCCAGCCAGCATTTCAATCTGCTCGAGGGCAAGCGCATCTTTCCGGTCATCGCGGCGGGTTCGAGCATCGGCTACATCCTCGCCGGCTTCACGACCACGTTGATAGCGCTCAGCGGCCGGATCGAGCCACTGATGCTGGTGTGGGCCTTCGGCGCGGCCGTGGCCGTCATCCTGTCGATCCGGTTGGAGCGAACTCTTTACCGGCCGTCGTTCGACGATGATGCCGACGAGTTCCTTGCGCACGAACACGTAGTTCGCGGCCGGCTGAGCGCGATCAGCATCCTGCGGGGTGCGATTCAGTACATGACGAGCAGTCCCCTGGTGCTGGCGCTCGTGTTGCTCGCATTGGTACTGCAAATTGCCAGTCGCGTCGGGGACTTCCTGGTCGCCCTGATCTTCGTGAATTCGACCCACCACAACCTCCAGGCGCTGACGATCATCATCGGCAACGCCTGGCTCGCCAGCTACGTCGTGCAGCTGCTAGTAAGCCTGTTCGTCGCGCCCTGGGTCCTCGACAAACTCGGCGTCAAGAACGCGATCCTGGCACTGCCGATATTCACGCTGATCGGCTTTGCGGCGGTCGCGATCAGCCCCGTCCTGGCCACGTCGCTGTTCCTGTTCATCGTCCGAAACGGGCTGCAGACCGGGCTCGACGATCCGGCCGAGAGCGTGCTCGGTGGCGCGGTGCCGGCCCAGGTCGGTCCGAAGCTCAAGTTCCTTCTTGACAACCTCGTGCTCCCGGGCGGCGCCGTGCTGAGCGGCGTGATCCTGCTGATCGTCCAGCACACCATCGCCGCCAGCGAAGAGGTCCTCGCAATCACCGGGATCGTCATCGCGATCCTCTTCATCGCCGCCGCCTTTCGCGTTCGCAGCTTGTACGTGAGCGCCATCTACGCGCGGCTTCGCAGTCATGCGATGACGCTGAGCGACTTCGCGCGAGCGGTTGGGCGCCCCAGCCAGTCGGAGATCGACGAGCTGATGGTCTTCGTGCGGCAGGGCGACGACAAGGTGCGTCAGTTTGCCGCGGCCGCATTGGGGCGGCTGGCGCCGGACACGTTTGCCGGCATGCTGCCCGAGTTGCTGGCGTCCGAGGACCGTCGGGTGCGAAGGCTCGGCTTCCAGATGGCGCTTCCCGAAACTGTTTCCCTCGATCAGCTGGAGGCGGCGGTCGATGACCCGGACGGTTGGGTGACGGCCTCGGCTGCTGTCGCCGGCGCCGCGCGGAAGGCACCGTGGTCCCGCGTCGGCGAGATCCTCGATCGCCTTTGGAGTTCCAGCAACGATGAGGATCGAGCCGCCGCGGTGTGGGCCGCCTCGTTCAAGGGTGACAGCGAGAAAGTCGTGGCTGCTCTCCAGGACCGGGTGCCGCGCTTGCGCCAGGAGGGGATTCGCAGCTTTGCCAAGCTCAAAGCGAACGTGCCCGGGGCTGCTGGCCCGCTGATCGCTTGCATGACTGACGCCAGCCCGGCGGTCAGGCGCGAGGCCCTGCTGCAGGCAGTGCGCTGGACGCCGCCGCCGGAGGACGCCCACGATTACGCCGAAGCATTGATCGATGGGCTGACGAATCCTGACCGCGAGATTCGAATGCTGGCCGCGGAGGCTTTGGCGACGCAGGCGCCGTCCGCTCTGGAGCGAACCTTGCCCCTGCTCGCCTTTCGCGGCGACACCGCGGCAGCCACCGTGGAAGCGCTCGTGCGCAGCGGACGTCCCGACATGTTCAAGCGCGTGCGCGATCACCTCGGGCGGTTGCTGGCCGAAGGTTTGCGCATGGCTCGGTTGTCGCCCAGGTTGGCGAGTCAGCCGGAGAACGGCGCCGGCGACGATCGCTACTTGTTTCTACGCATCACCGTCGAGGATTACGCGCTGCACGCGGCGGAGTCGGGGCTCGCGGCGATGCGTGCGCTGCACGGCAAGCGGGGTTTCGCGACGGTCGAGCGAGGCATCCGATCGGCCGGGCCGGCGGCGAGGGTGGAGGGCCTGGAGACGCTGTTAAACTTCGGCCCGGCCTGGCTTGCCGGGCCGCTGGCGCAGCTGCTCGATCCCGAAGCCATCGATTCGGGGCCGGCGCGACCGCTGTCACCTCACGAGATCGAGGCGCTCGCGAACCATGGCGACAGGTCGGTCAAGGAGGCCGCGGCGGCGGTTTCGACCGGGCTCGACGAACGTATGAAGGAATTGATCGCGCTCAAGAAGGTGCCTCTGTTCAGCACGCTGACGCTGGAGCAGCTGGGCAGCATCGATCACTTGATGGTTACGCGCAACTACACCAAGGGCGAGTCGATCTTCACCAAGGGCGATGTCGGGTCGGAGCTGTTCGTGGTGCTGGAGGGGGAAATCAGGGTCCACCTCGACCATGAGGGCCGCGAGGTGACGCTGGCGCGCATCGGGCCCAGCATGGTGCTGGGGGAGATGGCGGTGTTCGATGAGCAGCCGCGCTCGGCCAGCGCGCAGGCGAGCGCTGACACCACCGTGCGGGTGCTGCGTCGCGACAAGCTGAGGGCGGTCGTACACGAGCACCCGGAGGTGCTGCTGGAGTTCGTAAAAAACCTGAGCCAACGGATCCGAGTGATGAACGAGCAGCTTGAGGCGCAGGAGACAGCGACTTGACGGGATCTCTGCTTTCCGCAACTTCTGGCGCCAAACCCGCCATTGGCGGCTCGCGCCAGCGAATGTTTTAGATCTAAAGGTGGGGAATTCCGGGCCGAAGACAACCAAGCTTGGCCGCATAGCGCAGGAGCGACGCCCGTTGCCTGACAGGACCTTGATCGGCATCCCGGTCGTGGCGCTGGTCGTCTCGGGAATCGAACGCAGCACACACAGCGACGCGCTCGCGGCCCTCGCGACCCTCGTGATCATGGGCGCCTACCTCGGCTGGTGGTTCTGGCGCCACCGCTACCTATAAGGGCTACTCCGCCGGGTCGGTCTCAGGCCTGACCTCGATCTTGTGGCGGGCTGCTTCCAGGCGTTCGGTGCACACCTTGAGGTAGACCCTTGCCTCGTCGACCGCCTTCAAGGCGTCTTCCAGCGACAGGTCGCCGTCCTCAAGCAGCTTTAGCTTTTCGTCCAGCTTCTCCAGCGCCATCTCGTATGTCAGCTCTTCGCTCACTGCTCGACCTCCTCCACCCGCGCGCCAAGGTGGCCCGTGGCGAGCCTGATGCGCAGCTTGCGTTTGACCGCGGTGTCTGCCGACGACCGTAAGACTGCCCCCGTCTCGGCGTCCTGCGTGATGCTGTAACCCCGCGCCAGCACACTCTCGGGGCTGAACGCGATGAGTTGCTGGCGGCGATGGTCGAGGGTGCTCCTGGCGATGTCGAACCGCTTCGCGAGCGCCCGCTCGAGCCTGTCGGCAGCGCGGCGGCCGGCAAGCGTCGTGCGGCCTCGCGCCAATCGCGAGAATGCCGCGACGGCCAGACGCCGCGATCGCTCGTGCAGCGCTTCCTCGCGTCGCGCGACCTGTTGCACAGGGCTGAGCCTCGCCAGGTCGGCTGCGGCACGACTAAGGCGCTCCGAGTGCATGCGCACCAACGCGGGCAGGAGTTGAAGGATGCGCTGTCGCTTGAGCGTGAGGCGCTCGACCTCGCGCGCGATCCGCTGGCCCGCCTCTCGGTCGAGGCGTCGCCCGCGCTCGCGCAGCAACGCGACGAGGTCCGACTTCTTGGGCACCACACGCGCGCCGGCCTCGGTCGGCGTGCGGCACTCGGCGTCGGCGACCAGGTCGGCGATGGTGCGGTCGGACGTGTGGCCCAACGCGGTCACCACCGGCAATCTCGACGCAAGGATCGCGCGCGCCACGACCTCGCCGTTGAACCCATACATCTCTTCGAAGCTGCCGCCACCGCGGGCGATGACAATGACGTCCGCGAGGCCTTCATCGTTGCAGCGCCGCAGGGCCCGCGCGATGCTGGTCGGCGCAGCCGCGCCCTGGACCTGCACCGGGTATACGACGACGCCCATGTTGGGGTAGCGTTCCCAGATCGTCTCCTGCAGGTCGTGGATGACGGCGCCAGTGGGCGAGGTGAGCAGCGCCACGGCTCTCGGCAGGAACGGCAGACGGCGTTTCCGCCCTGGCGCGAATGCGCCCTCCGCCTCGAGCCTTCGCTTGAGCTCCTCAAGCCGCGCGCGCAGCTTGCCGACATCGTCGAATTCGACCTGGTCAACGATGAAGCTGAGCCGCCCCGTCTTGCCGAAGAAGTCGATGCGCCCGCGAAAGATGAACACCTGGCCGTCCTCGGGTAGGGTCGTCACCCGCCGCGCCTCGTCGGCAAAAAGGACCGCATCCAGCCGGCTCACACCATCCTGGATCGAGAAGTTGAAGTGGCCTGTAGCGCCGCGCTTCATGCCGCTGACCTCGCCCTTGACGAGTAGGGCGGTGAGCGGCCGGAGCTCGCGGCGAATCTCGTTGGCGAGCTCCGTGACCGTGTACGGGCGCTGGGCTTCCTCGGGTCGCAGCACGAGGTTTAGCTTACTGGCCGGTCGCGCGGCGAAGGATCAGGAGCTGGGTATGAAAAGAAAGCCCAGGGTCGAGCCGGTCGACGTGACGACCGCGCAGGATGGCCCGCTGAGGCCCACGGCCCAGCTGACGTTGCCCTCGAAGTCCCCGAGCTCGTCGACCTCGAGCAGGCGCGGCCCCGACGAGGTGAGCTTCTTTTCGCCCGCGTAATTCTTCTGGTCACCACGGAAGCCGGTGAGCACGATGCGCGCTCCGTCGGTGCCGGCGAGGTCGACCTCCTTGCCCGACGGATCCTCAGCGAACTTGGCGCTGCCCGGCTGCGTGATCACCTGGTATGGCGGCGTTCCCGCCGTGAACGTGAGCGTGAGAGTGTCGCCCGCGACGGTCGCGGAAACGATCGGGGGCTTGTCGCTCTTAGGGGGCTGTGGAAGTGGCCAGGACTCCGATGCGGTGCCGGTGTCCGTGCACGCACCGGGTGAGGGCTGATTGGCGGTGGACCCAGTTCCTCCGCACGCGGACAGGAATAGCAGAGCCACGAACGGGACGAGAGGTCGCAACTTCGCGTTCAACGGTCGTGAACGCTAAAGCATGCTCACCGTCGAGCGCAGCGCCGAACTAGGTCAGACCGGGCGTGAGAAGTGGTACGCGGAGATCCGCATGCCCTTGTTGAAGTACAAGCGGTGAGCGTCCTGGCGGTCTTCGCCAACCCCTGAATCGAGGTGGAACTGGCCGCAGCCCAGCCGCTTCGCCTCTTCGATCATCCAGTCGATCAGGTTGCCCGCGTGGCCCTGGCCACGCTGCTCGGGCCGCGTGCCGAGGTCGTCGCAGTACAGAGCATCACCCCACGCGATGTAGTGGACGACGCGGAAGCCGGCGACCGCGGCCGCCTGCTCGTCGCCCTCCACGAACGAGGCCACCGACCTGTAACCCTCGAGCCTCTGGACGCCGTCGATGCGTTTGACGAATGCCACCTCGTCTCCCACGGCCGGACGCAGCTCGAGGATTGCCGCATAGGCGAGGTGGGTCTCCCCGGCTGAAAGCTCCCGGATCACCCTCCGATCTGTGACATCGACTTGGCGGGCTTGATGAAGCCTGGCTGGTTGATAAGGTGTCCCTCTTCCTTACGCCACACGGCAGTCTCGATGACACTGCCGATGTGCTCGTCCGAGGCCCCTGAGCGCAGAAGCTCGCGTAGCGGGGTCTCCTGCAGCGAGAACAGACATGTGCGCAGTCCACCCTCGGCCGTGAGCCTGACCCGGTTGCACGTCGTGCAGAACGCCTGGCTGACCGATGAGATGAACCCGAGCCCGCCCTGCGCTCCGTCCGCGAATTTAAAACGAGTCGCGGGTCCGGGTCGCGTGTCGCTGACCGGCACCAGCGGGAAGAGATCCTCGATCTGCTCCTGGATGCGCCGGCTCGGCACCACCTGCTCGTTCGTCCAGGTGCCGTCGCCGTCCAGCGGCATGTACTCGATGAACCTGACCTCGTAGCCCTTGTCGCGCGCGAGTCGTGCGAAATCCACGACCTCGCCGTCGTTGTGGCCCTTCATCACAACCATGTTCAGCTTGATCGGCCAAAGGCCGACCTCGCGCGCGGCGTCGATGCCGTCCATCGTCCTGTCGAACTGGTCGCTGCGCGCCATCTCGTGGAAGCGCTGCATGTTCAGGGTGTCGAGCGAGATGTTGATGCGCTTGAGGCCGGCTTCCTTCAGCGCCTTCGCCTTGTCGCGGAGTAGGACGCCGTTGGTGGTCATCGTGATGTCGAGGGTGGGGTCGAGGTCGTTGATCATCCCGACCAGGTCCTCGACCTTGATTCGCACCAGCGGCTCGCCACCGGTGATCCTGATCGTCCGCACGCCGTAGCGCTGTACGAAGATGCGGGCCAGGCGCGTGATCTCCTCGAAGCGCAGCAGGTCGTCGCGCTTCAGCCACTTCAGGCCCTCGGCGGGCATGCAGTAGATGCAGCGGAAGTTGCACCTGTCGGTGATCGAGATCCGGAGATCGTCGGCAACACGCCCGTAGGAGTCCCTTAACGTAGCCGTCCCCACATGGCCGATGATACGGCCGTGGGGTACGAAAACATCCAGGTCGAGGTCGAGGCCCCGATCGCCACGATCACGCTCAACCGTCCCAAGGTCCTCAATGCTCTCAGCCCCGATCTCATCCGCGAAGTCAACGAGGCCCTGCTCGAACTGGACGCCGACCCGAAGGTGAAAGCGGTGGTGCTGACCGGAGGCCCACGGGTCTTCGCTGCCGGCGCCGACATCGCCGACATGGCCGACCGCACGGCCGTCGATCAGCTCCAGCGTGATCAGACCGGTCGCTGGGCCGGCATCGCCGCCTTCAGCAAGCCGCTGATCGCCGCGGTGAACGGCTACGCGCTGGGTGGTGGGTGCGAGCTCGCGCTGATGTGCGACCTGATCATCGCGGGCGACTCCGCGCGTCTTGGGCAGCCCGAGATCAACCTTGGCATCATCCCTGGCGCCGGCGGCACGCAGAGGTGGCCGCGCACGGCGGGCAAGCACGCGGCGATGGAGGTGATGCTCCTCGGGACTCCGGTGACGGCGCGCCGCGCTTACGAGCTGGGGCTGGTCAACAAGGTCGTGCCGTCGGAGATGACGATCGGAGTCGCTCAGCGCATCGCGCGGCAGGCAGCTGAGAAAGCGCCGCTCGCCTTGCGCATGGCCAAGGAGGCGGTGCTCAAGGCATTCGAGACGCCGCTGGCCGAGGGCCTTGCCGCGGAGCGCAAGAGCTTCTACTTCCTGTTCTCGACCGAAGACCAGAAGGAGGGCATGCACGCCTTCCTGGAAAAAAGACGCGGGGTGTTTAAAGGACGCTGACATGGCAACTGAAGTCGAGCAGCACATAAAGGTCGACGTTGAAGGCGGCATCGGATGGATCCGGCTCAACCGGCCCGAGAAGATGAACGCGATCGGCACGCTGACGCGCAAGCAGCTCGGCGACGCGATCAAGCAAGCCGAGAAAGATGACGCGGTTCGCGTCGTGGTGCTGACCGGATCGGGCCGCGCGTTCTGCTCTGGGGCCGACGTCACAGAGATGGTGGGCGATGGTCGGATGCGAACGCCGGAGGATGTGGGCAATGTGCTGCGCAACGAGTACATGCCCATGCTCACCCGCCTGCGCACGATGTCCAAGCCCGTGATCGCGGCGATGAACGGTCCGGCGGTGGGCATTGGGGCGAGCTATGCGCTGGCGTGCGACATCCGCATCGCTGTGCCCGAGGCTTATCTCCTCGAGGCCTTCATCAACATCGGGCTGGCACCCGACGGCGGTGTGAGCTGGTTGCTCCCTCGCCTCGCGGGCACCGGGGTCGCGTACGAGATGTTCTTCACGGGGAAGCCGCTGGCCGCGCCCGACGCGCACCGGCTCGGGATCATCAACCGCATCGTTCCTCAGGATCGCTTCGAGGCGGAGGTCCGCGAGCTCGCGACGCAGCTTGCCGCTCAGCCACCGAAGGCGATGGCGGCCGCGAAGCGCGCTGTCAACCACGCCCTCGAGTCGAGCTACGAAGAGGCGCTGGAGTTCGAGTCCTACTTGCAGGAGGCGCAGGCGGCGAGCCAGGAGTTCGCCGACGGCGTGCAAGCGTTCCTCGCGCGTCGCGGCAAGAAGTAGTGCCGGAAGCCGTCATAGTCGCCACCGCGCGCACGCCCATGGGGCGTTATGGCGGGCAGCTCAAGGACGTGCGGCCCGATGATCTCGCGGCCGTCGCTTTGAAGGCGGTCTGCGAGCGCGCAGGCCTGGAACCGGCCGACGTCGCCGACGTCATCCTGGGCTGCGCGAATCAGGCCGGCGAGGACAACCGCAACGTCGCGCGCATGGCGCTGCTGCTCGCGGGGTTTCCGATCGAGGTCCCTGGGCAGACTGTCAACCGCCTGTGCGGCTCCGGCATGCAGGCAACGATCACGGCGGCGAGAGAGATTCAGTCCGGTGGCGCCAACGTGATCATCGCGGGCGGCGTCGAGAGCATGACCCGCGCGCCGTGGGTGCTGCCAAAGCCGGACAGCGGTTTTCCCCGCGGCCAGCAGACCGCTTATGACACTGCGATCGGGTGGCGGCTCGTCAACCCGAAAATGGCTCAGATGTACGGAACGTTGCAGATGGGGGAGACCGCTGAGCGCGTCGCCCAGAAGTACGAGGTGTCCCGCGAGGACCAGGACGCTTTCGCCTTGCGCAGCCACCAGCGCGCTGTCGCGGCGCAGAAGTCAGGACGGCTCGCCGAGGAGATCGTGCCCGTCGAGGTCGCTCAGCGAAAAGGCGACGCGCTGCGCTTAACCGACGACGAGGGTCCGCGCCCGGACACATCGCTCGAGGCACTCGCGAAATTGCGCCCGGCGTTTTCGGAGAAGGGCTCGGTCACCGCCGGCAACTCCTCGCCCTTGAACGACGGCGCCACCGCGCTGGTCTTGATGTCGGACGCTGAAGCGAAGCGCCGGGGCCTCAAGCCGCTCGCGCGCCTGGTCAGCGCGGCCTCGGCCGGCGTCCATCCCGACTACATGGGCATCGGGCCCGTGCCAGCCTCGATGAAGGCGCTCGACAAGGCCGGTCTCCAGGCGTCGGACCTGGACCTAGTGGAGCTCAATGAAGCGTTCGCCTCGCAAGCTCTCGCGTGCGTCCGGCTGTTGGGCCTGAATGAGGAAAAAGTCAACGTGAACGGCGGCGCGATCGCGCTCGGCCACCCTCTGGGCTCAAGCGGCGCGCGGCTTGTGGGCACGCTGGTGCGAGAGATGGCGCATCGCGACGTCGAGTACGGCCTGGCGACGATGTGCATCGGAGTCGGGCAGGGCATCGCGTCGATCTGGCAGAGGGTCTAGTCCTGGGCGAACGGGATCCGCAGGCGGTTCGCGCGATGTTCGATCGCATCGCCAGCCGCTATGACCTCGTCAACACCGTCCTGTCGGGCGGGACGGACGCCGGGTGGAGAAAGCGCGCGGCTCGCGCGACGGGCTTGACCGATGGGGGCTCCGCCCTGGACGTGGCGTGCGGGTCGGGGAAGCTGACGGCAGAGCTGGCCAGGATCGCGGGCCCGAAGGGCCGTGTGGTCGGGCTCGATTTCAGCCCGGAGATGCTCGAGGTGGCGCGCCGCGACCACCCAGGCATCGAGTTCGTCGAAGGGGACGCGCTGAAGCTGCCTTTCGATGACGCGAGCTTCGACGCCTCCACCATCGCGTTCGGCCTGCGCAACCTCGCCGACTCGATTGCGGGTTTGCGCGAGATGCTCAGGGTCGTCAAAAGGCGGGCGGTTGTGCTCGAGTTCGTGAGACCGCCCGCTGGACCGATCGGTACCGCTTACCGCCTCTACTTGAAGGCCTTGCTGCCTGCCATCGGCGGCGCGATCAGCGGACAACGTTCCGCGTACAAGTACCTGAGCGACACCGTCGACTCATACCGGACGCCTGACGAGCTGCGTGCCATGGCAGCTGCGGCCGGCTGGGCGAACGTGCGATATGAGCCGCTGGCGATGGGAACCGTAGGGATCGTCAGGGGCGAGCGCCCCTAGGAATCGCGGTCGACTGCGCTCCTGGCAAGGCCGATCAGCGTCGGGCGAAGGCCGTCCAGCTCGATCGCTTCGAGCTCCTGCAACGCCCCCTCGACCAGGGCCCGCGCCTCGTCGCCGACCCGCTTCAGCGCGTCGCTTGACCTGACCAGCTGAGTGACCCGGTTGACCTCAGCGTCGCCCAGGGAGCCGGCCAGGAGGCGCCGCACCTCGGGCCCGACCACCTTGTCCTCCGCCGCGTAGATCAGGGGTAGCGACAGGACTCGCTGGCGGATGTCCAGACCTACGGGCTTGCCCGAGCTGGGGCTGAAGTCGACCATGTCGTCGGCCATCTGGAATGCGACGCCCAACAGGTCGCCATACCGGCGCAGGGCCTCGACCTCGTCGGGTGTTGCCTCAGATAGCTGTGCGCCGGACGCGCACGAGGCGGCGAAGAGGGCCGCGGTCTTGCCGCGCACCACCTTCAGGTAGGACGCGTGGTCGCCCGGGTATGCGCCGCGCAAGGCGACGTCGTCGATCTGGGCCGCGCAGATCGCCTCGAGGGCGTCCGCGATCGTCGAGGTCACATCGTTGTTGCCGATCTCCGCGATGAGCCTTGTCGCCTTGGCGAAATAGAAGTCGCCAACCGCGATCGCTCGCTCCGGGCCCTCCGCCGCAGCGACGGTGGGTCGACCGCGCCGGTGGGTGCTCTCATCCACGTAGTCGTCGTGGATCAGAGTGGCGTTGTGGAGGAGCTCCACGGCGGCGGCCAGGGCGGCAGCGCGCAGGGGGTCCTGGCGGGGGCCAACGTGGGCGGTCAGCTGGACGAGGCGGGGGCGGAGGCGCTTGCCGCCCGCTTCCACCAGGCGGCGCATGGGGACGGCGACGGGGTCGGGGTCGGCGAGCAGCTGACGGGTGAGCTCCAGCTCTACGAGCTCCTTGTCATTTGACACTAACGAGGTGCCACCCTCGGGGCTCCCATCCCGGAGGCGATCGCTTCGCGCTGGCCCCCGGATCTCCGCACGCAGCGGGGAAGGCTCGAAGTCTCCGTCGAGCTGGACGGCCAGCTCTCGTGTGCGCGGGCCGTCCAGCTCGACCGCGAAGACTGACTGCCAGCGGCCCAGGACCAGGTCTCCGTTCTCCACCAGCAGGGTGGCGAAGCCTGTCAGCAGCAGCTGCCGGCAGTGCGCGTGGCCGTTGACCGGCTCGTCCAGAGCGATCTCGAACCTGCGGGCGAAGTCGTCGTGCTCGTAACCCGCCCCGCTGGGGGCGAGACGCTCGAGCAGCGACTCGAAGTCTCTCAGCAGCAGCGGCTCGTTCTCGTTGACGGCCAGGCCGACCGTGGTGTGAAGCGACTGGAGGTGGATGCGGCCCATCCGGAGCCCGGATTTCTTGACCTCTTCACGGAGCTGGTCGGTGATGTCGACGAACTGAGTCGGCGAAGAGGTCGTGAACCGCAGGCGCTGGGCGATCATCGCCCGCTCTCGAGGGCGTGGACGAGGAAGTCGCGCACCGCCCCGCCTGCCTCCCCGGACGCGGCGTTGGCCGACATCTTCTCGATGGCGCGGGCGAAGGCTACCTGGAGAGTCTGTGAAGCGTGGTCGGCCAGCAGGCGCGACGCGCGAGCCAGGCACAGGTCGCCCATCAGCAGCGGCGCCGCCGCGGCGGCGCGGCCGCCCAAGCCCTGCAAGCCAAGCCCTGACTCGATGAGCGCCGCAGCGAGGGCGAGCCTCGGCCTGTCGGCGGGTTCGTAGGCGCCGACCGCGTCCAGGTAGGACTTGTAGGTGTCCTGCAGTCCGTCCTCCCACAAGCCATCCAGGCGCTCGAGCTCCCGATCGATCTGCAGGGCTTGCGCTGTCATTCGACGGGCTCGATGAGGCTGGCGGCGAGCTGGCTGAAGGCGGACAGGGCGCGCAGGCACGACTCGTCGTCCCGCGTCACCACGTAGTAAAGGCCGAAGCCCAGGACCGTGTTGAGGACCAGCGGCACGAGCACCTCGCGAGGCACCGTCAGCCTGATGCGCCCATCCGCCTCGAGGCGGTCGAGCTGCTCCTGGATCACCTCGCGGTATCGGGTGAACAGCTCCGGTAGGTAGGCGCGGAGGCGCTCGGTGCGCGGCGCCTGGACCAACAGGTCGAAGGCGGCGAGCTGGACGTCGCCCAGCTGCCGAAGTGAGGCCCAGATCGACTCCGCCCCCAGCTCGAGGACCTCGAGGGGGTCGGTGAGCTGGTTCATGGCCGCCCGGAGCTCTTCGACCGACTTGGCCGTGAGATAGCGCCAGGCCTCGACCAGGAGCTCCGATTTGGTCGGGAACCAGTACTGTAGGTTGCCGATCGCGACCCCCGCCTTGGAGGCGATCGAGCGCACGCTCGTGCCCGAATAGCCGTTTTCGAGGAGGGAGTCGGCGGCGGCGTGGATGATGAGCTCCCGGGTGGTCTCGGTAGCCGCAGTCGCCCCGGTCATACGTATGTACCATACCGCAGCCTCGGGACCGGCTGCGTCCTACAGGGGGTGGGATAATCGCCGCGGCTTGAAGAGCATTGACGAGATCTTTCCGAACTCGCTGTGCGGCGTAATCCGCACCCTCGACCCCGACGCCGGTTTCAAGGCTTGCCTGGCCGCCATCGAGGGCGGCGTGGGGACGATCGAGGTGACGACCACGGTGCCCTCCTGCTTCGAGATGGTGCGTGGCATCCTCGCCACGACCGGCGGCAAGACCTCGATCGGGGTCGGCACGGTGTGGGATCCCGGAGCGGTCGAGGAGGCCAAGGACGCCGGCGCCGACTTCATAGTCACGCCCGTGCTGCTGCCGGACGTGGCCGAGGCTTGCCGCAAAGAGGGCCTGCTCTGCGTGATGGGAGCGCTGACGCCCACCGAGATCTACCAGGCGCGTCTTGCCGGCGCCGCGTTGGTGAAGGTGTTTCCGATCAACCCGGTGGGCGGCCTCGAGTACATCCGCTCACTCAACGGGCCGATGGGCGGGGTGCCCTACTGGGTGTCCGGCGGCGTCGAGCTCGCCCACATCGCCGACTACATCCGGCTGGGAGTCAGGGTCGTGGGCCTGACCGCCGCGCTGTTCTCAGCCGAAGTGCTGGCGCGCAAGGATTGGGACGCGATTCGCCGCAAAGCGGAGAGGGCGGCTGAGGCGGCAGCCTCGGCGAGAGGCGACTAGCTATAGCTAGGCCGGTCAGCAGCCTGCGTGGTACAGGCACATCGTCTGGACGATGTTCGAGTAGAGGTTGATGATCTGGCCGCCTGTGGCGATCAGGGCAACGATCACGATGAGCGCGACAAGCGCAAGTATCAGGGCATATTCGACCATGCCCTGGCCCGCCTGGCGTCGCTTGAAAATAGTCATTCCGTTTGTTGGCCTAGAAGCTTAACCCTTGAGCCCCCGCTTCTGGTCGCTGCGAGTGCGATAGCTTGCTCGACCACGACCCTGACCATCCGCTTCCTCCAGAAGTGGGTGAGGTCGGCGTTGTCGAGCGGTTTGGCGGGCTTGGCGGCCAATTCGCCCGCCTCTCGCACCGTTGCCCCGTCGAGCGTTTTACCGGTCAGGAACTCGTCCGCGGCCCTGGCCTCGAGCGGCTGTGAGGCCACCGCCGAAAGCACGATGCGGCAGCGCCTGACGACGTCTCCCTCGAGTTGCAGCACGACGGCCGCGCCCGCGATGGGGAAGTCGATGGAGCCGCGCCGCCTCAGTTTGACGTAGGCACTGTGGTTCCCCTCGATCACGGGCAGCCGTAGACCGGTCACGACCTCGCTTGGCTGCTTCGCCAGGTAGTCGATGCCATCGTCGCGATAAAGGGCAGCGACTGGCAGCTCTCGCTCGCCGTCGACACCTGCCAGCGTGACCATGCCTTCCAACGCCATCGCCATCGGTCCGGTATCAGAGGACGACACCGCCCAGCACCTGGGGCTGCTTGGGGCCACCAGGCAGATGTCTCCGTCCTTCTTCATGCAGAAGCCGATGGCCTTTCGCCACTCGTAGGTCATGTCGTAGTAATTGCAGCGCGTGTCGACGCACAGGTTGCCGCCGATGGTGCCCGCGTTTCGCAGTGGTGGGGAAGACACGAGACCGGCCGCCTCCGCATAGCCGTGGAAGCGCGAGCTGAGATGCTCGTCCGTCGAAGCTGCGGACAGCGTGACGCCGGCTCCCAGCTCGGTTTCCTGTGTGCCAGGACGAACGTCGCGCGAAAGAAAGCCGAGGCCGATAAGCGCCTCAACCTCGAACTGGCGGCGCTTCAGCTTTGGCAACAGGTCAGTGCCGCCGGCCACGAACATAGCGCGTGGTCCGAGCTCGGTCGCCATGTGCGCGGCCTCGCGCGCGGTCTTCGGCCGCAGGTACTTAAATCGAGGCAGCCGAAGCACTGAGGTCCTTTGAGGGCGGCTCGACTTTGATGCAGGCGGGGTAGGGGATCGAAGGAAAGCGCACGGGTCCGAAACGGGGCGGCTCTCCTTTCACCTTGCGCCGAATCGCCTCCACTATCTTCTCCGGCGTCACCGGAATCTCATCGATCCAGACGCCAAGCGCGTCGAACACCGCTGAGCTGACCGCCGGGATGACCGGAAGCAGCGGACCTTGCCCAGCCTCCTTGGCGCCATAGGGTCCTTCGGGGTCGACAGTCTCGACGATGATGGTCTCCACCTCGGGCATGTCCATGAAGGTCGGCGACTTGTACTCCAGCATCGACGGCCACTTATGCAGGCCTTTGCGGAACGTCTGCTCTTCCATGAGTGCCTCGCCGAGGCCCATGTAGATGCTGCCTTCGACCTGGCCCTCGACCAACAGGGGGTTGATGGCCCGGCCGACGTCGTGCGCGATCCACACCTTGTGGACCTGCACGATTCCGGTGCGCGGGTTGGCGTCGAGGTCGACGACGCACGCCGAATAGCTGTAGGCGGGACTGGGACCGACGCCCGAACCTTTGTAGGGGCCGGCGATCTTCGGCGGCGTGTAGCTGCCCGCGCTGGTCAGCGCGCCGAACCGAGCCTCGGCGAGGATGCTCGCCTCTTCGAAGCTGAAGTCGCCGATGCGGCCCTCGGCGACGGGCACGTCTTGCGCCTCGCGGCCCATCTTTGCCGCGACCGCTTCGACGAGCATGCCCCGCATCTTCCGAACCGCCTGCAGTGCCGCATTGCCGGCCATGAACGTCACCCGTGAGGAGTAGGACCCGAGGTCGATGGGCGTGGTGTCGGTGTCGGCGGTGACCAGGCGAATATCGCGAGGCCGTAGGCCGAGCTCCTCGGCGACGATCGCGGCCAGGACTGAGTCCGAGCCCTGGCCAATGTCCATCGCGCCGCAGTAGGCCGTGACGCCGCCGCGGTCGACCTTGATCTGAACCTCGGAGTGGGGCATGTCGTTCCAGTAGATGGCGGTGCCCGCGCCTGACATGTAGCTCGAGATCGCAAAGCCCATGCCGCGGCCGCGCTGCGTCTGGCGAGTGCGGAAGCCAGAGGCGGTCATCACTCGCTGGGTGCATTCGTCGAGGCCGCATGAAGTCACCCGCAGCCAGTTCACCGTGCGGGTCATCGGTTTCACGAAGTTGCGCTGCTTCAGGTCGACAGGATCGAGGCCGAGGTCATGCGCGATCTTCTCGAGATGAAGCTCCAGCGCGAAGCGGGGCTGGGGTGTGCCATGGCCCCGCTTCGGGCCGCACGGCGGTTTGTTGGTGAACACCCGGCAGCCTTCGAAGCGATAGGCCGGAATGTCATAGGTCACCGTCTGGAGGGCGCCTGTATAAAAGGTCGAGGCCACGCCGTACGAGCCGTAGGCGCCGCCGTCGAGGGCGGTCTTGAAATGCATCGCGGTGATCCGCCCGTCCTTGGTGACGCCGCTTCTCACCCACATGAGCACGGGATGGCGCCCTCGATGCGCATAGAAGACCTCTTCGCGGGTCAGCGTGCACTTGACCGGACGGCCGGTGAGTATCGCCAGCTTGCAGACGATGATCTCGTGCGCGAAGGGGTCGGTCTTGCCGCCGAACCCTCCGCCGTGCACCGCGCCGATGACGCGGATCCTGTTCATCGGCAGCTCGAGCACTTTGGCCAGGGCTCGATGCACGTAGTGGACGACCTGCGTCGAGGACCACAACGTCACCCGCCCATCGACGAAGCTCGCGATCGCGCTGTGCTGCTCCATCGGCAGATGGGTATTGCCCTGGAAGAAGAAAACATCTTCCCGAATGTGGTCGGCCGTCTTGAACCCTGCATCCACGTCCCCGAACTCGAGGGCGACCAGCTTGTGGATGTTGTTCGGACCGCCGTAGTCCTGGATGCGCTCGTCCTTGCTTTCCGCGAGCGCCTCGTCGATGGACATCACGGCCTCGAGGACCTCGTACTCGACTGAGATCGCGTCACACGCTGCGGCGGCGATTTCTTCATCGACGGCGGCGACAGCTGCGATGGGGTCGCCGACATAGCGCACCTTCTCGTGCTCCAGGGCCCGCTCGTCCTGCGTGACGGGGAGGATGCCGAACTTGATTGGGAGGTCGGCGCCCGTGATCACCGCCCGCACGCCGGGCATGCGGCGGGCCGCCGAGGTGTCGATCGAGAGGATTCGGGCGTGGGGGTGGGGGCTGCGCAGAATGCGGCAGTGGAGGGTGCGAGCGGGGAGCATGTCGTCGGCGTAGATGGCGCGGCCGGTGACCTTGGAGACGGCGTCGGGCTTGGGGAACGGCTTGCCAATAACGCTGTATCCGTTGGCCCCCGTCATTTCATCCGAACCCCGGCCAGTTCGACTGCGTCCAGGATTTTTGAGTAGCCCGTGCAGCGGCACAGGTTGCCCGCCAGCGCTTGGCGGATCTCATCCCTCGATGGCGCGGCGTTGGATTCGAGCAGCGATTTCGCTGTGAGCAGGATGCCCGGCGAGCAGTAGCCGCACTGCGCAGCGCCGAGCTCTGCAAACGCTTGCTGCAGAGGGTGCAGATCCGAACCGTCAGCCATGCCCTCGATGGTCGTGATCGAGCGGCCCTCGACCTGCACCGGCAGCACCAGGCAGCTCAGCTCAGGCTTGCCGTCGACGAGCACTGTGCAAGTGCCGCACTCACCGAGCTCGCACCCGTGCTTGGTGCCAGTTAGCTGCATGTCCTCGCGCAGGACTTCCAGCAGCGTCTTGTGGACTGGGACGAGCAGCTCGGCGCGCTCGCCATTGACGTCCAGCGCGATGACCTGGCGGTCGACCTCGCGCGCCATCTCGTTTTTCACGATGCGGCGAGCATAGCTTTCAAGGCATCGGCGCACGCCCAGAGGTCGGGGGCGACGGCGTGAGCACGACTGGAAACCGGAATCGGGTCGTCGGGGCACACGAGGATCGCGCGCATGCCGAGCGCCAGAGCGGGCTCGATGTCGTTGGTCTCCTTGTTGCCGATCACGACGCAACGATCAGCAGACGCGCCGCCCGCCTTCATGGCCATCTCGAAGACGGCCGGGTGCGGCTTGAGGTGGCCGGCATCGACAGACGTGACGATCGCGTCGACGTGTTCGGCCATGTCGAGGAGCCGGAAGTCCTCCCAGTAGCTGTCGGCGTCGCGCCAGTAGGTGTTGCTGGCGATCACCGTGCGCATGCCGAGCGCGTGGATGCCGGACAGGAGCTCGAGGGCGCCTGGCAACGGCTTCAGTCGGTCGGCCACGGGCAGAGCCATCGCTCGCCGAATCCGTGCCACCGTCTCAGCGTCGGACGGCAGACCCTGGCGCTCCAGCGAGGTGGCGACGAGCAGCGCCGCCGGCGCGACCTTGACTGTGTGCTCAGTGTTGATGCTCCGTGCCTCGTCCCCGATTCGGCTGCTCTGGATCAGATCGGCAACCAAAGCATCGACCGCGGCGGGAGTCAGGCCGGTCATAGCGGTTGCCACCCTGCGATGGCGTCCGTCGCCATCGGCCTCACGCAGAGGCCAGGAGTTCGGCCAAAGCGTACCGCCAACGTCGATCAGCGCAACTTCGAGGGGCTGGTTCACCCGAGTCCCTATCATCGCCTCAATGCTGCGGTACTTGACGGCGGGGGAGTCGCACGGCCCCCAGCTCACGGTGATCATCGAAGGCGTGCCCGCGGGATTGGAGATCTCCGAGGCCGACCTGCGCCGCGACCTCGCGCGCCGCCAGGGCGGCCACGGGCGCGGGGGCCGCCAGAAGATCGAGACCGACTTCGCCCGCATAGTGAGCGGCGTCCGCGGGGGTTTCACCATCGGCAGCCCAGTGACGCTCGTGCTCGAAAACAAAGACCACGCGAACTGGACCGCCGAGATGACCGCGTCCAAGGAGGGCTACGCTCCGAAGCCGGTGACCAAGCTGCGCCCGGGCCACGCCGACCTTGCGGGCGCCTTGAAGTACGGCCACACGGACATCCGCAACGTCCTCGAACGGTCGTCGGCGCGAGAGACGGCGACCCGGGTGGCGGCTGGCGGAGTGGCTCGCAAGCTGCTCGGCCGCTTCGGGATCGAGATCCTGAGCTTCACCCAATCGATCGGCAGGATCGACATCGGCTACGACAAGGTCAACCCCGAAACCATCACGGTCGAGGAGATAGAGGCTTCACCCGTTCGCTGCCCCGACCCCGAGGCCTCGAAGCGGATGGTCGCTGCCATCGACGAGGTGGGAGAGAAAGGCGACACGCTAGGTGGGACGTTTCGCGTCATCGCGCGTGGCGTCCCGCTGGGCTTGGGCAGCTATGTGCACTGGGACCGCAAGCTGGACGGCCGCCTGGCGCAGGCCGTGCTGTCGATCAACGCCATCAAGGCTGTCGAGTTCGGCGCCGGTTTCGAGGGCGCTGCGCGCCGCGGCTCGCAGTTCCATGACGAGATCGATTACCAGGAAGGCAGGTTCAGGCACCTGACAAACAGAGCTGGCGGCCTGACGGGTGGTATGACCAACGGCGAGCCCATCGACCTGCGCGTGGCGATCAAGCCGATCTCGACGATGAAAACGCCCCTGCCCTCGATCGACCTGAACACCAAGGAGAAGGTGCAGGCGCACTACGAACGGAGCGACGTGTGCGTGGTCCCGGCCGCGGGCGTCATCGGTGAGGCGATGGTCGCGCTCACCCTGGCCGATGCGTTCCTTGAGAAGTTCGGCGGTGACTCTATGGAAGAGCTCGAACGCAACCACCGAGGTTACATCGAGTCTCTCGCGCGCTGAAATCGAGACGCAGTCAGCGGTAGAACGCTGTACGTGTCGGGTTCACGATCAGAAGGCCCCCCGAGCAGAATCGCATCAGGGACGCCACGCCTACCACCGGAGCCGCGCTGATCACAAGTGGGCTGAATGCGTCGGGCGGCGTGACTCTGAACTGTGCGGCCGTCGAGCACGGTGCCTGTGCGTCGCCCCAGCTGATCGGTATGTAGGCGTGACCTGGCACCGGGCGGTCGCCAGTAATCTGCGCGGTGCCTGCGGGTAGTCCAATCACCTTCTCAGGCTGGTTGGCGCCAAAGATGTACGAGCTGTCCGACCATGTGCCGGGAGTCGCTACAGCCCGCCCGTGCGCGTCGAGCAGCTGGACGCCGGCGTAGCCGTACAGATCGCAGTTGCGACTCGACTTGTTTCGAACCTCGATGAGACCTCCTACGTTGCCAAGCCCGGCACCCACAAACACCAACCGCATTTCCAACGCGCTGGTGTCGCAGCGGAAGAACGGGAATGTTGGCGTGGGGATCACGAGCGGCCGCGGGCTGGC
Source organism: Candidatus Micrarchaeaceae archaeon (assembly GCA_035534555.1). Classification (GTDB taxonomy): domain Bacteria; phylum Chloroflexota; class Dormibacteria; order Dormibacterales; family Dormibacteraceae; genus Palsa-872. The sequence continues at coordinate 26,086 of DATLRQ010000028.1, forward strand.
GACCGCGGCTGGCGAAGGGCTGTTCACGACCGGCGACGGTGCGACCACCGCCGCGGCCGTCTGGGTGGGGCTGGCCACCGCGCTGGTAGGCGCGTGCTGGCCGGTGGTGCACGCGCTCATGAGAGCCACGGTGAGCAGGCCCGGCAGGAGGCTGGACAGCCTCATGCAACCTAAACGGCATCAATCTGGCCGCGGTTACGGTTACCTTGGGACGACTTGACGGAGAAGGTGATGACGATGGCCCAGGCCATCAATCGGTTCGTCCCCGATGGCGCCACCGTGGCCCTCGGCACGGCGCTCGAGCCGCTGATTCCATTCGCGGCTGGGCATGAGCTGATCCGTCAGGGGCGACGGGACCTCGAGCTGGTGGGGCCGATCTCGGATGCGATGTTCGACCAGCTCATCGGCGCGGGCTGCGTGCGCCGGGTCACCGCGGCGTGGGTCGGCAACGTCTCTGAGGGCCTCGGCCATTGCTACCGCCGCGCCGCTGAGGAGCGCGTGCCGCGCTCCATCGAGATCCATGACCACACCAACTTCTCGATCTCGCTCGCCCTGTGGGCGGCGGCCTGGAACGTGCCGAGCCTGCCGGCGCGAACGCTGCTCGGCAGCGGCATCGTGGACACGAACCCGACCTTCGCGGTGGCCGACGGTCTCGCCCATATCAATGCCGTGCGGCCCGATGTGGCGCTCGTGCATGTGCAAAGGGCCGATGCCATGGGGCGCGCGCACGCGTGGGGTCCGCTGGGGATCACCGAGGAGGCGGGGCTTGCCGCGCAACACATCGTCGTTACGTGCGAGGAGGTTGTAGACGAGAGCGTCACTCTGAGCGATCCGAATCGCATTTTGTTCCCCGAGACGAAGGTCGTCGCCGTGGTGCACGAACCAGGTGGCGCGCATCCGTCGCCGGTGCAGGGGTACTTCAAGCGCGACCACTCATTCTTTCGCGACTACGCGGCTCAGTCGCGCACCGCGGGTGGATTTGCCGAATGGCTAGAGCGATGGGTCCTCGATATTCCGGACAGAGCCGCGTACTTGAAACAGATTGATGTCGAGGCGCTGAGGGTTAAAGGCAGCGCTCTATCGGTGCCTGCGAATTTTGCGGATGAATAGCGAGTCGTACACGCCGCAAGAGCTGATGGTCGCCGTCGCGTCGCGCGAGATCCGCGACCACGACCTGGTCTTCGTCGGCATGCGGTTGCCGATACTCGCGTACGCGGTGGCGCGCAACAATCATGCGCCGAACGCCCGTGGCCTCTTCGAGGTCGGCCTGATGCGTGATCGGCCGGCCGAAAGTTACCTGGGCACGATGGGCGATCCACCCAACGTGCGCGGGGCGCTGTGGGCGACGCGCATGTCGAATGTGATGGCGCTCATGGCGCAGGGCAACGTCGACCTGGGCTTCATCGGCGGGGCGGAAGTGGACCGCTTCGGCAACCTGAACACCTCATACGTCGGCTCGCCGGCGAACCCTGAGGTGAAGCTCCCGGGGAGTGGGGGAGGAGCCGACATCGCAATCCTCAGCCGCCGCTGGGTGACGCTCATGAACCACGAGCGCCGCCGTCTGGTCGACCGCGTTTCGTTCGTGACCTCACCCGGATATGGGGACGGAACTCCGGGCTGGCGAAAGAAGAACCGCCTGCTCGGCGCGGGACCGTCCGCGATCGTAACGACGCTGTGCGTCTTCCGATTCCCAGAGGGTGGCGGCGAGGCCTATCTCGACACGATCCATCCGGGCCACACCCTCCAAGAGGTTCGCGCCAACACAGGTTGGCCGGTGGATGCTCCCGAATATGTAAAGGCGACACCGGCTCCAACCAATTCTGAGCTGGCCGCCATGCGCCGATTACAAAAGGCTGACGGGGGGACAACTGCCGTCTAACAGCGTCGCCTCAGCCTGAAGGTCCCGATCCCCATGTGGGTCGAATCCAGAAAAGAGGTGACCGACATGAATCCGTTTGCAGCCATGGCAGTCAAGGTCTTCAGTGGTGGGACCACTGCGGTCCTGATGACGTTGGGGGTCACAAGCGGCCTCGCCGACGCGTCAGCGATGCCGGCGACACCGGCTCCCGCGTCAAGCAACGTGGCGGTGGCGAGCCCGTTGGCGAGCGTGCGCGACGCGGTGCGGTATGCCGTGTTCGAGGCTGAGGCCGATGTGCTGCGCATCCCGCAGGCGGCGTTTCGGGCCGACCTCACGCGCGGCATTACCGTGGCGCGGCTGGCCAGGGAACGCGGTCTGAACAAGGATCAGTTCGGCGACCGGCTCGTCGTCAACGTGCGGCCACGGCTGGCCCAGCTTGTGCACCTTCGGGTCATCACCCAGGCGCAGGCGGACAACGTCATCGACCGCATCCAGCACGGCAACATCCCCTGGTGGGACGGGCTGAACACTTAGTTAGTTAGCTCTACTCAAGACAGAGGGCCCGTCTCCCCGGACGGGCCCTCACCAGTTTCCTAGGGTTTGGCTCTGGCTTTCCCCGCCATTGCCATCTGCTTCCATTTCTTGCGTTCTTCGAGTCGGATCCGCGCGTCGCTTTTTGCAGCGATGGCGCGCAGCTCGCGCTGCAGCTTGCGGTAGCTGTCGAGGCGCACCGCGTCGAGGGTCCCATGGTTGATTGCGGCCTTGATCGCGCACCCCGGCTCCGTGTTGTGCGCGCAGTCCGTGAACCGGCAGCTCAGCGCCAGCTCCTCGATGTCCTCGAAGAAGTTCTCGAGGCCATCCTCGCCTTCCCACAGCTGGGCTTCGCGCAGGCCGGGCGTGTCGACGATCATCCCGCCTTTCGGCAGCAGCACGAGCTGGCGGTGGCTGGTCATATGGCGCCCCTCCCCGGAGCTGTGGATCATGCGGGTGCGCATCACCTCCTCACCGACGATGCGGTTGATGAGGGTCGATTTGCCGGCGCCGGACGGGCCGAGCAGCACGCCGGTGAGCGCAGGCTGAAGGCGCCGCGCGATCTCGCTGATGCCCTGGCCGGTGATGCTGCTGCTCACGATCACGTGAGCGCCCATCGCCACGGCCTCGAGCTCGGCGCGGAGGGTGTCGGTGGAGTCGGTGATATCGGCCTTGGTCAGCAGGACAATCGGCACGGTTCCGCTCTGCCACGCGATCGTGAGGTAGCGCTCGATGCGCCGGGCATTGATGTCGGTGGCCGCGGCGACGACGAAGGCGACGTCGACGTTGGCCGCCAGGACCTGCTCCCTGGATTCCCTGCCTGCGACCTTCCTCGAAAAGGCCGTGCGCCGCTCGACGACGCCATGCAGGGCGGACACGGGCTCGCGGTGGAGCACCGCCACCCAGTCGCCCACCGCGGGCAGCAGGAGGGCGTCGTTACGCAGATGGCGCCCGGCGACGGCGCGGGTGGGGCCATCCCCGTCCTGGACCAGGTACTCCATGCCGAAGTCGGCGATCACGCGCGCGGGGGCGTATCCGTCCGCCGCATAGGGTTTGAACTTTTCGTGAAAATAGGAATCCCAGCCCAGCAAAGCGAGCTGAGAAGCGATCTCTGTAGACAAAGCGAACCTCCGGTGAGAAAACGGGTGGGCGCTATCGGTCCGCCCGCCGGAGGGTGCTTTAGACGTAAGCTCCGGAGGTGGCCGATGGCCGGGAAACGGTTACTGCAAGCTCTGCCATTCGAACGTCACCTCCCTCTTTGGTCAGGCGGTCAGGGTATCAAAGTCCTTTGAAGTCCGCTTTGCGCTTTTCGCCGAAGGCTTTGATCCCCTCCTCCGCATCCTCGGAGGTGAAGACTCTGCTGATGGCTTCTCGTTCGATCGCCAGGCCCAGGTCCAGGGGCGCGCCGAAACCTTGCGTGATCGCCACCTTGGCGTGGCCGATCGCGACGGTCGGTCCCGCGGCCAGCTTTTCCGCGTACTCGATCGCGCCCGCGCGGCACGCGGCTGCGTCCGGAAACAGCTGGTCGACAAGACCCATCTCTTTGGCCTCGGCCGGCTTCAGTGTTTTGGCGTTGACGATGAGGTCCAAGCCCTTTGAGAGACCGACGAGGCGTGGGAGTCGCTGGGTTCCGCCCGAGCCCGGGAACAGGCCGAGGTTCACCTCCGGCAGGCCGATTTGATACGAGCCCTCGGCTGCGAAACGCAGATCGCACGCGAGCGCCATCTCGAAGCCGCCTCCGAGGCAATGGCCCGCGATGACAGCGATGAAGACGAGCGGCGTGTTCTCCATCTTTCTAAACGCCTCGTGGGCCATGATCGCGGTCATCATTCGAGAGCGTGCGCTGCCCGCCGCGAAGGCGCTCACGTCGGCGCCGGCCGAGAAGAACTTTTCCGAGGCGCTCGTCAACACGACCGCGCGAATGTCCCCATCGTTGCGTGCATCGTCGATCGCACCGGCCAGCGACCTGAGGAATTTGTAGTCGTAGCTGTTCGCCGGCGGGCGGTCGAGGACGAGGATGCCGACGTTGCCTTCCTTCTCGAGATTGACTCCCACCACGTACCCTCCATACGGTCCAGTCCCGGCGACGGGATAATTATCGAAGTACTGAAAGAAACCTACAGAAGTAGAGGGGTGTGCACCTGATGGCAACCATGATCATCGAAGGCGAGCGGACCAAGGCCGTGTCGGGCAAGACGTACGAGGTTCGCAATCCCGCGACCGGCGAAGTGGTCGATGTGGTCCCAGCCGGCGGCCCCGCCGACGTCGACAAGGCAGCGCAAGCCGCCGCGAAGACGTTCGCGAGCTGGTCCAAGCTCGCGCCAGCAAAGCGCGCGGAGATCCTGCACAAGGCAGCGCATCACATGCTCAGCAAGGTGGAGGAGATCGCCCCCATCCTCACCAAAGAGCAGGGGAAGACGCTTTTGGAGTCACGGCTCGAGGCGCAGCGCTTCGGCGAGAACATCGCATGGTTCGCCGACCTCGCGGACAAGGTGCACGGCCAGCACGTGTCGCTGCCGGACACGACCACCTACGGACTCGTGATCCGCATGCCGATCGGAGTGTGCGGCGCGATAGTGCCCTGGAACTTTCCGCTCACGCTGGCCGCGAACAAGGTCGCGCCGGCGATCGCGGCGGGCAACACCGTCGTCCTCAAGCCCGCGAGCACCACGCCGCTCTCGACCCTCGCGTGCATCGAAGCCCTGATCGAGGGCGGTCTGCCAGAAGGGGTCGTCAACGTTGTGCTTGGCACGGCGACAGGCGAAGCCATGGTCGACAACCCGATCATCCGGAAGATTGCGCTGACCGGCTCGACGCCGACCGGCAAGAAGGTGATGGCGCGGGCGGCGGAAGGTTTGAAGAAGATCACGCTCGAGCTGGGCGGTAGCGACCCCTGCATCGTCCTCGACGACGCCGACCTCGAGGCGGCCGCTCGCGGCATCTCGGTCGGCCGCTTCTTCAACTGCGGGCAGGCGTGCCTCGCGGTCAAGCGGCTGTACGTGCAGGACGGCGTCTACGACGCTCTGCTCGAGAAGCTTGTCGCCCGCGCTGCCAAGCTCAAGCCGGGCAATGGCCTGGACAAGGACAGCCGGATGGGGCCGATGCACAGCGAGACGCAGAGGGCGGAGGTCGAGGCGCAGATCAAGGATGCGGTCGGGCGCGGGGCCAAGGTGCTGTTCGGCGGGGGGCGGCCCAAGGGCGAGCAGTACGACAACGGCTGGTTCATCGAGCCGACGATCCTCGTCGACGTGCCAGACGACGCGCGTGTCTGGAAGGAGGAGGTCTTTGGGCCCGCGCTGCCCGTGCGGCGCATCACGGACCTGGACGAGGCACTGCGCCTCGCCAACGACTCACCTTTCGGTTTGGGGTCGTCGATCTGGACCGCCAACATGGCGTACGCCCACCGGGCGGTGCAGGAGCTCGAGGCGGGCTACACGTGGGTCAACGCGTTGCAGATCGCGCACGACGAGCTGCCCTTTGGTGGGGTCAAACAGTCGGGGTTTGGCAAGGAGCACGGCCTCGAGGCCTACTACTCGTACACGGAGCAGAAGTCAGTCGTTTATGGCGGGGTGTAGGGGATGAGGATTGCGCTTGGCGTGCTTGGCGTACTGGTGTTCCTCATCGGCGCGGTATTCGCCGGGCAGGGCCTTGGCTTCATCCCGGGGAGCGTGATGACCGGCGATATCAAGTGGTTCTGGATCGGGGCCGTGATGGTCGTGGTGGGGCTGGTGTTGGGCTACTTTGGGTTTGGACGCAGGCCGGCGAGAACGTAGCGCCTTCGCCCCGCCGCTCTTCTGGCGGGTCGCCAAACGTGCGGAATCAGGTCTCAACTGCCCCGCCCTCCCCCTGACCGAGGGAGGGCTTCACCCCACCGCTCTCGCGCCGCCCCCGTGCCTTTTTGGTCGTCCCCACCCCCGGGAGCTTGCCTGGGTCCCTCCCCGGCAAGCCGGCAGGACCATAAAGTCGCCTGTTTGGCGACTCTAAGCCGTTCTCCCATTCATGCGATCCCACTGCGACTGGCACTCGACGCACCGCGTCGCTGCCGGCTGGTATTTCAAGCGCTGCACTGGGATCCGGCCGGCGCAGCTCTCGCAGACGCCGTATGCCCCCTGGCGGACACGCTCCAGCGCGTGCTCAACCTGCTCGCGGTTCGCGTCGAGGAGGTGGACGAGGAGGTCGGACGTCTGGCGGTCGGATAGGGCTTGCGCGAGGTCGGCCTCTTCGGGAATCCCTGTGATCACCCCGCCGGTCACGTCGTTCAGGGGTCGGTGCAAGCCGGCCTCCTCGCCGCACGCCGCGGCCAGATGCTCCAAATTCCGCCTTTCCGCCTCAAGCCTCTCCTGGGGCGCCGAGTCTGGATCTTTGCGACTAGCCATTGGCAACCGCTCCTTCCTCTTGAGATACCGGCTCAGGCAACTGTTTGGTTCGTCAGTCACAACGTCCGCCTATGGCGTTCTACCCGGGTCGCGCACAATAGGTCGCCTGTGTCCCCGGCCATGAGGAACCTGACGGGAGCGCTTGTACTCCTTTTTCTGCTTAACGCTTGTTGGGGCGGCCCGGTTTCTCACCCCGCGCCAAGCGTCGCCCAGATCGGGAGCGATCTCAACTGCCCTTCCGGCGACCATGGGTTCGAGGACGGCCAGGCCGGGTGGGGCTTCTGCTACCCGGCCACCTGGCAGTACTTGGAACGGGTGGCGAACCCGGTCGATGCAGGTCCTACCCACCTGGACATCCTCCTGAGCATCACCGATGTGCCCTGCGTCCCCGCCTCGCCCGTAGCCGGGGTAGCGCCAGCCCCGGTCTGCCAGCCGAACGCGGGCCTTTTCGGTTTGATGGTCATTTCGACATATGACAGGGCCGGGGCCACGGACCTCGCCAGCTGGATGCAGACCAACTTGAAACCAGTGCCAGTCGGGCAAGCGATCCAGTGGGGCAATGCCACGGAGGCCGACCGGCTGACTGATGGCCGCCGCATCGCCTTGACGCCCCATCATGTGGTTGTGATGGAGCTGCGGTTTAACAAGGACGGGCTCGACCTCGAGGCGCTGATGTCGACCAGGCTGAACACCTGGAAGTTCCTCTACTGATCTAGGCGTGGCGGACGACGAGCCTCGACGCCTGCTCTCTCACTACAAGGTGAGTCGGGATTCGGACGGGCACCTCGTGCTGTTGATGCCCTGGCCGGGGAGCTCGCTTCTTGGATGTGCGCTGCCCGCGGTGGCAATCTCGATCGTCGGGGGGTTGCTGGCGCTCGTGGGGAACTCCCCGGTGGCGTGGGGCATCCCCGTCTTTGCGCTCTCGTTTGCGGTCATCTTTCTAGTCGTGCTTGCCTACCAGGGCAGCCACGCATGGGTTTTGAAGCCTGGAGCGCTGAAGCGGGGCACGACGTTTGGCGACCGCTATCGGCCGGGATCGCGATGGTCGACCGCTCGTGCGGTGGTGATGAAGCGAAGGCTGTGGCCGTCGGGTCGTGGCAGCTCGGATCGGGTCTATATCGTCTGGGACCGAGGCGCGCGGTCGAGCCTCCTGAACGTCTTGAACTGGAGCGGAGCCGAGTCGCGGCTGGCGACCGGCGGGCAACGATCGTTGGCCCGTAGCGGCCCGATCGTGCCGCAGGCTCCACGGCCGATGGCTAAGTCCGCCGACGAGACGCTCAAGTCGGCGGCGAGCGAGGCGGTTGGCGAGATAGCGGACCTTCTGGTCACCGAGCTGGGCGTGCCCCTCACGTTTGAGTGCGAGGTCGGGCCGCCGCCGCGGCCGCCGCGGCCGAGCCGGCCGAGGTTGCTTTAGCTCGGTCTCTTGAACAGGGACTGGAGCTTGACGGCCAGGCCCATGTCGCCCTTGACCTTGAGCTTTTGGGACATGAAGGCGGACATCCCATCCATCTGGCCGGTCATGATCTTCACGAAGTCGCCGGAGTCAGCGAGCAGCGTCAGGTTCGCGTTCTCGGGCGCATCGCCTTGACCCGTCTCGGCGGTGCCGTCGTGGATCTTGACCCACCACTTGCCGGCGTGCTCGCCGCTGAGGTCGAACTGGATTGTCGCCTTCGTCGCGCCTGCCTTCTCCGGTACCAAGAACCGGGGCAGCGCCTCGACGATCTGGTCGGGTGTCAACTGGACTTCAGACATTTGATTCTCCTGAGCTAAGGACTAGGGGGAAAGCGAAGTAACTCTCTAAAGGAATGCTAACCGCGTGCATTGACCGAATGCACCGCCGCCTCCCGCCTTCCCCGCCAAGCGGGGACGACAACCTTGCGACAATGCCGGAGCGATGACGACTGAGCTGGGCTTGACCGAGGTGGCGGCCGACGTGTTCGAGCTGCGCTTGCCGATTCCGTTCGAGGACGGCCTGGTCAACGTGTTCCTCTTGCCAGACGGCGACGACGCCGACCTTGTTGATTGCGGCATGAACACCGAGGAATCGGTCTCGGCGATCAACGCGGCGGTTCGACATTTGGGTTCGAAGCGCATCCGACGCCTGGTGGTGACCCACATCCACCCCGACCACTACGGCGCCGCCGGCGTGTTCGCCGGCGAAGGCCGTGCCGACCTTTACCTCCATCGACTCGAGGTGCCGCTCGTCTACCCCCGCTACGTCGACATCGATCACCTGGTGAGCGAGGTGCGCACTTACCTCCTCGTCAACGGTGTGCCCGCTGACGAGGCTGAGGTGCTGAGCAACTCGCAGCGCGCGCTTAGCGAGATAGTGAAACCGGCAGTGCCGGCGGTCCAGCTCGAGGGAGCCGAAACCCTGGAGGTGGGGCGTCGCCACTTGAGGGTGGAATGGACCCCCGGGCATTCGCCTGGCCACATCTGTCTCTACGACGAGCGCGACAAGCTCCTGATCGCCGGGGACCACATGCTGCCCGAGCTGTCACCCAACATCGGCCTTCACCCGCAGAGCACGCCGGATCCGCTGCACGAATATCTCGACGGCCTGCGGCGGCTGGCGGGATACGAACCCAGCCTGATCCTGCCTGCACACGGTCGCCCGTTCACGGATGCGTCAAACCGGGTGAAAGCCCTGCTCGGGCATCACAAGAAGCGTCTGGAGCAGATCGCCGCCATCGTGTCGCGAGGGGAGCGCAGCGCGTGGTCGGTGGCGTTCGAGCAGTGGGGCCCGCGTGACAACTCGTGGGAGAAGCGCGCGGCTCTGCAGGAAGGCCTCGCGCACCTACAGGCGCTGGCAGTCGAGGGGCGGGTGAAGAAGTTCGTCACGCCGACGGCGGTGCGATGGAGTCCCGTTTAGGGAGGATACCGATTCGAGCACAGATGGTCGCGTTGCTGGCGAAACGACGTGGATCGGGCCCCTTTTGGTCGGCGCCAGAGCGAGCTTCAGCTTGGGCTGACCAGGCTAGCGCTGGAAATCCACCACCGAGGTGAATATTTGCGACCTCGGCTGGTTGTTGACCGGGACGCCGATGCCCCAGCTGAGCGCCAAACTTGCTGTCTGAGAGCGTCGAGATCCCCGTCGTGTCTCCAACACTCAGCCAAAAGGGCACGAATGGTGGCATCGCCGCATGGCGGATCGGTGCGCGTTGGGACCTTTTGGTCGTCACCCGTCGGTTGGAGGGTTTCTACCGCGTGCCCACGGCCTCGCTCGCGGTCTTGATTCCGAGCGGGAAAAGGTCCGCCGGGTAGCAGCCGACTCCGACCACCCCCGGCCCCGCATGCGCGCCGACGACCGGGCCCAGCGATTGGATCATCAACGTATCGGCGATCGGTTTCAGCTCGCGTGCGAGGTGCTCCGCGTCGGCTTCTGCGTCGGCGTGTCCGACGATGATGCAGACGCCCCTGCCGTGGTCCAGCTCGCGCGTCAGCTCGATGACGCGTGTTAGCGCACGCTCGAAGGTGCGCACCCGCTCGAGCGGCGTCACCAAACCATCGCGGATACACAGCACCGGCTTGACCTGCAGCACAGAACCGAGCAGTGCGTTGGCGCGACCGATGCGCCCGCCGCGACGCAGGAACTCGAGAGTCGCGACCGAGAAGTAGGTCTGCAGATGCGGCTTCATCGCCTCCACCTTGGCCTCGATCGCTTCGGCATCGGCACTTCGCGCTGAGAGTGTTGACGCCACCAGAGCGATGAGACCAAGCGACATCGAAGCGACACCCGAGTCGATGACGCGAATTCGTTTCGGGTCGGTAATGGCGGCTGCTTGACGGGCCGAGTCGAAAGTGCCGCTGAGCTTCTCGGAGATGTGAATCGAGACAATCGACTCGTGATTCTTGAGCAGGGTGACGAAGGTCTCTGCAAAGCGTCCGGGTGACGGTTGTGAGGTGGTGGGATGCGTGGTCGCCAAAGGCAGGCGGCGATAGAACTCGGCAGGTGTGATATCCACACCGTCAAGAAGGCTCTGGCCCTCCAGGTGAAGCGTCAGCGGCACCACAGTGATACCTCGGGCGGAGGCGAGAGCGGGAGGCAGGTCGGCTGTTGAGTCGGTGACTATCGCGACGCCGCGAGTGGTCAATTGAGACCCATCAAGGGGGAACGATCTTGACTTCGACCGCGTCTTGAATCTTCTGGTACCTGTGGAAGAGCACGTGCTCGATGGGGCGGAGAAGGAAAAGCATCGCGAGGATCAGCAGCGTGGTGAAGATCGCCGGCACGTAGAAGCCGAAACCTACCGCCATCCCGATCGCCGCCACCACCCAGATCGAGGCGGCCGTGGTCAGGCCGTGGACCTCGTTGCCCTGGCGTAGGATGGCGCCCGCCCCAAGAAAGCCGACGCCAGTCACGACCTGGGCGGCGATGCGTGTCTGGTCTGTCGTGCCTTTGAAGGCCTCGAGCCCGAGACCCGAAAACAGACACGCGCCGACTCCCACCAGTCCGAGGGTCTTGATTCCGGCCGGGTGGCCGTGGAACTCGCGCTCGAAACCGATCGCGATGGCGAGGATGGCGGTGACGAGCAGCCGGAGTGCGAAGTCGACGTCGCTTAGGAGTGGCAGCTGCTCAGCCCTTACCCGGCCTGCCGCCGGGTTGGTCCTTGCCGCGCGGCTCCTCGGGAAACTCCGGAAGGTCGGGTAGGTCGAGGCTGTTCACGAAATCTCTGAACACGGCCAACCTTTCTTCGTCGACAGGGCCCTCGCCCTTTTCCGAAGCGTCCGACCCTTCATTGGGGTCAGGGGTGATGCCCGCAGACTCCATCACCTCGGTGGCGACGAAGATCGGGCACTCGACGCGCACCGCGAGCGCGATCGCGTCGGAAGGCCTCGCGTCGAAGTCGAGGTCGCGTCCGTCCTGCTTGACGTAGAGTCGGGCGTAGAAGACCTGGTCGGCAAGGCGGGTGACCACGATGCGCTTGACGCTGATGCCGAGGTCTCCGAACGCCGTCGCCATCAGGTCGTGGGTGAGGGGGCGGCCGAGCGGGTTTCCCGAGATCTTGGTGGCGATCGCCTGGGCCTCGAAGGAGCCGATCCAGATCGGGAGGTAGCGGTCTGCCTCCTTCTCCTTGAGGATCACCAGGTGCTGGGCGGTGGGCATGTGGATTCGGATGCTGTCCACCGATACCTCGATGAGGTTTTTCATCCTCGATCACATTACTCCTAGAGCCCGGGAAAGCCTCCTTTATTGCCGCCCTGACCCCGCGGTCATTGCCGAGCTGAGCGTCCCTTCCCGATAGCGCACGCGTCGCGAGCGTGGCCACCCTCCCCGGCGAGGGGGAGGCCAACGTTGTCCTCGATCGGGCGAACGTAAAATCCGATGGTGGCTAAGGGACGCAAGGGGCGGGTGGTTTTGATCGACGCCCACAGCCTCATCTATCGGGCTTTTTTTGCGCTGCCGCCGATGAGCACTTCGGACGGGCGGGTGACCAACGCCGCGTACGGGTTCACCTCGATGCTCGCGATCGTCCTTGCGTCGCGGCCCGAGTACGCGGTCGCCGCTTTTGACGTTGGCGCCCCGACCTGGCGCTCCAAGGAATACGTCGAGTACAAAGCGGGCCGCCGCGCGATGCCTGATGACCTGCGGCCTCAGATCGAGATGGTGCGCGACATCCTCACCACCTTCATGATTCCGATCCACGGCATCGCGGGCTTCGAAGCCGACGACCTGATCGGCACGTTCTCTCGGCTCGCCGAAGAACGAGGCCATTCGGTGACCATCGTGTCAGGCGACCTCGACTGCCTCCAGCTGGTGTCGGAGTCGGTCGAAGCTCTGGTGCCGAGGCGCGGCATCACTGACACGTTCGTGTATGGACCGGACCAGGTCCGCCAGCGCTACGGCTTCGAGCCGGCGCAGCTCATCGACTTCAAAGCGCTGCGCGGTGACACGTCGGACAACATTCCGGGCGTCCCTGGCGTCGGCGACAAAACGGCCGCCAAGCTGGTCCAGGACTTCGGCTCGGTCGAGGCGCTGCTGGAACGCGTCGACGAGCTCCCCGAAGGGCGCTTGAAGACCTCGATCAAGGCGAACGCCGACCAGATCACCCTGGGCAAGCGAATGGTCACCATCGTGCGCGACGTGCCTGTCGATCTCGACCTCGAGAAGGCCAGATGGACCAGGTACGACTACGACAAGGCGCGCGACGTCTTCGACCGGCTGGAGTTCAGGCAGCTTCTCAGCCGCTTCCCTCCGCCCGACCAGGTACCAGTTCAGCCGAGCCTCACGTTCGAGACCGCCCCCGAACCCGCGGGACTGAAGGTGGTCGAAGACCCGACCGAGGCGGCGAGCCTCCTCGATGGCTCTGGCGATGTCGGCGTGTACGCCATCAACGAGAGCGCCACCCGCGGGGCGCGAACCGTCGGCCTGGGGGTGTCGACCGGCAAGGAGACGTTCTATGTCGCCAAGCAAGAGGCGATGGACGCCGTCGCGAGCACGCTGTCGGGCAGGCCCATCTCCGGCCACGACGCCAAAGAGACCGAGCTCGCGCTTCGCTCGCTTGGTGGCGGCAAGCGCGAGTGGGCGTTCAGCACTTTCCTCGCCGCCTACCTCCTGGGCGCAGGGTCGCGCGACCCACGCCTTGAAGACCTCGCCAAAGAGTTCCTCGACGTGACGCTGGTGAGCACCGAGCAGCTGCTGGGCACAGGGCGTGCGGCTCGAAAAGTGGCTGACGTGTCGGTGAACGAGGCTGCGGAGTTTGCCGCGCGGCGCGCCGAAGCGATCCTCAACCTGAGGCCTCGCCTGGAAGCCGAGATGCAGAACCTCGGCGTCGACTACCTCTTTCATGAAATCGAGCTGCCGCTGGCCGGTGTGCTCGCCGACATGGAGTCGGAGGGCGTGGCGATCGATGTGGCGTACCTCAAGGACATGCAGGAGGAGCTGGGCGGGCAGCTGGCCGCAATCGAGTCGGAGGTCGAGCAGGTCGCCGGCCAGAAATTCAACCTCGGCGCGCCACAGCAGCTGGCGAAAGTGCTGTTCGAGGACCTGCGGCTGCCAGTTGGCAAGCGCACCAAGACCGGTTACTCGACCGACGCCGACACTCTCGAGGGCCTGCGCGAGAAGCACCCGATCATCGGGCTGATCCTCGAGCACCGTCAGCTGTCAAAGCTCAAGTCCACCTATGTCGACGCGCTGCCGCAGATCGTCGATCCGATCAGCGGGCGTGTTCACACGTCGTTCGGGCAGGCCAGCACAGCGACGGGGCGGCTCTCGTCCTCCAACCCGAACCTCATGAACATTCCGATCAGGACCGAGCTGGGGCAGCGCATCCGCCGCGCGTTCAGGGCGGGGCGTCCGGACCACGTGATGGTGTCGGCCGACTACTCCCAGATCGAGCTTCGCATTGCCGCGCATCTCAGTGGCGATCCCAAGCTGCTGGGCGCGTTTGCGGCTGGGCAGGATATTCACACCGCCACTGCGGCGGCGGTGTTCAAGATTCCGATCGAGTCGGTGGATCCGAATCAGCGAAGGCTGGCCAAGGTCGCGAACTTCGGGTCGATCTATGGGCAGGGCGAGTACGGCCTGTCGCAGCAGCTGGGGATCACTGGCGATGTGGCAAGGGATTTTCTCAAGGAATACTGGTCGACATACTCGCGTCTCAAGGAGTACCTCGATGAGGTGCGGCACAAGGCGAGGGAGGAAGGGTTTGTCGTCAGCGCGACTGGGCGCCGTCGTGCCATTCCCGACCTGCGGTCGCCCAACTTTCAGCTGCGCAGCGCCGCAGAGAGGATGGCCATCAACTTTCCGATGCAGTCGCTCGCCGCGGACATCATCAAGATCGCGATGGTGCGCTTGCACCGCGAGATCGAGGCTGATCACATCGAGGGGCGCATGTTGCTGCAGGTCCACGATGAGCTGCTGTTCGAGGTGCCAGATTCGGAGGTTGATCAGTTCGCTGAGAAAGTGCCGCGCATCATGACCGGCGCCTACGAGCTGGAGACGGGGATCGAGGTCGAGACGAAGGTTGGGCCGAACTGGGCGGATATGAAAAAGCTGGCGGTGGTGCGTGCCTGAACTGCCTGAGGTCGAGACGATTGCGGCTGACCTTCGGCCACATCTTATCGGGCGCACTTTTCTTCGCTGCGAGCTTCGGTTTCCGACCATGGTCCGGCATCCCGAGCCCGAGGCCTTTATCGACGCGATCGTCGGCATGCGCATCACTTCGGTGGGGCGGCGCGGGAAGTACATTCTCGTCCGCCTTGTCGACGACCTCGTCCTTGTCGTGCACCTGGGTATGAGTGGTCAGCTCCGACTCGTTCATCCGACTACGCCGTTGGCACCCCACACGCACGTCCTATTCGATCTCGACGACGGTAACCAGCTGAGGTACCGCGACCCGCGTCGGTTCGGGCGCCTGCTGCTGGGCACGGAGTCGGACCTGCTTCTCGCCCGCGCGATGCCGTCGCTCGGTCCCGAACCTATCGATCCCGCTTTTGGGGCCGATGATCTCTATCAACGTTTTCGCAATCGCAAGGCGCTGATCAAAGCCGTGCTCCTGGACCAGTCGACGATCGCGGGCGTCGGCAACATTTACGCGGACGAGTCGCTCTACCGGGCCCGCGTGCGCCCCGACAGGATGGCGCGCAGCTTGAGCAAGGGCTCGGTTCGGCGGCTGCACGAGGCCCTGAGGCTTTCGTTGCTGATCGCAATCCAGAATCGCGGCAGCTCAGTCGACACCTATCGCGATGCGTGGGGAGAGATCGGCGGGCAGCAGGAGAAGCTGCAGGTCTACGGCCGCGCCGGCGAGCCGTGCTTCACATGCGGCCGTCCGCTGTCGCTGGTGCGCATCGCGGGCCGCAGCTCGGTCTTCTGCCGCCGCTGCCAGCGTTAGTGGCGCCTATGGCCCCTCGCCTCTTTGTGCTGGTTGCGCTGGTCGTAGCTTTTGTCGCCCTCACGCTCATGGTGAGCGCGGGCTGGCTGGTTTCTCTCGATCATCAGGTCCTGGCGGCGATGTCCAGCTCCTGGAACGAGTCGCTGCACCCGCTGTTCCAGTTCATCGCCGAGCTGGGCGGCATGGAGGTGACGAGCATCCTCATGCTCGGCCTCTTCTTCTATCTGTGGCGAGGAGGATTCGGCGCCGACGCGCTGGTGGTCCTGGCTTTCGCCGGCGGCTTGGTCCTCGAGTTGGTGTACAAGGTTGCTCTGTACCACCCAGGACCGCCGAGTGCCAGCACCCACCGGGATGGGCCGAGCGTCACCGACTTCTTGACTGGAGGCGCCGGGATAAACAGCTTTCCAAGCGGCCACGTTGTCCGCGCCGTCATCGCGTACGGCCTGATCGCTTTCGTGGTGAGACGTCTCGCCCCATGGTCGGTTGCGCGCGCTCTCGCCATACCGATCGCCGTGCTCGTCATCATCGTCATCGCCTTCGACCGCCTGTACCTAAACGCGCACTGGGAATCGGATGTCATCGGCGGTCTTCTGCTCGGCGCGATCGCCCTGCTCGCGGGCACGGTCTGGCTGGACCGGCCCCGCAGGGCCGACAATTGATGTGGTGAAGGACGCCCGCGACAAACGCGCGACCGCGTCTTCCGATCGCCCGGTGCTGATCATGGTCACGGCCGGCGGCCGCAATGACGCCGAGAAACTGGGCGAAGGGTTGGTGGAGGGGCGCATGGCCGCATGCTGCACTGTGATCCCGATGGTCCATTCGTTTTATTACGAGGACGGCCAATTGAAGCGCGAGCACGAGTCGCTGCTGCTGATAAAGACCGTCGAGTCGCGGGCCAAGGCGGTCCAGGAGTACGTCCTCGCCAACCACTCGTATGAGGTGCCGGAGATCCTCCAGATCGCCGTCGAAAGTGGCAGTCCCGCTTACATTCAGTGGCTTGCCGACCAAGTGTCGCTAACGCCAACCGACCGTCCTTTGAACACTTAGACTCTCCTTTGGGTGGCCACGGCAGTTGATCGTTCTGATGCTGATTCGGGCGGCTCCGGAGGTCGCCGGC
This sequence comes from Candidatus Micrarchaeaceae archaeon, assembly GCA_035534555.1. Classification (GTDB taxonomy): domain Bacteria; phylum Chloroflexota; class Dormibacteria; order Dormibacterales; family Dormibacteraceae; genus Palsa-872. The sequence continues at coordinate 42,802 of DATLRQ010000028.1, forward strand.
GACGTGCCCGCCGCCGGGCCGCCGCGAAGGAAGGACTGAGCCTCGAGTCGGTCCTTTCCGACATCGCGGTAACCGCGGAACCACCGGAGCCGGCGCCCGTTGTACCGGTGGTGGGCAAGCGCAAAGCAGAGCGCAGGCAGGTGACTCGTCGCAAGGTGAAAGCCGTCAACGAGGTCGCAGCCAAGGCCCCGGTTTTCTCGGACGTCATTGTCGAGACGGTGACGGTTACCCAATCGGACCCTGTCCCAACTGCGGTTGCGCTCGCGGACCCATTGCCCGAAGCCTCGCCAACTCCGGCGGCTCCGATTGCTCCACCCGAACCGGCAACGCTCCTGCCCACCACGGTCGCTCAGGAAGACGAGTACGCCGATCTGATCGGGCAGGCGGTCGGCTTGCGCCTGGATTCCGTCTCGCGCGAGTTCGGAGGCGATGAGGACATGCGTGTCTCCGCGCTAAGAGACGTATCGGTCGAGATCGGACCCGGAGAGTTCGTCGCCGTGGTCGGTCCGTCAGGTTGCGGCAAGACCACGTTGCTGTCGATGATGGGTGGCCTCGACCGGCCCACCTCCGGCCACGTCTACGCCGCGGGGCTGCCGCTTGGTGAACTGTCAGACAGCGACCTCGCCGACTACCGCCTGCAGCGGGTCAGCACCATCTTCCAGTCGTTCAACCTCGTGCCCTCGATGAGCGTCGAGGACAATGTCGCGCTGCCCTTGACGCTCGCGGGCGTGGAGGTCGAGGAGAGGCACCGGCGTGCCCGGCACCTGATCGAGCTGGTCGGCCTTGAGGGTCGGGCCCGCACACGGGCCAGCCGTCTGTCGGGAGGAGAGCAGCAAAGGGTTGCGGTGGCCCGAGCTCTTGCCAACCGCCCGGGCCTCATTCTTGCCGACGAACCGACGGGCAGCCTCGACTCCGTATCGGGTGAGGTGATTCTCAAGCTCCTGGCGGAGCTCAATCGGCGAGGTGCGACCGTGGTGCTCGTCACCCACGACCCTGAGGTCGCGCGGCGGGCGCGCCGCGTCGTCAGGATGATCGACGGACGCGCAATCGAGCTCGACCACGGCAAGCAAACTGTCCGCAAGCAAGACCCCGTGACTCCGCCCGCCCGGCTCCACTGGCGTGACACGCTGAAGGTCGGCGTGGGCAGCGCTGGGCGCAGGCCGCTGCGAACGAGTCTCACCACCACCGGTGTCGCCATCGGAATCGCGGCGATGAGCCTGATCGTGGCTCTTGCCGGCGGCCTCCAGAGCGCCCTGAGCTCGCCGGCCCTGGCGACGAGCCAGCTGCACCAAGTGGTCGTGTATCCGGCCGCCCAGGCCAACGCCACGTCGTTTGACTCCGGGACGCTGGCGACGCTTGCCGGGCAGCAGCACGTGACCACAGCCTGGGGCCAGATGGCGATGACAGGGACTTTTGCGGGCGGGCCGGTCGCGGGCACCGCTGCGATCCCGGGCTCGCTGGCCTCGATGCCTCCCCGCAGCCAGGCCAGCAGCAATTTGACGTTGAGCTCGGGCCGGCTCCCGTCATCCGACTCGGCGCCCGAGGTCTTGCTGACCGACACACAGGCGGTCGCGCTAGGATTCGCCAACCCCGCGACCGCCCTGAACACCCCGGTCAGGTTCAGCGCGCTTTACGGCGTGCTTGCGCTGCCTGGCCAGCTGCGCAACCCGGCGGCCAATCACGTGCCGCTGTCGCTGACGGTGGTCGGGATCATCCCGAGCCGGTTCATGCCGGCGGGCGCGTCGGGAGGCATGGTGCCCTACACGTTGGCCGGTAGCTACTGGACCCAGCTGGCGCAAGCCAACGCGTGGAAGGGAGGGGAGTACTCGAGCATCACCCTTCTCGCCGACTCCGGAAGCGCCGTCAACGGGCTGCGCGACCGCGTCGCATCACTCGGCTTCCAGGCGCAGACATTCGGCGACCAGTTCCGCGGCTTCGAGGACCTCCTGTCGAGGCTGCGCCTGGCGCTGCTCGGACTGGCAATCGTTGCGCTGGCCCTGGCGGGTCTGGGCATCGCCAACACGATGTACACGGCCGTGCTCGAAAGGACAAAGGAGATCGGCGTGATCAAGGCGCTGGGCGCGCGCTCGCGCGACGTGCTGCTCCTGTTCGTCGCCGAAGCGGCTGTGATCGGGCTGGCCGGCGGGCTGATCGGCACGTTGATTGCAGTAGCGCTCGCACGAGTCGGCAACGCGGCGGTCGACAGGCTCACGCAGGGCGTGGCGAGTGGGTTGGATGTTTTCAGGACCGACGCCTGGGTGGTGGTGGCGGCGCTCGCGCTGGCGGTCTTGCTCAGCACGTTCAGCGGTCTGCTGCCCGCGGTGCGCGCGGGGCTGCAGGACCCGGTAAAAGCGCTCCGCTACGAGTAGCCATTCCGCAATCCTGGCGCCGCCGGTGCGTCTGACCGCATGAGACCACCCGCCAACCGAGCGGCAAGGCTGACAGGTTGAGGGCGTCGACCTATCCGCTGGTCGAGGTCGACGAGGCGGCTGCCCTCGTGCTCGAGCACACGCCGGTGCTGGGCGTCGAGCGTGTGGCGCTCGCTCACTGCATCGGCCGCGTGCTGGCGGAGGACCTAGTGTCGCCGACCGCCTTGCCCGCATTTCCCTCCAGCGCCGTCGACGGCTACGCCGTTCGTTCGGCGGACGCCGGCAAGCCGCTGCGAATCGCCGGCGAATCCGCCGCCGGCCGGCCATTCGACGGCACCGTCCAGCCAGGCACCGCGGCACGCATCCTGACCGGCGGCGTAGTTCCCGACGGCGCCGACTGCGTGGTCATGGTCGAAGAGGTGCAGCTCGCCGGCGACGTTGTGACCACGCCCAAGCCACTTCGCCCGGGCACCAACTTTCATGCTCCAGGTGCCGACCTGCGCGCGGGCGAGCTGGTCATGGCGGCCGGCGCCCAGCTGGGCGCTGCCGAGCTCGGGCTGGCAGCGGCCCTTGGCTTTCCCAGGTTGCCGGTGCGCCGGCGGCCGCGCGTGGCGTTGCTTTCGACTGGCGATGAGCTCGTCGAGGTGGGCCAGAAGCCGGGGAAAGGGCAGATCGTCGACTCCAACCGCTGGGCCCTGCTGGCAGCGTTGCGCGAAGCAGGAACCGAGGTCCACAGCCTGGGCATCGGGCCGGATGAGCCACAGGCCCTGCGCAAGCTGGTCGTCGATGCGCTGCGCGAGGTCGAGGTGCTGGTCACCTCAGGCGGGGTTTCGGTGGGGACGCACGACCACATCAAGCCGCTGCTCGAGTCGCTGGGCACCGTCCACATCGGAAGGGTGAAGTTGAAGCCGGGCAAGCCATTCACCTTCGCGACACTGCCGCTCGACGGCGGCAAGAAGCGCTACGCCTTCGGGTTGCCAGGATTTCCCGTTTCATCGCTCGTTACCTTCGAGGTATTCGTGCGTCCCGCGCTGCGCAAGATGCAGGGCTTTGCGGCTTTCCAGCGCCCCACGCTGCCAGTCCGACTTGCCTATGACGCCCGCGCGAGCGCCGACAGGACCGAATACCAGCGAGTGACACTTCATCGAGAGGGTCGAGAGCTCGTCGCGAGCACCACCGGCTCGCAGTCCTCGTCCCGGTTGATGTCGCTGGCGGGAGCGCACGCTCTCGTACGCATCCCGCCAGGCGATCAAGGGATCAGCGCCGGCTCAATCGTCGACGCGGTGATCCTGTCCCTACCTTAGGTAGTCGTTAGCGGTCGTCCTCGTCGTAATGGCTCTGCTTGTCAGCTTCTTCTTTTATGTCCGCCCGGATGTCTCGCACAGACCCCTTTCGAACGTTAGTTCGCCCTAGAATTAGATGTTCACATGGCCTCTCCCTTTCGTGTCGACGCACCCTTCAAGCCCGCGGGCGACCAGCCCGAAGCGATAGCGAAGCTGGTCGAGGGTGTCCAGTCGGGCCTGACCCAACAGGTCTTGTTGGGCGTGACTGGAAGCGGCAAGACCAACGTCATGGCCTGGGCCGTCGAGCAGCTTCAGCGCCCGGTGCTCGTGCTCAGCCCAAACAAAACTCTGGCCGCCCAGCTCTGCGCCGAGTTTCGGCGCCTGCTGCCTGACAACGCGGTCGAGTACTTCGTGAGCTACTACGACTACTACCAGCCCGAGGCGTACATCGCACGGAGCGACACGTACATCGAGAAGGACTCGAGCCGCAACGAGGAGATCGACCGCATGCGGCACTCGACCACGCAGTCGCTGATGACGCGGCGAGACGTGCTGGTTGTCGCCAGCATCAGTTGCATCTATGGCATCGGCTCGGTCGAGGATTACATGGGCGAGTCGATCACGGTGGCCAAGGGCATGACGATCCGTCGCGAGGTCTTCCTCCGCAAGCTCACCGAGATGCTTTATGAGCGCAACGACTACGACCTGGCACGACTTCGTTTCAGGGTTCGCGGCGACGTGGTCGATCTGGTGCCGTCAAACGAGGAGAAGGTCTACCGGGTCGAGTTCTTCGGCGATGAGATCGAGAGGATCCAAGAGCTTGATGCGACCACCGGAGAGATCCTCGGACCGCGCAGCGAGTTCACCGTATTTCCGGCCTCGCACTACGTGACGCCGGCTGACAAGCTCCGGCTGGCCATGGTCGACATCGAGGCCGAGCTCGAGGAACGCTGCAAGTGGTTCGAGGATCACGGCAAGCTGCTGGAGGCCCAGCGCCTTCGCCAGCGCACCAACTTCGACCTCGAGATGCTGCGCGAGACGGGCACGTGTGCCGGAATCGAGAACTACTCGCGACATCTGACGCGCAGGCAGCCAGGTGACGCGCCGTACACACTGCTCGACTTCTTGCCTGACGACACGCTGATCTTCGTCGACGAGTCTCACGTAGCCGTGCCGCAAATCGGCGGGATGCTGGGCGGCGATCGCTCACGCAAGGCGGCGCTGGTCGAATACGGGTTCCGCCTCCCGAGCGCGTTCGACAACCGCCCGTTGAGCTTTGACGAGTGGGAGGAGCGCGCAGGCAAAGTGATCTACGTGTCGGCGACCCCCGGCCCTTACGAGATGAGGCGGTCGCAGCAAACCGTCGAGATGGTAGTGCGGCCGACCGGGCTGGTCGACCCGACGGTCGAGGTGAGGCCGACGGCAGGCCAGATCGACGATCTGCTCGCCGAGGTCAAGAGACGGACCGAGTTGGGCCAGCGCACCTTGGTGACGACGCTGACCAAGCGATTCGCCGAGGACCTGGCCGACTATCTGCGGGAGTTCGGCGTGAAGGTCAAATATCTGCATTCGGAGCTGGACGCGATGGAGAGGATCTCGGTCCTCACCGACCTGCGGACCGGCGCGGTGGACGTCGTGGTCGGCATCAACCTGCTGCGCGAGGGCCTCGACCTCCCCGAGGTCGCATTCATCGGCATCCTGGACGCGGACAAAGAAGGCTACCTGCGCGCGTTCAGGTCGTTCATCCAGATCATCGGCCGTGCGGCGCGCAACGTCGAAGGGCACGTGGTGATGTACGCGGACAAGATCACCGACTCGATGCGCCAGGCGCTCGACGAGACGGAGCGCAGGCGCAACCGGCAGATCGCGTACAACGCCGAGCACGGCATCACGCCGGCGAGCGTGAAGAAGGCGATCTATGCGCTGGAGATCCAGGAGAAGGACCTGCAGGCGGACGCGGTCGAGCTGATGGCCGGCGCAGGCGTGCCCCGCGAGGACCTGCTGGCCATCGTGCGCGACCTCGAGAAGGAGATGAGGCGGCTGTCGAAGGAGCTCCAGTTCGAGGACGCGGCGCGCGTGCGCGATCGGATCATCGCGTTACGCAAGCGCCTGTCGGGAGAGGATCAGAGCAAAGAGGACGACTCGGACGTGGCGCTCGCGATCGCGGCGGCGCCGCGGCAAAAGACCATGGTGCGCAACTGGGATTCGCGACGCGGACGCCGACGCTAAAGGCGTGCGCTTAAGAAGCCTGCGCGACGCTGCGAAGGAGACCCAAGATCTTCTTCCGCGAGCCGCGCAACACCCGAAGGTTGGCCAGCCCAAACAGACGGAACATGAGCTCGGTCGTCTGGTCGATCACCTCGAGGGCGCGAAGGCGGCCGGGCGTCTGGTCGAAGATCCAGAAGTCGGGGATGCCCACCTGGTAAAGCCAAAGAACATGTTCGAGTTGGCCACGCGACTTTGGTAGCCAGCGTGAGGAACGAGAAGCGTGCCGCCGCCATGCTCAAAGCTGCACCGGACGGCTGGATGAAGACCCTGGGAGCGCGGATCAGCGAGGCCGAGCCTGGTCGCGTCGTGATCGAGCTCGAGGCCGGTCCGCAGCACCGGCACGGCGGCGGCGTGGTCCAGGGTGGGGTGATCACCCAGATCGCCGACGCCGCGATGGGGATGTCGCTCGGCACGCTACAAGAGGACGGCCTGTGGAACACAACCATCGAGCTCAAGATCAACTTCATCCGCCCGGTGATCTCTGGCCGCATCCGTGCCGTGGGACGCGTGGTCGAGATGAAGCAGACCCTGTTCTTCAGCGAGGCCGACGTGCTGGACGAGCAGGGAAGGCTGGTGGCCAAAGCGTCATCGACCTGCTTGCCGGTGCCGGAGGGACAGGGCCGTGAGTGACGTTGTCGGGAAGGCTCCGTCGCGGGCGTGGGCGTGGATGGGCTTCCAACTGGTCGGGACAGGGCAGGGGACGGCCACCGTGGATCTGACCACCACCGACGACATGGCTAACGTTTCCGGTTTCGTGCACGGCGGTATCATCAGCACTCTTGCCGACTCGGCGATGGGCCGGTCGCTGCGCACCCTCCAGCCCGGCGTGACTCGCGCGATGAGCTTCGACCTCAAGCTCAACTTCATCAATGCGGCGAAGATCGGTGAGCGCCTGCGCGCCACAGGCAGGGTCATTCACGCAGGGCGCCGGACCGCCGTCACGGAGTGTCGCGTCGAAGGCAAGGACGGCAGGCTCGTCGCGACGGCCAGCGCCACGTTTGTTGTTACCAGGGAAAAGGAATGAGACCGCCGCTTGCCAACTGACCACATAACAATTCGCGGTGCGCGCGAGCACAACCTCAAGAACGTCTCGCTGACGATTCCGCGCGACAAGCTTGTCGTTTTCACGGGGCTCTCGGGCTCGGGAAAGTCCTCGCTTGCCTTCGACACGATCTACGCGGAAGGGCAACGCCGGTACGTCGAATCGCTGTCGTCATATGCGCGGCAGTTTCTGGGGCAGATGGAGAAGCCCGACGTCGACACCATCGAGGGCCTGTCGCCTGCGATCTCGATCGACCAGAAGGGCACGTCCAAGAACCCTCGATCGACAGTGGGCACCGTCACCGAGGTTTACGACTACCTGCGGTTGCTCTACGCGCGAATCGGGATTCCGCATTGCCCGGTGTGCGGCCGCGAGGTGCGCAGACAGACGGTGGACCAGATGGCCGACCACGTCGAAAAGCTGCCCACCGGCACGCGCGTGATGGTCCTCGGCCCCGTCGTCAAGGGACGCAAGGGGGAGTACCGATCGCTCATCGAGGATGTGCGCAAGTCGGGCTTCGTGCGCGTTCGCGTGGACGGCAGTCTCTATGAGCTCGGGGAGAAGATCCCGCTCGACAAGAACAAGAAGCACGACATCGAGGTCGTGGTGGACCGGATCGTCGTCGGCCCCGAACAGCGAACCCGTTTGGTCGAATCGATTGAGACGGCCGCGAGGCTGGGCGGCGGATCCATCGTGATTGTTCCAGACAAGGGTGACGAGATCCAGATGTCCCAGGACTACATGTGTCCGTATGACGGGACGAGCGTGGCCGAGCCTGAGCCGCGCAACTTCTCCTTCAACAGCCCCCACGGCGCGTGCCCCGTGTGCACTGGGATCGGGTTCCAGCTGGTGGTCGACGGCGACCTGGTCGTGCCGGACCCATCGCTCTCGCTGCGCGAGGGCGCCATCGCGGCGTGGAGCCGGTCGCAATTCTTCTACCCGGAGCTCCTCGAGACGGTGAGCAAGTACTTCGGCATCGACATGGACAAGCCGTGGTCGAAGCTCAGCAAGCCGCATCGCGATGCGCTGCTCAACGGCACCGGCGACCGCAAGATCCGGTTCGGCTACCGCAACCAGTACGGTCACGAACGCTGGTATGAGGCACCGTTCGAGGGCGTTGTCGCCAACCTGCAGCGCCGCTACCAGGAGACCGAGTCGGATTTCCTGAAGGCTGAGCTGGAGCGATACATGGCGGACAAGCCCTGCCCGGCATGCAAGGGCCAGCGTCTCAAGCCCGAGTCGCTCGCCGTGACCGTGGCGGCCCACAACATCGCGGAGGTGTGCCGGCTGTCGATCAGCGCGGCGATCGCCTTCTTCGACACCCTCGAATTGAGCGAGCGCGAGCAGCTGATCGCGCGCGGCATTCTCAAGGAGATCCGCGAGCGGTTGCAGTTCATGATCGATGTCGGTCTCGAGTACCTGACAGTTGAGCGAGCCGCGAACACGCTGTCAGGTGGAGAGTCGCAACGCATCCGCCTTGCGACGCAGATCGGTTCCAAGCTGATGGGCGTCCTGTACATCCTGGACGAGCCGTCGATCGGGCTGCACCAGCGCGATAATCGCCGGCTGATCAATACGCTGCTCCGCCTGCGCGACCTGGGTAACACGCTCATCGTGGTCGAGCACGACGAGGAGACGATCAGGTCGGCGGACTACATGGTCGACATCGGCCCGGCGGCCGGCGAGCATGGCGGCAAGATCATCGCCGCCGGCACCGTCGAAGAGGTGCTGAAGGATCCCGACTCGGTGACCGCGGCGTTCTTGCGTGGCGATCGCGAGATCCCGATTCCGAAGCGGCGACGCGAAGGCAACGGCAAGATTCTCGTGGTCCGGGGCGCGCGCGCGAACAACCTCAAGGACATCGACATCGAGGTTCCGCTCGGTCGCTTCGTCGCCGTCTCGGGTGTCAGCGGTTCGGGGAAGTCGTCATTCGTCACTGACATCCTCAGCCGCAAGGTGGCGCAGTACTTTTACAAGGCCAAGGACCGGCCGGGAGCGCACCGCGCAGTCGAGGGCCTGGAGAATCTCGACAAGGCAATCGACATCGACCAGTCGCCGATCGGGCGTACACCCCGATCGAACCCGGCCACCTACACGGGCATGTTCACTTACATGCGAGACCTGTTCGCTCAACTGCCGGAAGCAAAGATGCGCGGGTACAAGCCAGGCCGTTTCAGCTTCAACGTCCGCGGGGGGCGCTGCGAGGCGTGCCAGGGCGACGGCATCATCCAGATCGAGATGCACTTCCTGCCCGACGTCTACGTGCCATGCGAGGTTTGCCACGGGACGCGGTACTCGCGCGAGGTGCAGGAGGTGAAGTTCCGCGGCCACTCGATCTCGGACGTCCTCGAGCTCACAGTCGATGAGGCGCTCGAGGTCTTCGAGAACGTGCCGCGAATCAAGACCAAGCTCAAAACCCTGCAGGACGTCGGCCTCGGGTACATCCGCCTCGGCCAGCCGGCGACGCAGCTGTCGGGCGGCGAGGCCCAGCGGGTCAAGCTGTCTGCCGAGCTGTCGCGCAGGGACACCGGGCGGACCCTCTACCTGTTGGACGAGCCGACGACCGGTCTTCACTACGCCGACGTCGAGAGGTTGCTCGTGGTGCTGCATCGCCTTGTCGACCACGGCAACACCGTGGTCGTGATCGAGCACAACCTCGACGTGCTCAAGACCGCCGACTGGATCATCGACCTGGGTCCTGAGGGCGGCGAGAAAGGCGGATATGTGATCGCCGCCGGGACGCCCGAGCAGCTAGCGAGCATGCCGGAATCGGCTACCGGCGAGTACCTCGGCAGGGTCCTCGAACGGAGGAAGAGCGCCGGCCGGCCGGCGCGCATCCCGACGCGTTCTCGCGCCAAGGTCGCGGTCGGCTGAACCAGCAGCCGCGTCCGGGATATCGCGCGCTGCTGCGTGTGCCTGGTTTCCCGCGCCTCTACGCGGGACTTTTGCTCGGCCGCGTGAGCGGGACCATGGTCACGGTAGCCCTCGTCCTGTTCGTTCTCACACGTTATCGCTCGCCCCAACTCGCGGGAGCAACGGCGTTTTTCGCCATCTTTCCGGGACTGCTCGTGTCGCCGCTCGCGGGCGCGCTGCTCGACCGCAAGGGCCGAGCGGGGCTGGTGGTGCTCGACTACCTGCTCGGCGCAGTCAGCGTCGGTCTCATCGCGGTGCTCTCCGCCCTGCACTCGCTGCCACCGGTGCTGCTTGTGATCATCGTGGGCATCTCGTCCTTGACCAACCCGTTGAGCTCGGCCGGGGCGCGCACGCTGTTTCCGATCCTGGTCCCGGAAGAGCTTTGGGAGCGGGCCAACGGGCTCGATAGCAGCGGCCACGTCTTCTCGACGCTGGTAGGCGCTCCCCTGGCCGGCACGCTCGTGGGCTTGATCGGCGGCGAGTGGGCCCTTGCCGCCGCCGGCGGACTGTTCGTCGCCGCGGCGCTGGTGATGATCGGCCTGCCTGATCCTCCTGCGGCCACCGAATCGCACGGCCACGTGCTGCGGAATGCGTGGCTGGGTCTCAAGTTCGTGGTCCAGAACCCGACGTTGCGCGGCCTGGCCTTCACCCTCAGCCTTCTCAACTTCGGGTGGGGGGTCCTGGACATCGCCGTCCCGGTGCTCGTTCTCGGGCGGCTCCATCAAGGTCCGGCGACGGTCGGTTACCTGTGGGGTGCGCTCGGGGCCGCGGGCCTGGTGTCGGCGCTGCTGGCCGGGAGGGTGCCGACGCGGGGAAGGGAACGGCAGATCATGCTCGGAGGAATTCTCGTCAGCGCGGTGGCGATGGCCAGCCTGCCATTTGCCACCAGCGTGGTTGCGGTCGGCATTGCACTCGTCGTCCTGGGCTTCGCGAACGGCCCTTTCGACATCAGCTTTTTTACGCTGCGGCAGCGCCGGACGCCTCCAGCGTGGTTTGGCCGCGCGTTTGCTGTATCGATGTCGGTCAACTTCGTCGGCACCCCGATTGGCTCGGCGCTCGCCGGTACTTTGATCGGGCACTCTCTCGACGTGGCGTTCTGGAGCGCGGTTGCGGTGGTGCTGGTGGCGGGGATCTTCCCGATGCTCACGATTCCCGCGAGCGAGAAAGTCGCGGTGCCGGCCGAGGCGGCGACCTAACCTCCGATCAGCCCGCTTGCCAAAAGGGTGACAAGCCCGCCGATGGCGTTCAAAACCAGGCCGACGATCCCTCCAATCACCCGTCCGCGCTGGATGGCCCGGACGCCGTTGAAAGCTCCGATGAGGGGCATGATCGGAAAGTAGAAGTTCGACACCAGCGGCACGACGATCGAGACGAGGCCGAAGCCGATCGACCACAACGCGGCGCCCCTGAACTGCGACATGAGGGCGCCGGTGGCGCCGACCGCGGCCACCGGCATATATGGCGGCGGGACTTGCCCCGTGTAACCGGGGGGTGGGAGGTTCGAGGGTGGCGGCAGGTACCCGGGTGGGGGTTGGAAGGCGGATGGCGGCGGAGGCGGATACCCGGGCGGCGGTTGGAATGGCGGCGGAGGCGGATTGGAACCGGGAGGCGGTGGAGGCGGCAGATCGGACATCGAGCGAATCCTAGGGCGTGGGGCTGGCGATGCCAATCCCGTTAGCGGTCGCGACGAAGGTGAGGATGACGATGCCGAGGGTGATCAAGGTGTAGATCAGCCCCAACGATCCTCCGACCAACCCAGTGATCCAGCCGGCCTGAGCCAGGCCGTATCCGCCGAGCGCGCCGCCGCTCTCACGGATCCTTCCCAACGACATGCGCCCGAGGATCACGGCCGTCACCCCCAGCGCGATGGCCGGGATTCCATAGCAGCAGATCGCAGGCAAGGCAGCGATGCCGAAAACGAGCGACGTGATCGCCATCCCATCGTTCGGCGGTTGGTAGTACCCATAGCCGGGTGGGTAGTACCCGGGAGGGGGCTGGCCGGGTGGCGGGAAGGTTAGAGGCGGTGGTGGCGGTGGCGGAATCGAGTCAGAGATCGCTCAGCCTGCGGATGCGGCGATGAAATGGAAGATCGCCGCGAGGAAGGCGACCACCACACCGAAGAAGAAGATCGTGATCAGGGCGATCACGGCGACCTGCACGTACGAGATGATCAGCCCGATCAGGGCGAGCGTCGCCCCTTCCTCTCCCGTCCTTCTGATCTCGCCGCGGGCCATGTGGCCGGTGACGATCGAGGTGAGGATCAGCGCAATGCCGAGGACGCCTGTCACGTGGGCAAACGGAGACACAAGGGCGGTCACCAAACAGACCACCGCAAGGGTGTTGACCCGTCGCCCGGCGACCATGGTCGAACCGGGACCCTGGCCACCGCCGACGGGGACGACGGTTGAGGGGTGTGTCTGCTGTCCGACCACCTGGGTCGGCGGCGACGAGGGCAGCTCGGAGGGCGATGTTCCCATGGCGACCAGTCTAGGCACCCGAGCCATAGATGAGTCTTCGGAGCCTACCTACAATCGATCTGGTGGCGGTTTCCCAAGAAGACTCGATCAAGCGCCGGCTGCGCGCCGTCCCGGACGTGCCCGGCGTGTACCTGTTCAGAGATGCGAAGACCCAGGTGATCTACGTCGGCAAGGCGCTGCGCCTACGCGACAGGCTGCGCTCGTACTTCACCCCCGGATACGGCGAGACGGCGCGCGTTTCCGAGCTGGTCCGGAAGATCCACGACTTCGAGTTCGTGACCGCGGCGAACGAGGTCGAGGCGCTGGTTCTCGAGTGCAACTTGATCAAGAACTACCGGCCGCGCTTCAACATCAGGCTCAAGGACGACAAGAACTACCTCTACCTGAAGCTACCGGTCAAGGAGGAGTTCCCACGCGTGCACTACTCGCGGCGCGTGCAGAACGACGGCTCCCTGTACTTCGGCCCTTACACCTCGGCGCAATCGCTGCGCGGCACAGTGAAGTCGATCAGGCAGCTGCTGCCCTTCAGGACGTGCTCCGACGAGATCTTCAAACAGGGCAAGGTCTGCCTCGACTATCACATCAAGCGATGCCCGGGGCCTTGTGAGCGGCGCATCGGCGCGGACGACTACAGGGCGCGAATCCACGAGGTCGCGCTGTTCATGGAGGGGCGCTCAGACGTGCTGGTCCGTGAGCTGCATGAGCGCATGGAGGGCGCCGCCGACAAGCTCGACTTTGAGAATGCGGCGCGCTATCGCGACCAGCTGCAGTCGATCGAGAAGATCGCCGATCGTCAGAAGGTGCTTACGCACAGCCGCGACGACCACGATCTGATCGCGTATGCGCGGCGCGGGGGCGAGGTCTATGTCGAGATCGCCTATGTGAGGAACGGAAAGCTGGTCGGCCACGACGGCCACCCTCTCGATGGCGCGGGCGACGCCACCGAAGCTGAGCTGCTGCGCGGCTTCGTCCTCCAGTACTACGCCAGCGCCACCCACGTGCCCCGGACCCTGATCCTCCCCGGGACGCTGGAGGAGATGGAGCTGATGACCGGGTGGTTGGGCCAGAGGCGCGGTGGTCCTGTCACGATCGAGGTGCCGCAGCGCGGTCGCAAGCGGGCGCTCGTCACGCAGCTGGCGGAGACCGCCGCCCAGGAGCTTGAGCAGCTGCGGATACAGGCCGACTATGACAAGAGCCGCACCGAGCCGATGCTCGCGGCCCTGGCCGAGGCACTCGACCTGGAGAGTCCGCCGAAGCGAATCGAGTGCTATGACATCTCAAACATCCAGGGGGACAGCGCGGTGGGAGCGATGGTCGTGTTCGAGGACGGCCGCCCTCGCAGCGATCATTACCGCCATTTCAGGATCAAGTTCGTGCCGGGTCCAAACGATTTCGCGATGTTGCAGGAGGTGCTTCGCCGCCGGCTGGAGCGGTTGGAGTCGGCGCAGCGCCGGGAGGACGCGGATATCGTCGGCGACCGCTCGTTCACGAGTCGTCCTGACCTCATCCTCATCGACGGGGGCAAGGGACAGCTGAGCGCGGCGCTCGAGGTGCTCGAGTCCGCGGGGTACGCGGACATCCCGACCTTCGCGCTGGCGAAGGAGCGCGAGGAGATCTTTGCGCCGGGTCGCGCCGAGCCCATCGTCCAGGAAAGGAGCTCGCCAGGGATGTTCCTGGTGCAGAGGATTCGCGACGAGGCGCACCGCTTCGCGATCACTCACCACCGCAAGGTCCGTTCCAAGAAAGCGCTCACGTCGCCGCTGGACTCGGTGGAGGGCATCGGACCCACGCGCAAGCGGGCGCTCCTGCGACACTTCGGTTCCGTGCAGGCGATCCGCGAGGCTCCCGTCGAGGACATCGTCGCGCTGGGCGTCCCCGAGCGACTGGCTCGTCGTCTCAAGGAAACGCTATGACTCTGGTCATCGTCGGCGCCACCAACGAGCCTGACCTCGAGGAAGGGGTTGGGGTGTTCGTCGACTCCGGATTCCAGCTCGCTCGGTGGCTGTCTCCGTTTGACGACTCCGACGGCGTGCTGCCGCTGCGAGGCGACGGCGCCGTGGTGTTGAAAGACGCCGATTCACGTGGGATTCGGTACGTGCTCGTGCACGTCGGGGCCAACGATGGCAAGGCCGGCGGCAGCCATGAGCGCGCGCACCATCGCGTCGACGTCGCGCAGCTACGCGAGCTGGCGCAGTCGCTGAAATCGCGAGAGCGGATGCTGATCATCTGCCTTGCCTTCGGCTTCAAGAAGGGGATCCCCGACGGCGCCGCATGGGTGGTCGATGTTCGGATGCTTGAAAACCCCTACTGGGTGGAGGAGCTGCGACCACTCGATGGGCGCAATGAGCGCGTTCGAGACTTCGTCATCGGACAGCCAGCGGCGCAGGAGCTGCTCGACAACCTCGAGCGCACGCTGCGCGCCACGGTCCCGCACTATCGCGACCGCGGGCGCTCGCAGCTCGTGGTCGCGTTCGGGTGTACCGGGGGCCGGCACCGCTCGGTTGCGATGGCCCGCGAGATGGCGAGGCGCCTCGAGGACGTCGAGAACGCGGACGTGGAATTCACGGCCAGGGAGCTCGATTGACCCGAGCGCTGGTCCTGGGCGGCGCCGGGTTCGTCGGCGGCGCCGCCTGCAAGGAGCTCATGCGGCGCGGCGTCGAGACGATCGCGGCCGGTCGCAAGGGGCGGCCATATGGGGTTTTCACCAGCTACGTCACTTTCGATCGCACCGATGAGGAGCAATTGAAGCGCGCGCTGGCCGAGACGACGCCCGACGTGCTCCTGGACCTCGCGTGCTACCAGCCGGCGGACGTCGAGTCGGTGATCCGCAACTTCAAAGGCGACCGCTATGTGTTCGTGTCGACCGGGGTCTATCCGTCGCTCAATGGCAAGCCCGCGCGAGAGGAAGACTTCGTGCCGCTCGAAGGCGTACCGCCGGTGACGCTCGACTACATGGATGGCAAGCGTTGGTGCGAAACGCTGATCGCGCGCGCAGTGGATTTTCCCTGGACGGTGGTGCGCCCGCCCGCGATTTTCGGACCCGCCGATCACACGCTGCGGATCGCCGCGTACATCCAGCGTGTCGCAGACGGCGGTCCGCTCCTCGTGCCTCAGGAATCGTATGAACGCCAAGCCGGCCTCGCGTGCGTCAAGGACATCGGCTACGCGTGCGCCCTGGCATGTGACATGCGCAAACGGACGAATCAGAGGGCTTACAACGCAGCGTTCGAAGGCGTGAGCTTGCGCACCGTGATCGAAGCGATCGCCCGGGGCCTTGGTGTGCCGGCCAGGATGCATCCGGTCCCATTCGCCGACCTTCCTCCTGGTGCGAGCCCATACGGGCCCGATCCCCGCCGCTCGGCAGGTTACGTGCTGGACCGAGCGCGCACCGAGCTCGGCTTCGAGCCCTCGGCGCTTGAGGATGCGCTTGCAGAGACGCTGGCCTGGTACCGGGTGGCGCATCCGTCGCATCCGGGCTACGCCCACCGTGCGGAGGAGCTGGCCATCTCCGGCGCCTGACGCCGACCTATCCTGACCCACATGCGCCGGCTCGGTCCTTACGCGATTGCTCTGGCGGGCGTCGTCGTGATCACCTTCGCCATCGCTCTGCTGACCTCGAGCGCGAACGTGCCCGGGCTCTCGGCCGTCTACCTCTTGCTGGTCCTGTGGTTGGCGGCGCGCTGGGGCCGGGGACCGGCTGTGGCGGCCAGCATCGCCGCATTTCTGCTCTACGACTACTTCCTCGTACCGCCGGTCGGGACCTTCGCCGTCAGGGGACCGAGCGAGGTCTTCGAACTGGTCGTGCTGCTGGTGGTGGCGCTGGTTACCAGCCAGCTCGCAGCTTCGATTCGCCGGGCTCGGGCGGCGTCCGAAGCGCTGGCCGCAGATTCGCGAGTCCTCTATGAGCTGGCGACTGCCGCCTTGCGCACGCCACAGGTGACGACCGCCCTATCACTCGTCTGCGAGCGTGCGCTCGCCCTCCCGTCGGTCAGCCGCTTCGCCCTCGTCGCGGTGGACTTCACCAAGGACGCGACTGCTTTGGCCGGCGGGGAGCTGACCCCGGACGAGGTCCACGAAGCTGCCTGGGCGTATGAGAGCAAACGTTCAGTCGGCGTGACGATCACGGGTGGGGCGGTCAAGCTGATGAAGACGTACCCGGTCGCGGCGACGGCCGCCTACCTGACCCTGGCGAGCGGCGTGGCTGTCATGCGGTTCAAATCGGATCATCCGGAGCCGCGCGAGCTGCGCAGGCTCGCCGCGCTGATCGGCCTCGCCGACCTCCTGATGGACCGGCGGCGGGCGGCCCTCGAGTCAGAGAGGGCACGGGGATTTGAGGCCTCGGACAAGCTCAAGGCGGCCATCCTCTCCTCGCTCTCGCACGAGCTCAAGAGCCCAATCGCCTCGTTGCGAGCCGGGCTTACTGCGCTGCTGGCGCCGCAGGCTGGCCTTCGCCCCGAGCAGCAGGAGCTGCTGGTGGACCTTGACCGGCAGGCGACGCGACTCGACCGTCTCGTCGGCGACATGCTGGCCCTTTCGCGGCTGGAAGCCGGCCTCGAGCTGGACAAGGAGCCCCACGGTTTTGCCGAACTGGTCGGGACCGCCCTTTACCAGCTTCGGGCGGATTTGAAAGGGCATGAATTGGCAGTCGACCTACCCGACGACCTGCCCCCGGTGGAGGTCGACGAGCTTCAGGTTGGGCGGGTGCTGACCAACCTCGTCGAGAACGCGCTCGAGTGGGCGCCTGCAACGGGGGCTCTCGGCATCGGGGCGGCAGCGCGCGATTCGGTTTTGGAAGCGTGGGTCGAGAACGACGGACCAGAGATAGCTCCCGTCGACCTCGAGCGCATCTTTGAAACGTTCTGGACTCGGCGGGCGCGAGGAAGCGGCCTCGGCCTTGCCATCTGCAAGCGCGTGGTGGAGGCGCACGGCGGCACGATCCGAGCCGAGAACCGCAGGCGCGGACCTCGCTTCACCTTCACGCTCCCGCTGGCGAAGGTAACGGCACAACCTTGAGCGGGCGAGTGCTGGTCGTCGACGACGAGGTGGAGATGCAACGCGCCCTGCGCGCGGGATTGGGTTATCACGACTTCGACGTCCGCGCCGTCGGCACCGGCGAGGATGCGGTGCGGGAGGCGGCGGCATGGCGCCCGGACGTCGTTCTTCTCGACCTCGGGCTGCCCGGCGCGCTGGACGGGTTCGGTGTGCTGCAAGCCTTGCGACCGGCGACGCGCGCTGCGGTGATCGTGGTCAGCGTGATGCCTGGTGAGAAGGACAAGGTTCGAGCGCTCGACCTCGGAGCTGACGACTACCTGGTCAAGCCGTTCGGCACTGAAGAGCTGGTGGCGAGGATTCGCGCTGTGCTTCGGCGCCAGGTGGACGTTTCGGCAGGCGAGCCGGTCGTGCGCGCCGGAGATCTCGAGATCGACCTGGCCAGGCGTTGGGTCACCGTCGGCGGCCGCGCCGTTCATTTGACGCCCACCGAATACGAGCTGCTGCGCTACCTGGCGCTGCACGCCGGCAAGCCCGTCACCCACACCACGCTGTTGCGGCAGGTGTGGGGCGAATACGCGGTCGGCGACAAGTACAACACGCGGTACGTCGTCGCCCAGATCCGCAAGAAGCTCGGCGACGACCCGGCCAATCCGCGCTACATCGTCAACGAACCAGGGGTCGGCTACCGCCTAGAGACCTGAGACCTTTCATTGCTCGCGGTGGCTCCGGTTCAGCAGGTATGCGGCGATGAGCGTGGTCACCACGATGCCTGGTGACCAGCCCAGGCCGGGACCGAACGGGTCGTAGGACGACAGGTCGACGCCCACAGCCAGGCCGCTGACAGCGGCGAAAACCATCACTATCAGCGCCCCTCGCACGTACCCATGACGGGCGAAGAACAGCTCCATCTCCAGGCGCCAGCCGCGGCGATGCGAGCGATGGCGGACTGCGCGCGTGGTCGCGACATGGGCCTGAACACGCCGGCCGTGCTTGAAGCGGGCCGCCGTGGGCAGCGGTTCAGGCGGGAGGTGTTCCACCTCGCGGTCTGGTGGGGGAGGCTCTTCGAGCGGCTCCCACAAGGGCTGCTTTCGATGGGTCCTGTAGAGCACGAAGCTGATGACTCCCAGCATCAGCCAGCCGAGGTAGATGAAAGTTGAGTTGGAGATGTTCTGAAACATCAGCTGGGTGAAAACCGTGCCGATCGCAATCGCTCCGACCACCGAAAGGATCGGGATGCTATCGCGGCCGAACCTGATGTTGCCCGGCATCCTGTACGGCCGGTACAGCTCAGGCTCCACGAAGCGGAGGCGCATCACCGATAGATGGGCCGAGCAGAAGGCGAAAGTCGCCGCCAGCGAGTAGACCGCGCTCATCAGGTCGATCTCCCTCGAGCCGATAAGGATGCCCGGCAGCACGAGCAGTGCGGCCGCGATGCCGAAGATGATGATCGACATATAAGGTGTCTTGAACCGAGGGTGCAGCTGTCCGAACACTCCCGGCAGGCTGTCGGCCCCGGCCAGCGAATAGCCGAGGCGTGAGATGCCGATCAGCCCGGCGTTGGTGGCGATCACGAGGATGGTGAATGCGAGAAAGCCGACCCAGAGGCTAGACCAGAAGGCCAGCGTCTGGAAGCCACGCTGCGCAAAGCCCACGGTCACGATTCCGGACACCGGGTCCGCTTTCCAATCCGTTCCCAGCAGCGACGTGAACATGCCGGTGTGCTGATCGAACGTCACCGGGAAAACGCTCATGCCGATGGTGGGCAGAAACGCTGATACGAACAGCACCGCCGCGATGACCCAGAACGTGGCCCGCGGCACCGACCGGCCAGGGTTCTTGGCCTCCTCGGACAGGTTGGAGATCGTTTCGATCCCCGTGTAGCTGACCATCGCGATCGAAACCGACGCCAGGAAGTTGCCCCATGTGGGGGCGACGCCGAGGTGGATGTTGTCGAAGACGGTTCTGAAGTTCAGGAGGATGACCACGCCGAGGATCACCAGGACGAACTGTGTGACCAGGTCGGTGAATGCCAATACCAGGTTGAGCACGCTCGACTCCTGGATGCCGACGACGTTCAGGACTATCAAAGCGCTGATCAGGACGATGGTGGCCACCACGTGCCACTGGTTCTCGGTCTTCAGCGTCTGGATGAACGGCACGTACTTGCCGAAGATGCCGAGATAGCTGATCGCGAAATAGGCCGAGATCGAAACCGTCGCTGTGTAGTTCAGCAACTGGACCCACCCGACCAGGAATCCGATCGGTCCGTTGAACGCCCGCCGCGCGAAGCTCGAGCTTCCACCGGCATGGGGCAATGCGGCGGTGCCCTCCGCGTAGTTGAGCGCCGTGGTGACGAAGATGAACCCGGCGAGGATCAGGGCGAGGGGCGTGAGACCAAGAGCGAACGCTGCCGTGACGCCCAGCGCGTAGTAGATGCTTGATCCGACGTTGCCATAGCAAGCCGCGAAAAGGGATGGCGCGCCGAGGGTGCGCGGCAGCTTGGCGGCACGGCGGACGACGACCCTGACATCGCCTGGGCGGCGGCCTCGCCTGGCGACTGAGTCGTGACTCATCGGTGAGAACTTAATTCATCAGGTCATATCCATACGAGGTCCATACGGGTCATCGGGTCGACCAAACGGAGTCCTCACAGCCTGGCGCCTAGCGTGCAGCTATGCGCAACGCCATTGTCAAGATGCCGACTCAGCGCTCGATTGGTGAGCACCGTCAGGTTCTCGGGGCGGCCGTCCGCCAGCTGGACCGCGCTGAGATCTACCTGGCCGCGGTGGCTTACATGGACCTTGGGGATCATGCGGTCGACCTGACTGTCAACCGGCTTAGATCCGACGTCGACGGCATCCGCCGCTACCTCATCGATCGGCGCGACGTGATGCGCGATTGAGCCGAGCCGCAGGGCCGGTCCGCCGCCAGGTCAAGGTCCGGGGCGGCAACCTCGGCGCCTTCCTTTGCTGGGCTGTGGTGTTTGCGGACATCGGGACGTCCATCTATTACGTGCCAGGAATCCTGTATTCCCACTTCACCACCCGGTCGGCGATTTTCGTTCTCATGACGCTCTTCGTCTTCATCCTGCTGTGCGTGAAGTACGCGGAAGTCACCTGGCGGTATCCGGAGGGAGGCGGCGTGGTGAACGTCGCTTCGCAGGCGCTGCATCCGTTCATGGGCTTGCTCGGCGGGCTGTTCATCCTCGTCGATTACTACCTGACCGCGGCTCTGAGTGCGCTGTCGGGAGCCTTGTACCTGGCCATCGTTATGCCGGGACTGACACCATGGGTTGTGCAGGCCACCGTCGGGGCTCTCATCGGCCTGGGAATCCTGAACTTTCTCGGCATCAAGGAGAGTGCTCGAACGACAGCGATTTTCGTGTGCCTGGCGGGGGCCGGGCAGCTGGCGGTGGTCGTCGCCACCGCGATTTTTCTCGGCCCGGCCGGAATCATCCACAGCTTCAGCGCGGTCACCCACGGACCTCAGCTCACGCCACTTCTCTTGCTGACAGGCTATGGCGCTGCCTTCCTCGCCTTCTCGGGGCTGGAGAGTATTGCGCAGCTGGCCCCGGCCATGCGCGAGCCGCGCAAGAGGGTCTCCTACAGGGCGATGGGCGCCGTCGTGTTGACGATGGCGGTTACGAGTCCGTTGCTGTCTTTGTGGTCAACCACTCTGCTGAACGCGAATTCGGATCCTAATCAATTCATCTCATTGCTCGGCGCCCGTGTCGCGGGTCAGTTTCTCGGCGACTACGTCGCCGTTAGCGGCGCGCTGCTGCTCGTTTTCGCGAGCAATACTGCGATCATCGGCGCGTATCACGTCTTCATCGCGCTGACACGCATGGGCTTCCTGCCGCGTGTGCTAGAGCACCGGAACTCGTGGCGCCGCACCCCGCACTGGGCGGTGCTTGCGGCCGTCGTCCTGCCCATCGTCGTCATCATCGCTTCGAGGGGGAGCGTCAACCTCCTTGGCGACCTGTACGCCTTCGGGCTCCTGGGCACGTTCGTGCTTACGTGCGTCAGCCTGGATGTCGTCCGATGGCGGGAATACAAGAGCTGGCGCCCGGCCTTAGTCGCCTTCTTCGGCGTTGGTGTGTTGACGACCGCCCTGGTGGTTGTTGCCTGGATGGTGAACATCGTCGAGAAGAAAGACGCGACTGCGTTCGGTGGGGGTTTGACGTTGGTCGGATTGACAGTGGGTCTGGCAACTTATCGGTACAACCGCGGGCGGCGGCCGCGCGTGTTCCCGGTGGCGTTTCGGCCTCAGCGGGCGGCAGCGTCAATCGCAGGCATGCTCGGCAACCGGCCATCAGCCGGAGAGGTGCTCGTAATCCTGCCGCACGAGCAGCTTGCAGCCGAGGCAGTCATCGCGGAAGCTGTGCGTGCGGCCTCTGGCCGCGGAGCGGTGTTTTTGTTCAGGGGCAATCGCTACCCCCACCAGCATCACGAGCTCCTCGAGGTAAGCGATCCGTATCTCAAGGATTACGCCGCTCGCGACGGTTTCTCGCGGGCTGAGTTGCTCGCCCGCAAGCACATCCCGAACCGTCGCTATGTCTACGTGCCAGGCAACCTGCCGCGGGAGATCGTGGGAGAGGTCTGGAGAGTCGTCGCGCCCAGAGAGACCGTCGTGAGTGTGGATGACAAGGACATGCTTCCGCCGATGGCCGTCGACCGCGTCCACAGACACGTGAACGACGGCACGACCGTGCTGCACATGTACACGGCGAAAGTGCGGCCGATGCCAGAAAGCGTCACCGCCTGATGATCAGGTCCTTCAGTTCCCTTGGGTACGAGGTCATCAGGCGGTTGCCGCCCTCCGTGATAACGACCGTGTCGGAGTGGCGGAAGCCCCCCAGCTCCTTGATGTAGACGCCCGGCTCGACCGTGAACACCATCCCCGGCTCCAGCACCGCCTCATCGCCCCGGTCGAGGAAAGGAGCTTCGTGGCCTTCCAACCCGATCGAGTGGCCGGCATGGTGGCGCAGGCTGTCCTCAACGCCAAGCTCCTCGGCCAGCTTGACGGTGGCCAGCTCAACCTCGCCTGCGGTAACGCCCGGCGCCATGATCTCGATCGCACGCGACTGCAGCGCCAGCATCGCGGCGAAGGCGCGCTCCTGCTCGCTGGTGGGCTCGCCGACGATCATCGTCCGCTCGAGCTCGCTGTTGTAGCCGTCGATGTCCGCGCCCGCCCCGCTGACCAGCACATCTCCCTGCTGGATCCCGTGGCCCTTGACGAAGCCATGTGGCATCGCCGTCGAGCGGCCGCCGACGAACATCGAGGTGAGGCCGGTGCCGCTGTGGCCGCGCGGGCGCCAGCCCGGCATCTCGTGGACCATCTCGTGCAGGGTCTCGGCCGCCGCGGGCAAGTAGCACTCCATCTCCGTCTTGCCGACTCGGATTGCACCCTGCAGCCTGTGGTGGGCGCGCACCGCCCAGTCGCAGCTGAGCTGGATGCAGGCGATCTCGGCCGCCGACTTCACCCTGCGCAGGGACTCGATGAGCATCTCGGCGTCGACGGGACGCTCGCCAATGAGGTCGCTGAGGCGCGGCCCCCGATAGCCCCAGTAGGGGACGAAGCCGTCGTGGTCGGCGCCCGTCCGCTTTGGTTTGGCGGCCATGTCGCTCAGCTTCGTGGCCACGCGCTCCATCGGGTGCTCGGCGCCCGGGTACTCGAAGTAGACGTCGACCTGGCTGGTCGCGGCTGTCGACTCGGCGTGCTCCTTCTCGACCGCGGGCACCACCAGGGTTGCGTCGCCCGTCGCGCCGAGGATCAGGACGATGGGGCGCTCGGTCGGGATGTGGTGGAAGCCGGTGAGGTAGGCGATGCGGGCCGGGTAGAAGACGCAGAGGGCGTCGAGACCCGTGACGTCCATGCCGGTGGCGACGGCGTCGCGGCGGTCGGCGTACTCCTGGGGGGCAATCGACACCAAGGTCGGTGCCGGTCTGGGCGTCCCCTCCGGCCTTTCAGGCCACCTCTCCGGCGAGCGGGGAGGACTGGCCCTTTTCTTATCAGTACGCGGCAAGTTTTCTCATCGCTTTAGCGATCTTGGTTGGGTTGGGCATGAAGAAGTCTTCCTGGGGGGAGTTGAACGGCATTGCCGGGATGTCCGGGGCCGCGACTCTCACCACCGGTCCATCGAGGTTGTCGAAGGCGTGCTCGGAGATGATCGCCGAGACCTCGGCGCCAAACCCTCCCGTGAGGTTGTCCTCGTACACGACTATCGCCTTGCCCGTTTTGCGGACCGACTGAAGAATCGAGTCGCGGTCTAGTGGCGCCAGCGTCCGCAAATCGACCACCTCAACGCTGATGCCTTCAGCCGCCACCAGCTCCGCCGCCTCCAGGCAGTAGTGGGTCATCAAGCCCCACGCGAAACAGCTCACGTTGGTGCCGCGACGCCTCACGACCGCGGGGCCTATGGGTACTAGGTGGTCCCCGTCAGGGATCTCCTCCGCGACCAGCCGGTAGACCTTCTTGTGCTCGAGAAAAAGCACTGGGTCCGGATCCCGGATGGCCGACTTCAGGAGGCCCTTCGCATCCGCCGGCATGCTTGGGACCACCACCTTCAGACCCGGCACGTGCGCATAGAAGCCCTCGATCGACTGCGAGTGATATAGCCCGCCGTGAACGCCGCCGCCGAATGGCGTGCGGATGACGATGGGGACCGACCAGTCGCCGTTTGACCTGTAGCGGGTGCGGGCCGCCTCGCTGACGATCTGGTCGAACGCGGGGTGGATGAAATCGGCGAACTGGATCTCGGCGATGGGGATGAGGCCGTTCAGGGCCGCGCCGATCGCGACGCCGACGATGCCCGACTCGGCCAGGGGCGTGTCCAGCACGCGCGCCTCCCCGAACCGCGCATAGAGGCCGTCCGTGGCGCCGAACACGCCACCCTTCTTGCCCACGTCCTCGCCCAACACGATGACGTGGTCGTCACGCTCCATCTCCTCGGTGATGGCCGAACGGACTGCCTCGATCATTCTCATTTCTGCCACGTTAGTTCCCCATGGACATTGTCCACCCCGGCCGGTTTCCCGGGACTAGACTGGACTTTGGACAAGGGCTCAAACCAGGTCCTTTGGGGAGGTACTGGGGATTTCGTTCTCGGCGGACGTCAAGGACGAGATGGCCGGCCATCTGCCGGCGCGACCGTGCTGTCAGCTAAGCGAGCTGCTGGGCATTTATTTCGGCTCGCGCGGGCGGCTGATCAAGCGGCAGAGCGAGGGCCCCGCGGCCTATTTCTCGCTGCTCCGCAACCCGGTTGCCCGCAAGGTCGTGAGGCTCGGGCGCGCCGTCGGCCACATGGACGCCAAGTACCAGGTGGTGAGGACGCGCAAGCGCGTGTCGCTCTTCGTCGAGCTCTCGCTGCCGCCCGGGCTCGCTGCTGCTTTCACGCAGTCCGCCGCCAGCGCCGTCCCTGATGCGGCCTGCGATCGCAAGGCGATGCTTCGCGGTCTGTTCATAGGCTGCGGCTCGGTGAACGCGCCGAGCTCGCGTTACCACCTCGAGTTTGTCGCCCCCAACGCGGCATGGGCGAAGGGGATCGGGGACGTCACCTCGGACGCCGGCGTGCGGGTTGGAATCATGGAGCGGAGCGGTCAGCACGTCGTCTATATCAAGGAAGGTGACGGCATCGTTCGCATCCTCTCTTTGATGGGCGCTAGCCGCGCGGTGATGGAGTTCGAGAACGTGCGCGTTGTCCGCGAGGTGAGCGGCAAGGTCAACCGGCGGCTGAATTTCGAGACCGCGAACATCGGCAAGACGATCGGGTCGGGGCTGCGGCAGGCGGCGGCGATCGAGCGGCTCGAGTCGACAGGCAGGCTGGACCGGGTGCCACCCGCCCTGCGCGAGATGGCCCGCTGGCGCGTCACCAACCCGGAGCTGAACCTGGGGGAGCTCGCCGACAGGATGAAGCTGTCCAAGTCGGCGGTGAACCACCGGTTGCGGCGCCTGCAGGAGATGGCGGACAACCCACCGCCGGCCGGCGGCGCGCGGCTGGCGGAGGCTGGAGAAACGAAGCGGGCGCGCCGCTCCGCCTAACATTACGTCGCCGCCCTTCCAACTCAGCCGTGTTGGGCCGCCACGGCCTACTGGAGCTCTTGCCTAAATGACCATCAAGGTCGGTATCAACGGTTTTGGGCGTATTGGCCGCAACATCTATCGAGCGGCCGACCAGCTGAACGCTGACTTCGAGATCGTCGCCGTCAACGACCTTGGCGACGCCGCCACCTTCGCTCACCTCCTCAAGCACGACACCGCGCTGGGCACATTCGGTCCTGCGGTCTCGGTGAGCGGCGATTCGATCAGGATCGACGGGCGTGACGTCAAGTTCCTGAGTGTTCGGGATCCCGGCGAGCTGCCCTGGAAGGAGCTTGGGGTCGATATCGTCGTCGAGTCGACGGGCCTGTTCACCGAGGCGACGAAAGCCCGCGTTCACATTGACAAGGGCGGCGCCAAGAAGGTGATCATTTCCGCGCCGGCGACCAACCAGGACTACACGGTCGTGTTTGGCGTCAACCACACGGGCTATGACCCTAAGAAGCACAACGTCATCTCCAATGCCAGCTGCACCACCAACTGCTTCGTCCCGCTGGCCAAGGTCCTCAACGATTCCTTCGGGATCGAGCGAGGCATGATGACCACGATTCACGCGTACACGGCCGACCAGAAGCTGCAGGACCTGCCGCACAAGGACCTGCGGCGAGCGCGTGCCGCCGCCGACAACGTCATTCCAACCTCGACCGGCGCGAACCGCGCCGTCGCCGAGGTTCTTCCTGAGCTCGCCGGCAAATTCGCCGGCATGGCGTTTCGCGTGCCGATCCTCGACGTCTCGGTCGTCGACCTCACGGTCGAGCTGAAGGCCGCGGCCAACGCCAAGGCGATCAACGCGGCGTTCGAGGAAGCCTCGAAGGGAGCGTTGAAGGGCATCCTCGCCGTGAGTCATGAAGAGCTCGTGTCGTCGGACTTCAAGAGCGACCCGCACTCGTCGATAGTCGATGCGCCGCTCACCCTCGAACTGGGCCCTCACTGGGCGAAGGTCGTGAGCTGGTACGACAACGAGTGGGGGTTC
The DNA here is from genome assembly GCA_035534555.1 of Candidatus Micrarchaeaceae archaeon. GTDB lineage: Bacteria > Chloroflexota > Dormibacteria > Dormibacterales > Dormibacteraceae > Palsa-872. The sequence continues at coordinate 69,216 of DATLRQ010000028.1, forward strand.
AGCTGCCGCATGGTCGACCTGATCACCTACATGGCGGCGCGACTCTGAAAGCTTCGATTGCCGATGTCGACGTTGCCGGCAAGCGGGTTCTTGTGCGCGAGGATTTGAACGTGCCCCTGGCGAATGGGGGCATCGCGGACGACTCGCGAATCAAAGCCGCTGTCCCGACCCTCGAGCATCTCGCGGAGCGTGGCGCCAAGGTTATCGTGATATCGCACCTAGGACGTCCGAAAGGTGTTGACCCGTCGCTGTCGCTGCGACCCGTGGCGGCGGCGCTGTCGACGCCGCTCGGCCGCGAGGTGCGATTCGCAGAGGACTGCGTCGGGCAGGCGGCGCGGGGCGCAGTCGGCAGGCTGCAAGAGGGAGAGGTCCTGCTCCTCGAGAATGTGCGCTTTCATCCCGAGGACGAAGCCAACGACCCCGAGTTCGCCAACCGCCTGGCAGCCTTGGGGGAGGTCTTCGTCAACGATGCGTTTGCCGCCTCGCATCGAGCCCACGCCTCGGTCGTCGGCGTCGCCACCCGTCTGCCGGCCTACGCGGGGGAGCTGATGCTCGCTGAGCTCACCGCTCTCCACAAGGCGCTGGACGATCCCAGGCGTCCGCTGGTTGCCGTCGTCGGCGGGGCCAAGGTGTCGACCAAGGTCGGCGTCCTTACTCACCTGCTCGAGAAGGTTGACGCGTTACTCGTCGGTGGGGCGATGGCCAATACCTTCTTCAGGGCGCAGGGCTTTCCGACCGGGTCCGGCCTGGTCGAGGAGTCCGCGCTCAAGGCCGCCACTGAAGTCGAGAAGAAAGGCGGCCAGAAGCTCGTCCTGCCGGTGGATCTCGTCTGCGCGAGAAAGATGGAGGCAGGGCAGGAGCTCGAGACGGTTGCCGCGAATGCGGTTCAGGCGGGATGGATGGCGCTCGACATCGGCCTGAAGTCGGTGGCCGAGTTCTCCGAGCACATCGCCGCCGCGAAGACGATCGTCTGGAACGGACCGATGGGCGTCGCTGAGATCGCTGACTTCAGCAAGGGCACCAAAGCAGTCGGAGAGGCGATCGCGCGCTCGGGCGCGTACACGCTGGTGGGCGGCGGCGACACCGTGGCCGCCATCGACGCTCTCGGCCTCTCCGGCTTCTCGCACGTCTCGACCGGCGGCGGCGCAACCCTCGAGTATCTCGAGGGCAAAGAGCTGCCTGGCGTCGCGATCTTGAAGGACGCCTGATGGCCGCTGCTGACAAGGCCCTGCTCGCGGCCAACTGGAAGATGAACCCGACTGATGGGGGCGCGGCCCTTGAGCTTGTGAACAGCATCCTTCCTGTCGCCGCGAGCAACGTCGAGCAGGTCGAGGTGGCGCTGTTCCCGCCATACCCGTGGCTGCTGGGCGTCGCCGAGGTGCTGAGCGAGTCCGGGGTGAAGCTCGGCGCCCAGAACTGTTTCTGGGAGATGTCGGGCGCCTACACCGGCGAGGTGTCGCCAAAGATGCTCGAGGGATGGTGCCAGTGGGTCCTTGTCGGCCACTCTGAACGGCGCGCCTACCTTGGCGAGACCGATGAGATGGTGTCCAAGAAGGTCGCAGCCGCGCTCTCGTGCAACCTCAGCGTGATCATGTGCGTCGGCGAGCTGGAGGAGCACTACGTTTCGGGTACTGGCGACACGCTCGTCACCACCCAGGTGAAGGCCGGCCTGTCGAGCTGCTCAGCCGACGATTCAGCACGGCTGGTCATCGCATACGAGCCCGTCTGGGCGATCGGCACCGGCAAGAGCGCTGACCCCGAGCACGCATACAAGACGATGCGGTTGATACGCCGCGTAGTCGGCGAGACCATCGGGGCGGGCGCGGCTCGCAAGGTCCGCGTGCTTTACGGCGGTAGCGTGAACGCCGCCAATGTGCAGTCGTACGTCGAGCTCCCCCTGTGCGATGGCTGCCTGGTCGGAGGCGCGAGCCTGAAGGCCGACGAGTTCTCCGAGATCGTTCGGGTGACCGGAGCCGTCTATGGCCACCGCTAGAAAGCCCGGCGCGCTCGTGCTGCTGCGGCACGGGCAGAGCACCTGGAACCTCGAGAACCTGTTCACCGGTTGGCAGGATGTGCCGCTCAGCGCCCGCGGCGTCACCGAGGCCAAAGATGGCGGCCGCCTGATGAAGGAGGCCGGGCTCGCGCCGGGGGTCGTCCACACCTCGCTGCTGGTGCGCGCGATCCAGACCGCCGACCTGGCGCTTGCCGAGATGGAGAGGACGTGGATTCCCGTTAGGCGTTCGTGGCGGTTGAACGAGCGGCACTACGGGGCGCTGCAGGGTCTCGACAAGCAGCAGACCGCTGACAAGTACGGCGCCGCCCAGGTCAAGTTGTGGCGCAGGAGCTACGACGTGCGCCCTCCCGACATGAAGGTGTCGGATGAGCGTCACCCTTCGCACGACCCGCGGTACGCCGACCTGCCGCCTGAGCTGCTGCCGAGCGCCGAGTGCCTGAAGGATGTGGTGGAACGGATGCTGCCGTACTGGTTCGACAGCATCGTGCCGGACCTCCTCAATGCCCCATGCGTGCTGGTGTCGGCGCACGGCAACAGCCTGCGCGCGCTGGTCAAGCACCTCGATGGGCTGACCGACCAGCAGGTGGTCGATCTGGACATTCCGACCGGCGTACCTCGCGTTTACGCGCTCGACGCGAAGTTCCGGCCTACCTCCTCGCGCTACCTCGGCGACCCGGCCGAGATCGAGCGGAGGGCGGCGGCGGTCAAATCCCAGGCTTCCCGGAGCACTTAGACTGGACGACGGCATTAAGGCAAGAACAGGTCACTAAAGGGGGCCAGATGGCATTTACAGTTCCAGCGCTTGCGTACCCGTTCGACGCGCTCGAGCCGCACATCGATGCGAAGACGATGGAGATCCATCACGACAAGCACCACGCCACCTACGTGGCCAACGCCAACGCGGCTCTGGAAAAGCACCCGGAACTCGCGGCGAAGACGGTCGAGGACCTGCTCTGGGGAATCAACGAGGTGCCGGAGGACATCCGCACAGCGATCCGCAACAACGCCGGCGGCCACTCGAACCACTCGATCTTCTGGACCATCATGGGCCCGGGTGGCGGAGGCAACCCTCCAGGTCGTCTGGGCGACTCGATCAAAAGCACGTTTGGGAGCTACGACTCGTTCAAGGAGCAGCTGTCGAAGGCCGGCCTCGGCCAGTTCGGCAGCGGCTGGGCATGGCTCCTCGCTGACAAGAACGGAAAGATGTCCATCAAGAGCTACCCCAACCAGGACAGCCCCTACATGGAAGGCCTCACACCGATCTTGGGCGTCGACGTCTGGGAGCACGCTTACTACTTGAAGTACCAGAACAAGCGGGCCGACTATCTCGCGGCGTGGTTCAACACGTTGAACTGGGCAACGATCGAGGCTCGGTTCAGCTCGATCTGGGTGGCGTAGGCGACACCCGATGCAAAACGTCGCGAACACCCTGGTCGTCCTCGAGGCGGTGATCGCGCTCCTGCTCCTTGCCAGCGTCCTGCTGCAGACGCCCAAGGCCTCAGGCCTGGGTGGCACCATCGGTGGCGGCGATGGGGGACTTGGCGGAGGTTATCGGACGCGTCGCGGGCTGGAGCGCCAGATCTACTGGACGTCGTGGGTCCTCGTCGCCGCGTTCTTGGTCTGCTCGGTCGCGAATATCTGGGTCGCCAACTGGATCGCTGCTCATCCGGGCTAGCCGTCTAGCCGCCGCCGCCGCGCTCGCGGCGGTGGTGGTAATGGGCTGCCAGCCCGTCGCCACCGCGCCGAAGCCCGCCCGCGGCGGCACGGCCGTCGAAGCGCTGGTCGGCGCGCCAGGGGTGCTCAATCCTCTCTTCGAGGTGGACGCCACCACACACGATGTCGACAGCGTCATCTATCAAGGGCTCACGACCGTCGATGCCGAGCAGAACGTGGTCGGGCTCCTGGCCAGCACGTGGACCATCTCGCCGAATCACCTCTCGTACACCTTCACGATCCGAAACGGGGTCAAGTGGGCGGACGGCCAGCCGTTCACGGCGGACGATGTCCTGTTCACCTTCCACGTCCTCCAGGACCCGGAGTATCAACAGCCAGGGGCCGATTCATGGCGGCAGGTCGGCATTGCCGCGGCTGGCCCCGGCCGCGTGATCTTCACGCTGAGAGCGCCGAGCGCGTCGTTCCCGCTCGCCCTTCGCATCGGGATCATCGCCAAGCACCTCTTCGAAGGCATGTCGCCGCCACAGATCGCCGCGAGCCCCGACAGCGGAGTGCTCGCGATCGGCACCGGGCCATTCCGGGTTGCGGCGATCACTCCGCTAGCCGTCACCCTCAACCGCAACTCCTACGCGGCTCCGCAGCCGTACCTGGACCACCTGATCTTTCGCACCTACGCGACCAACCCCGCCACCGATCCGCAGGCCGCGATTAATGGCGTTATTCATGGCGCGGCGGACCTGGTGGGAGGGCTCGAGCCGCAGGAGGTCGGCACGCTGGAGCTGCGCAGCGACATCAGCGTTCAGGACGTGAGGACGTTCACCGACACGTTCGTGGCGATGAACTCTGATGGCACTGGCAAGCCGTATTTCAGTGATGTGAAGGTGCGGCTGGCGCTGACGCAGGCGATCGATCGCCAGAAGATCATCGACGACGTGATTTCCGGCCGGGGCGATCCTGATCCCGGCCCGATTCCCGTCGCCGATTGGGCTTACTCGGCTGCCGCCGCCGCGAAGTATCCGTACGACAGGATCAGTGCGGAAAAGGCGCTCGATGCTGCCGGCTGGGTGCTGGCGCCCGGGGCCACGATCCGGACCAAAGGCGGCATCCCATTCAAGGTGTCGCTGGTCACTGCGGGTTCGTTCCCGAATCAGCAGGTGGCCGATGCCGTGGCCCGGCAGCTGCTGCTGGTGGGGGTGGAGGTGGATGTCACCCCGGTGACATCGACGGCTCTGGTGCAGCAGTACCTGATCGGCAGGAAGTATCAGATGGCGCTTGTGGCGATCGATGTGGGCCCCGACCCCGACCAGTACTCGCTGTGGCATTCGGGCGCGGACCCGAACTCCTTGAACTTCGCGTACCAGCGTGGATGGGGGGTTATCGACCAGGATCTCGAGGTCGGGCGGGCGGCTGTCGATCAGTCGGCGCGGCTGGCTGCGTACATCGATTTCCAGATGCTGATCGCCGACGCGGCGCCGGCGATCTTCTTATATGCGCCCCATTACGACTACGCCGTGTCGCAGCGGGTGCATGGGGTGCGTCTCAACAATGTGATCGAGCCGGGCGACCGCCTCCAGTACGTCACGCAGTGGTACGTGAACACGGGCGGCTGAGCATTCGAGCCAGCAGGACCTGATGGCGTTGGGGAGAACTTTCAAGAGGAGTGGGCCCACGATCGCCAATGTATGTTTACTGCTCCGATGAATCGGAGCATGAGGATTGCGTCGGTAATGCTCCTACTTGCACTCGGGGCATGTAATTCACCGAGCCCTCGTCCCGATTCGTCGACATCGGCAGCGCCAGTGACGTCGCCGTCGCTGGTCACCGCGTCCGATCTTCAGTGTGGCCATTGGTCACTGCTGCCAGCGGCACCCATCCAACCCAGGGAGCTCGCCTCGGTCGTGTGGACCGGCCGCGAAATGCTTGTTTGGGGCGGCCGCACCACTAAAACGGTGAAACGACGTTCGCCGATGGCGCTGCTTATGATCCGGTAGCGCGGCGTTGGCGCAAGTTGCCGGTGGGCCCTCTTTCGTCCCGGTGGGGCCAGGCGACGGTGTGGACAGGTAGCCAGATGATTGTTTGGGGCGGAGTGGACCCAAGCCAGCTCTCAGCCCATCGCAATGGGATGGCGGATGGCGCGGCGTATAACCCAACCAGCAATTCTTGGCAGCAGTTGCCCAATGGGCCGCTTTCTGGGCGTGACACTCCGCTAAGTGTCTGGACGGGCTCCGAGGTGGTGGTCCTCGGTGGGATATCTGGATCCGGTGACGATTACACCGATGCGGCGGCCTTCGATCCGAAGGCCTGGACGTGGAGATCGTTGTCTTTGCCGCAGCCGCCCGCCGGCCATCCGCTCAGGTGGAGGGCAGCGGTCTTCGCTGACAACCAGTTGCTGGCCTGGTCAGATTGGGCGATGTCACCTCGAGCTGGGCCGGGTGGATATACCGAAGGTGCTGACCTGTTCTCATTTTCGCCGGATCAGCACACCTGGCGATTGGTTCCCTCGTCTCCGGCGGCATTGCCCGACGTTGAGGATGCTATCGTGGCCGATTCGCAGGTGATCCTCAGGGGTCTTCCGACGGCCATGTGCAACCGTTGTATAGGGCGGCCGTTCGTCACGGAGGCTACGGCTCTGTACAACCCCGTAACGATGGCTTGGTTCCGACTGCCACCAGACCCACTAGGCGGGGACTACTACGGTTCCGCGTGGACGGGGGCGGCGCTGTTCTCTTTCAATCCCATGGCTATGATCGGCATTTCCGGACCCAGCGGTACGGAGGTTATTACGGTACCTCCTGGCGCCGCCAGTGCCTACGATCCGAGCACCGATCAATGGGAGAGGCTGCCCACAGCCCCTGTGGGCTGCGCAGGATCATCTGAATCCTCACTGTGGACCGGACTTGCTTTTGCCGTCTCGTGCTCAGAGCTTTTTACGAAGTCGTCATTCTCGAGCCCCGCGATCGCGGTGGCTGGGTTTGGCTTGATTTTCGAGGTGTCATGAGGGGCGATCGCACGCGACGACCGGCCGGGGCCCGCCAGCTCTAGGTAGTCGAATCCACCCGAACGGTTGCGCGGTCTCCCACAGGTCGGTGACGGGCTCGCTTATCGCCCAATGTTGGCAGAGGTCGAGAGCCTGATCCCGCCGCGATTTGGCCTAGATCGATGAGTACATAACGACCACGACTTCGTGTCCCACCCGCACATTCGGTAGCAGACCGCTCCGAGCCGAATACCGCAGCGGTACGTGAATACGGGGGTTAGCCAACCATCAGCGTTGCCGGATGAGGCGGGGAAAGTCCGCGAAGTAGGACTCGATTTCCGTTAGGGCGAAGGCGCGCAGGATGCTCGTCGGTGACTCGCGCTCGAGCAGGAACTCGAAGCTCCGGGAGACCAGGTCTTCGACCGTCGAATCTGGCGCGAAGCGCTCTTTGTCGGCCCTGAGCACGGTGACCGTGTGTTCGCTTACCGTATCGCCCTGCTCGTCGATGCGGACATCGCAGGTCCAGCCCTTGGCGTTTGGTGTCGCTGTCACACGGATGGCCCTGGCCACCGCACAATTGTGGACGTGGACCTCGGGCTTGAAGGGCGTCGTGCGCTCGTAACCGCGGCCAGCAAGGGGCTTGGTCGTGCGTGCGCCGAGGCGCTCGTGGCGGAGGGCGCCAAGGTGTTCATCTCCTCGCGTGACGAGGCAGCGATCGCGGCTGCGGGCAAGGCGATGGGCGCGGCGGGATGGCAGGCGGCCGACGTGGGCAAGGCCGGGGATGTTGAGCGCCTGGTCGAGGCGGTCGTCGTGAAGCTCGGTGGGCTTGACGTCCTGGTGGTCAACGCAGGCGGGCCGCCGCCCGGGACCTTTCAGAGCACGCCGCTGGAGGCGTGGGACGCCGCGTACCAGCTGACCCTGATGAGTGCTGTCCGACTGGTCCATGCGGGGCTTCCTCACTTGAAGCAGTCGGGGCAGGGACGTGTCGTGTTCATCACATCGGTCTCGGTGCGTCAGCCGATCCCGAACATCGCGCTGTCCAACTCTTTGCGGGCGGCGGTCACCGGGTTGGCCAAGACGCTGTCGCGCGAGGTGGGGCGGGATGGGATCACCGTCAACTGCCTGGCTCCCGACAAGATCCTCACCGATCGCATCCGACAGATGGCGGGGACAGGCGTGGGCGACCCGGAGGCGGCGCTCAAACGCATGGCTGAGGAGGCGCCGATGGGTCGGTTCGGCGAACCGTCGGAGTTCGCCGCTGCTTGCGCGTTCCTCTGCTCGCGTCAGGCCGGGTACATCACGGGGCAGACGCTTGGGGTGGACGGTGGCACCCTGCTAGGGGTGCACTAGTTACATCCCCCTGAAAAAGCCTTCGGTGTGAGTTGGCTCGCTGTAGACCTAGAGAATCGGCATTCGGGGGAGGCCGGATTCGGTATCGGGTTTGGTTTCAGCACCCCAAGGCTGCCATTCGGCCGATGTTACTAGCCAGGATTCCGTAACCCGACCAGATCCGCGCTCCAGTGTGACCTTTGAGCCGCGTCCGGTTCCAGCCGAACCGGCGCTTGAGGTGACTGATGCGGCCTTCGGTGCCAGCTCGCCAGCGATATCGCCGCCGCCAAGCTTGCGTCGCCTCGACAGGATCCGCGCGGCCGACACGTGGGATCAC
>DATLRQ010000029.1:0-7192 GCA_035534555.1 Candidatus Micrarchaeaceae archaeon
AACGCTGCACCTGGCTGATGTTCGGACTGAAGGCGAAGACGATCCCGCCCGGACGCAAGGCCAGCTTGGCGCCGGGCACCGCCTGCCAGGGTTCGGGGAGATCGAGCAGCACTCGGTCCATGTCGCGCTCGTCGAAACCCAAGTAGGCGTCGCCCAGCTTCAGCTGCAGGTTGTCCGGGACGCCGCCCAGCGTCTCGACGATCGCCTTTCTCGCCGCTTCCTGGAACTCCTCACGCTGCTCGTAGCTCACCAGGCGCCCTTGCGGGCCGATCGCCCGCAGCACCGCGAGCGTCAACGCTCCGGTCCCGGTTCCAGCTTCGAGCACCTTCGCCCCGGGGTGGATGTCCGCCCCGACCAGGATCGCCCCGATGTCCTTGGGATAGATCGGCTGGGCCTGACGCACCCGGCCCGTGACCTGCTCGGCGAACGTTGGCCGCACGGCCAGCAGGCGGGCCCCCGTCTGGGTGGTGACGATGACCCCTTCGGGCCCGCCGATCAGCTCATCGTGATTGACGATCCCGGAGTGGAGCGAGTACTTCTGCCCCGCCTTGAGGCGGACTCGGTGCTTGCGGCCGACCTTGTCGACCAGCAGGACCAGGTCCCCTTCGATCAAGGGCGCCCGGACCTCCTCTGTCCTATCCATTCTTGTGGGCGCGGATGAGGCAGTGCCAGTACGCGTGCCACAGCTTGCCGCCGCGGCGCACCGGATGAAGCTGGGCCAGGGCCTCTCCCGCGGCCGCCTCTATCGCGCTGGCCAGCTCCGCCGCCAGCACGGGCGCCACGGCCATCGTGTTCATCCACTCCTCGTAGTTCCAGTCCAGCTCTCGAGCCTGGGCGCTCTCGACCTCGAAACCGGCCTCTTGCAACTTCACCACCCACTCGTCCACCGTCATCGAGCGGACATGCGAGGGGTCGCGGCGCACTTCGACGTCGTGCAGGACGTCACGGGCCGGCATCGGAGGCGCGCAGTCGACGAGGACCGCGTCGCGGCCAGGTTTGAGCACCCGCCACGCCTCGGACATGAAGGCGTCGACGTCCGGGAAGTGATGTGGAGCCGCCCTCACCGTGTAGAGGTCGAAGGTCTCGTCCTGGAACGGGAGCACGGCCGCGTCGCCGATGACCCAGTCGACGTTGGGGATGTTTCGCTCCGCCGCGACGCGCCGCGCCTGGTCCAGCATCTCGCGGGTAAGGTCCAGGCCGATCACACGGCGCACGTGGGGCGCCAGGGCGAAGGCGGTGTTGCCCGTGCCGGTCGCGACGTCGAGGACCAGGTCGCCTTTCTGCGGCCGGCCGAGTTCGAGCACCTCCTGCAGGCGCTCAGCCGACGTGTGGAAGCTGGCGCGCGAATAGTTGACGGCGACCGGGGCAAAGCGCGAACGCACGTCCTCAGGCATGACGTGGAGTCTATTGTTCCTGCACATGGCTAAGGCGATCGCGCGCTGGTCCGGCCAGAAGGTGCGCTTCGACATCGAGTCCGCTTCGGGTCACACGGCGGCCATCGACGAGCCACCCGTTTTCGGCGAGGACACGGCCATGCGGCCCACCGAGATGCTGCTCGCGGCCCTCGGCGGCTGCACCGGCCTCAACGCGGTCCTGCTGCTCAAGAAGTTCAAGCAACCTCTGCGCTCGCTGGAGGTCGTCGTCGAGGGCGACCAGGACGAGGAGTGGCCGCGCGCTTTCAAGAAGATCGACGTCACGTTCCACTGTGCCTGGGATGGCAAGTTCGACAAAGAGCTGGTCGAGCAGGCGCTCGACTGGGCGTGCAACCGGTACTGCCCGATCCACGCCACGCTTTCTCGCGGCACCAAGCTGGAGCACCACCGCAAAGACACCCACTAGATAAGAGCTGGGTGGAGCTTTAGGCCGGATTCACTCCGGACGTCGCCCAGGCGGGCCACTATCCAGGCGTCGCCATGCACAACTGAAAACGGAGGGGGTATCGCGGGGGAGGCCTGCCTCACCCGCGCTTTCTTTTCTCAAGGACTATCTAGAATTAACCCGTTCCTCTAATAAGCCCCCTGTTCGTCGGAGGCCGCCCCGGAGATTTGCTCGACAGCTACGTCCCAGTTCTGATCTACGTCCTCATCATCCTTGGACTCCTGGGGGCGCTGGTCACTTTGAGCTTTGTCCTCGGCCCGTCGAAGCCCTTCAAGCGCAAGCTCCAGCCGTACGAGTCCGGGATCATCCCCGACTCGCCGGCCCATCGCCGCATGACGGTCCGCTTCTACCTCACAGCGATGCTCTTCATCATCTTCGACGTGGAGGCGGTCTTCTTCTATCCGTGGGCGGTGCTGCTGCGCCAGCTCAAGTGGTTCGGGCTCATCGAGATGCTGGTCTTCATGGGCATCCTGTTCGTCGCCCTCGCGCACATCTGGCGCAAAGGAGGTCTCGATTGGGATTAGAAGACCTCGCCGACTCGATGGGCAAGAACTTCCTGACCACCACGCTGGGGAAGGTGGTCGGCTGGGGCAGGGGCAACTCGGTGTGGCCCGCACAGTTCGGGCTGGCGTGCTGCGCCATCGAGATGATCGCGACGGCGACAGCCAGCGTCGACATCGCCCGATTCGGCTCTGAGGCCATGCGCGCCTCGCCGCGCCAGGCTGACCTGATGATCGTTTCCGGCCGCGTCTCGCAGAAGATGGCGCCGGTGCTTCGCACCGTCTATGACCAGATGCCCGAGCCCAAGTGGGTCATCTCGATGGGCGCGTGCGCCTCGAGCGGCGGCGTTTTCAACAACTACGCGCTGCTCCAGGGCGTAGACAAGATCGTCCCCGTCGACGTCTACGTGCCCGGCTGCCCTCCGCGCCCCGAAGACCTCCTCAACGCGCTGATGATCCTGCAGGAGCGGATCAAGGCCCAGGGCATCACACCACGCTCGTGACAAATCCCCGATCAACCTCAGCGCTGCCCCTCCGGGGTCCCCGCGAAATCGTCAGATTTCGTGGGGTGGAGCGCATCACACCACGATCGTGATCTCTGAAAAGCTGATCGTCGAGCAGGGCTTGAGCGCGGGCGACTCGTGGGTCACCGTTGAGTCGGGCGTCATCCGCGAAGCCCTGTCGGCGCTGAAAGCAGACGGCTATCGCCTGCTGGTCTTCCTCACCTGCGTCGACCACCTGGCCGACGCCTCGCGCCAGTGGCCGACGCGCTACGAGCTCGTTTACCAGCTGCGCAACCTCGAGACCGGTGCGCAGATTCGCGTCCGGACGTTCGTCGACGGCGACCCGCCGCACATCGATTCGGTGCAGGACATGTTCCCTCCAGCGAACTGGGATGAGCGCGAGACGTACGACCTGTTCGGTGTCGTGTTCAGCGACCACCCCGACCTCACGCGCATCCTGATGCCCGACGACTGGGTCGGCCACCCGCTGCGGCGCGACTACCCCGTGGGCGGCGAGACGGTCGAGTTCTCGCAAGAGCACGAGACCTGGCAGACCGCTCCGGAGAAGGCATGAGCACCCCACCCGGGATCACGATCGAGAAGACCGGCGAGCAGGGCGCGTTTGGCGGCGAGCTGATGACCGTCAACTTCGGCCCTCATCACCCTTCTACGCACGGCGTGCTCCGACTCATCGTCGACCTGGACGGCGAGCAGATTCGAAGCATCAAGCCGGTCATCGGCTACCTGCACACCGGGATCGAAAAGCAGATGGAGGCGCTGCGCTGGCAGCAGGCCGTGGTCGTCACCGACCGTCACGATTACCTTTCGCCGCCAATCAACAACCTCGCCTATGCGCTCGCGGTCGAAAAGCTGATGGGGGTCGAGGCCCCGCCCCGGGCCGCGGCGCTGCGCGTGATCATGTCGGAGCTCACACGGCTGTCGTCGCACCTCGTGTGGCTGGGCACCAGCGGGATTGAGCTCGGCGCCATGTCGATGCTCATGTACTGCTTCCGAGAGCGCGACACCATCCTCGACATGAACGAGGAGATCTCCGGCTTCAGGATGCACACGTCCTACATCCGGCCGGGTGGCGTGATGGCGGACGCGACTCCGCGGTTCCTCGAGATGCTGGATGCGTTCGTTCGGGCGATGCCGAAGCACATCGACGAGTACGAAGACCTCCTCACCATGAACCCAATCTTCCGGTCTCGTTTGATCGGGATCGGGCGCCTTTCGCCAGAGGACGCCAAGGTGCTGGGAGCGACGGGGCCGATGATCCGCGGCTCGGGCATCGCCTGGGACCTGCGCAAGACCATCCCCTACTCCGGGTACGAAAAGTACGACTTCGAGGTCGCGACGTCCAAAGACTGCGACTGCTACGGCCGCTACCTCGTGCGCATCAAGGAGATGCGCGAGTCCGTGAAGATCCTGCGCCAGGCTCTCGACACGCTCCCGGACGGACCCGTCAACGTCGACGACCGCAAGATGCTGCCACCGCCGCGCGAGGAGCTCGAGACGTCGATGGAGGCGGTGATCCACCACTTCAAGCTCTTCACCGAGGGCTACTCGGTGCCGGCCGGCGACGTGTACGTGGCGGTCGAGTCGGGCCGCGGCGAGAACGGGTGCTACGTCGTCAGCGATGGGACGCACAAGCCGCGGCGGGTCAAGTTCCGCTCCGCGTCGTTCGTCAACCTGCAGGCGCTCGAGCGCATGGCGCTGAACCACATGGTGGCGGACATGGTCGCGATCATCGGCACCGCGGACACCGTGCTGGGAGACGTGGACAGGTGAACACCCCACGAAATCCGCACCCCACGACCGCGATTTCGCCGGGACCCCTGAGATGAGCGCTCTGTCCGCGCACCTCCTGGACGAGATCAAGGCCCTTCCGGCGCGCTACCCGCAGCCCCGCTCGGCGGTGATGCCGGCGCTCGATCTGGCTCAGGAGGAGCTCGGGCACCTCACGCCAGAGGCGATGAGCGAGGTTGCGGCGGCGCTGCAGCTCGACCCCGGCTACGTCGAGGGCGTCGCGACCTTCTATACGCTGTTCCACCTCGAGCCGATCGGCAAGCACCGGTTCTACATGTGCACCAACCTCAGCTGCATGCTGCGCGGCGCAGAGGACCTGGTCGCGCATCTGCGCCAGACGATCGGGGTCAAGGAGGCGGGCGAGGTCTCCAGGGACGGCCTCTTCTCCTACGAAGAGGTCGAGTGCATGGGAGCTTGCGAGTACGCGCCCATGTGCCGCATCGACCACCGCTACCACTACGACCTCACCCCGGCCAAGCTCGACGCACTCGTCACCGAAAGGCGCAACCCATTGGCAGATGCCTCTCCCCATCTCCCGGCTGCGCCGGGTACTTCCCCGCACAGCGGGGACGTCAAGCCCAAGCGAGCCCCGAGGAAAAAGACCGATGGCTGAGCAGCGAGGCACAGTCGGCGGGCCGGTCCTGACCCAATGGTTCGGCCACGCCGACCTGCACACGCTCGACGTTTACGAGTCGCTCGGCGGCTACTCCGCGCTGCGCAAGGTCGTCACCACGATGACCTCGGCGCAGGTGATCGACGACGTCAAGACCTCGGGCCTGAGGGGCCGCGGCGGCGCCGACTTCCCCACCGCCACCAAGTGGTCGTTCGTGCCCAAGGACCATCCAGGCCCCAAGTTCATCGTCGTCAACGCCGACGAGTCCGAGCCAGGCAGCGCCAAGGACCGCTACCTGCTCGAGAACTCGCCACACGCGCTGATCGAGGGCGCCGCGATCGCGTCATTTGCCATCGGCGGGCACGTCGCGTGGGTGTACATCCGGGGCGAGTACGACCTGCCGTACGAGATGCTCCGTGACGCGATCGCCGAAGCGCATTCGAAGGGCTACCTCGGGGACCACCCCTTCGGCTCCGACTATCCGCTCGACGTCCGCCTATACCGTGGCCACGGCGCCTACATCTGCGGCGAGGAGACCGCCCTGCTGGAATCGCTGGAAGGCAAGCGGGCGCAACCCCGCTCCCGTCCCCCGTTCCCGGCGGTGAAGGGCGCGTGGGGCCTGCCGACCGCCGTCAACAACGTGGAGACGCTGTCGACGGTGCCGTGGATCATCCGCCACGGTGGCGCCGAGTACGCCAAGCTCGGCACCGAAAAGGCGAAGGGGACGCGCATGGTGACGGTCAGCGGCGACGTCCAGCGCCCGGGCAACTACGAGATCGAGATCGGCGTCACCTACCGGCACATCATCGAGGAGCTCGCGGGCGGAGCGCTGCCCGGCCGTCAGCTCAAGGTGTTCTGGCCCGGCGGCTCGTCCGCCAAGGTCCTCCCCGCATCGATGCTCGACACCTCGACCGACCTCGACGGCCTGAAGGCGCTGGGCACGATGGGCGGCTCGGGCGGGATCATCGTGATGGACGACTCACACTGCATCGTCAAGGCCGCGGGCAGGCTGGTGCACTTCTACGCCCATGAGTCGTGCGGCAAGTGCACGCCGTGTCGGGTCGGCACCAACTGGGCCGTGCGCACGTTCGACCGCATCCTCGCCGGGCATGGCAGCCAGGTCGAGCTGGACCTGCTGGACCGGGTGCAGCAGGGCCTGCAGGGCGGGCGGTGCCTGTGCGGCCTGGGTGACGCCGCCGGCTGGGTGATCCAGTCGACCATGGCCCGGTTCCGCGGCGAGTACGAGGAGCACTGCCTCCACCAGACCTGCTCGGTCGAGGGGGCCCTCGTTCATGCCTGACGTCAAGATGGTCACCCTCAGCATCGACGGCCACCCCGTCACGGTTCCCGACGGCACGCTGGTCGTGGAGGCCGCCAAGCACGTGGGCATCGAGATCCCGGTGTTCTGCTACCACCACAAGCTCGATCCGGTGGGGGCGTGCCGCATGTGCCTGGTCGAGATCGCCCCCGGCCCGCCGATCGCGCAGGCCGCATGCATTCGCCCCGTCGCCGAGGGCATGGTGGTCAAGACTCAGAGCTCGATGGCGGTGACTGCTCGCGCGGACATCCTCGAGTTCGAGCTGGTCAACCACCCGCTGGACTGCCCCGTTTGCGACAAGGGCGGTGAATGCCCCCTCCAGGACTTCACGTTCAGGCACGGCTACCCGGTGAGCCGCATCGACGGGCCGCGTCATCACTTCAAGAAGCCGATACCGCTTTCCGACAAGATCGCGCTCGACCGGGAGCGGTGCGTGCTGTGCTACCGGTGCACGCGCTACTACGACGAGGTGGCCTGGGAGCAGGAGCTGACGACCGACGAGCGCGGCATCCAGTCCTTCATCACCAGCCAGTTCGACCAGCCGCTCCAGTCGAACTTCAGCGGCAACATC
>DATLRQ010000030.1:0-3718 GCA_035534555.1 Candidatus Micrarchaeaceae archaeon
GAATGGACGCGGATCTTCACCGACGCGCGCCTCTGCAAAGCCGTCGTTGACCGCCTCACGTTTAGCGCCCACATCATCGAAACCGGCACTGACTCCTGGCGCCTCAAGACCAGCCTGGCTCGGACGCGAAAGTCCGACAAGGTCACCAAATGAGGCCCTCTTCAACCCTCGCTCCGAAAGTCGAGGCCGCAGGATGGCACAGGACGCCCGATGCCAAGGCGACGCGACTCCTGATACCTTCCGTTACGGCACCGTCGTGCCGATTCTCAACGTCGAGGAGGTTGCCGGCTCAGACGGGGTAGCTCCCAGTGACCCGCGGAGGGTGGGTCCAAATCAGCGTATCGCGGTGGGTCCAGGTCGGAGTATCAAACCTACAGGCCCAATCCGGCACCGGACGCGTCTCCTTGGGTGGCGACGGCTCCTGCGCGAACAGTTTCTTCTCGAGCTCGCCGTCGTCCATGCCCTCGGGCGGCGGCCAACCGATTCCACAGCGAACGGCTCGCGCCACGTGGTCGGCAACGGTCGTGTAGGGCAGCCCTGTGACCGCCGCGACTGTGCGTAGGGTCATGCCCTCGCCCAGCCTCAGTCGTAGAAGTTCGCGGATCTTGCGCATGACGATTCGGGGTCTGGGCATCGGCATCTCCTGGGACGTGAACTGAGACCTGTCCCAGCGAGGATGCCTCGCCCGCCTACCTCACGCCGCTGCCTGTCGGACCTTCCTCAACGGGGTGATCGGATTGCTCCGAAATGGGTGATCGGATTCGAGCGAAATCCGCACCAAGGAAGTGCTGGACGACCATTTCTCAATTGGCGCTCGCTTGAGATCGAATGCAGAGGCTATCGCCAATAATCGCTGCCTAGCAGCGCTTCCTAGAAGATCTACTTGCCGGGGCTGCTGCGAACACGAACGTGGCCTGGCGGGCGAATGGCACCGGTGGCGTCCAACACATTGTTGCTCCTCCAATTGAGGTAGTCGCTTCTAGCGGTGGGGAATGGTGATGGTTGTGGGGCACGCAATCGTCAGGACGGTCGACTGGCCATTCCCGACGTCGCGAAAGCCTTTAGCTTTGAGGGATGCCCCGCTGCTTGACGAAGCGCATCGTGTCTGGATCCGCGTCGTGGCCGACGCCACGAGAGATAGCCCTTCGCCAGCCTCCCGCAGAGGGCGCACTTTGCCATACGGGTTTTCTTCTTGGCTGAGCCAGCTGCGCCACTATGGCTTGCCGCGAATCGGGATAGCCCATAGCCTCCGTGCAATTCTGGCCTCCCGCGGCCATACAGGCAAGCACAGCAACCGTGGGACCTTACTGGGCCGGCTCGGAGCGCTGAGGTGCGCATCTGCCCTCGACGCTAGGCGGTAGCTGTCCTCTCGCTATCCTCTGACTGTCCTCTGGAGCCGCCGACCTGAATTCGAGCTGGACGGCGGGCTGTCCCCTGGTTGTCCTTTCTCGCATTCGCCCGGTCGCCACCCGGGCCATCTACACCGCCGAGAGAAAGAGTGATCGTGTCTTAGCCGCCTCCACGCTTGGTCATCAATGGGCCGAGCACCAGCACCCAGAGCAGCCAGGCGCCGATAAGGACACCCGCGGTTCGGAAGGCCAGCTTCCAGGCTGGGCTCAATTCTCGAGAGGTCGGCGAGGCAATCTTCCACCCCAGATATGCGGCCCCAGCAATGCCCGGCACCGTCGGCGGAATGACTAGAAAGAACCCCAAGAAGAACGGGTGGAACCCCAATCCAGTCGAGTGCGTGAAGTAGGCAGGGGTCGCAAAGAACCCCAGCAGCACGGCCAGAACGCCGAGCTGAACCACGACCGCAATCGCTTTCGCGCGCCGGGTCCAGCGGGGTGAGAGGGCCGTTAGGAGAATCCCAAGCGGCAACCAGACAACCCACCCGACCAGTGCTGCCACCTCAAGAAGACCCGCTGCCGACGTTGGCCCAGAAGGGGTTGTGGAAGCAGCGTGCAGATTCGGAGCCGTCACCCGCGACGCGACGCCCAGGCGCTGGCGAGCTTCTAATGCGATTTCTGCCGGCGCTCCCAGACGTTCCAGGATGTTCCGCAGGTCGGCCTCCGTCGGCTCCGACAGAGCCCGGCGAGATTCATCGAAGTGTTCGCGGACCTCAAGGATGATCTCTGCTCGGTCCGACGACGAGAGCTCCCCGAGCTCTCCCTCCAGAGTCGTCAGGTACTCCTCGATGATCTGTCGTGAATCGACTGTCATGACGCACCCTCCACCGCAATTACCGATTCAACCGCTTTCCGGAATCGGCTCCAGCTCTCCCGGAACTCGCTAAGTACGCGCCGGCCGCTATCGGTCAGGCGGTAGTAGCGGCGTGGCGGTCCACTCGCCGACTCCTGCCACTCCGTCATTACGTGAGCTTCACGACGAAGGCGGGCCAAAAGCGGATAGATGGTCCCTTCACTGGTCAGCAGGCCGTCCGCTCTATTCAGCCGCTGCACTATCTCGTGTCCATAGTGCTCGCGCTCCTCAAGAAGTCCCAGAACGCAGTATTCAAGGACGCCTCGGCGCAACTGAGTTTCTAAGTTGTCGAGTGGCATCTGCCACTACAGAATAGCGCAAGCATCCTTGCGTGGCACGCTAGTCACGGTGAAAACTCGCGCGACCCTAGTCGACGTCCACTGGCTCGCAGAAGCTAGCCTCAATGCCGCCGAAGTCGAAGCCTGCGCTGCCCTGCCGCACGACTGAGCCTGAAGAGGTTGGGCCCACGGCGACAGAGACCGGTACGGATCACCGATCGGCAAAGGGTCACGCAGCCGCTGCCGTCGGGCAGTTGACGTGCGAACATTCGTTCGTGCTCCCCCGAGAGAGTGCTCGCCGGCTCGCGATGGCCCAGGCCCTGAAGCGGGCTGCTAACGGCAGTTGAAGTGTCTCATCGCACGAATAACCTGCATTCCAGGAGTGGAACCCGAGTCGCCGGGCGCTCGCAGGTACGTCAGCCAGCCCGAGCCTCCTGTCACCAGCACCGAGAGGACAAGAGAGCTGGTGCGGCGGTACGCTGCCTAGCGACTACCCGCCATGGCCGGCTCCCCTCGAACCATTCTTTTCGGTCTCAGGACCAACGTCCAGTTCTTTGCTTCTCATTTGGGCTATGCCGCCTTGGACACTCGACTCAAGACCTTCTCGCTGCTGTTTGATCAGGTGGTGCTTGAGAAAGGCGTGTACGAGGCCAACATCGGAGAGCAGGGATCGTTTGAAACCGTGTCTCCGGGCCTGGACCGTCCCGAGCAACTTCGTCCGGCACGGACCAAACGGGGCGCGCCTTGGGGCGTTGCGATTCATCGAGACGGATCGCCCGGGCCGCCCGTTCAGGTCGCCTGTGCCCCCACCGGCTAGACCCTCGACCTCGCTACCTCGCCGGCGTTCTTCCTTCGCGAAAAACGAGGAACCAGGTTTCCTGACTAGGGTCTTCGCTACCGCCGACCCAGTTTGGAATTCGGGAACAGGTGCCTCACGGTCCTGACCCGTGAGACAGGCAGTTGGGCGCCTCTGCGGACCGACTGACCGCCGACGGTCTCCCCCACTCCGATGAACGTGGTGCCAGTCGCTATGGCCTGACACACGCAAGTTGGGATACAGAACCTCTGCGGAGGAGCATTTCCTTGCCGCATTTCTAGGGAGAGAAGATGCTAGGAAACGGTGCTATTGAATTTGGAGCCCACGCCCGAATTCGAACCGGGGACCTTTTCCTTACCAAGGA
>DATLRQ010000031.1:0-13212 GCA_035534555.1 Candidatus Micrarchaeaceae archaeon
GAAGACCGCAGGGCGCCCGTGCCTAGAGCCAGACGGTGATCGACGGTCTGCTAATGTCCCACTGACATGGAAGCTGAGCGGCCTCCGAATGTTGCTCGGCGTCTGTTGGTACTTGTCCTTGCGGTCGGGATCGTGTGTGCCTTGGCGGCCACCTTCGCAGTCGGCTTCCTGCTCCACCGGCCTGATGCGACGCACTCCGTCGCCAACACGAGTAGTCCAGGAGTGAAAATTCACCTCGAAGTCGTTGGATCGGTAGGCACCGCGAGCAATGGACGCGCCGACGACCCGAATCCCACCTGGCCCGGCTACCTGCCCACGACCACCCTTGACGTCCCTGCCAACTCCGTGGTCACCATGCAAATCGACCAGGAGGACTTTGCCAGGGGCCTGCGTAATCCATTCTGGAGCCAGGCGCAAGGCATCATCGGCGGCACATTTCACATGTCGTACTACGACAACAACGGCCAACCGCAGCAGGGCGATTTCCACGCTCTCGATTCGGCGGACAATGCGGCCCACACCTTTGCCATCCCGCAACTTGGCGTCTTCGTCCCGCTGGAAGCCGTGAATGCCGCTGCGCCGGCGGGGAGCATGAACGTGATCACGTTTTCCTTTCGGACGGGCAAGCCTGGCGTCTACAACTGGCAATGCTTCGTCCCTTGCGGACAGGGAACCGTTGCCGGCAACGGAGGGCCAATGCAGACGCTCGGCTATATGGTCGGCCTTATCGTCGTCCAGTAGCCGGCGTTTTGGCTGCAGGAGCGGGCGTCGAACCGGCGCCCCCAAAGCCGTGTGACTACCATGAGTTGGCGAACAGGGATGCCAACAATTCGCTTTGACGCAACGCCATACACGATCGACAAGTGGACCATTTTGCGCTTGCCTGTGAAAGCGAGCCGGAAGCTGCCGTCGCGCGGACAGGTGGCGGTTCTGGGAAGCATCAACGGCCATGCGTTCCGGACGGTGCTGGAACCGGACGGCGAGTTCGGCCACTGGATGAGGATTGATGGGCCGCTGCAACGTAGCGCCGCGTTACGTGTTGGCGACACCGCGACGGTGGAGATCGAGTCGTCAAAAGACTGGCCGGAGCCGAACGTGCCACAGGACCTCGGGACAGCGCTGAGTGCTGCCCCCAAGAAGATCCAGGACCTTTGGAAAGACGTGACGCCGATGGCGCGCTGGGAGTGGGTCCGCTGGGTCAACGCGACCCAGAACGCTGCCACGCGCAAACGAAGGGTCGAGGTCACCATCTCGAAGATGAATAGCGGGAAGCGACGGCCCTGCTGTTTCAACCTCGCCGCCTGCACGGACCCGAACCTCTCAAAGAACGGGAGGCTTACCGAGTCCGCCTGAACTCGCAGTGGCTACGCTTGGATTCGCGCCCAACCCACACCCGGTCAGGACGGCCGCCTTTGATTCACCCCCGGCTTCAGATCGCCCTTCAGCGCATCCTCGTACGCGGCCCAGAGCACTCCGTAGGCCGCCACCAGGCCTTCGGGGCGGGGCCGGCTCAATGCCACTTCGAAGCGCTTCGTGTACGCATGGTCGCCCAGCTCATCTCGTAGAAGGGCTTGGGTCTGGGCCTCCCATTTGGACGCCGACGCGAGGTCCCTGCGCTTCTCAATCATCAGTCGCCCCCGGTTCATCATCTCCTCGAGGCGCGCGACGAAACCGTGCCGGTCAAAACCCTTCGGATCACGCCGCGGGCCCTCGCGACTTACAACCGTCCATTGGACCGGGCGGCTGTATGACGGCGGCGACGCCGAGGGGCGCCAGCCGACGGCCGCCCGCTGACGGTCGTATGCGGTGCGCTTGCTGCTGTTGGTCAGAACGTCGTGCGCCAGGTTGATCAACTTCGCGTGCTCGAGCGCGTCCGGGTGGTTGCGGCGGTCAGGGTGCCAGTACTTGAGCTGCCGCCTCCAGGCGGCGTGCAATTCCGTCTCCGTGGCGTCAGGGGGGACGCCGAGGACGAAGTAGTAGTCGGCGAGAGGACTGCTGTCGTTCGGCGAGGCGGCACCTCCTTGGTTCGCGCGCAGAACCGGCTTTGGAAGCGCAGTCTCGCACGGCGGCCCGGGCTTGTGGCAAGCCCCCGGCCAAGGGGGATAATGGTTAAGCAGGCAGCCTGACGCCAAACGTACTATGCAAGCCTGTACTGGTAGGGCTGTATGGCCCTACAGCCCGCTTTGGAAGCAGCCCAAGCTCCGACTGGTGGCAGCTTTCCTCCTGGCATGTGATTTGGCAGATTTCCGCTGTGTCACCTCGCTTTGTCTAGGGATCCGACCAGCTGCGCCCGGCATGCATGGCTGGGAGTGCATCTCGTGAGCAAGGCCGCGGCGATCACGGTCGCAAGCCACTCCCGCGGAGGTTCGCCCAGCACCGGCCTGCTCGCGTCGATCGTCGACGCATCAGAAGACGCCATTTACGGCGAGGCCCTGGACGGGTCGATCATCAGCTGGAACCATGCGGCCGAAGACATGTATGGATACACGGCTGAGGAGATTCTCGGCCGGCCGATCTCCCTGATCATTCCGGCCGGTCATGAAAAGGAGATGCCCGCCCTCCTGGAGCGGATCGGCACACGTAAGCGCGTCGAACACTACGAAACGGAACGCCTGAGAAAAGACGGTACGTCTTTGCCCGTCTCGTTGAGCGTCTCCCCGATCCACGACTCGCAGGGCAAGGTCATCGGCGCCGCTTCGATCGCTCGCGATATCGGCGAAAGATGGAACGCCGAAAGGGAAGCCCACCTGCGTGAGGCCAGCACAGGGCTCCTGGCTTCGATCGTGGACTCCTCAGAGGACGCCATCATCAGCAAGTCACTGAACGGTGTCATCACGAGCTGGAACCCCGGGGCTGAGGCCATGTACGGCTACACAGCCGCTGAGGCGATCGGCAAACCAATCACCCTGGTTATTCCCAGCGGCCACGACGACGAGGCGCGCACCATTCTCGAGCGAATTCGCCTCGGTCAGCGAATTGAGCACTACGAAACCGAGCGGATACGCAAGGACGGCACGATCCTTCCCGTTTCGCTGAGCGTCTCGCCGATTCGCGACAGTGCCGGCGTCGCCATTGGCGCGGCTTCCATCGCCCGCGACAACACTGCGCAGAAGCAGGCGGCCCACTACGCACGCAGCCTGATCGAGGCCAGCCTCGACCCCCTTGTGACCATCAGCGCCGAGGGCAAAATCACCGACGTCAACGAGGCGGCTGTGAAAGTGACAGGGCTGCAGAGAGAGGCGTTGATCGGGACCGACTTCTCCGACTATTTCACCGAACCCGACAAGGCGCGCGCAGGCTACGAGATGGCGTTCTCCAAGGGCTCGGTCACCGACTATGCCCTCACGATCAGGCACCGCGGCGGCCGCATGACTGCGGTGCTTTACAACGCCTCGGTGTACCGAGACGCCGCAGGCGGCGTCCTGGGAGTGTTCGCCGCCGCCCGCGACGTCACCGCCCAGAAGACGGCTGAAATGGAAATCGCAGAGCGGCGCACCAAGGAACTCGACCGTCTCGACGAGCTCGAGCGCTTTCAGCGCCTCACGGTTGGTCGCGAGTTGAAGATGATCGAGCTCAAAAAGGAAATCAGCGAACTCAGGGCGCACCTTCCGGAGACGTCCGCGGAATCGTTGTGACGATCCAGGGGCGACAGCCCGAGGCGCGGGCCCCAGGTTCCCCGGCCGAACGCGGCTCGGTCTCGCAGGCAGTGCTCAACATGGTGGATGATCTCAGTGACGAGCGCGACCTCCAGCGCGCGAGCATGCGGGCGACGCTCAACATCCTCGAAGATGCGTCAGAAGCCGCGCTCCGGATGGAGGGGATCCAACCAGCCCTGCTCAACATCCTCGAGGACCTCGAGGGCGAGAAGACCAATGTCCTGACGCTCAACAACGAGCTCGAAGCGCGCGTCGCCCGGCGCACCGACGAGCTCGACCGAATCAACCGCAACATGGAGGCGTTCACTTACTCCGTGGCTCACGACCTCAGGGCGCCATTGCGCGCGATGAGCGGCTTCAGCGAGGCCCTACTCGATGAGCTCGGTGAGGGGATCAGTGAAACCGGTCGAGACTACGCACGACGAGTTCGCGACGCCAGTCGAAAAATGTCGGTGTTGATCGATGAGCTGCTCCAGCTGTCCCAGGTCTCGCGGGCGGAGCTCCACCGAGAAGAGATTGACCTCAGCTCGATGGCCAGGTCAATCGCATCCGGTTTGGCCTCCCAGGCTCCTGAGCGCCGCGCCAAGTTCGAGATCGTCGACGGACTCGTCGCATATGTCGACCGGAGCCTCATCCAGACGGTACTCGAGAACCTGATCGGAAACGCCTGGAAGTTCACCGCCAAGAGGGAGATGACGCTGATCAGCTTTGAGTCCCTGCCTGCTGAGACCGGCCAGCTCGGTTTCTTCGTACGCGACAACGGTGCGGGATTCGATCCCGCATTCACGGACCGACTGTTTCAGCCGTTTCAGCGTCTTCACAAGGCGGTTGAATACCCCGGCAACGGCATCGGGCTCGCCAGCGTGAGCCGGATCATCGAGCGCCACGGCGGGCGCGTTTGGGCTGAGGGCCAGGTCGATCGCGGCGCCAGTTTCCACTTCACGGTTTCAACGGAGGAGCAACTGAACAAGTGAGCCAGCCCTACATACTTTTGGTCGAGGACAACCCGGACGACGAGGAGCTCACACTGCTCGCCTTGCGTCGAGCCAAGATAGTCAATGAAATAGTCGTCGCGCGTGATGGTGCAGAAGCGCTCGAGATCCTGTTCGCGAAGGCACAGGAGGGATCACTTCCCGCCCTCACCATGCTCGACCTCAACCTCCCGAAGGTGAGTGGGTTAGAGGTGTTGCGGCATATGCGCGCTGACCCGCGCACGAGTCTGCTGCCGGTAATCATCCTCACCTCGTCCAAGGAGCACGATGATGTCGTGGCGGGCTACAACCTCCGAACCAACGCGTACGTGCGTAAGCCGGTGGCTTTTGATGAGTTCGCGGAGGCCGTCCGCATTCTCGGGCTGTTCTGGCTTGTTTTCAACCAGCCGCCTCCAGGAGGCGCGCGTGGCGCCACCGCCGTGGGTGCGCTGACTCAGGGAGCTGCTGCCCGAACCGACGGCTAGGATCGATGCGTTCCAGGTTGGATGCCCTCGGCCGGCGTTCGAGTTCAGCTATGTGCGCCGTTCACGCTCGCTCATCAAGCCTGTGATTTCAGTCACGTTCAAGGGGAGCTAAAGTCCGGGTCGCCAGGCCCTCGGCGGTGATCGTGCCTCCTCCTAGTCTCGCAGTAGGGACAACCGTGATGAATCGCTTGATGGCCGCACTCCTCGCCCTCGTCGCCGTGCTCATGGCAACGCTGCCGGCGGCCGTGGCCGTCATCGGGGTGGCGGAACCGAACTGGGCCAATGGCCTCGTGGCGTCTGGGCCGATCAACGGCGTGCGTTGGTTGGCAGGGGCGCTGCTCTGGATTCAGCCATCCGTCTTCGTGACCCTGATCGCAGGGGGTGTTGTCATCGGTGTAGGACGCCGGGGACAGCAGCCGGTGAATGACCTGCGGCCGCTGACTGAGATCAATTGGCCCAGCTGAACGAACTCACCCGGCAAGGCCTCACCGGCGGGATGGCCGGCCCGCGAGAAGAGTGCTTCGATCCGATGCGGGGTCAGTCTGCCGACCGTCAGAAGGAACGCACCCTGGCGATGCTGCGGCGCCTCTCCTGGGACGATTACCGCGCGCTGATCGCTTCGATGTTCCGGCGCGAAGGCTACGAAGTCGCAACAGAATTGCCGCCTACTGCTGACGTCATCGACCTCGTCCTGACGCGGGGCCAAAGGAATTTGCTGGTCAGCTGTCGCTTGCGCGGGGGAGCACCGTGCGACTCCGCGGCCGTCGTGGAAGTGGCGGACGCCGCGCGTAAACGCGGCGCGGCCGGGGTGTTTCTGATGTCGGACGGTATTTTCACGCCCGGTGCGTGGGGTTGGGCACGCCGTAAGAGCGTCGAGCTCATCGACCGCGAAGTGCTGCTTGCGATGCTCGGAGAGCGCGCGCACGCGGAAGCCCACCAGTTGCATCCGTCGATGTCAATTTGGGCCGGAACCGGCGTCAGCCGAATGCGGAGCCTCAGACATTTCGTGCTGGTCCCGGGCCGATCCCAATGATGCGCACCAACGTCCAGCCGCGCCTGAAGGTCGTCCTCGCCGACGACCAACCGGTTGTGCGATTGGGTATCCGCTCGATTCTCAGCCGCGAGGGCGGTTTCGACGTGGTCGGTGACGCCTCCAGCTGGGAGGAGCTGATGTTCCTGTCGGACACACGTGGTCCTCACCTCGTCATAACGGAACTACGCCTCCAGAAAAAGGACGTCGTCGACGCGATCAAGGAGCTGCGCCGGCGGCGGCCGGAGATCCGCGTCCTTGCTTTCACGTCGCTGTTCGACGAAAGCGTTTTCCTGCGTGCGATCGACGCTGGGGTCAACGGCTACCTGCTCAAGCGCGCTCATGCCGCCGAGCTGGCCGAAACCATCCGGAACGTCGCCCAGGGCGGAACGGTCATCGATCCGGTCATTGCCGGACGCATCCTCGAAATCGTTCGTCAGCGTCAACCAGCGGAGTGTTTGGCGAACGAGGCGCCCCAGCTTTCGCCGCGTGACAGTGCGCTCCTAGGCCTCCTCGCCGAGGGCCGTAGCAATCGCGAGATCGCGCTCGAGCTGCACCTCGCCGAGCAGACCGTCAAGAACTATGTGTCACACGTCCTCCACCGGCTCGGCATCTCGAAGCGCGTGTTGGTGATGCCGTACCTGGAGCAACCGGCCCCGGTTCCCGTTGCGATCAGGGGCTTGGATTCGTTCACCTTCGGACCGAGGGCGGGCAGAGCAGGCTCCGCCCCTCTAACTTGAGGCTGGCGCGGACAGGCACGCCATGGTTCGGTCCTGTCCCATAAGCGGCGTCGATCACCTTGACACAAGCCTTCCTTTCCTGCCTGCGCATGAGCCGGTTGAGAGCCCGGCGCAGGACCATCTGCCGGCCAGTACCGGAGTACGGATCGGCCCTTTGCGGCCGGGACAGACGCGGAGATTCTGTCTTTCGAGTAGGGGTTCAGTAAGTATGTTGGGGCGACGCCAAGCGGACTGCTCGCTGGTCGATTTCCTGGACTGGAACCTCGAGCCGCTATTCCGGCGACTGCTCGTGTGGCTGGGCTGATGGCGGTCAAGGAGAACCGGGCGTCGATCCGGAGCACGGCCGTCCAGCGCCTTGGCAAGACGCTGCAAATCCCCTGGCGGGACGAGACCACCGCCGAGATGGAGGCGCTCGACAACGAGCTGATTCGACGTCATCAGCTGGAGCGACTGCTGCCCTCAGACGCGGTCGACCTGGTCCTGGCTGAGGGGATTCTGCCGACGGCCGGGGACCGGCGCATCCTCACGATCATGTTCGTCGACATCCGTGGCTCTGCGCAGATCGAGGAAACCATCTCGCCTGAAGGGACCATCGAGTTCCTGAACACCTACCTGGGCCTGGCGGCGCGGGCCATCCTGGCGCACCACGGCAGCGTGAACAAGTTCATCGGGGACGGCATTCTCGCCGTCTTCGGCGTGGTCGACGATCCAGACCACGGCGCGAGCAATGCAATTGCCGCGGCCACAGCGATTCACGCCGCGTTCGCGGATGAGAGCCCCAGCATCAGCACCGGTAAGCCCATTCGCGCGGTGGTGGCGCTGCACACCGGTCCGGCCATCGTCGGCGTGGTCGGCCTCGCCGAGCGCGCCGATTACGCCGTCCTCGGCAGTGCCGTCAACATCGCTTCTCGGTTGGAGGGGGAGGCCAAGGAGATGAACCTCGCGACGGCCCTCTCCGGCGCCACCGTCGCCGCGCTAGGAAGCTCTGCCTGGCCGCTTCGTCTAGTGACCACGAAGAACTTGCGCGGCCTATCCGAGCGCGTCGACATATGGAGTTCAGATCCAAGCTCACCAGTGATCTGACCCAGGCAGCCAGCCGAACCCAGGGCCTGGTCCCAGCGCCTTTGCAGGGGGCGCGGCCTCTACAGGCTCCCGGCGACGCGGGCCCATATCTGCCGTATACCTCTGTGTGGGGATTACAGAGATATGCAACACCGATACTTGACAATCGAGTCGCCGGCCACCGGACCCGAGAAGAGCCCCCGCGAGCTCGTCCATCTGCTTCCCGACTTCCCGGCCGCCACCGTGCGCGAGTTCTCGGCCACGGCGCGCCAGATCATCTACGAGCCCGGTGAGGTCGTCTTTCGCGCGGGCGCCCGAGGTGATCCGGGCGTGGTCGTCGCCGGCCTGATGCGGCAATCGGTGAGGTGGCACAACGGGCGCCTGGCAACGCTGCGTTACGTCCGGAAGGGCGACCTCGTCGGCATCGCGTCTCTTTTTGGTCCAATGCCGGTCACGGTCACGGCGGTCGAAAGGACCACGTTCGTGCACTTTGAGCTGGAGACCATGCGGCTTTTAGCCTCTCGCCAACCTCAATTTGCGCTGTACCTCGCGCGGGTGCTGAGCAGCTCGGCCAGCGAAATGGTCGACTCGGCGACCAGTTTCGCCTTCATGACGGTGGAGGAGAGGGTCGTCGATCATCTGCTGTCGCTGGCGTCTCCGGAGGCCGAAGGCTACCGGCCGGTCGCTCGCGTCACCCAGCAGCAGATCGCCGACGGCGTCGGTTCGGCGCGAGAGGTCGTCGCTCGCGTACTTCGGGCGCTGAGGATCGGGGGCATGATCGAACTGTCGCGGGGGGCCGTCACGGTTTGCGACATGGAGAAGCTGCTCCATCGTTCGGCCGCGTCTGCGACCCCCCGACATGGAGAGGCCAGAGCCTCCCGGCCCGCAATGGGCGAGCTGGCGTACTTGCGTCAGGTCGCGGCGGCGACCTAGGTAGCCCAGGCCGTGCCACTTTCATGGGACCGACTGTGTGACTTAAGTTATAGTGGTGCTATATGGCTTGATCAGTACCTACCTGGCGGACTAGGGCCTATGGGCACTATCAGGGTAACGGTAGAGACCGCAAGCTGATCGGGGTAAGAGAGATGACCCAGGCAGCGGTGGTGACGCCCCGACAGATCGCGGTCCTCATCGTCGAGGACAACCCGGACGATGTCAGCTTGATGATCGGTGCCCTCGTGAATGATGGGCTCAGCGTCACGCACCAGGTGGTCGACACTGAACCGGCTTTCCTGGCCGCGCTGAACGCCGGGCCCGACCTCGTGCTCTGCGACCACACCCTGCCCCAGTTCAGCGCTCGGAGGGCTTTCGAGATCATGCGCGAGCGCAAGGTCCGCCTCCCGGTGGTGATGGTGAGCGGAACCATCAACGACGAGCTGGCCAGTGAGTTCATGCGCCAGGGCGCATCGGACTACGTGCTCAAGGACCGGCTCGCCAGGCTCGGCCCCGCGGTCCGCAACGCGCTGGACCGCTCACGATTGGAGTTCGCGGCGGCCGACGCCAACTCGCGCCTCGAGCGGCTGATGGACGACGTCGGGGTGGGCGCCATGACGACCGACCTCGACGGCCGCGTGCTCGCCTGTAATGGATTCACCTGGCGGTTGCTGGGCTACGAGTCGGAAGCCGCATTCCGGGCGGTCAACACGAGGTCGCACTACGCGGACCCGGCCGATCGACCACAACTCCTGGCGCTGCTCAACGAGCAGGACAACGTGAATGACTTTGAAGTGGAGCTCAGGCGAGCCGATGGGTCGTCCGTGTGGACCACCGGCCAGTACCACGCGGTCAAAGACGGCTCGGGCTCCCTGGTCCGGATCGAAACGCTGCTGGTTGACAGCACCACACGCATCCGGGCGGAACGGGAGAGCAGGTCGAACCGGGACCGGTTGGACTCCGCCCTGCGCAACGCACCGATCATCGTGGCCACCTTCGACCACGACCTCGCATTCAGCTTCGCAGGAGGTACCGCGCTGGATGCAGTCGGGTCGAACTCGGATACGCTCCTCGGCACGTCGGCGCGCGAACTCCTGAAGAGCAGGCCCGACGTGGTCCAAATGCTCGAGAGGGCGCTGGCAGGCGAGGAGTTCATCGAGGAAGGGGACTTCGCGGGGCGTTACTTCCATGCCAAGTTCTCTCCGATCTCCACAGGTCGTCCGTCAGCCCGTGGCGTTGCTGTGGTCGCCGTCGACATCACCGCCCGCCGCGATGCGGAGGTCAGGGCCGATGCCCGCGCCCGCCAGCAAACGGCCGCCAGGGAGCTGGCCACTGAGGCACTCAACGCCCCGCCGATCGAGCATCTCATGCGGCGAGCGGTCGAGCTCGCAGTCTCGACCCTGGGCGTGGAGATGGCCGGGGTCTATGAGCTGGATTCGGACCAGATCCACCTTTGCCGCCTTGTGTCGGTCGGGTTGGAGCAGCCCGAAGGCGAGCTTCGCATGCTGCCGGACGGCCTGCGGAAGTGGCTTACCGACCCCAGCGGACCGAAGGTGATCGAAGACAGCACGGTAGACGCAGTGCAGTGGACCCCGTGGCTTGCCGGGGGGGGACTCTCGACGCTGGCGGTGTCTATCCGCGGCGCTCACGGCGCCTTCGGGATCCTGTCGGTGGGAAGCGCTTCCCAGCGCACGTGGAGCGAGGACGAGCGCGGGTTGCTCGAGCTGTTCGGCAAGACGCTGTGGGCCGAGGTCGAGCGCCACCGGTTCGAAGAAGAGCGCGGGCAGCTTATCCGGCGCCTGGTCGACGCACAGGAGCAGGAGAGGAAGCGGATCGCAGCGGATGTGCACGACGACGCGGTCCAGGTCATGAGCGCCGCAACCATGCGCCTGCACCTTCTGTCGCAGCAGCTCGTGGACCCTGCGCAGCTGGCGCTGGTGGCCAAGCTGCAGTCGACCGTGTCTCTGTCCATCGAGCGCCTGCGCAGCCTTCTGTTCGAGCTGAGCCCGCCGGCACTCGAGCTGCACGGACTCGGCGCGGCGCTGGCGAACCTGACCGATGAGTTCCAACGCGAAAACGGGATCGTGACCGAGCTGAGCGTGGACTTCAACCACGACGTGAACGGGTCTGCCGCCCTGGTTGTCTACCGCATTCTCCAGGAGAGCCTCATCAACGTCCACAAGCATGCCCACGCCACCCACGTGAAGATCAAAGTCTGGGAAGCCGAGGGCGGTGTGTGGGCGAGCGTCGACGACGACGGGATCGGTTTCGAACCGGCTGCCTCCCCCGGCCCTGGTCGCAACGGGCACATGGGCCTTACGGCGATGCGTGAACGCGCAGCGCTGATGGGCGGCGGGTGGACGCTCGTAAGCGCGCCGACCAGGGGTACGCAAATCGAATTCTGGATCCCCATCAAGTCCGATCCGGCCCCCAAAACGGCGGTCGCATGAAAGATCGGGTGCGGGTCCTCATCGCGGACGACGACGTCGTGCTGCGCGAGGCGCTGGCCGAGGTGGTGATGTCCGATCCGGGATGCGACCTGGTCGGCCAGGCCGGCAGTGTGGGTGAGGCCATAACGCTGGCGACCGGGCTCCAACCGGACGTCGCGGTCGTGGATGTGAAGATGCCCGACGGAGGCGGGGCTCGCGCTACGTCGGAAATCCGCCTGAAGTCACCCCGTACCAAAGTGCTCGCATTCTCCGCTTACGGGGACCGCGACACGGTGTTCGAGCTGCTGCACCGCGGCGCCTCGGGATTCCTGGTTAAGGGGTCGAGCCCGGCGGCCGTGCTGGACGGCATCCACAACGTTTTCGCGGGTCGATCTCCGCTGTCGCCCTCCGTCGCACACGCGGTGGTCGGTCGCCTCGCCGAGGTGCTCGAGGAGGACAGCCGGGCGGAAGACACCCGTCGCGCACTCCTGAAGCGTGTGCAGCACGTGATGAACGGAGGCCTGCGCATGGCGTATCAGCCGATCGTCAGGCTCAGCAACACGCACGTGATCGGGCACGAAGCCCTGGCGAGGTTCGACATCGAGCCCATCAATTCGCCCCTGGCCTGGTTTGCGGACGCCGCCGAGGCGGGCTTGCTGATCGAGCTCGAGCTGGCCGCTGTGCGGGCTGGGTTCGCCGCACGTCCGAGGATGGCCGGCGTCTACCTTTCGGTGAACGTCTCGCCCGAGACGGTGATGTCCGGCCGGCTTGCGGGCGTGACGGCGGGGTCGGCTCCGTGGATGATTGAGATCACCGAGCACGCACCTGTCGCCGACTACGCAAAGCTGGCGCTCGCGCTCGCCCCGCTCAAGGAACGGGGCGCGAGCCTCGCAGTCGACGACGCCGGAGCAGGCTTCGCGAGCCTGCGCCACATTCTCATGCTCGAGCCCCAGGTCATCAAGCTGGACGTGAGCGTGGTGCGGGGGATCGACCGCAACGGCCACCAGCGCGGTCTCGCTTCGGCGCTCACGACCTTCGCCCACGAGATCGGCGCCGCCGTCGTGGGGGAAGGCATCGAGAGTGAGTTCGAGCTCGCCACGCTGCAAGAACTGGGCGTCGAGTTTGGCCAGGGCTATCTGTTCGGCAAGCCGAAGATGCCCTGATGGCCCATGCGTTGAAGGCGGACGCTGGTCCGCCACACGCGATGCCGGAGGGTGTGACGAACTGGCTGTTGACCCTGCGGCCCAACGGCCTGATCCTCGTGTACGCGATCGTCAGCTACGGAATCCTGATCGCCCTGCTCGCCTCGGCGCTCATATCCGACCTTCAGATCATGCAGCGCTGGATCGCGCTGACCACTGCGTTGCTGGCGCTGGTCAATCTCGGTACAGTGCTGCTGCTGCATCGGGCTATGCAGCGGCGGCTCAATGCCGAAGCGCAGCTGGCCGCCGCCAACCAGCAGCTGGATTCTCGCGCCGCTGCGCGGATGGCCGAGATCGAAGCGAGCAACCAAGAAATCGATGCGCTCACTTACAGCATCTCCCACGACCTCCGGGCGCCTCTTCGGGCAATGTCCGGCTTCGCCAACCTCCTCGAGCAGAAGCACGGCCCGGGACTCGATGCCGAGGCCGAGAGGTACATCCATCGCATCGATGCCAACGCCACCAAGATGGGGGTCTTGATCGACGGGCTGCTCAGGTTCTTCCGCATCGGCAGGGCGGAGGTGAAGGTCGATCTCATCGATCCGACGTCGCTGGTGCGAGCCGCCATCGTCGACCTGCGCCCGCAGGCGGAGGAAGGCGATGTCGAAGTCGTGCTGTCAGCCCTGCCGGAATGCCAGGCCGATGCCGGCCTGCTTCAGCAGGTCTACGCCAACCTGATCTCCAACGCGATCAAGTTCAGCGCC
>DATLRQ010000032.1:0-2761 GCA_035534555.1 Candidatus Micrarchaeaceae archaeon
AGCCGTGTCGCTGCGCCCAGGCGCGACAGTCCTCGAGCTGACGGCCCACCGCTGCGGAGGTACCGTCGTGGTCGGAGGAGATGCGCGCGTAGATGGCCGCGGCGACCGACCCCAGCTGGACGCGTAGAGCCATCAGGGTACATTAGCGTATCCTGGCTCAGGCGAGGATCGTCTACCTCGACGTGGTGGTACCTCTCGCTGAACGACGACGCCTGCGCTCCCGCGACGCGAAGGTGGCCGACTCTGCCTATCAGGGCATGAGACGCCGCCGTTACCCTCCAGCGGTGAGCTTCGATCGAAGCGCATCGTTCTCTGACGGCTTTCATGTCCTCTGATCGCTGCTGCAGCGGTAGCGTCTTGGCCGCATTTAGAACTCGACCAGATACCGCGGAACGAAGACGTCATTGGTTGGCCGTGCACCTGCGATGCGGTCGACGCGGTATCCGCGGAGCGCGCCACTCTCATTCGCAACGAACAAGAGTAGGTTGCCTTCGTTGGTCCGACGGAGTGAATAGGGCTCGACACGTCGCGGCCCCTGTCGCCCGTCCTCGGCACGGTAGTCGATGTCTACCTTGAGCCGATTGGCGCCTGCGTACCGAATGAGTTCCAGGGGGAAACCCCGGCGCCACGAGGTGATCGCTTTGGGCGGCACCCACTCGGGATCAAGGTCGGCTCGTTCGGCGCGCTCGGGCACCGGAGCTGCAACTTCGCCCGCCAGCCAAGCAAAGACGGTCTCAAGTGTGTCCCAGAAACCAAGGAATGGCGGTAGCGGGCTGGGAAGCTGATGTCCAAGCATGTTCTCCCACTCGCCTTCAAGCTCGGCGCGGAATGGCGATGACTGGATGCTCTCCAGCGTTGGCACCTCGATGCCAACGTGCCTGCACTTCTGTGCAAGAACCGATGCAATATCGCGGGCGCGGCCGATCAAGTCTGGGTGGCGGTGCATGTGAACGACGTCGTACAGGTCACGCGGACGGCACCGTTCGGCGAGCGCACGCAGCTTCTCAGCGAAAAGCTCAATGAGTGAGTAGCAGACGGCTTCGGAGACAGAAAGCGTGTCGCTGTACTGATGCCCGATCGGTCGAATGACAGCCGGCTGCGCATGGATCTCATCGCTGGTGATGTCGATCTTCACCTTGGGTAGCTGGCGGGGCAGGTTAGGCCCGCGGTAGGCAAGGCGACCCTGTGTAGTTGGGTTGCCGCGCAGATTCCTCCGGCGCTGGAATGACCTGTCGTCGATGACTAGCCCGATTCCCGACTCCTCCTGCAGCCAGTCCCGGATGGACTGAAAGACGGCGATGAGGTCCTCCGGCGCTTCGGGCCCATTGCCGACGACAGTGAAGTCGAGGTCCTCGGAGAAGCGATATGTCTCGTAGTAGCACTTGCGCAGGCAGGTCCCACCCTTGAAGATCCAGGACCGCGCAAGTTGCGGATCATTGGCGATACCCGCGAGGAGCCAGCCGAGAACATAGTCCTTCTCAATAATCCCTGGATCGAGTGACCATTCAGCTCGAAGGTCGAGAATCTCGCGCGCTGGAATCATGCCGGGGCTTGAGGTCTTACCTGAGCATTCACGCGAAGCCGCCAGCGCATGGTTCGCCTTCCGCCGGTAGGGCCATCGGGATCAAGCGCGGATATTCCCTCGGAAAGACGCGCGCGGCACGCTGCAACGAGCGATGGCTCGTTTCTCTCCAGCGTTTCGAGTAGATAACCGAGCCGTTTGAAGATGGCTCGGTTGCCGAGCCGATCGCCGTACTCAATGAGGAGTGCAGGGTCGTGCTCATCAAGATACGTAGCTAGAACTTCAGCGCCGTGACGAATGCCGCCTCCGAGTCGCGGCTCGTCGAGGAGGTCGACTACCGTGCGCGCGGGATCAGCAAACTTGAGCCGTATTTCGCGCTGCCATTCCGTCCTGAGTCCCCACGTCATAGCGGCCGGTGAGGTATGCCGCACCAGATATTCGTGATCAAGCAGCACAACCGTCGAGGCCCGGACTCGCTCGGTTGTCTTCAATACGGTGGTGCGGAAGAGCTGTTCGGTCAGAGACCAATAGTTCGCCGCTGTCCACCCGGTGAAGTAGCAAGGCGACCAGACTGCGGTTGCAACGACCAGCGCATCCTCGGACCAGGAGGCCGGATTGCTAGCGTCAACGGGGACGGGGATATAGAGGCCGCGGCGGGCGCGTCGCAGCCAGCCCTCAGTGGCCCAGCGAGCGAGCTTCTTGGCTGCAGTCTGCGAATCGACGCCCAGCGTGGCGGCAACGTCGCCCGGCCGAACAAAGCGCCGTCCAGAAGCTTCCAAGACGGCGGTCAGCTCGGACCGACCTCGAAACCCGATACCAGCTGCGGCGGACATTGACAATCCCGTACTCCCCGCTAGACGTGATGTACTGGACTGAGGATAGCAGATATCCATGGGCCAGTAACTCTCTTGGGGCGGGTTTTACTGGACTCCTAGGATCAGCCCAAACCTGCATTGTCTTCGCCGGGATAAGGTCATCATGCCGCCCCCGAACGCGTGTTCGCTCAGGTTCGTATGCGCCGACGATCGCGGCTGATGGTGACCACCGGTCGCCTAGACTAAGGCCAGCGCAATCGGATGCTGAAGCACCGACGCCGGGGGCCCACTCTTAGGGAAATGCGTTAGCAAACTCGGTCCACCTTCGAGAAGTCCCTTATCCAGCCCAAGTAGCTCAGTGGTAGAGCAACGCCTTGGTAAGGCGTAGGCCGTGAGTTCAATCCTCACCTTGGGCTCCAGCCTC
>DATLRQ010000033.1:0-7017 GCA_035534555.1 Candidatus Micrarchaeaceae archaeon
CAGGAGCATGAAGAGGTCGTGCTCGTCGTGCGCGATGAGGTCGAGCGGCGCGGCGCCGGTCGTCATGAGCGCCGCCACCTGCAGCTCGATCTCGTCCTGGACCCGAGAGGAGAACCTCATGCGCAGCCGCGAGAGCTCGTGGAGCCCGATGTATGCGACGATCCCCCCGCGGTTGGTCTTCTTGGCGCGCGAGGCCTCGCGGTCGAGCTCCTCCGCGAACCGCACTTCGGACAGCACGCCGGTCGGGCGGTCGAACGTGAGGTTCGCGGCGGGTACGGGCGGGCGTTCGATCTTCGCGCGAGCCCGGGCCACGAGCTCGCGCAGGGCGAACGGTTTGACCAGGTAGTCGTCGGCGCCCAGGCCCATCCCCGCGACGAGGTCCTCCGTGTCGCCCCGACCCGTCAGCAGGATCACCGGCAGCGCTTTGGTAGAGGGTTGGGAGCGGATGCGCTTGACCAGCTCGAACCCATCCATTCGCGGCATGGTCACGTCGCTGACCACGAGGTCCGGGAGGGCCTCGCCGAGCCGGCTCAGCGCCTCTTCGCCGTCAGCGGCATAGATGACTGTGCAGCCGGCAGCGGTCAGCGCTCGACCGACGACCTTACGAATCGCCTCTTCGTCGTCTACGACCAGGATCGAAGCGTCTAACCGGGCCGCGACAGGCTCGGGGACGATCGCGATCTTGACCTTTGGCTTGCTGTTGGTTTTGGGGTGGTGCTGCCTGGCTGCTTTCATGCGCGCCAACCTGAGTATGGCCCCCGGCGCACGAACCGCTTCTCGTTACAGTCCGCTGACCTGATCCCTGGAGCTGAACCTAGGCGGGAGACGGGATCCCAGGCGCTCGGTAATGAACCACATGACGAATTCGTCTAACGACTCATCTGAGACGATCGAATAACAAGGTCCGTGTAGCACGGCTACGACACGACGTCGAAAATTTCGTGCCTCACCCTTGTGATCTCACCGGTTGTTTAGTCGATTCGCTCGACCCAACGCGAGCGCCACTCAGCCGGCTCCAAGGTCGGTGCGAAATATGCGGTCTGCCTCAGGATCTTTCCCGCGCGGAAGTGAAAGAAGTCCACCGTGTGCCAGACGTTCCCATCCGGGTACTTCACCAATGACTCGGTCGTGTAGTCGTCACCCGTCCCGCTGATCTTGAGGACCGTATAACTGGGCGTGGTGATCCACCTGTCCTCGCTGCCTGTGACCCGGCGAGTCTGAACCTCCGGCGGGCCCGGGTAGTTCTGCATCATCTCGAGGTTGTGCTTCACTCCGCGTACGCGCCCACCCGACTGCGGCATTTCCCACACGTATTCGGGATCAAGCCACGATTCCAAGCTGTCCCATTCGCCAGCATTGAACGCCTGGAAGAACTTATCGACTATCTCGCGGTTGCTGTTGACCGCCATCGGCGCGAATTGTAGAAGCTCACTCGAGCCGTGCCCGCCGGCGGACCGGGTCGGCAACCGGGCCAGCCAACATCTAGCCTCGAATCCGCGTGCCGGCTCTGAGCGCCGTGCGCCTGGGGCACCCGACATTTCTGGATCGTGCACCGACCACCCGGCGCTGGACTTCCGGCCGGCGCGGAGAGTGCCGCCCCGTGCTTCAACGCGCTCGCGCATCCCAACCGTAAGTCAAGTCGACCCCGCTTCCGGCCTACCCAACATCCTTCAAGGACGCGAGCACGCGTTGCATGAGCAATGCCGCGGCCTTCTCGTCGTAGTCGGGGAGGCTGTTGTCAGCGAACAGGTGGCGATCGCCGGGGTACAAGAACAGCTTCGCGCCCTCGATCGTCTTGTCGAGCTCGCGCGCTGCATCGAGGTCTCCTCCCAGCACCCACTCGTCAGCTTCCATCATGTGGATCTGGAGAGGGACCCCCAGGGGCCAGGGGGCGCCGAACTCCGAGGTCGGGAAGGCGGCGTGAAAAAGCAACGCCCCCCTGGCGCCGGGGCGCGTTTGAGCCAGCATCTGCGCCGGCATCGCACCGAGCGAGAAACCGGCATAGACGACTTCGTTCGGCAAGCTCTCAGCTGCGAGCCGGCCGCGCTCAAGAAGCGTGTCGAAGCCGACCTGCTTGGCGTAGGAAACGCCCTCGTCGAGCGTGGGGAAAGTCCGCCCCTCATAGAGATCTGGGGTGTCGATGGTGTGTCCCGCGGCGCGGAGCTCCTGGGCGAATGCGAAGAATCCAGCTGTTTGTCCCTGCGCATGATGAAAGAGCACGACCTCGGCCATGTACTGGCGAAGTTACTCCAAAGCAGCAGATACGCGCCGCGCGACTCGACCCGGGGTGCTCGAGCATTAGGTCGACTTCATTGCGCGGCCCGGTTCAGCGGCCCCCGACGGCCACTGAACCGTTTCGCGTGAACGGGAATCGGCTCTATATCTTCGTAACCACTACGGCAGACGCGATGGTCGCGGAGGCGGCAGCAAGGATCTTCTTGCGGTTGTCCTCGTGCTTCAGCCACTCGACAACCTCTTTCGTTGTCGCCTTTGCCTGAGCCTCGGTCAGCCCAGCCTTCTCCATCAGTACCTTGGTCAGCTCTTCCATCTCACACCTCCAATTGGCCTTCCTCGAGGAAGGCTCCAACCGCAACGTACCGTTGGCTGCAGGGCGGGGCAAAGAGCCGAATGACTCACCAACCTTGGGAAGGTTGTTGGGCGAGGCTTTTTAGAGACCGGCCTCATTCCATACTGCGGCCCAGGGCTCACCCCTCACCGCCGGTGTAGGTCGCAGGTCGTCATCTCGAACCGCTCCCCTCCAGCCGATAGGAGCACCGCCGCACGGGCAGCAGGCCTGTCAGTCGTGGGTGATCGAGGCGAGGTGCCAGAGGGGGCAGAAGCCCTCGGCGACACCGGCCAACAGGCTCACTCGGGCTCTGGCCTCGCCTCCATCATTCGAGGCTTTAGCTAAGTCGCTGGTAGCCCCCGTTGGGATCTACCATGAAGCTGGTCGTGGTCTCCCGTCCGGCTATGAGATCGAGGCCGAATGGGTAGACGACGTTGACGACAACCTTGATGCTCCCACCGGATTCTGAGGCGGAGCAAGTTGCCGTTCCCTGCCCGAGGAAGCTCGTCGCCGTGCATTTCGGCTGAGCCGAAAGCTGCAAGTGACCGTTCGCATCATTGCAGCCGCTCACCCACACGTCGGTTCGGATGGTTTGGAGACTCCCCCATCCTCTCGAATCGACCGTGTGCGCTGAGACACAATGAGGCAACTGGTTGGCTTGGTCGGAGCCAGTCGGATCACCGCTCATAGGCGTCGAGCTGAGGAATACCCCGCCGCTGCTGCCGCCGAGCAGCAGACTTCCAAATACCCAAGACACGAAGCCGACGCCCAACACGATGGAGACCCTTTTGCCCACGGTGGCATTTTGCACTGAGGCGAACTAACTCACCCGGAGCACCCACCGCACGGGCAGCATGCGTCCGTCGTGGGTGATAAGGGCGACGTGACAGAGGGGGCTTGCTCGACCTCGTGATGCTGACCGGATCTGTTGCGGGTCAATCCGCATTCACCGCGCTCTTTGCACATGAATGGGAATCGAGATTGCGCACCTGCGTGCGACAACAACCAACGTGGCCCCGAGCACGACGGTTCCAACAAGCAGCGCGACTCCGATCCAGTCCGCCGTGCCACTGAAGAAGCTGGTGTGGCCTGTCCACCAGGCGGCCTCCCAGATATGAACGGTGCGCTCCATGCACATGATGTATATGCCGGGCGGTGGGCATGCAACCACCACGCGAGTCGGCGCTAGCAACAGCACCGAAGGTATCCCAAGCAACATCAGAACCAACCCGACTAGAACCCTTCTACACAGTCTCGGTCGCGCGACGCGCTGGATTTTGTCGTGCGGATTCGACTGGCCGCCTCGCATCGCCGCCGAGTTTAGGCCGTTCGCCAGACCCCAAGAATTGATGGCGCGATTCCACCAATAGAGGACTAGGCCAGTAGCGGTCAAAACGGCCTTTTGAGGCTGATCGTTGAGATCAAAAAGTGGAGCGGGAGACGGCTTTGGCGCCCCGGGCACCAATCCACGTTTCGAATTCGCCTACCGGATTGCGAGGAAACGGCGGGCCACGCCATAGGAATAGTGCGTAGCGGGGATGTACTGGTCTCGTGGCGCGGGCAGCGTCGCGGTCAGCGGGGGCCGGGCTCGGTGCGATACCCGGCTCTGGTGCGGCCAAAGAAGCCGGTTCATCCTCCCCGCCATTACCAATGTATACGAGGGTGGGGGACTTGCTGCAAGGCCCCCGGGTGTGCTGACACTGAATGCCACAAGATGGCCCAGAGGCGGTCGGCGCGACCGACAGTAGGAACGAGAGAGGCCCGAGGGGGCTCAAGGGAAAAGTAGACGGATGGGCAGCTACGTACTGGATTTCCAAGAGATCGACCGGACGCAGGTCACGCTCGTTGGCGGCAAGGGCGTGCACCTGGGGGAGCTTCCGCGGATCGAAGGCATTCGCGTACCGGCTGGCTTCTGCGTGACGACGGACGCCTTCCGGCGGATCATTGCGGAAGCGCCGTCGATCGACGAAAGGCTCGATCGGCTGTCGCGCCTGAGCCCGGATGACCGTGAGGCGATCCGCGCGCTCAGCGCGGAGATCCGCCGGACCCTCGAAGGAATCGTCATCCCCGAAGATCTGGCGGCTGCGATCACCCGCTCGGTCGCCCGGATCGGCGAGCAAGCCGCCTATGCCGTCCGATCCACCGCGACGGCGGAGGACTTACCGACGGCTTCCTTCGCCGGCCAGCAGGACACGTACCTGAACGTCGTGGGGTTGCCATCGATCCTCGAGCACGTCAGCAGGTGCTGGGCATCCCTTTTCAGCGAGCGCGCCGTGACCTACCGCATGCAAAACGGGATCGACCACCGGCTGGTCCATATGGCCGTGGTAGTGCAGCAGATGGTCTTCCCGCAGGCAGCTGGCATCCTTTTCACGGCTGACCCCGTCACGTCAAACCGGAAGGTTGTTTTCGTCGAGGCCACCTTCGGCCTCGGCGAGGCCCTGGTCTCCGGCCTGGTGAACGCGGACATCTACAAGGTGCTTGGCGATGAGGTCGTCGCCAAGTCAATCGCCACCAAGCAATTCGCCATCCACGCCTCGCCAGGAGGCGGAACGCAGGAACTAGCGATCGAGCCAGAGCGTCGGAACCAGCCCGCGCTGACGGACGCGCAGGTCGTGCGGCTCGCCCAGCTGGGACGGCGGATAGAAGCGCACTTCGGATGTCCTCAGGACATCGAATGGTGCCTGGTCGATGACGACTTCCAGTTCGTCCAGAGCCGACCGATCACCACACTGTTCCCCATTCCCGTGACGGACGATGGAGGGAACCACGTCTTCGTCTCCGTCGGTCATGGCCAGATGATGACCGACGCCATGAAGCCCCTGGGGATCTCCATGTGGCAGCTGACAGCTCTCCCGCGGATGTACGAGGCCGGCGGGAGGTTGTTCGTCGACGTCACCCAGCGCCTGGCGTCCCCAGCCAGCCGTGCAAGCCTCCTGGAAGTCATGGGGAGAGGCGATCCGTTGATCAGGGACGCGCTGGAGACCGTCCTGGAGCGCGACGACTTCATCCCGTCGATCCCGGACGAGGGTCAGGTCAGTGCGCCGACCGGTAGCGTTCCCGCCCCACTCGAGGCGGATCCGGCCATGGTCGCCGGGCTGATCGAGCGCACGCAGGCGTCCATCGCCGCACTGCAGCGCGACATCGTAACCAAGTCCGGACCGGCCCTGATCGACTTCATCCTGGCGGACATCCAGGAGTTGAAGCGGATCCTCTTCGATCCGCAGAGCCATCAGGTGTTCATGTCGGCCATGGAGGCCACGTGGTGGCTCAACGAGCAGCTGGAGGCGTGGCTGGGAGAGAAGAACGTGGCCGACACGCTCACGCAGTCCGTTCCCAACAACGTGACGTCAGAGATGGGGCTGGCGCTCCTGGACGTCGCCGATGTGATCCGGCCGCATCCGGAGGTGGTCGACTTTCTGCAACACGTGAAGGGGGACGAGGATTTCCTGAACGGGCTCGCCGAACTCGCGGGCGGGCGGGAAGCGCGGGACGCCGTCCGGGCCTTCCTCGTCAAGTACGGGATGCGCTGTGTCGGTGAGATCGACATCACGAGGCCGCGCTGGAGCGAACGCCCCGCGACGCTCGTACCCGTGATCCTCGGCGACATCAAGAACTTCGATCCGGGCGCCGGCGAGTGGCGTTTCGAGCAGGGGCTGCAGGAGGCACGGAGAAAGGAACAGGACGTGCTGGAGCGCGTACGTGCCCTGCCGGACGGAGAGCAGAAGGCCGAAGGGGCCAAGCGAATGATCGACCGAGTGCGGACCTTCATCGGATATCGGGAGTACCCAAAGTACGGCATGGTCAGCCGCTACTTCGTGTACAAGCAAGCCTTGATGGAAGAGGCCGAGCGACTCGTGCAGGCCAACGTGCTTCATGACAAGGAAGACATCTTCTACCTCACGTTTCCCGAGCTCCGAGAAGTCGTGCGCTCGAACCAGGTGGATGACCAACTCATCCGCGAGCGGAAGGACGCGTTCATCGCATATCAAGCGCTCACGCCGCCCCGGGTGCTCACGTCGGATGGCGAGGTCATCGCCGGGGCGTACCGACGCGATGGCGTGCCGACCGGTGCGCTGGTCGGCTTACCGGTTTCCGCCGGGATCGTCGAGGGCCGGGCCCGCGTCATTCATGACATGGCTGCGGCCGATCTCGAACCAGGCGACATCCTGGTCACGGCTTACACGGACCCCAGCTGGTCGCCCCTGTTCGTCGCGATCGCAGGGCTGGTGACGGAGGTTGGGGGCCTGATGACCCATGGCGCAGTCATCGCACGGGAGTACGGCTTGCCGGCCGTCGTGGGCGTGGAGCAAGTCACCCGGCTGATCCGGGACGGGCAGCGGATCCGCGTGCATGGAACGGACGGGTACGTCGAGATCCTGTCTTAGCCTCGCGAAGGATCGACGCAATACCTACGCCGAGAATGACAACTCGAGCGAAGCGAGAGCGAA
>DATLRQ010000034.1:0-3103 GCA_035534555.1 Candidatus Micrarchaeaceae archaeon
CGAGAATGCAGACGCCGGCTTTCAGGCATGCCTGGCGGCAGTCGAAGGCGGAGTGGGAACGATCGAGATCACCAAGACCGTGCCGTCGTGCTTCGAGCTGATCCGCGGTCTGATCGCCACCACCGGCGGGCGCTACCCCGTTGGCGTCGGCACCGTGTGGGATCCCGGTGCGGTGACCGAGGCCAAGGAGGCCGGCGCCTCATTCGTCGTGACGCCGGTGGTCCTGCCTGAGGTCGCCGAGGCGTGCCGCCGGGAGGACATCCTGTGCGTCCTGGGCGCTCTGACCCCTACTGAGATCTACCAGGCACGCCTGGCAGGCGCCGCGGTCGTCAAGGTGTTCCCGGTCGCGCCCGTCGGCGGCCCTGCCTACATCGAGGCCCTCAACGGGCCCATGGGGGGAGTGCCGTTCTGGGTGTCGGGCGGGGTGCAGATCGAGGACATCGGCCCTTACCTTCGGCTTGGGGTCAAAGCGATCGGGTTGACGGGGGCCCTCTTCCCGGCGGAGGCACTGGCCCGGCGGGACTTCGGACTCATCCGCGGCAACGCGGAGCGCGCCGCGAGTGCAGCTTCTGCGTCAACCCCCAACCCCTGATCCGAGAAGAGTCCAGGGGCGCGAAGCCGGCCGTTGAGCGCCGCGAGGAGAGGAACCCGCGAAGGCTCCCTCTGGTTTCTATTCAGCAGCCCGCGTGATACGCGCACATCGTCACGACGATGTCCGAGTAGAGGTTCTTGACCTGGCTGCCCGTCGCGATCAGGGCCACGATCACGATGAGGGCGACCAAGGCGAGGATGAGCGCGAACTCGACCATGCCCTGGCCGGACTCTCGCCGCCTGAAAAACATTACGGATCAGCCTAAGGGTTGGGGCGCGAGAGGGAGGGGTTTGCCGGCGCGATCAGCAGCCGACGTGGTAGTTGCACATCGTCGCCGTGATGTTCGAGAACGTGTTGATCAGCTGGTTGCCGGTGGCGATCAGCGCGACGACCACGATGAGGGCGACCAGGGCCAGGATGAGCGCGTACTCGACCATGCCCTGCCCTGATTGTGCCGCGGATATCCGTTTCATTCTGGGTCTTGACCTAGAAGACTAACCGCCGAGGCCTTGTCTTTGGTCGCTGCGCGTTCGAGCGCCTGCTCCACGACCACCCTGACCATCCGTTTCCGCCAGAAGTGGCTGAGGTCGGCATTGTCGAGCGGTTTGGCGGGCTTGGCGGCGATTTCAGCAGTTTCGCGGATCGTGTCGGCGTCCGCGCGCTTTCCCTTCAGGAACTCTTCAGCCGCATGGGCCTCGAGCGGGTGAGACGCCACCGCGGAAAGGACGATCCGACATGCACTGACTATTTCCCCCTCCAGCTGCACGGCCACCGCAGCCCCGGCGATGGGGAAATCGATCGAGCCCCGACGCCGCAGCTTCACATAGGCGCTGCGTGTCCCAGGCTCCGCACGCAGGCGCAGACCGGTTACGACCTCGTGGGCCTGCTTGGCCAGATAAGTCATCCCGTCGTCCTGATAGAGCTGATCGACCGCGATCTCACGCTCGCCATCCGGTCCTGTGAGCGTCACCATGCCGCCGAGGGCGATCGCCATCGGAGCGGTGTCGGAAGACGAGACGGCCCAGCATCGCGGGCTGCTCGGTGCGACGAGGCAGATGTCACCGTCCTTCTTCAGGCAGAAGCCAGCCGCCTTCCTCCACTCGTAGGTCATGTCGTAGTAGTTGCAGCGTGTGTCGACGCACAGGTTGCCGCCCGCGGTGCCGGCATTTCGAAGCTGTGGAGAGGACACCAGCCCAACCGCTTCCGCGTAGCCTGCGAAACCTGCCGTGAGCTGTTTGTCTCTCGCAGCCGACGCCAGCGTCGCGCCGGCCCCAATATGGCATTGGCCCGGGGAGTGGCGGATCTCTCGTGACAGAAAGTCGAGCCCGATCAGCGTGTCGATGTCGAACTGCCGTCGCTTGAGCTTCGGGAACAGGTCGGTGCCGCCCGCAACGAACATCGCCCGGGTGCCGAGGTCCGCCGCGATGGCAGAAGCCTCGCGGGCGCTCTTTGGCCGCAAGTATTTAAATCGTGGCAGTCGAAGCACGGTCCAGGTCCTTCGCGGGAGGCTCGACTTTGATGATCGGCGGGTAGGGAATGGCCGGAAAACGCGCGGGTCCAAAGCGCGCCGGCTCGCCCTTCCCTTTTCGCCGCAGCGCCTCGACGATCTTCTCGGGTGTCACGGGCACCTCGTCGATCCAGACGCCGAGCGCATCGTAGACGGCGGCGCTCAGAGCAGGGGGGACGGGAAGCAATGGACCCTGTCCTGCCTCCTTGGCGCCGTAAGGGCCTTCGGGGTCGATCGTTTCCACGATGAAGGTCTCGACCTCGGGCATCTCAAGGAAGGTCAGCGACTTGTAATCCAGCATCGAGGGCCACTTGTGCAGCCCTTTGCGAAACGCCTGCTCTTCCATGAGCGCCTCACCGAGTCCCATGTACACGCTGCCTTCGATCTGGCCCTCGACCAGCAATGGGTTGATGGCCCGGCCGACGTCGTGGGCGATCCAGATCTTGTTGACGTCGATGAGGCCGCTGCGCGCATCCACATTGAGCTCTACCACGCACGCCGAGTAGCTGTACGCAGGGCTCGGACCGACGCCGG
This sequence comes from Candidatus Micrarchaeaceae archaeon, assembly GCA_035534555.1. Classification (GTDB taxonomy): domain Bacteria; phylum Chloroflexota; class Dormibacteria; order Dormibacterales; family Dormibacteraceae; genus Palsa-872. The sequence goes on from DATLRQ010000034.1 coordinate 2,634, forward strand.
CGCCCTTGTACGGCCCGGCGATCTTCGGAGGCGTGTAGCTGCCGGCGCTGGTCAGGGTGCCGAAGCGCGCCTCGGCGAGCACGCTGGCCTCCTCGAAGCTGAAATCGCCGATGCGCTCCGCACCAACGGCCACCTGCGAGGCGGCGCAGGCCATCTTCGCGGCGGCGGCTTCGACCAGCAAGCTGCGCATCCTCCTCGCCGCCTGGATGGCTGCGTTGCCGGCCATGAACGTGACGCGGGACGAGTAAGACCCGAGGTCGATCGGCGTGGTGTCGGTATCGGCTGTGACGAGCCGGATATCGGACGGCTGGAGGCCTAGCTCTTCGGCCACGATGGTCGCAAGCACGGAGTCAGATCCCTGGCCGATGTCCATGGCGCCGCAGTAGACGGTGACTCCTCCTCGGTCGACTTTGATCTGCACCTCGGAATGCGGCATGTCGTTCCAGTAGATGGCCGTCCCTGCCCCCGAC
>DATLRQ010000035.1:0-198590 GCA_035534555.1 Candidatus Micrarchaeaceae archaeon
CTCGCGGACGACGTGCGGCTGATTGGCGAAGTCGACGGACGTCAGCTTACCGTCGGGGATCGCGACGCAACGGACGCGATCAACATCGCCTCCGACGAGCCATTCATTCGTTCACTCGACCGACTCGGCTTGGTGTCCCTCGAATCAACCCTTTCCGCAGGAGGAACCCGCTCATGAGGGAGAAGTCGGTCGCTCCTCACTCTAGGTCGATTCCGGAACGACCTGACCGACCATCGTGGCCGTCCAGTTCCCTCATCGTTCAGGCAGGGCAAGAGCCACGTTTCATTCGCATCGATGAGCTAGGGGATCTGCTGCGCGTGTCTAGGTCGACCGCGTACGCGATGGTTGCCAGCGGGCTTATCCCCTCGGTGCGCCTTTCACCACGGGTGCTCAGAGTGGACCGTAACGAGCTCGAGCTCTGGTTGGCCAACCGAGGCGCCCGCTGAAATGTAGGAAGCTAAGGTCCGCGCTGGTCTAATTGACAAAGCCCCATCTCACGACAGCTGCGGCCGTAGCAACTGGTCCATCCGGTCAGCAGCCTCCTGTTGCATCGCCAGCGTTACATGGCTGTACAAGTTCATTGTGATGCCGATCTGAGCGTGGCCCAGTTTCTCGCTCACGACTTTCATCGGCACACCCTGCGCCAGTAGGAACGTTGCTGTGGCATGACGTAGGTCGTGGAAGCGTTGTTTGGGCAACCCAGTCTCCGCGAGGCGTCGCTGGAATGCCTTAGTTGCCGCGGTCCCATCCATGGGTCCTCCTCGCGCGTTAGTGAAAACGAGGTCGCGGAACTCCGATGCGACGTCACGTTGCCAAAGGTTGCCGGCGATGTCGCGCTCGCGCTTTTGCAGGTCTCGCTGCGCATGCAACGCTTGTATGCCTGTCTGCGAGAGTTGGATCGCACGACGGCTTCGATGGGTCTTTGGCTCTATGAACGCTGGCTTGCCATTGACGACCTGTAACGTACGAACGATTCGCAATTGCCCGGCCCTGGTGTCGACGTCAGGCCATTTCAGCCCCAGCAGCTCACCTTGTCGGAGGCCCTCGGCCACCGCAACCGCATAGAGATTCACTAGTCGATCGCCAGCCTCTTCGGCCGCGGACAACAGTTGGACCGCTTGGGCGGGTGTGAGCGGTTCAACGGGTTCGCGCGTGATCCGGGGCGGTTTCGCTGCTTTCGCCACGTTCCGCGAGATCAGACCCCAGTCGACTGCGGTGGCTAAGGCGTGCCGGAGAACCGCGTGCGCGTACTGAACGGTCCGCGCCGAGAGCGGCGGCAAGATTGCATTTGGGTCGTGCGGAGAAAGCCTGGGTTGCTGCCGTTTCGCGTTCATCCACACTTGCACGTCCTGGGGCGTGAGCTTCGACAATTTGATTCGGCCGAGAACGGTCTTGATATGAAGGCGGATGAGATGCTCATACCCGTCATAGGTTGACGGGGCGATTGTGTCGCGTATAGCAGGGAGCCAGTCGTCCAGGAACTGAGCCACTGTCTGATTACCGACCGAAGGCGGCCGGCCATCATCGATGCTGCCGAGGGCAGCCCGCAGTTGGCGCTTTACCTCGTCCCTGGTTCGGCCGTAAAAGGTCTTCCGCCGGCGCTTAGGGCGCCCGTCACGTGATACGGCCCAGCCCATGCTGATGGTGGCTGACCAGCGACCATCGCTGCGATGCAGGAACGTTCCCTCGCCGCGACTCCTACGTGCCATCTGCAGAATGAATTCTAATCGATTGGCAGTCAGATTGGCAGTCAGCTATACCTACACTATAACTTTAGCCGACACCATTAGCTTTCTAACTGTATTCGGAATGGTGTGGGCCCGGTTGGGATCGAACCAACGACCAGCCGATTATGAGTCGGCCGCTCTGACCAGCTGAGCTACGGGCCCTCACGCGTCCGCGACTCGGACTAGCTGAGTCTATCCGGCGATGGAATGCAGACCGCGCCGCGAGGATAACTAGAGAAGACGATGTCCCTGAATCTTGGAATTCTGATTCTCCGCCTCGTGGTCGGTCTCACCATGGCCGGGCACGGCGCCCAGAAAGTCTTTGGGTGGTGGGGCGGCCCTGGCTTAAACGGCTGGACCTCCTCCGTGGTCAGGCTTCGTATCCGACCCGCCATGCCCTGGGCCTGGGTCGCCGCCGCGTCTGAGCTCGGAGGTGGTTTCCTGCTGGCCCTCGGCTTTTTGTCCCCACTCGGGAGCCTGGCGATCATGGGCACCATGCTCGTCGCCATCGCGACAATTCACTGGGCCAACGGCTTTTGGGCAGCCAAGCGCGGTTATGAGTTCAACCTCACCCTGCTGGCAGCGGCCATCGCCGTGGCCTTGGCCGGCCCCGGGAAATACTCACTGGACCAGGCCATCGGGTTGCACCTGCCAGAGCCAATCACCGTGATCGTCGGTTTCGTCGCGGTCATCCTGGGCGTGGTGGCGACGCTGGCGTCCCGCAGCCCCAAAGTCGAAACAGAGACCAAACCGCAGACGACCTGACTTAAGAAGCAGCCCTGGAGGTCGATTGCCTCGGCTCTCCCCACATTTGGCATGGTCACCGCTTGACCGGGAGCAGGCCCTGCTTCTAAATCTAAAGCTCGGCTAGGTACCGACGCACTTCGGCATTCGCAAGCAGCACCAGGATGTCCTCAATCGTTCGGCACCTATCGTTTTGATCGTGCGCAGGCCCACCGTCGCCTTCTGAACCTGCTGATCGGCGGCCAGCAATTCATCGGCATTGAAGGCGATCCCGGCCAGGCGAACCAGGACTTCATCGGGCGGCATCGGAATGTTGTCGGCGGCGCTCATCGTTCGGTCACCTGAGGTATCTCGGGAGATATACATTCGACCTCGTTGCCGTCTGGGTCGTCGGCGTAGAAGGTGCGGACTCCCTTCAGGACGGGATGGATCCCCGACCTAACTTCAATTCCTGCCGCGATGAGGCGCTTCTGCAACTTTCCGTATTCGCGTGCCTCGACCCGGAACGCGAGATGATGGAGCACCCGCTTCGGTTTCTCGCGCGGAAATTCGATCGATGGATCGGGATGCGGCACCAGCACGATCATCTCGGGGACCCCATCGGCGCCGCCACCTGCTCTGAGGAACTTGTTCGGGATCTGCGGTGGCGAGGTGACCTCGAGCCCGAACAGGTCGCGATAGAAATGCAGCGCCTTTTCCATATCCCGGACCCACAGCACGACCTCCGCGAGGCCGGCGACGCTTCCTGTCACGCGGCGACAGCCGCCACCATCGCCGCCAGATTGGCGTCCCTTGCACGTGTCGGCACCGAGCAGCCCGGCGCCAGTAACAGGCCCCGACCACCGGTCTCAGCCACGGCGGCCAGTGCCTCGGCCTCCACTGCCGCCGGCGGTCCATAGAGCAGGCTGCCGCGCTGCCCCAGACCGCCCATCACGGCCCGGCCGCTGATCGTTCGGCCCTCGGCCAGCATGGGGTTGCCCTGGTTGTGAACCGACCAGCTGACCACCTGCGATGGCATGTCGCGCGACAGCCCGAACTGTAGGTGCGAGCCGCACAGGTGCACAGCGTTGAACCACGCTTCGCTTGGCAGTCGCTCGAGCACGCTCTGGTCCAGCGGTAGCACCAGCTCCCGATACACGCTCTCCGGCATGGCGTCCTTGCTCGTGTAGCCGGAGATCGCGTAAAAGACACCTGCGGCCCCGGCCTTGACCGAGCGCTTCGAGAAATCGACGAGGACGTCGGCGATGCGCTCGAGCGCCGGGCGCACCAGGTCGGGGTGCTTCCGGAGCTCGCGCACCACCCGCGACTTCGACTTCCCGACCAGGTAGCCGGCGACAGTGAGCGGGCTGAACACGGTCTGGATGACTGGGACGCCTGGCCCAAGCTCCCGAGCCACGATGCCTATGGACTCGGCCTGGTCGTAGAGGGCTTTCAGATTGGTGGCGGAAACAGTTCGCCAGTCCTCGAGATCCGCTACCGGCGTGCTTAACAGCACCGGGCCCTTGAGGCGGTGCCCGGCCGGCTGGTAGACCGACCCGAATGCCTCGGCGAAGCACGTGGCTCGAGGCTGGAACTTCACGAAATCCCACCCAAATTGGCGAGCGCGTTCGACGGTGACGCGCGCGAGCTCTTCGGGCGACCACTCTTCCTTATACGTATGCCCCCAGGCGCCCACGGGCGGTCTGTCCGCGACATCCAACGCCAGCGCAGCTTCTACTCTCTCTCGGCCATTCATGATTCGAGTTTAAGCTGGACCTGGTGACGACCGAGTCTGACGCCGCACGGCTGCGGGCCGCCGCTGAGGCGAAGCCGATGAAGCTCCCGGTCAATCGGCGCGTCGACGAAAGCCACCACCTGGTCAGCGAAGACGGTCTTTCGGTCTGGTACACGATCCAGGTCTCCCCTCATAGCCGGATCCAGGAGGCGATCTTCGAGCGCCCGGACCGCATGCCCAGCGACGACGAGTGCATGCGCTGGCTGAAGCTTCTGGTCATCGGTGCCGAGGCAGTCGAAGCCCCAGGCCTGCCGGGGGCGATGACCCGCCGCTTCGAGGCGTTCGAACGAAACCCCGAGCGCGAGGCGCCGCTCGCCTGATGGCATTGCAAGACCCGGTGCTGGCACAGCTTCGAAAAATCGTCGGTCGTGAGCACGTAATCGACAGCGCGCATGACCTTCGCATCTTCGAGCGCGACGCATCAATCGAAGGCGCCGTGCCGGATGCGGTGGTTCTCCCCGCCACCACCGGCGAGGTCGCGGCGGTCATCAAGCTAGCGGCGCAGCATGGGATCCCAGTGGTGCCGCGCGGCGCCGGCACTGGATTGTCAGGTGGCGCCGTCACCATCCGCGGCGGAATCGCCATGCAGGTGACGCGGATGCGCCGCATTCTCGAGATCGACCCGTTGGGCCAGACAGCGCTCGTCGAGCCAGGAGTGGTCAACCAGGAGCTCTCGCTCGCCGCTGCCGCGCTGGGCCTGTTCTACGCCCCCGATCCATCGAGCCAGAAGGCCTGCACCATCGGCGGCAACGCGGCCGAGAACTCAGGCGGTCCGCACTGCCTGTACTACGGCGTGACGACAAATCACGTCCTCGGGATGGAAGTTGTGCTCGCGGATGGCAGCGTTCACTGGGTGAGCGGCGATGCGCCAGACCGCGTTGGCCTTGACCTCTGCGGCGTGCTCGTCGGCTCGGAGGGAACCCTCTGCGCGATCACCAAGATCAAGGTGCGCCTGCTCCGCGTGCCACCCACGGTCGCGACCCTGCTCGCTGCTTTCCCGACGATCGAGACCGCCAGCCAGGCGGTGTCGGCGATCATCGCCCATGGCATCGTGCCGGCGGCGCTCGAGATGATGGACCAGATCACGGTCGGCGCGGTCGAGGCGCACTACCATGCGGGCTATCCGACCGACGCCGGCGCCGTGCTGCTGGTTGAGGTCGATGGCATCGCGGAATCGACCAGAGAGCTGATGGCGGCGATCCGCGATCAGCTCACCGCCAACCATGGCTATGCTCTGCGCGAAGCCAAGACTTCAGTCGAGCGCGACCTGCTGTGGGCCGGTCGCAAGGGCGCGATCGGTGCCCTCGGGCGCATCAAGCCCAATTACTACCTCCATGACGGAGTGGTGCCTCGTACCAAGTTGCCGCAAATCCTGTCAGCGGTCGGCGAGATCGGGGAGCACTACAAGCTGCCCGTCGCCAACGTGTTTCACGCCGGGGACGGCAATCTCCATCCCAACATCCTGTTCGATCTCCGCGACAAAGGAATCCTGCACCAGGTCGAGGCCGCGGGCGAGGAGATGCTGCGCGCGGTCGTCGAGTTCGGCGGCGCGCTCTCCGGCGAGCACGGCATCGGGCTCGAGAAGAGCGCATTCATGCCGTGGGTCTTCAGCCCCGACGACCTACGCGCGATGCAGCAGGTGAAGGACGCCTTCGATGCCGACGGCATCATGAACCCCGGCAAGGTCTTTCCGGACCCGGGCCGCAAGCAGTCGCGCCTCCCCGGGCGCACCGGCCTCGCGAGCGAGGCGCAGTGGTGGTGAGCGCCCCTGTAATTGAGAAGCCGGCAACAGCGGAAGAGGTCGCACGCATCTTGCGCGACGCTTCAAGCGGCCGGCTCGCGGTCACGCCGGTCGGCGGCGGCAGGGCGAGCGAGATGGGCAATCCACTCGAACGTTGCGACGTCGAGCTCCACACCAGCCGGCTGGATCGCGTGCTCGAGCACTCGCAGGGCGACATGGTGGTGAGCGTCGAAGCCGGCATCACCATCGAGTCGCTGCAAGCCGAGCTTCACCGCAAAGGCCAGTTTCTCCCGCTCGATCCGTTCAACTCCCCAGGGCACACGGTCGGCGGCCTGCTTGCCACGGGGTGGACCGGACCCCTTCGGCAGCGGTTCGGCTCGCCACGTGACTTCCTGATCGGCATCCGCGTGGCGCTGCCCGACGGTCGCTTGGCCAGCGCGGGCGGACGCGTGGTGAAGAACGTCAGCGGGTACGACATGATGAAGCTGCACCTCGGTGCGATGGGTTCCCTGGGCGTCATCGTCGCCGCTTCTTTCAAGGTCTTTCCAAACCCGCTGCACGATGTGTCGATCGAGATTGCGTGTGACTCGCGCGACGAGGCCTGGGCGGCGAGCGAGAAGGCGCTGGCGCTGGCGCTGCCGCCCGCAGCATTGGAGCTCTTGTCGGGCGACCGCGTGATGGCGCGCTTTCTCGGCAGCCGCGACGCGGTGAACAGGATGGTGAGCGAGCTGGGTTGGGAAAACGCCGACCCTTCAATCTGGATTGAGCACTCGCGCCGAGGTCCTTCGATATGGGCCCGCATCGCGGTCCCTCGGCACAAGGTTCACGAGACCCTGCTGGCGCTCCCGGCGGCCTCCGAGTGGTGGGCGTCGCCTGGCGTCGGCATCGTGAACTGGTCGGTCGAGAGCGGAGTCGAAGCGCTCCGCGATGCCCGCGCCACGGTGGCGGCGGCGGGTGGCTCGCTCGTCATGCTCGCGGGCCCTGAGGGGATGCGACGGGAGCTCGGTGCCTGGGGCAGCCCGCCGCCCACCCTCGAGCTGATGACGAGGCTCAAGCATGCATTCGATCCCGGGCGGATGTTGAACCCCGGCAGGTTCGTGGTCTGATGGCTTTCGACCTCCTCAAAGACGACGACCTGGCCACCTGCGTTCACTGCGGCCTGTGCCTCGATGCTTGCCCGACGTTTCGGGCCACCGGTCTCGAGACCGAATCGCCGCGCGGCCGGATCCAGCTGATGACCGAGTGGAAGCGGGGCACGCTGCCTTTCACCGGGGAGCAGGCGCGCCACATCGACCTGTGCCTCGGCTGCAGGACCTGCGAGGCGGTCTGCCCGTCAGGCGTGCCTTATGGCCGGATCATCGAGGCTGGCCGCGCGGAGGTCGAACGGATTCGACGGCCCTCGTCGAAGCGATGGCTGGCTCGTACCGCCCTGCGCCAGCTGGTCGCGCATCCAACCCGACTGCGCTTCGCCGGCTCGATGACACGCGCCGCGCAGGCGGTCGGCCTGACCAGGATCGCGCGCGCCGGCCGCCAGCTGCCACCGCTCGAGGCATCATTCCGCGCACCGCGCACGGGCACCGCGCCAGCGATCGGCCCGCGGCGCTATCGTGTCGCGTTCCTGGTCGGGTGCGTGATGCCCATCCTTTATCCGCGGTCTCACGCCGCGGCGGTGAGATTGCTTCAGCTTGCCGGCTGCGAGGTGTGGTTTCCGCAGGGGGAGCGCTGCTGCGGAGCGCTGCTCGCGCACAACGGCGACCTCGAAGGCGCCGCGCGCCTGCGCGACGCGAACATGCGGATCTACGGGCGCGATCAGTTCGATGCTTTGGTCGTCGATTCAGCCGGCTGTGGCTCTCACCTCAAGGACTTCTACCCCGAGCTCAGCGGCCGTGTTAAAGACCTGTCCGAATGGCTGGCGGAGGTGGGCCTGCCACCCGCCGACCGCGACGTCAAGGTGCGGGTCACCTACCAGGATGCGTGCCACCTGGCGCATGCACAACGCATTCGCAAGGCGCCGCGCGATCTCATTCGCGCGCTGCCCGGGATCGAGCTGGTGGAGATGCGGCACCCCGAGATCTGCTGTGGCGCGGCGGGGCTTTACAGCACGTTGGAACCCGCGATGTCCACGACCATCCTGCGCGAGAAGACCGACGACGTGCTGAGCACGCGGGCCTCGGTCGTGGTCACCGCGAACCCCGGATGCCAGATGCAGCTGTCGACCGGGATCCGCTCTCGTGGCTCGAACATGCAAGTCGAGCACATCGCTGAATTATTGGTGCGCGCTTATACCTAGACCTTTAGCCGGGGCAATGTTGCCGTTCTGGTGACATCGACCTCGACTCGCGCCACCGCGAGTGTCACGTTGTCGGGCGCACCCATCTCGCGGCATCGCTCGATCACCCGCTTCGTGCCCGCGTCCAGGTCGCCATCCTTGAGTAGCAGCGTGCCCATCTCTTCAACGCTCACGCCAGCGCTCTCCACCCCATCGCTGCAAAGCACGACCGTGTCGCCCTCATGGATTTCCACGCGGTCGGTGAACGCCTGTATCGATTCCCACACGCCGACCGCTCTTGTGAGCCGGTGCTTCAGCGGATGGTCGACCGCGTCCTCCGGCTTGATCACCCCGAGGCGCACCTGCTCGGCCGGCCACGAATGGTCCTGGGAGATGAGCTGCGCGCTGCCGTTACGGAAAAGGTAAGCGGGGCTGTCGCCGACGTTCAAAAGGCCGACCTCGCCACCGCGAATTGCCGCCACTACCACCGTGCTGCCCATGCCCCTCCATTCCGGGTTCTCTTCCGACGCCTCGAACACGGCCGAGTTCGCCTGCTTACACGCTCGCTTCAAGCGATCGACATCAGGACCCTCGTCGCCGTCCTCAGCCAGCACGCGGGTGATCGTCTTCGAGGCGATCGAGCTCGCAGTCTGACCTGCCGCGTGACCGCCCATGCCATCGCACACGACCAGCAGGGTGTCCAGCCCGGCCTTGTTGCGCCAAACCACGACTGCGTCCTCGTTCTCCTCCCGCTCGAGGCCGGGATCAGTCGCCCAGGCGACCCGCAGACGCAAGGGCTACGAACCGAGCAGCGCGAAATGAACTGCGTTCTGACCGATCGTGATGCGGTCGTCGTGCTTCAGCTCTTTCTCCTGGATCGGTTCGCCGTTGACAAGAGTGCCGTTGGTGCTCCCCAGGTCAACGATCCAGAACTGCTCACCACGCCTCTCAACGCGGGCATGGTGTCCGCTGGTCGCCGGGTCGCGAAGGATCAGGTCGTTGTCGGGCGAGCGGCCCATGCGCAGCGCGCTCTCCGTGGCGCGATAAGTGTGGCCGGCGTCAGGACCTGACTCGATCGTCAGCTCCGCCTGCGGTCCGCCGCCCGGCGTCGCGCGAAGGATTGGTTGCGTCGGGCCGCCCATGATCGCGGTATCAGGGATCGCCGGCGGAGTCGGTGGCGGCGGCTGCCATGCGGGCATCAACGTCGTCGATTCGTGGGGAGCGTCGGCGCCGGCGCCCATGCCGGCAGGGATGGTGGCGGCGATCGATGGCGCGGCCTCGGCTGGTGGCGCCGAGGCGGGTGGCGGGACCGGCGGGTGCGACTCGGCTGCCGCCTCGGCTGGGGCTGCCGCCTCGGCTGGGGCTGCCGCCTCGGCTGCCGCTGCCGACTCGGCTGCCGCGCCCGCGGCGAGCGCGCCGGCCGCCAGCTCCTCTGCGGTGGCCGAAGCATCTGGTGCCGGCGCGGGCGCTACAGGCGGCGCCCACGCGGCAGCGGGTGGTGGCGGCGTGGCCGGAGCAGGCGCCGACCAGGCCGGAGGTGCGGCGGGCGCACTCGGAGGTGCGTCGGGCGCACTCGAAGGAGCGCCCCATGATGGGGCCGCCGGGGCTGCCGGCTCCTCGCTCTTGGGGACGTCCCACGAAGATGCCGCGGCGGGCTCGTTCCATGACGGCGCTGGCGGCGCCTCCGGCGGAGCGCTGGCGGTAGGCGATCCCCAATCGGTCGAAGCGGTGCTTGGCGCCGGCGGGACGGGTGGCGCGGCATCCCACGAAGGAGGAGCCGATGCCGCAGCCGGCGCTGACTCGACAGGGGGCGACCCCCAGGTCGGCGCAGGTGGTGACGGCGCCGCGGCAGGTGGCGGCGGTGGTGGCGCCGCCGCAGGGGCGGGTGGCGTCGGTGCTGGCGCGCGAGGCGCGGCAGGCGGTGGAGCGCCCCACGTCGGCGCGGGTGGCGCCGCGGTGGCACCCCAGCTGGGCGCTCCCGGGGGTGCGGCGGGTGGCGTTGGGGCAGGCCCGGGCGGCGGGGGCGGCATCGAAGGCGGTGACGGCGGTGGCGCCCCCCATGTCTGCGCTCCGGGCTGCGCCGGTCCAGGCGTCGGCGCGCCCCACGTCGGCGCGGCCGGCTGTGCCGGTGGCGGGGGAGCCGCGGCGCCAGGAGCGCCACCCCAGGCGGGAGCAGGTGCAGCGCCGGGGCTGGGTGGCGGAGGCGGCGGCGCGCCCGGCGCGCCCCATGTGCCCTGGCCCGACCTTGCGGGAGCCGGCTGGTCCCAGCTAGGGGCAGCTCCAGGCGGAGCCACCACGGTGGGGGCCACGGGGCTCGGAGCATGGGCGCCCGCGGGCGGCGCCCAGGTTGTCGCTATCCCGGCCGGATGGGACGCCGAGGCAGCCTGCGGCTGAGACGATGGGCGGACCGGCGGTGCGAGCTTGCCGCGCTTGCGGCGCCGGCGCGTAAACAGGTAGGCGATGGCGACGATGATGGCGAGGGGCGCCAGGACGAGTATTGCGTAAACAGGGTCCATCCGGTGGAGCGCCTCCCTTGTGCCGAATCCGGCTATGAATTAACAACAAAAACTGTACCCGGCTGGGCGTTCGATCCGCCGGTATTCGCGCAGGTCAGAAGTATGGCAGCCGACCCATTCGAGTCAAGCTACTACGGCAGCGGCGCTGCCCGAGCGCTCAGCACAGTGCCTTCGACCACCAGCCGGCCTGAGGCAACGCCGGGGACTGTGATGTCCGCCTCGAGCGAGTGGCTGCCACCCCCGAGCGCCTGCCCCGTGACGACGTGGACGCGAAGTGTCCGCCCCAGCGGCAGGTCGAGCCGCCTCGGCAGCGGCGCGCGCCCTGCGTGTGTCTCGACCTGGACATCCGGCCGCGCGAGCACGACGCCGTCCAGGCGCAGACCCGTCAGCCCAACCAGCACCGCCGGTCGAGTCTGGTTCTCGAGCGCGAAGCTCAGCCCGTCGGGCTCCGAGCGAAGGCTCGACAGGTCCGCCAGTCGCTCCGCGAGATACCGCGCAAGCTCCGGGCGCGGTCGAGGGCCAGGCAGAGTCGATGTCACCGTGAATCGAAGCTCGGCACGGTCGATCATCCGACCGCCAACAGTCAGCGCCGCCTCGAGCAGGTAGTCGCCCTCGGCTGGCAGTGGAAGCGTCACGGTGGTGGCGCTGACGGCTGGCTCGAAGGCGGTCGGGACCTCGACATCGACCACGCCGGCAAACGTCTTTCGCTGCATCGCGTCGCGGATGAGCCGGACGCCGCGGCGCTTTCCCGCACGCTTTCGCGTCACCGACCACCGGATGACGCCCCGGCCCGCAACGTGCGGATCATCGTTGACGACCACCAGCCGGGCGCTGAACGCAACATCTGGCCGCTGGAGGATTCCGAACGGGCGGCCAGGGTCGAACGTGAGCGGCACGACGATGACGCGAGTCGCTTTGAATGCTTGCGTCAGCGCCGCCAGCGCCGGCTTCGGCAGTCGTTCTCCATCGATCAACCCAAAACCGATCGCGGGGAATGGATCGACGAGATGAAAGACAAAGGCACCCCAGCACGACTCGAACTTGCGTATCCGGAGATGCTCGGCGGCAAGACGGACGACATCCGCCTGATAGGCCTGCGAGGCTGCGATGTACGACTCCAGGGTCTTTTGGCCAGAGGGCAGGCCGACTCCCCTCTCCGCCCAGTTGACTGGCTGAAAGCCGGCGAATCGCCAGGACGCGTCATCGTCGGCGACAGGCCAGGTGGAGGCGATTTCTTTCCATACAGGTGAATCTGCCGACGGCAGCGACTGCGCCCCGAAAGCGCTGACCATCACGGGCTCGCCCTCGGTCAGCTCGCGCCACGAGCCGCTGGTCCAGCCGGCCATCAAGTGCTGATCGATCTCGCCGGAGGCCGCCAGCGCCGGCCTCGTCGCATCGAGCCGCTCAAATGAGGCCTTCAGCTCCTGGTCGATCGGGTGGTTCTGGCGAACCGCGTTCACGTCCCCAAGGTCGGCGTTACTCGAAAGCCACGGGGGCTCGTCGTGCGCGATCCACAGCGCGACCGACGGCCGGTTGCGGAGCATCTCGACCATCTCTGCCTGCTGCTGACGAGCCGCTGACTCGAAAAAACGCGAGTCTTCTCCGCGGGCGTGATAGGCGTAGATGCCGGTCAACGGCAGCTCCTGGAAGATCAGCATGCCCGCGGCATCCGCGCGCCGGTAGAACCCATCGGGAAGCACGTTGGCCATGACACGCAGCGCGTCGATGTTGGCCTGCTTGGCAACCCGAAGATCGGCTTCGATCTTCTCTGTGGTCAGCTGGTCGAGCCGATATGAGGGCGCGTAGCACGCGCCTCTCAGGAACATCTGGCGTCCGTTGACGGAAAAGTTCCAGCGTCGCGGGCCAATCTCCCATTTGAGCTCCCTGAAGGCGAATGTGTCCTCGACGCGAGCCGACTCGGCGCCACCGGCATAAGCGACAAGCTCGGCGCGGTACATCGGCTGGCCTCCAAACCGCCAGGGCTCCCAACGCTTCGCACCGGGCAGCGCGAGGCGCATCGACACTGTCTGCTCGCTGCCGCCTCCAAGATGCACGTCGCGCCGCAAGCGCAGCGGATCGCGACCCGGCATCGAGACGATCAGCTCGACCTCGCCGTCCATGTTGCGGCCGTCCAGGTTGCGAAGGCGGGCTTCGACCTCGAGCCGTCCGTCATTGGCCTCGATGTGTGGTTTCAGGCGCAGCCAGTCGATGGTGATCGAGCCGACGTACTCGAGCTCAACCGGGCGCCACAGGCCGATCGGAACCTCCCACCGGTATGGGGCCGGCAGGCTCGAGTAAGCCGATGCGGGATACGGGCGGAGCTCGCCGTCGTTGAACACGCCCATCACATGGTGCTTTTTGTCGGGTTGTGGCTCGACTGGCGATTCGCAGCAGAGGACCAGCAGGTTCTCGGCTTTCAAATAAGGGGTCAGGTCGAATCCAAACGGCGCGAAGTAGCCGTAGTGAGAGCCCAGCAGCTTGCCGTTGAGCCACGCATTGGTCGCCAGAAACGCGCCGCCGAGGCGTAGCAGAACTCGACCCGCATGGTCAGGCCGCGCGAACTCGGTCCGGTACCAGACCGCCTGGTGGCCTTGACGCGCCGCGAGCTGACGCGGCACCTCGATCGGCTTCCACCCCAGTCCCTTGCCAATCGTCAAACGCTCGGCCTCGCCTTCGCCAAGCGATGTCCACAACGCCTCCCAGCCCGTCAGCTCGCGGATGCCCGTGGCCCGCTGGGGCAGTGGCAGGAAGAGGCAGTCGCTCACGCTGCGCCGACTCCCGCGCGCGGCGCGACGAAGGCGCCGTCGGCGGTGGAGCAGATGATGATCGGCCGGTCGACAGCGGCAGACAGCGCTTTCTCGGCGCCACGCCGGATGAGGGCGAGGATGCTGCCTCCGAACCCCGCGCCCATGATGCGGGCGCCATAGCAGCCGGGCGCCGCCCAGGCTTTTTCGACCAGTGCGTCGACATGCGGAGTCGAGACTTCGAAGTCGTCACGCAGGCTGACGTGCGATTCCTTCACGAGCCTTCCCAGCCGGTCGAAATCGCGATTGTCCAGCGCGTCGACGAAGTCGTGCACTCGCGCGATCTCGGAAACCACGTGGCGTCGCCGATTGGGCTGGCCGGCCTCCGCCTCGCGACGTCGCTCGTTGTATGGCGTGCGCGCCAGCGAACGGTGCTCGCCGGAATCGATGATCGCAATGAGCAGCGCATCAGGAAAAGGGATGGCGCGGTACTCGAGAGTTCCGCAGTCGAGGAGCAGCGCATGGCCTTTGCGGCTGAGCGCGGATGCAAACTGGTCCATGACGCCGACCTGGACGCCTGTGGCGCGCTGCTCGGCTCTCTGGCACGCGAGGGCGGCCTGGGCTCCATCCATCTCCGGCTTGAGACCCGCCGCAATCGCCACCAGCAGCGCCGCCGAAGAGCTGAGACCCGAGCCCGACGGGATGTTGGATTTCACGCTCACGGACTGTGGCTCGACGCCGAGCTCCTCCCCGATTGCGCGTATGTATGCCAGCCCGCCCTTCACCCGGCTGCTGATCGACCAATCGGCGGCGGGTTGCCCTGTGACCTCTGTATGACGGTTGACCGCGACCGGCAGCACCACCCCCCCGAGGTAGTCCACGTGCTCCCCGATCAGATTCACGCGGCCGGGCGCCCGCCCGTGCCATATTCCTTCGTTAGAGTCCACGCAGCTCCGCAGCGGTGTCCTCGGCGCGGGCGTCGACTATGAATGCGCCGGCGCCGAGCTCCGAGCCGGCTAGGTACTTGAGCTTGTCCCGACTTCGATTTGGCGGATAGAACTCGACGTGAAAATGATGATCGCGCCCGCGGCGCCCAGGCGGTTTCTGGTGCATCGCCATCACGTAGGGCAGCGGTATGTGGAAGAGACGATCGTATTTCTGCAGCATGCCCTTGAGGATTCGTGCGAAGGACGCGCTGTCCTCATGATCCAGGTCGAGCAGCCCGTTCCGGTGCCTCAAAGGCGCTATGTGCACCTCGTATGGCCACCTCGCAAACGGTGGCACAAACGCGATCCACCGTTCGTCGCGCAGCACGGTGCGCTCTCCCCCTTGCTCTCCGGCAAGCACGTCGCAGTAGATGCAGCGGCCGGTTGAGCGCTTGTGGCGAGCATGCGCTGCCAGCTCGTGCTGCATGACTGGGGGCACGAAGGGATACGCGTAGATCTGACCATGGGGGTGGCTCAGGGTCACGCCGATCGCCTCGCCCCGGTTCTCGAAGATGTAGACGTAGCGGACATTCGGGAGGCGCCCGAGCTCTTCGGTGCGGTCCCGCCAGACTTCGATCAGGTCCTGGATATGCTCGACCGACTGCTCTCCAAGGGATGAGCCGTGCTCAGGCGTGTAGCAGACGACCTCGCAGCGCCCCTGCTCTCCAGTAAACGAGGGAAAACGATTCTCGAAGACCGCGATGTGGTAGTCGGTTTCAGGAATCTCGGTCTCCAGATGACCTGGCCGCGTCGGACAGAGTGGACAGTGGTCGGCGGCGGGATGGTAAGTGCGGTCCTGGCGCCACGGCGCGACGGCGACCCACTCCTCCAGCAGGGGGTGCCAGCGGAGCTCGCTCAAATCTTTTCGTAGTAAATGAGATAGCGCCCGTCAGTCTTGTGCACCACCCGCTTGCTGAGGCGCTTTGCTTCCTTCTTCTCGCGCTGCGGCCGGCTCATACCGCGAACGCTCTCCGCATCACGTGCGGTGGCGTTTGCGCTTGGACTGCGGGGCATCGAGCGAAAAGTGTAGTTGGGCCGGTTGGAGACGGCTCCGGCTCGTGCTGACGCTGGTACACTCCACCGCGAAGTTCACTGCCCGTGGGGCAAAGGAGGTGAGGCGGAAGCTTGGATAAACCGAATCGTGGTGCCAGCCGCCTCGTTTGCCAGCCGGGAGCTCGGGAGGACGTGAGCCTCTAGGGCTTCCATTTCCGGAACCGGCTCCTGGAGTCGGAGGCGGAAGCACTGCGAACGTCGACAGCGAGGGGCCGGTTCGCCGGCCCCTCGTCTCATTACTTTTTTCAGCCGGTTTCCCGGCCTTCGTCTTTCATGCCACGATTTGCCAATGGGCCACGACTTCGCCGGGCGCATGAACGACCTCCCAGACGGATGGTTGCAGGCGATGGGCGTGACCATCACCAAAGCCACCGTGGACGAAGTCCGCGCCGAGCTGACCATCGGGCCGGAGCACCTGCAGGGCTACGGCATCGTCCATGGCGGCGTGCATTGCGGCCTTATCGAGTCGCTGACATCGATCGGCGCCGCGCTCGTCGCATTGCCCCGAAACCAATTGGTGGTTGGCCTCGAAAACAACACCAGCTTCGTCCGTGCAGTGCGCGCCGGCGCCAGGCTCCACGCGATCTCCACCCCCATCACCCGCGGCCGCCGCACCCAAATCTGGGAGGCCCGGGTGCTGGACGAACAGGAGCGCATCGTCGCCGCCGGCCGGGTACGCCTGCTGTGCCTTGAGCCGGACCAAGAGCTCGCGGGCGAACCGGTGCAGGGCGTGCTGCACCCGCCTGAATAGCTTTAGTGACCTGACACGTAGCTGAAGATGATCTCGTCGATCAGGCGCTCCACCGGCGCCAGGTCATCGGTGAAGACCTGGCCGTGATAAGGCGATGGTTTGAGCCAGCCCGCTGAAAGCGTCGCCTGTGCCACCTCGGTGACCAGTGGAGAGTTCACCAGGCCCAGGTTGTGCTCGACATCCGACATCGTCACCGGCTCCGTGGTCCCAAAGACGAGCGTATTGGTCAAGTTCGGATCATCG
Source organism: Candidatus Micrarchaeaceae archaeon (assembly GCA_035534555.1). Taxonomy (GTDB): domain Bacteria; phylum Chloroflexota; class Dormibacteria; order Dormibacterales; family Dormibacteraceae; genus Palsa-872. The sequence continues at coordinate 16,549 of DATLRQ010000035.1, forward strand.
ATGAGATAAACATTCGGATACACGGCCGCCATGGTGCTGGCGATGGCATCGACGAGCCGGTAGTCGGTTGCGGTGCGGCCCACGTTAACGGCCGCCACGCCACCGGGATTCAGGTGGTCGCGAACCTGCTGGAAGAATTCCTTGGTCGTCAGGTGGAACGGAATGTAAGGCTGCTGGTAAGCATCGAGCACCACCACGTCGTACCTCGCCGCCTGCGTGTCGAGCCAGTAACGGGCATCTGAGACGACCTCGTGCGCGCGGGCATCGGCCAGGTGAAAGTAACGATTGCCGACAGCCAGGATCTCTGGGTCGATCTCAACCCCGGTGATGTCGACCTGGCTGCCATACGCAAGGCGGTACTGCCTGGCCGAGGTGCCGCCGGCAAGGCCCAGGATCGCAACCGATCGCGGAATCGGCGCCGTGCTCTGCGCCGGCCGGAAGGCATCGGCCAGCAGCAGGTAGTCCCAGTAGTTGTGTGTGAGGTTGTCGGTCGAGTCGTAGATCGAGTGGATCGCCTGGCCCTCGTTGAGGATCAGCTCGGTCTGAGTCCCGACCTGCACGACCTGGATGTAGTTGTAGGCGGACTCCTTCTCATAAAGGAGGGTGCCGAACTCGGGTGGCTTGATCCCCGATGGCAGGAAGATCCACGCCAGGATCACGGCCACCGCGAACAGCGCAAGCACCTTGCGCCGAGGCCAGAGGCCCACGATCGAGATGAGCACCAGCGCCAGTCCGAAACCTTCGAGCGTCGGCCGTGTCCCGTATGTCGGTATGAACCAGAACACGGGCAGGAAAGTGCCGAGGATGCTGCCGGCGGTGGACAGTGCGTAGACACGACCGGCCGTTTTGCCGCCGGTTTCCACGTTCTTTAGGAGAAGCCTGATCGCGAAGGGGCTGACGCAACCAAGAAGGATCACCGGCGCCGCAAACAGGAGTACGACAGCGAGCAGGGTGCCCGCCACCAGCCCGACGCTCAGGTCCTTGAATCCCTGCTGCGACGCCAGAAGGATCGGATAGCTGACGAGCGGGATCAATCCAATCCACAGGCCCGCCCACGCTGTGAGTTGAAAGAGCACCGCGTCGCGGGGGTGGCGGTCGGCGAGGCGGCCGCCAATCACATAGCCAGCGGAGAGGTAGATGAGGATGAGGCCGATAAGCACGCCCCAGACGTAGAGGCTCGTCCCAAAGTACGGAGCGAGAAGACGAGAAGCACCGAACTCGACGCCGAGCGACGCCATGCCCGAAACGAAAACCAGGGGCAGCAGCAATCGTCGAGACAGGGGCAAGGCGCCCTAGAGAATAGCGATCAGCGGTTTACGGCAGCGGCTGCTCCTCCGCCCACTTGCGAGTTCTATCGTCCATCGGGACCGGCAGCTGGACCTTGACCTCCGCATACAGATCGCCTGGAGTGCCGCCCTTCGGGTCCGGCAGCCCGAGCCCGCGCAACCGGATCTTCGTCCCGTTCTGCGTCTCCGGTGCAACCTTGAACTGCACGCGACCGCCCTTCAAGGTCGGCGCCGCCACCTCGCCGCCACGAAGCGCGACGTGAAGCGGCACCGGGACGACGACGCGCACGTCCTTGCCCTCGCGGGTGAACACCAGGTCGGGCGCGATCTGCACGCGGGCGCGGAGCCCCGGGACGCGCAGCACAGTGCCCTCCTTCACGCCGGCGGGCACCTTGACGTCGACACGGCGCCCTCCCGGCAGCTCCACCGTCCGGCTCGTGCCGCGGTAGACCTCGCCGAGGCTGACGGTGATCGGCGCTTCGACGTCGGCCGGTTCGGCAGCGGCCCGGCCGCGCGCATTACCGCCGAAGATCGAGCCGAAGATATCGCCGAAGCCGCCTCCGGAATCGCCGAACAGGTCCTCCATCTCCTCTGGGGTCACCGTCCGGTACTGCGCTCCTCCGCCTCCGCTCGGCTGCTGCCGTACCCGGCCGCGGCTCGCGCCAGGCTGGACGCCGCCTGCCTGAGCTGCCGCCCAGTCAGCCCCGAACTCGTCATAGAGGCTCCGTTTCTTGGTATCCGAGAGGACGTCGTGCGCCTGTGAGATCTCCTTGAAGCGCCCTTCCGCCTGCTTGTCGCCGGCGTTCAGATCCGGATGATGCTTGCGCGCCAGCTTGCGGAAGGCGGACGTGATCTCCTTCTGGGTGGCCGTCCGGGGCACGCCCAGCACCTCGTAGTAGTCCTTGGTTTTTGGCACTAGTTGCTATTTACCCGCTTGACGAAGCTGATGAACCCTCGACGGGCGTGATACCCAAGAGCCTCATTGATGTGAAGCATCGGCGCGTTTTCCGAATCGTTGTCGGTGAGCACCGTCGGGACGCCCAGCTTGGCCGCCTGGGCCAGGGTCTGCAGCTTGATGCCGCGGGCAAGACCACGCCCTCGGTAGTCAGGGTGGGTGCAGGTATATCCGGTCCAGACGGGGCCCCTGACCGGCGGGAAACGGAGAAAGGAAAGCGCCACCGGGTCGCCGGCGGCGCTGGCGATCCACACCCGATCCTGACGACGGTCAGGAGTGTTCATCCGCTCCACGAAGTCCTCGTAGGACTGGGGTGGGATGGGATAGCTCGTGGGAACGTCACGCCTTGTCAGCTCTGCCAGGGCGTGAAGCTTCCTCCGTGCGTCCGGGTCGCTCCATTGCGCGAGTGTCAGCATCTCGATGCCCTCCGCCTGCGCCTTCGCCCTCGCCGCATCGGCGTCCTCGACCAGTCGTTGTCCGTGCGTCGCGAGATCGAGCTCCCAGACCCTCTCGGTTCGATCACGCTGGAAACCGACGCTCTCCAGCGCCTCGATCATCTCAGGCTCGTCCTCGACGACCTGCGCTTCGAGGATCATCGCTCCGTCTGCCAGCGCATCGGCCGCCACCCATTCCCACAGCGCCACCGGCAGGTCCGAACCCAGGTGGGCTGGGTCGAGGTAAACCTCGACGTAAGCATTCCGAGCCGCGACCTGCTCCCAGGGTCCATGCGTCCAGCTGACGAAAGCAACGGGTTCGCCTATGGCCTCGGCGATGTAGCGGGCTGTACGCCATCCACTCCGGGGATGCGCCCAGAAGTAGCGCTTGAGCTTGGGATCCTCCGGCAGCTCCGGGTAGGACGTGGTGATCAGGTCAGACGCCAGCTCGGCGTCTTCGATCTCGGCTGGACGGCACACGAAGCCTGACACTCACCAGACTCTAGCGTCCCATCAAATCTCGACGATCTTCGGCACGATCGCGGTCGGGCTCACCTCGAGGATCCCGATTGACGGTCGCGGATAGCTCCGCATGTGGCGTGCGACCTGCAGCCAGCACCATTCAAACCAGCCCGGCCCGCGCGCCAGTCGCTGGTTGGCGGACTGCGGATTCCATTGGTGCACCGCGCCAGGATTGAACAGCACCGCGCCGCCCACCGTCTCCGCGTGAGCGCGATGCGTGTGTCCGAAGACAATCGCATCGGCGTCCGGAAAACGCTGGTGCAGAAATTTCGGCAGCGATTGGTTGGGATGCAGGTAGCCAAGGCTGAGCGTCCACAACAATGTCTGCGGCTCCTCCACCCACCGGCTTCGGTTGCCGTGGACCAGCACGATTCGCCGGCCCTCGATGGTCAGCTCACGAGTCAGTGGCAGCGCCGGCAAGTCGCGATCGTGGTCACCACGCACCGCCTCGACCGGCGCGATCCGTTCGAGGGCCGCGATCGTCTCGGGGCCGCTGACATCACCCGCGTGCAGGATGAGATCGACCCCCCGAAAGGCATCGAACACGCGGTCCGGAATGCGATCGAGGAACTCCGGGCAGTGGGTGTCCGCGACCACCCCGACTCGTGTAGTCACGCCGGCGTGCGCGCGGGCTGCGCCCTCAGGGTCAGGAGCACGACCAGCGGCGCGAGGCTGAGCACCGCCGCAATGGCGAATATCACCGGCTGCCCACGACCGAACGCCACCGCTCCGATGAGGGGGCCGATGACGCCGCCCACGTAGAACGGGAACAAGATCTGGCCGAGCACGGCGCCGCGCCGCTCCGGGCTCACAGTGGCCGCCATCACGGCCATGCTGGCGGTGAGGATCGCGGCCGCGCAGACGCCGTTGAGGAAAAGGGCGATTGCGAACACCAACAGGTTATGGCTGAGGCCGACCGCCATCAGAGCGATGAACGCGCCGATCGACGTCACGTTGAGAACCGAGACATGGCCGAACCGCTGCATGGCGATTCCCCACAACGGTGACGCGACAGCCTGGCCGAGCCCGACTGCGGAGAGCACGATCCCGACCGCAGTTACCGCATCAATCGGCGCCAGTCGCGCGATGTAGATCGGCACGTAGGGAAGGATCGTCCAGAGCCCAACCTGGGTGATCGCCGTGGCCAAGAAGAGCCTCCAGACCAGGGGTTTGCTGACAATCTCGTTCAGCGCACCACGCAGCAGGCTCAGCACTCGAAGATCCGCCGGCCGCGCGTCAGGAGTCTCGCGCATGAAGGCCGTCAGCAGCACCGCCATGACGATCGACAGAGCGGAGTCGAACAGCAGCATGCCGCGCACGTCGACGTAATGGACGAGCAGCGCACCGAGAATCGGGCCCACGGCCCGGCCCGCCGGAGAGCCCGCGCCGACGATGCCGACCGCTAGGGCGAGGCGCTGCCTCGGGGTCGTGGCCGCCTGCACCGCGAGCATCACGCCGGTGTTCCCGAGGATGAACCCGTTCAGCGACCGAAAGAGAAGGGCCATCCACGGACTGGTTGACAGGGCCCAACCGCCGAACACGATGGCTTCGATGGCGGCGCTCCGGACGATGATGAGCTTGCGACTATAGCGGTCCGCGAGCACTCCCCAGAAGGGTGCTAGAGGAAGCGCGAGGATCCAGCCCAGGCTCGACATGGCCGCGATCCAGCCCGGCACCTGGTCCGCCGGCACGTGAAGCTCGCGCAGGTAGAAAGGCGTATACGCCGTCAGCTGCGTCCACGACATGCTCTCAACGCAGGTCGTCGCGGCAAAGAGCGCCGCGATGACCGCCCAGCCGGCGGCGTGGCTGGAGGCAGTCTTGGCCGCGCCCAGAGGCTACTTGATCCCGGCCGCCTCCAAGCCGGCCGAGTGCGCGCCTTTGGCGTCGGCGCCCCGGTCGAGGGCGTGGAGCGCCGCCGTGGCGAAAAGGTGGGCGCGCGCCTGGTCAAGGTTCAGGTCGATGTTGGCGAGGGCGAACCAGGCGCAATAGGTCTGGCGACCGGCCTCAACGGACAGCGGCGGCGACGCCATCGCGGCGGCCGCAATTTGAGCCGCGGCGGCCACATCCTTGCCGCTCGACAGCGCGGCGAAGGCCGCCTGGGCGGCGGCGTGGCATGCGGGCACGGGCGCGCCACCCCTCTTGGCCCACGCAAACCATTCGGCGTACGACCGATCCTCTGGAGTTGGCACCTCTTTCTTGACGGTGTCCTCGACCCGCTTCTGATCGACGACCGACCACGAGGACGAGGCGGTCGAACCGGCCGCCGCCGGCGCCGACGCAGGCGCCCGGGGGGCCGACGGCTGGGCCGGGGCGACGGGCGCCGCAGGCGCTTTCGCGGCGGGAGGCGCTGCGGGTGGCTGTGGTGCAGGCGCCGACGCTGGCGCCGACGCTGCTGGGCTGGCCGGGGCGACGTGGATCTGGGGAGCCCACGACGGAATATCGACCACCGCCGGCCATTGCGTCTCCTGCTCTGGCGAGCGCGCGGCGGCGGGCGCGATTTCGGGCGCCCAGGCCGGCACTGCAGTGCTGCCCCGCGGTGGCGGTGCCTCCGCGTCCGGCTCGATCGCCGCCGGAGGCTTTGGGGCGGTCGCAGGTGATTCAGGCGGGGCCTGCGGAACGCTTTCGGCTGTGGCCTCGGATTTGGGGGAAGCCGCCGGCGGGACCGTCTTCGTCGGCGCAGTCGCAGGCAGCGTCGCGGGCGGCACCGTCGCCGTCGGCGAGGTGACCGGTGGGACGGTGGCCGGCGGCACCGTCGCGGGTGGGACTATCGCCGCTGCCGAACTCGCGGGAGGCGCCGTCGCGGGCGGCATGGTCGGAGCGGTGCTCATCGCCGGCGACGCCGTGCCGGGGGGGCGTGTCTTGGCCGCCTCCGAACCAGAGGTCGCCGACGCAGCGCGCGGCGCGGCCGGCTTCCACTCGGACGGAGTTGGCCCCGCGGGCAGGTCCGGCAGCTGGGAATCGGTGTCGCCAAACGCGGACGCTGGCCACGCCGGCATCGTGTGCTCAGTGGGAGGCTCCGGCGGCCAGATCTCACTCTGGGTCGGAAGTGGCGCGTCAGGCTGCGCCTTTGGCGGCCAGGTCAGCGGCGCCGACCGAGCGGGCGGCGACGATGGACTGGGCTCCGGATCGCCCGCCGCTTCGACCGGAGGAGGAGAAGTCTGCGCCCATGAGGGCGCGGGCTTCTGCATCGGCACGGCCGGCTTGGGCTCAGTCTCGTCCTCGACCGCCACCGGCGCCTCATCCGGGGGGTTGGTCTGTGCCCATGAGGGCGCGGTCTTCATCGGTAGAGCCGGCTTCGGCTCCCCCTCCAGGGTTTCCTGGAGGGCCTTGGTTCCAATTGGTGACGGCGCCTCCGACTCGACCCCTGGCTTGGTTTCTGTTGTGGCCTCGACCGTCGCCTGAGCCGCCTGAGCTTCCGCCTGCAATGGGAGCTCGGGTTCTGTCAGCGGGTCGAAGGCAGGCGTCACCAAAGGCAGCTCCGGCTCCGTCTGGTCATGCGGTTGCGGTTCTTTTTTCTGTTGGTCCACTGGGCGGTCAGTCTATCGCCGCGGCAACAACCCCGCAGCGCGCATCAACGCTACGCGAATACGTTCTTGAGGGCGTCCTCTGCAATCGGGTCGGGCTGTTGCTCGGCCCAATCGGCAGCCTCAGAAGCCTCAGCGTCGCACCCAGCCTGCGCACGCGCGAGGTCATCGGCTGTCAGCCAGCCACGCTCGATCAGCCACGCGCCGAAGCGAGCTACCGGGTCGTGTGCGGCCGCCGCGTCGATCTCTTCCTGGCCGCGGTATTTCACGTGGTTGTCCTCGGACGTGTGGGAGTTCATGCGCCAGACCTTGGCGTCGATCAGAGTCGGTCCATCGCCTCGTCGAGCTCTCTCCACCGCCTCTTTGCATAGTGCGTAGCAGGCGGGAACGTCGGTGCCATCGACCGTGGCCCCGGCAATGCCGTAGCCCGCGGCGCGATCGGCGACGTTGGGGTTCGCCATCTGCAGCCGGATGGGAACGCTGATGGCGTAGCTGTTGTTCTCGCAGACGAAGACGACTGGCAGGCGGTGGACCGCCGCGAAGTTGACCCCCTCGTGGAAGGCGCCCTGGCTCGCCGCCCCATCGCCAAACGTGCACAGCGTCACCGAACGCTCGCCTCTGAGCTTGGCGGCGTACGCGATTCCCGCCGCCTTAGGCACCCAGGACGCGACGACCTGCGACACAGGCGCGATCTTGAGGCGGTGGTAGCTGTAGCAGCCGCCGGGGATGTTGCGACCGGCCGACAGCGGATCGGCAGCCTTGGCGAACACCGCCAGCATCCACTCCTTCATCGTCAGCCCGCGAACTATCGAGTTGGCCAGGCCACGGTAATGGGGCACGAGCCAGTCGTCGGGCCCCAAGGCGGCGGTGGATGCGACCTGGATGCCTTCGTGGCCGCGGCTCGAGCCGACGAACGGAGCCCGGCCCTGCTTGACCAGCATGTGCATCCGGTCGTCGAGCGCCTTGGCCATGCACATCCAGTGGTGGAGCCGGAGGTACTCCTCCTTGGCGCCGGCGGGAGCCACGACTGTCGCCTTGGCCATCGGCCTTTAGTCTATGCCGTGGATGCCAGCGCTCTGGCGATGTCGGCCACCTCTTCCCCAGTGAGACCCAGGCGATTGAGATGGTCGTAATAGCGACGGTGGAACTCGGAGAAGTCGGCACGTTCCGCGCGCTCTTCACGGATGCGCTTGACCTCGTTCATCACCTTGGCCACGAGCTCGGGCGCCGGCGGAATGCCCGCCTCCCGCAACGCATGCTCGATGGCAACGGCGCCCGAGTGCTTGCCGTACACGTACTCGACCTGGGCGCCCAGGTCGGCCGGCGGCATGAACTGATAGATCGCCGGGTGGATGAGCATGCCGGCGGTGTGGATCCCTGACTCATGCGTGAACACGTTGAGGCCGATGCCCGGTTCGGTCGGCTGCACCGGGATGCCGCTCACGAGCTCGAGATGGCGGGCGAGGTCACGAAGCTTCTCGTATTTGAAGTGCGGGATCTCAATGCCGAAGAGGTAGCGGAGCTGCAAGAGCACCTGGTGCATCGGAGCGTTGCCAGTCCGCTCGCCGATCCCGTTGACGCTGGTGGTGAAAACTTCAGCTCCAGACCCCAGCGCCATGACGGTGTTCCAGGCGCCGAGACCGAGGTCATTATGGAAATGGACGACCAGCGGCGCGTCGGGAGCGGCCGCTTTGATCTGGGGGATGTACTCGCGCACGGCGAAAGGCGAGTAGCAACCCACGGTGTCCGGAGTCGAAGGGCGGGTACCGCCGGCTTTCAGGCCCTCGCGGTGGATCTCGCCGATGTAGTCGACATCCGCGCGACTCCCATCTTCCCCACCGAACTCGATCGAGGTGGCGCCCTGCTCGCGCGCGTAGCTGATCGCCTCGCAAAGCATCCGAAGGTTGGCCGCGCGGTAGTGCGACACGGGCAGCTCCAACCACTCGGACTCGGGAATGCCGTCCCGATGCAACAGCGTCTTGCCCAGCTTGTACTTGACGTGTAGATCGGATGCAGAGGTGAAGATGAAGTACGTCACCTCGTCGCGCTTGTGCCCGAGCTCATCGATGACGCGCATGGTGGCGTCGATGTCGCCCTTGTTCGAGCGCATCATGCAAACCACCTCGAGGTCGGGCCGGATCTCGCCGCGCTTGCGACCTTCGAGAATGAGCCGCAGGGTTTCGCGCTCGCTCTCAGAGACCGACGGGAAGCCGACGTCCATGATGTGGACCCCGATGTCGGAGAGCATGCGTGCGAGCTCGTACTTGGCCTTGGGCGAGAGGGCGACGCCGGGCATCTGCTCGCCATCGCGGAGGGTGTCGTCGTAGACGCGAATCTTGCCGGCGGGTGGAAACTGAAGGTCGTGGTTGAACTGCTTGGGGTCTCGGGCCAGCTCCGCCAGCGGCTCCTGGAGCTCGACCGGCTTGACGCCTTCCAAGGTCAGGCGGTGCGCGCGGCCGAGTGCCGCCGCTCTTCCAGCCGCTTGCGCACCCACGGCACGAGTCCGCCCATGTGGATGAGCTCGTTCATGAAGGCGGGGAACGCCTCGCAGCGGTACTCGTCGCCTTTGGTGAAATTGCGCACGATCCCCTCTTCGAGGTCCACCTCCAGCTCATCGCCTTCGGAGATGCCTTCGGCCGCCTGCGGCGACTGCAGGATGGGGTAGCCCATGTTGATCGCGTTGCGAAAGAAGATGCGCGCGTACGAGTCAGCGATGACCAGCGAGATGCCGGCGCCTCGAATGGCGACTGGAGCAATCTCACGCGATGAGCCACAGCCAAAGTTGGAGGCGGCGACAAGGATGTCTCCTGGCGACACCTGCGCCGCCCAGCCCTCGCGCCCCGGCACGCCTTCCATCGCATGCTTGCCGAGCTCCTTCTCGTCGAGGGAGTAGATGGCGTACTTGGCAGGGATGATCTGGTCGGTGTCGATGTTGGCCCCGAACTTCCAGGACTTTCCCCTGACGACCTGAGACACCGTCACGCGATCCCTGCCGGCATCTTCTTCAGGACCTCTCCCGGGTGGGTGATGACGCCGGTCACCGCACTCGCCGCGGCGACGGCTGGATTGGAGAGATAGACCATCGCCTTGGGGTGGCCCATGCGGCCGGGGAAATTGCGGTTGGTGGTGCTCAGGCAGACCTCGCCTTCGCCCAGCACCCCCATGTGTCCCCCCAGACAGGCGCCGCAAGTCGCTGTCGTCCAGGCGGCGCCGGAGGCGAGGAAGATCCCGATCAAGCCTTCTTTCTCCGCCTGGATGGCGACCTGGTGCGAGGAGGGAGTGATGATGAGCCGGACGCCGGGGGCGACCTTGTGGCCGTCGAGGACGGCTGCGGCGCGTCGCAAATCGGTGATGCGCGAGTTGGTGCAGGAGCCGATGAAGACCTGGTCGAGCTTGGTACCCGCGACCTCAGACAGCGGCGCGTAGTTGTCGGGCGACATCGGCTTGGCGACGCCGAGCTCGACCTTCTCGGCGTCGAACTCGAAGACCTTTTCGTAGGTCGCGTCGGGGTCGGAGGTGACGGGCGTGTAGGCCCGTTTGGCGCGGCCGTCGAGGTACTCCTTCGTGATCTCGTCGAACTCCATGATCCCGTTCTTGGCGCCGGCCTCGATCGCCATGTTGGTCATGGTCAGCCGCGCCTCCATGTCGATGTGGCGCAGAGCCTCGCCGGTGTGCTCCATCGCTTTCGACCGAGCGCCGTCGACGCCGATCTGGCCAATGACATAGAGGATGAGGTCCTTCGCCTCGACCCATTCCTTGAGGCGGTTGCGATAAACGAACTTCAGCGTCTCCGGCACCCGGAACCACAGCTCGCCCAGCGCAAAGACGCAGGCAAGGTCGGTCGAGCCGATGCCGGTCGCGAAGTTGTTGAGCGCCCCGTATGTGCAGCTGTGCGAGTCGGCTCCCACGACGAGCTCGCCGGGTAGCACCAGGCCGTTCTCCGGCAGCACCGTGTGGCAGATTCCGCCCTGTCCCACCTCGAAGTACCACTTGATGCCCATGTCGTGCGAAAACTCGCGCGTCAGGCGACCCAGCGTGGCGCTCGCCGCATCCTTGGCAGGCTGAAAATGGTCCTGGGTCACCGCGACGCGGTCGGGATCCCAGATCTTCTCCGCGCCCATCTGCTCGCGCATGATCCGGCCCGCCGGCGGGATCGTAAGGTCGTGGCCCATCGCGAAATCGACCTTGGCCAGCACCAGGTCACCCGGAGCCACGCTCTCGCGCCCGGCACCGCGAGCCAGGATCTTCTCGGTCATCGTCATTGGCATTTCGATTAATCCCTCAGCCTCTTCGCAACAGCGTCCCCAGCCTGGGAGGTGGACAGGTCGCCTCCGATGTCGCGCGTGCACTCGCGCGCTCGGATGGCCGATTCGACCGCACCCTCGATCGCGTCTGCCATTTCAGGAGCACCCAGGTGTCTCACCATCATAGAGGCGCTCAGGATCGCCCCGATCGGATTGACGAGGCCCTTGCCTGCGATGTCGGGCGCAGTGCCGTGGACAGGCTCGAAGAGGCCGCGGCCCGTCTTGGGATTGATGTTCGCGGACGGCGCTACGCCCATCCCACCGACGAGCTCCGCGGTGAGGTCGGACAGGATGTCGCCGAAGAGATTCCCGGTGACGATGACATCGAACTGGGTCGGGTCCCTGACCAGCTGCATCGCCGCGGCGTCGACGAGCAGATGGCGCGTTTTCGTCTTCGGGTGCTGCCCGGCAACCGCCTGCCAGCGCTCCTGCCAGAGGCCGCCGGCATAGGTCATGGCGTTGGACTTGTCGATCATCACGACTTCGCGCCGCGCCACTTTGAATGCGTGCTCGAGGATGCGCGTCACTCCAAGGTGGGTGTTGACGTCCTCCTGGGTCGCGATCTCGTCCTGAGTTCCTTTCTTGAAGCGTCCGCCCATCCCGACATAAAGGCCTTCGGTGTTCTCCCGGACCGTCATGAGGTCGACGTGGCGCCGATCCTCACGCCGCAGTGGTGAAAGCCGATCGTCGTAGAGCTTGGCCGGCCGAAGATTTACGTAGAGGTCGAGCTCGAAGCGGAGGCGGAGCAGGACACCGGCGAGGTAGCCCGTGTCGTTGACGCGGGGATCGCCCACGGCACCAAAGAGGATCGAATCCGCCTTGGCAACCTCCGCCCACACCTTGTCGGTGATGGGGACGCCGTCGCGAAGGTAGGCGTCTGCGTTGACGTCGAACTCTTCGAACTCGAGGTCGGCGCCCGCCGCGCGCAAGACCTTGATCGCCTCCGGCACGACCTCCTTCCCCGCCCCGTCGCAGGGTAGGACCGCGATGCCTTTTGGCACTACGCGGAGGCCGCTTCGCGCGCGGGTTCGCGCAGCTTGTAGCGCTGGATCTTGCCCGTTGCGGTTTTCGGCAGCTCCTGGACGAAATCGATTAGGTGCGGGTACTGGTAGCGCTGGAGGCGCTGCTTGCAATGCTCCTGGAGCGCGGCCGCCAGCGAATCATCGGGCGTGACTGCGCCCTTGATGATGACGAAGGCTTTGATCTTGTTGAAGCCATCGACTTCGATCCCGACCACCGCACTCTCCGCGACAGATGGATGCTCGAGGAGAACGGACTCGATCTCGATCGGCGAGACCCACAGACCGCTCACCTTGATCATGTCGTCGGATCGGCCCTCGTACCAGTAGTAGCCATCGTCGTCGAGGCGATACCGATCGCCGGTGAAGAACCAGTCCCCCAGAATCGAGCGCTTGGATTTCTCGTGCTGGGCCCAGTAGAGGGCAAGCGCGCTGTCGCCCTTCACGTAAAGGTCGCCGGCGTTACCCTTGGGCACCTCGTTGCCTGCGTCGTCGAGGATCTTCAGCTCGTAGCCGGGAACCGGTTTGCCGCTGGAGCCGGGCCTCACATCGTCCAACCGGTTGGAGCAGTAGATGTGCAGCATCTCGGTGGACCCGACGCCGTCCAGGATGGTGAGCCCGAACGCGTCTTTCCACCGTCGCCAGACCTCCGCTGGCAGCGCTTCGGCCGCCGCTACGCAGTGGCGGATCGAGGAGAGGTCGCGGTCCTTCGCCCCCTCGAAGTTGAGGATCGCGTTGTACAGGGTTGGGGCGGAGAAGAACAGCGTCGGGCGGCGCTTCTCGATCGTGTCGAGGGCAGTCGCCGGAGTGCTGCGTCCGGCATGCAGGACGGTGGTGGCGCCCACCCAGTAAGGCATCGATAGGTTGTTGCCGAAGCCGTAGGCGTGGAAGAGGCCCGTGGTCGAGAACGTGACGTCGCGCTCGGTGATGCCGAGGACCTGCTCCCCATACGTGAAGCACGTGTACGGGATGTCGTGCTGCAGGTGCACGACGGCTTTGGGCTTGCCGGTCGAGCCGGAGCTGTAGAGCCAGAAGGCCATGTCGTCCTTGCGCGTCGGCGCCACTGGAACGTCGGGGCCGGCGGCGATCTGGTCGGCGCGCAGCACCACAGGTTTGGTGGAGGCGCGCTGGGCGGCCGCGCTTACCTTCTCTTCGGTGTTCGCGTCCACGATCACGACACGGGCCAGGGAGTCGTCGAGGTAGTGGTCGTAGTCCTCGCTGCGTTGGAGGAGGGGGTTGACGGGAACGGGAACCGCGCCCATCCAGATCGCGCCGAGAAAAAAAGCCACCCATCCCGGGCTGTCGTAGGCGACGAGAAGGACTCTCTCCTCGCGGCGGACGCCGAGGTCCATGAGGGTGCGCGCGCCGCCGCAGGCAAGCTTGCAGAGGTCGCCGTAGGTGACGTCCGCGGTGGCTGAGTGGATGGCAACCTTGGAGGCGCGGGTCTTCAGGTTGCGGTGGAGAAGGTCGGCGCCGACGTTGTAGCGGTCCGGCAGATCGAGGCCCCCCATCTCAAGTGTCAGTGTAGTTTCGGGGGGTGGCGGACGGCGGGGTGACCCTGGTGTACGACGGGGAGTGCGAGTTCTGCGCTCGGTTGGCGCGGTGGGTGGAGCGGCGGGACGGGCATGGGCGGGTCTCGGTGCGGGCCAACCAGGAGGCGGGTTTGATCGAGGCGTTGGGTTTGACTCGGGGGGAGGCGGATCGGGCGGCGTGGGCGGTTGACGAGGGTGGGCGGAGGTTTGAGGGGGCGGCTGCGATCAACCGGGCTTTGAGGGCGCTGGGTGGCGGCTGGTTCGTGCTTGGCTCGCTGTATCGGGTCGCGCCGTTCAAGTGGGTTGAGGATCGCTACTACTGGCGGGTGGCGAGAAGGCGAGCCTGGTGGTAAAGCAGAGGACCTTCGATCCTTGCCCGCTCAGGGGCACCGGAGCGACATGATCCAGCTGGGTCGACAGCGCGGATCAGCGCCAGCTGCGACACGACGGAAGCCGCAGCTGCCGGGTCGATCGCCTTCGGCGAGCCAAGCCTAAGTGGCCGAGTAACCCGCGGCCTGCCGATGCCTACTGTCTGACTACTGCTGCCGCTCCCTTCCGTAGGACGTACTTCTGGATCTTCCCGGTTGCCGTCTTTGGCAGTTCCTGCACAAAAGTCACGCTGTGCGGCGCTTTGAAATGAGCCAGCCGGTCGCGGCACAGCTTGATCAGCTCTGCCTCCGTGGCGGTGGCGCCGGCCTTCAGGACGACATACGCGTGGGGCGCCTCCCCCCACTTCTCGTGCGGCAGGCCGACGATCGCCGCCTCCTGAACCGCCGGGTGGCGCAGCAGGACGCCTTCGACCTCCAGGCTCGAGATGTTCTCTCCCCCGCTGATGATCACGTCCTTGATGCGGTCGCGGATCTCGACGTAGCCGTCAGGGTGCAGCACCGCCGCATCGCCCGTGTGGAACCAGCCGTCGCCCATGACTTTCTTGGTCGCCTCCGGGTCGTTGTAGTAGCCCAGCATGATCACGTTGCCGCGCGCGACGATCTCGCCCAGGGTTTGCCCGTCCGCCGCCACCTCCTTGCCCTCCGAGTCGACCACCCGCAGCTCACCCGACGTGATCAGCTCCACCCCCGTCAACGCCTTGATGACCCCGCGCTCGGTGACGCCTAGCTTCTTGTGCTCTGGGCGCGGCTCGCAGATAGTGATGAAAGGCGCCGTCTCGGTCAGCCCGTAAACCTGGGTGACCTCCCAGCCGAGGTCACCCTCCATGCGCTCGATGGTGGCCGCCGCGGGGGCCGCCCCCGCCGTGATGACCTGAACCCCTCTCGGCACCACGCCTCGAACGTCAGCCGGCGCATTGGCCAGCGCGATCAGGATGGTGGGCGCTGCGCACAGCCAGCCGACCTTCTCCTTGCGGATGAGGTCGAAGACTCGAACGGGTTCGACCTTGGGCAGGCAGACATGCGTGCCGCCCACGGCCGTGATGATCCACACAAAGGTCCACCCGTTGGCGTGGAACATCGGCAGCGTCCACAGATACCGATCATCGACTGTGATGTGAAAGTGGACGAGGGTTCCGACCACGTTCGCCCACGCGTTTCGGTGCGTGATCATGACGCCCTTGGGCTTGGCGGTCGTGCCGCTCGTGTAGTTGATCGTGAGGAGGTCGCTCTCAGCGATCTCAGGCCGCTTGAAGTTCGTCTTGGTCCCGGCGAGCGCCGCCTCGTACTCGTGCCACCCCTTTCGGCCGCCTGCCGGCCCAAGGCTCACAAAGTGCTCGACTTCGCGCAGCTGGTCGCGCACCCCGTCGACGGCGTCGAGGTAATCGGGATGTACGCAAAGGACCTTCGCGCCGGAGTGCGAGGTGATGTAGACGAAGTCGTCGGCGGTCAGTCGGTAGTTGATGGGGACGAGAACAGCGCCGATCTGGGGCACCGCGTAGAACGACTCGAGCTGCTCATGCGTATTCGGCGCGATGTAAGCGACCCTGTCGCCCTTCCCCACTCCGAGGCCCTGCAGAGCCGCCGACCATCGATCACAGCGGTCGAAAAATTCTTTGTACGTCAGGCGCAGGTCGCCGTCGACGACAGCCTCACGCCCGCCGTAGAGCTTGCGAGCGCGCCGGGCAAATTCGAGTGGAGTGAGCGGGGTTTCCATAACCCCAGATTATGAGTTGAGAAGAAGCGCGAAATCGGTCGTTTTGATGCCGCCGACAAACGCGCTGTGGGCCTTGGGCTCCAGCTCCACCGCCCGCTCGTATACGAACGCGTAGACGTTGTCGAGCGTCCAGTCGCCGTAGCCTTGAATGCGAAGGCCATACCGCAACGCCTCATCCGACCGGCCGCGGGCCAGTAGGTCAATCGCGCGCGAGTAGATCGCCCTCAGAATCTCGAGCTGCATCGACAGCTCGGCAATGGTCTTGGCGTCGCCCTCGGCCTCGACCAGCTGCTCGACCTGGACCTCGAGGTCCGCGATCTCCTTCTGGTAGTCGTCCACCCTCTCGAGACGAGTCTAGCGGCCGACTTCTCTATCTATGGGGCGGTGCCGGGCCTGGCCCGGCAGAGAGGACCCTACTGAACCAGGTGGTGAGCCGCGACCGACGCCGCGATCAGGATCGCGATGATGTTGATGACCTTGATCATCGGGTTGATGGCCGGTCCGGCGGTGTCCTTGTTCGGGTCGCCCACCGTATCGCCGGTCACCGAGGCCTTGTGAGCCTCGGATCCCTTGCCGCCGAGGTTGCCTTCCTCGATGAACTTCTTCGCGTTGTCCCAGGCCGCGCCGCCGCTGGTCATCTGGAGCGCCAGGAACAGCCCGGTGACGATCGCGCCGATGAGCATTCCGCCGAGCGCCTGCGGGCCGAGGATGTAGCCCACCGCCAGAGGCGCGAGGACCGGGATGATGCCGGGCAGGATCATCTCGCGCTGAGCCGCCGCGGTCACAATCCGGACCGCGGTCCCGTACTCGGGCTTGCCGGTGCCCTCCATGATCCCCTTGATCTCGCGGAACTGGCGCCGAACCTCTTCGACCACCAGGCCGCCGGCGCGGCCGACCGCCAGCATTGCCAGCGAGCCGAACAGGAAGGGCAGGATGCCGCCGAAGAACAGACCGACGATCACGTGCGGGTCAGAGAGGTCGAAGCTGGTGGGGTGGCCAGCGCGCGCGAGCTCCTGCGTGTAGGAGGAGAAAAGGACCAGAGCCGCCAGTCCCGCCGACCCGATCGCGTACCCCTTGGTCACGGCTTTGGTGGTGTTGCCGACCGCGTCCAGGCGATCCGTGACCGTTCTGACGGACTCGGGTAGGTCGGCCATCTCGGCGATGCCGCCTGCGTTGTCGGTGATCGGCCCGTAGGAGTCGATCGCGACGATGATGCCGGTCATCGAAAGCATGGCCGTCGCGGCGATCGCGATTCCGTACAGGCCGCCGAGCTGGTAGCTGACCAGGATGCCGATCCCGATCACAGTTACAGGCAGCGCGGTCGCCATCATCCCGATCGCCTGGCCGGCGATGATGTTGGTCGCGTGCCCCGTCACCGATGCCTTGGCGATGAGGTGCACCGGCCAGTACCTGGTCTCCGTGAAGTACTCGGTGATGGCGACGATCAGGACAGTGATCACCACGCCGATCAGCCCTGCGTAGAAGAGGTTGTTCGGGTCGGACACGCCGGCGCCGGCCTTCAGGTATCCATTGCCGGTCATGTACTGAGTGACGAAGTAGAAGCCGCCGATGGCGATCACCACCGCCACGAGCAGCCCGGCGTAAAGCGCGCCCATGATCCAGTTCGGGTTGAACACGCGCACGAAGAAAGTGCCGACGATCGAACCGACGACGCTGACGGCTCCGAGCAGGAGCGGGTAGATCACCCAGCCGATCTGGTCCTTGAACAGCAGCGAGCCGAGAAGGATCGCCGCGATCATGGTTACGGCGTAGGTCTCGAACAGGTCGGCGGCCATGCCGGCGCAGTCCCCGACGTTGTCCCCCACGTTGTCCGCGATGACGGCCGGGTTTCGAGGGTCGTCCTCGGGAATGCCGGCCTCGACCTTGCCGACCAGGTCAGCGCCGACGTCGGCCGCCTTGGTGTAGATGCCGCCGCCCAGCCGGGCGAAGACCGACACGAGGCTCGCGCCGAAGGCGAGGCCGACGAGGGCGTTCGGGTCCTTGAAGACGTAATACGCACCCGCGACTCCGAGCAGCCCGAGTCCCACGACCATGAATCCCGTGACGGAGCCGCCGCGGAACGCCACCTGGAGCGCTTGGTTGAGCCCGCCGCGTGCCGCTTCCGCGGTGCGGAGGTTGGAGCGAACCGCGATATTCATACCGACGTAGCCGGCGGCCGCCGAAAGCACCGCGCCGACGACGTAGAGCGCCGCTGTCTTCCAGTTGATCGCCAGGCCGATCGCGATCGCGATGACGATGCCGATGATCGCAATGACCGTGTACTGACGGTTCAGGTAGGCGGAGGCCCCCTCCTGGATGGCCGCCGCGATCTCCTGCATGCGCACGTTACCGGGCGGGGTGCGCAGGACGAGGACAATGAGGACGCCGGCAAACAGGACCGCGGCCACGCCACCGGCCACGGCGAACAGGACTGTATTGGGATCCATTAAGTGACGACGCCCTCCACTACCGCTCTTGTTGAATCAGGTGCTGACGCGGAGCGTTAGGTTATACGAACTAGGTGATGTCGAAGCGGCTTAGGTCCCCTGTCGCTTCGGACCAGTTGACCTCGACGGCGCTCACACGGGCCTGGCGAGGACCCTCGTATGCGGCTCGTTCCAGCTGTTCCAGGGCGGGCCGAGCTCCCTCGGCAACGAACTCGACGACGCCGTCGTCCCGGTTCGTCACCCAACCGGTCAGCCCGAGCGCTTGAGCGCGCCGGATCAGAAAAAAGCGGAAGCCAACGCCCTGAACGTCTCCCTTGATGACGCCATGAAGGCGCTCTGACTTCATCCATCGAGTATCTTCCCCCGCATGGCGTCGTCGAGCA
This sequence comes from Candidatus Micrarchaeaceae archaeon, assembly GCA_035534555.1. GTDB lineage: Bacteria > Chloroflexota > Dormibacteria > Dormibacterales > Dormibacteraceae > Palsa-872. Next base: position 35,058 of record DATLRQ010000035.1, read on the forward strand.
TCGTGGCGATTGGAGACGAGCTCGTCGGCGGCTTCACCCTGGACACCAACTCGGCCTGGCTCGCCGAGCGGCTGCGCATCCTCGGCTATCCGGTCAAGCGGATCAGCGGCATCCGCGACCGCCCAAACGAGATCGTCGAGCAGGTTCAGCGCGAGCTCGACGACCCCGAGGTGACCCACGTCTTCTGCAGCGGCGGCCTCGGCCCGACTCCCGACGACAGGACTTTTGCGTCGCTGGCGCAGGTCTTGGGACGCGAGCTGATCATCTGGGAGGAGACGCGCCAGCGCATTGAGCGGCGAGTGCGCCGCATGCACGAGGCGGGCCTCCTAGATTCGCCCGATGTCACCGAAGGCAACCTGCGGATGGCTCGCATTCCCGCCGACCCAGCGCACGTCTTCAAGAACCGCCGCGGTATGGCCCCCGGCGTCCTCTACGAGGCGAACGGCAAGCGCCTGTTCGTTCTTCCTGGCGTGCCGCTGGAGCTGAAGGGCATCTTCACCGAGGAAATCGAGCCGGAGTTCCTGGCCGAAGGCTCGGCCGCCACTGTCCGCGAGGTGCGGTTCAGGTTCGCGGTGGAAGCCAAGTTCTATCCGCTGATGCGCGAGCTAGAAGCGTCATTCCCAGACGTCTCGGTCGGCTCGTATCCAAACTTCGAGACCAAAGAGCTGGTCATCCGCTGTCTCGGCACCGACCCGAAGCGGGTCGACGAGGTCGTTGCGATCGTGCGCCGGCGAACCGCGCAGCTCGGGATGCACGGCGAGAACAAGCACTAGCCTCCTCCGCGCAGCTTCCGCTCTGGGAACGTCAGACGTCCGGCCGCCTCGCGGAAGACGGCGCTGGCGGCCTGGACCGCCTGTGCGCTGCTGGTCTCGCTCCTCAGCGGCCCCGCTCTGATGAGGGATCGACGATCGGCCGAACCTCGACCAGGTCGCCGCCGGGCCAGGACTTGGCCATCGCCAGGGCTTCATCCAGATCTTTGACGTCAACGATGGCGAAACCGCCGAGAACCTCTTTCGAAACGATGAACGGCCCGTCGGTCACGGTCACCTTGCCGTTCTTGCGGCGCGCGGTGGTGGCGGTGTGAGGTCCCTGGAGTTCCTCACCGCCGACGCTTCCCGACCGGCTGTGCTCCTCGAACCACTGCCCAACGCGCGCCTAGGCGGCTTCGGCCGCGGCCTTCGGCATCTTCTCTCCCACTGTTCATGGTCGTCTGCCGATCCGGCGAACATCATGATGTACTTCATTCTTGTCTCCCGCTAGCGGTCTGGGATCGCCGCTTCACCCCGACGACGAATCGACCTCAGGCAAATCGACAGAGCGCCTCAGGAGCCCGTGAACTCCGGCTCCTGCTTGCTTAGAAAGCTCATGATGCCGATCGCGGCATCGGTGCTGAGCGCGGCCCGCGCAAAGTTGTGCGCCTCGATCTCGAGCGCCTGATCCAGCGGTAGGGCGTATCCCCGCCGCACCGCGTCCTTGATCATCGCGATGGCGAAGGTGGCGGCTTTCGACAGCTTGCCGGCAAGCGCGTCGACAGCGCCCCCGAACTCCTCGGGGGTCACCGCCTTATCCACCCACCCGACCGCTTCTGCCTCTTTGGCTGATAGGCGGGTCGACTCGATCAGGTAGCGCGTTGCCCTGGCCCTGCCGATCAGGCGCGGCAGCCGCTGCGTGCCGCCGGCCCCCGGGATGATTCCCAACGAGGATTCCGTCTGGCCGATCCTCGAGCGTCCGTCTTCGACCATGACCCGGAAGTCGCAGCAGAGGGTGAGCTCACTGCCGCCGCCGAGGGCGTGCCCATTGATCGCTGCGATGACGGGCTTGGGGCAGGCCTCGATGACCGAGAAGTTGGCGTTCATGCGCGTCATGAAGCCGGCGATCTGGTCGGTAGCGTCAGGCGATTCGCGATCGATCCCGGCCAGCATCGTCAGGTCGGCGCCGACGCTGAAGTATTTCTCGTATTCGGATGCGAGCACGATCACCCGCGCAGCGGGGTCTTCACCGAGCTCCGTGAAAGCCTCCGCGAGCTCCGACATCAGGTCCTCGGCGATGCCGTTGTTGCCTTTTCGATGCATGACCACGCGCGCTATCGCGCCCTCGCGCCTGATGTCGACGCAATCGCCCAACTGTGTCCGAAACCCTAGAAAGTGAAGAGTGGAATGCCGCCCGCGACCTCGAGCGTTGTGCCCGTGATGTAGCCGGCCTCGTTCGAGCACAGGAAAGCGATCGCGTGTGAGATGTCCACTGGCTCGCCCGGGCGCTTGAAGACTGTCCGCTTCGTGATCCGTTCGTTCATATCAGGATTGCCCATGTTGAAGGCCTCGGTGCCGATGACGCCCGGCACTATCGCGTTCGCTGTGATGTTGTAGCGGCCGCCCTCGAGCGCGGCTGTCTTCGCGAGCGCGATGACAGCCATCTTGGACGCCGAATAGCTGGCTTGGCCAAAGCCTCCCATCGTCCCGGCCACGGACGCCATGAAGATGACGCGGCCCCACTTCTGCTCGATCATGTACGGCCATACCTCTTTGGTGCAGTTGAACGCGCCGGTGAGGTTGACCTTGATGTCTCGATCCCAGAGCTCGTAGCTCATGTTCTGAATCTGCGCCGCGTTGTCCAGGGTCGCCGCATTGTTGACCAGGATGTCGATGCGCCCGAACTCGTCCTTGACCTTCTTGAAGACCTCGCGGACCTGCTCGCGATTGGTGACGTCCATCTTGATGGCGAGCGAGCGCCGTCCCATCTTGCGAACCTCTTCGGCGGTCTGATTCGTATGCACCCACCCCTGCGAGGTCGCGTATTGGGCGAGCGCCGAGCCCAGCTCCTCAGCCGACTTCTGCAGGTCAGGGTCGTCCTCGACCAGGATGTCGGTGATGACGACGTCGGCTCCCGCCTGGGCGAGGGTCAACGCGTCCTGGCGCCCGAGGCCGCGCGAAGCGCCGGTGACGACTGCCACTCTTCCCGATAGGTCGAACATCCCCTTACCCCCTCAACCTGATGGTCCCGCGTGAGCCGGAGATCGCGCGCGAGATGACAAGCCTCTGTATTTCCGCGGTTCCCTCCCAGATCTGGTAGATCTTGGCATCGCGGAACCATTTCTCGACCGGGTACTCCTTTATATATCCGTATCCGCCCAGGACCTGGATGGCGTCGGTCGTCACCTCCATCGCCACGTCAGCGGCGAAGCACTTGGCCATCGATCCCTCGGCTCGCTCGAACGGTTGCCCCTGGGTGGCCATCCAACCTGCGCGCCAGATGAGGAGCCGTGCGGCATCGATCTTCATCGCCATGTCCGCGAGTTTGAATCCGATCGCCTCGTGCTGCCACAGCGGCTTGCCGAACTGCTTGCGGTCCCGCGCGTAGTCCAGAGCGAACTCGTAGGCGGCTCGCGCGATGCCAAGCGCACCGGCGGCGACGCCTGGCCGCGTCGCCTCCAGCGTCATCAGGGCGCCGAGCGCGCCCGGGCCTGCATTCTCCGCGTCGGGCTCGCCGCCAAGGCGATGGTCGAGCGGAATCAGGCAGTCCTCGAAGATCACCTGCGCCGTGTGGCTGGCCCGCACCCCCAGCTTCTGCTCCTTGCGGCCCATCCGCATGCCAGGCGTGCCCTTAGGCACCAGGAAGGAGGCGATGCCCGCCGGGCCTTTCGACGGATCGGTGTTGGCGTAGATGACGTGGTAGTCGGCGATGCCGCCATTGGTGCAGAACTGCTTGGTCCCATTGAGCACGTAGCTGTCGCCACTGCGCGTTGCGCGCGTCTTCATGGCGAGCGCATCCGATCCGGAGTCGGGCTCGGTCAGGCCAAGGCCGCCAAGCACCAGCTTGTCCGGATTCGTGAACTCGGGCAACCAGCGCTTCTTCTGCTCCTCCGTCCCGCTCGCGCGAATGCCAGCCATCGCCAGTGCCATGGACTGGATGCAGACGGCGATGCCGGCGCAGCCCCAGTGAAGCTCCTCGTTGATCATCAGCTCGGTCAGGAAATCGAGGTTCTGGCCGCCGTACTCCTCGGGCAGGAACGCAGCCGGCGTCAGTCCGAGCCGGTGCGCTTTCTTGACGACCTCGTACGGGAACTCTTCGGTTTCGTCGTGGTGTGCCGCGACCGGCCTGATCTCTTTTTCGGCAAACTCGTGCGCGAGCTGCCTGATTGCCTCTTGCTCCGGAGTCGGCGAGAAGTCGAGCGTCATGCGCGGCTAAACGTACTCTGCCGAAGACTTGGTGAGCACCGCCTCGCCGTTCTCATTGACCGCGCGGATGTCGAGCTTGCGAGGCCCATTCGGCTCGGCCGTGAAGGTGACTGCGTCTCCGGGCACGACCATCCCCGCGAACCTGCACACGAGACGGCGCAGGCGCTCGCCTCCGCCGGCTGCGTCGGCAGCCACGGTGCCCGCAATCCCCATCTGCAGCATTCCGTGGGCGATGACGCCCGGAAGTCCAACGGAGCGGGCGAAGTCGTCATCGAGGTGGATCGGGTTGTGGTCGCCCGAGGCCTCCGCATAGGCGGCGATCTGCTCTCGGCTGAACGTCACGGTCCGCTTCATTGGCGGATCACGAACAACGCACGCGATCTGCAGATTTCGTCGCCTCGCGCCCCTTTCGTCTCGGTCTCGAACGAAACGAAACGCATGCCACGCCGGCTCATGTCGGATGCGATCCGGCCATGGGAGATGACGGTTTCGCCGGGTTGCGGGTGGCGCGTCCATTCGAACTCCTGCTCCGCGTGCAGGAGCCTTGCGAAGTCGATCGCCGCTTGCGGATCCTCGAACAGCTGCGACGCGGTGGCGCCCAGCGAGTAGACGGCGGCGAAGGTCGGCGGCACGCCTTGGGCGGGGTCGGCGCCGATCGCGCGCGCGAAAGCGGCAGCACGCTCAGCATCGATCTCGAACGTGACCGGCGGGTAGGTTCGTCCCGTCACTGCCCCTTCGGTCACGCGCCTAGTGTCCCACCCCGGCGGGGGCGCGAGGTCAGGCCCGGGTCACGTGCAGGCGCGACGCCACTCGACGCAGCAGGAGCGGGCGAAGGGCGGCCCACGCCTCGAGGACCGCAGCCCGCGCGCTCGGGGCCAGGTCCGGCGGCGCATAGGCGGCGACCACGAAACCGTCGGCGAGCGAGCGCAGCGCGCCCGCTGCCTCAGGAAACCTGCTCGCGAGGCGCCGGGCGAGCTCGTTAGGGGTCTCACCCGGCCGGCGTTCAGCCCCGGCCATGCGGGCCAGGGCAAGGGTTCGCCGCCACGCCAAAGTCACCGAGCGCGGCCTCAGGTAGCGGGCAGCTGCCGCGAACAGGACGAGCACGAGCGCGAGCAGCACGCCAATTATCTTGGTCAGCGTTCCAGCGTCCGGCAAGCGCAGGCTGAATCCGCCGCCGCCGCCTGCCTTTGGACCGCCCGGCACGCCCCCGGTGACGGCTGACGGTCTGGAGCTCGGACTCGCCGAGGGTCCCTGGACGCTTGGCGGAGGGTCGCACCGCGTATCGGTGATGCAGGTGTTGGGTCCGATCGTGCCGCGGTTGATCGGCGTGTACACGTTGTCGGGGGTTGGCTCGAAGGTGATCCAGCCGTAGCCTGGGAAGTAACTCTCGACCCAGGTGTGCGCGTCCTCTTCGCGAACCTCGTAAGCGCCTGTTGTCGTGTCAACGATCCCTGGCCCGAAGCCGTTGACCAGCTGCGTTGGGATTCCCAGGCTGCGCAGCATGTCCCCCATCGCTGACGCGAAGTATTGACAGTAGCCTGCCTTAGAGGTGAACAGGAAGTAAGCAAGGCGATCCGCTCCGGGCGGGGCCTGAGGAGGCTTCAACGTGTATTTGTAATTGGCGCGCAGGTACGTCTCGATGGCGGTCGCCTCGTCGTACGGGTTCTGTGCGTTGGCAGCCTGCACGATCTGCAAAGCGAGCTTGTGGATGCTGTTGAGGACCGTCCCGCTTCGGTACCCGCTTGAAGGCAGACTTGAATACGGACCGAGCCAGGCGGGGTAATTGGTCCCTGCCTTCTGCAATTCGGCAGCCGTGGCAATCGAATACTGCGTCGTGACGTTGTAGATGCCGACGGAATTCGGCGGGAAAAAGCTCGACAACCGATCGATTGCATTGAGCGAAAGGTTGGATGTGTTCGGGGGATTGGATTGATGCGCGATCGACGTTCGATCGGCGAGGAAGAGGGTGCCGGGATAGAAAAGAATGTCGGAAAAACCGGCCGGAGGGGAGATCATGTCGATCCGGTAATCGGTGAGCGCGACCTTCTGATAGGTCTCGGCAAAGCTGGGTTGCTGACCCTTGGCAATCGTGACCGAGAAGGGACTCGAGCTCGGGTACTCCCACTGTCCGTTCAAGGTCTGGGTCACATCCACCCCCCGGAAGTAGCGGGGACCCGGCGCCGACGAGTAGTTGTAGGTGAAGACGACCGTTGGGCTTTGGGTCAGCGGTCCCAGCAACGAGACCTCGGTCGAGAATCCCGTCTGTCCGCCAGGCCCTCCACCGAGGATGACCGCGTGGTTGAGCCGCTCCTGGAGCGCGGCCCAGCTGGAGAACGCGCCCGCCTGCATCTGGACTGTCCTGTCGGTTGTCGACATCGGAGGCAGCAGTATCGAGAGGGCGATCATCGCCGCCATCGCAACCAGGCCACTCTCCCAGAAGTCCCAGCGCGCGTCTCCGGTCAGTTTGACGCGAGCGCGATTGACGTTGGCGACCGACGACAGGTAGTTGGTCCACAGGAGAAGCGCCAGGGTCAGGACGAGGATGACCAGGGTGTAGCCGTTCTGGTTGGGGGAGTTGAGAAGGTTGGTGGCAAAGGCGGCAGCGCCAGGCACCAACCCGAGCAGCGGCCGGCGCCAGCGCAGTACGCACCAGGCCAACCAGGCTCCCGTGATCCACATGAGCAGGCCGATCAGGAACAGGTAGAACGAGGCGTCGTCCCCGACGCTGTAGCCAATCGGGTCTCCGGGGGCCATGCCGGCCGTAAACCGCGCCCACCACGCGCTCGCCAGCCCCAGCGACAGGGGGTCGGTGGGATGGGCAGCATGCAGCTGTGCCCACGAGGCGTTCAGGGCGACCAGGGGCCCGACGAGCAGCCCGGCGCCAAGGCCGACCGGCCACGGCACAGGCAGGATGGCGAGCAGCCCCATCAGAACTGCTCCCAGGAGCGCGACGATCACCACCGAGTCGATGCCTGGCACCCAGGCGGCACTCGCCGTCGACCTGGCGATCATCAAGGTCAGGAACAGGATGAGCAGCGCCGACCACCCGACAGCTCCGGTCATCGAAGCTCGCGTTTGGCTCCATAACCGGCGTGGCCCCAAAGCCCCGAAGGCGCTAGCCGATGCGGATTGCATCCCGAGTCCTCACCAAGCGCGCGAAGTCGTCACCGCGGCGGATTACGTAGAGGTCGACGTCCTGACTGAGGTCGAAGCTGGGGTTTCGATCGGGGCCGCCGAAGCTCGCGGTGTCCAGGTAGAAAACCATCATGGTCGAGCGGCGGCCTTGAACCGCTTCCAGGAGGCGCACCCATTCGGGGTCGGCGCTTGGCGTGATCACCGCGGTGGCGCGACGCGGCAGGCGTCGTATTCGCTCCCACGCCAGCGTGTTGGTGAGCGGCACTCGACCATCAGCCTGCGCAACGGCGAGATAGTCGAGGATCATCCTGTCCTGTCGGACAGCGCGATGGGGCTCGAGCAGCGTGCCCTTGGCATCATTCGCGATCAAGCCAACCTGGCGACCACGACCGTGGACTTGCGAAGCCATCGATGCCGCCAGGCTCACTGCGTATTCGACGGTCGACTCCTCTCCCTCGCCGAAGTGGACGTTCTTGTCCAGGTCGAGCAGGATCCACAGGTCCGTGGTCAATGGCTGCTCGAATGTCTTGGACATCAGCCGGCCATGCCGCGCCGAGAGCGCCCAATGGATACGGCCGAAGCTGTCACCGGTCGTGTAGTCGCGGACTCCCCCAGTCTCGGGCGGGTAGTCGGCCCACGCCCCGAAGGTTGGTGAGTTCCCCAGCTGTTGGGCGCTTGGGGCCAGGAGATCCGGAATCGGCCTGACCCTGGGATAAACGAGTACGGACGCGCGCTGACCCGCTTTCATCTCGCTGGTGAAAAGGCCGAACGGCTCGCGGACCCGCACTGAGGTGGGCCCGAAGGTCATCCACCCTCGACGCCGATAGATGCCCCGTGTCTTCCACGACACCGGATCGCGTCCGATCGAGATCACACGGCCCGGTTGGTAGTCGGCAATCCCACTCAGATCGCGAACCTCGACCCACGGCGCGGGCGTGTGGCCCTTACGTCTGACCTCGATCACCTCTTCGAACGGCTCGCCAACGGTGGGCATGCCGGGGTCGAGCTTGCGCGAAACCGTGAGGCCGCGGATGGCGAGACGCGGCCACGCCCAGGCGGCGAGAAAGAGGATCCACAACGCGTATGCGAACGGGTAGGCCGATTTGATCCCGGTGATCCACGTGAAGAAGAGGAGCAGACCGAGCGCTAGGGCCAGAGCGACCTTGCTCATCCAGGACCCGGCGTCGGCCTATCCGTCGTACGCCATCTGGGGAACGTGCTCACGTTCGAGCAGGTTCGCGACCAGCTTGCCGGCGCTCTGGCCCTGCATTTCGGCGTTGGGCCTGAGGATGATCCTGTGCGCCAGCACCGGTTCAGCTAGCTCCTTGATGTCGTCAGGGATGACGTAAGTCCTGCCCTGCACCGCGGCCAGGGCCTGGCTGGCGTGGAAAAGGTTGAGCGTCCCGCGAGTGCTCGCGCCAAGCGCCACCTCGGGGTTGCCGCGCGTGCGGCCGACAAGGCGGGCGATGTACTCCCGAAGCTCAGGCTTGACGAACACCTCGCGCACGGCGCGCTGCGCGCTCTTCAGCTCGTTCGGCGACACGACCGGCTGCAGCTCCAGCATCGGTGACTCCACCTTGCGCTGGCCCAGCAGGTGCGCCTCTTCCTTCTCTGACAGGTAACCCAACCGCACCTTCATCAGGAACCGGTCGAGCTGCGCTTCGGGAAGCGGGAAGGTGCCCGAGTACTCAACCGGGTTCTGCGTCGCCATGACCATGAAAGGCTTGGGCAGGTCGTGAGTGTCGCCGTCGATGGTGACCTGGCGCTCCTCCATCGCCTCCAGCAGGGCTGCCTGGGTCTTCGGGCTGGCGCGGTTGATCTCGTCAGCGAGCAGGATTTGAGCAAAGACAGGGCCCGGCCGGAACTCGAAGTCGCTCACCTTCTGATTGAAGGCGCGAACGCCGGTCACGTCGGACGGCAGCAGGTCGGGAGTGAACTGGATGCGGCGGAAGGTGCAGTCGAGGGAACGCGCCAGCGACTTGGCCAGCATCGTCTTGCCCACGCCGGGCACGTCTTCGATCAGGAGGTGGCCCTCGCACAGGAGGGTGACGAGGCAGTAACGGACCTCGTGCTCCTTGTTGACGATGGCTCTCCCGACGTTGGACATGACGGCGTCGGCCACCCGGGTGACTACATCGGTCTCCAAACCAGCGCCCCCATCCAGGCGATTATAAGTTCGGATCGCGACCATTCCATCTCAGATCAATACGCTCGTCGGGTACGTTTGGTTCCGCGCGTTACGACGATTGCCGGGCCGCGTATTCAATAACAGTGATGCAGCCAGAGAAGCGATGCTCACACCCCCTGGCCGGCCGGCGACTGGTGGCCCTGTTCGGCGCCGTCGTTCTGGCCGCTTGCGGCTCGGCGTCGCCCAGCCCCATCGGCACATCGCTCGACGTCTATCAGCTCAAGTTCAAAGTGATCGATGCCGTGGGCACGCCCGTCTACTGCGATCCCGATTTGTATCCCGTCCCCCGCGCGGGCGGCGAGCTCGCCCACGCGATCTCGCAATATCCGGGGATTCGCGCTCAAGCCGACATGTACGCGGCGATCGTGGCCCACGAGCAGCTTTCGAACGGCGATCTGACCGACGCCCAGAAAGTGACCGTCTACCGGGCCTACAAGCTGCTCAACGCGCTGGCCCTGACGCCGAACGCAAACGAGTACGCCTTCGACCTCCGCGCGCAGCCGAAGGGTGGGTCGACCATCGAGCTGGTCAAGGGCACGGTGCGGGTCGACGGCGTGGTGACTGTGACGTCGCAGACCAGGTCGGGGCCGCCGCCCTGCCCGATCTGCCTGGCCGCGAGCACGCTGATCGCCACCCCCGCCGGCGCTGTCCGCGTCGTCGACATCAAGCCGGGGATGCTGGTCTGGACCGCCACCCGTGACGGCAGGCGCATCGCGGTGGCGGTGCTCGAGATTGGCAGCACACCGGTTCCGGCCGGGCACATGATGGTGCACTTGGTGCTGGTGGACGGCCGTGAGCTGCTGGCGTCGCCCGGCCACCGGACCGCCGACGGACGCGCGCTGGGCGACATTGCCGCCGGCGCTGCGCTCGACGGCTCGACGGTCAAGCTGTGGGAGCTGGTGCCTTACTCGGGCGATCGTACCTACGACCTGCTGCCGGCAGGGTCCACGGGGACCTACTGGGCGAACGGCATCCTGCTGTCGAGCACGCTGGCGCCGGCTAACTAACCTCTTCTTCCTCGACCAGGCGCAGGTGGCCGCTCACGTCCAGGCCCAGGTGCCTGGCGAAGAAGCCTGCGACGCGCTCGACGTACAGGGGGCGGTCGGCGAAGTAGGCGCCGGTATGTGGCGCGCCCTGGACGATCCAGATCTCGCGTGGTCCCCGGTAAGCGTCGTAAAGGCGGCGGCTGTGAATCACCGAGGTCATCTCGTCGGCGCCGCCGTGGATGAAGAAGAGCGGACGGGGCTCCAGCGAGCTGAGCACCGCCTGCGGGCTGCACTCCGACAACCGGCTCCCGCTTCGAAGGCGAAGCATCAAACCGGCCAGCCACACAAACGGACCGCCCGGCAGCTTGATCGTCCGCCTCACGTTTTCCACCAGCAGAGAGCGCAGGTCGCTGAACGGGCTGTCGAGCACCAGCGCTTCGACGCCCGGCTCCCCCGCGGCGCCGAGGAGGGAAACGACCGCCCCCATCGAGTAACCGAGGAGGCCGATCCTGGCATTCGGGATGCGCTTGCGCGCGAAGGCGACGACAGCCTGCAGCTCCAGCACCTCTTTGATGCCGAACGTGATCGGCGCCCGGTCGCTGCCTGGCATGCCGCGATACGAATAGAGGATGACGTTGAACCCCTTGCGCCAGAGAGCCGCGGATATGCCGAGCGAGTTCGTGCGCTGGCCTTTGTGCCCACCGGACACGATGACCGTCTGCGGCGAGCCCGGCTGGCGGAAATGCCACGCCCCGAAGCTGATCCCGTCCGCCGTCACGAGCTCGACCTCTTCCGAGTCAGCCTGAAATTCGAATGGTGTGAAGGTGAAGTCGTCCAGGAATGCCGGCTTGTCGGGCACGAAGGCGCGGCGATAGACGGCATAGGAAGCTAGGAAGTAGAGAGCTAGAAGGGCGGCGGCGACGAGGGCGGCGTAAGCCATGTGGAACTACCCGAATCGAAGCTTAGCCCGAATGTCTCCGGCGAGGTTTCGCGGCCTTGGAAACGCGCCCGGAAAGGCCGTCCTCGTAGCGAGCCAGGACAAAGAGCAGAAGGCTGAGACGGTTGAGCCACCTGCGCACCTGCGGGTTTTCAAAACCGCCGCCACGCTCGAGCGTCAGGCAGCGGCGCTCCGCCCGTCGTGTGATCGCTCGCGCCAGGTCGAGCGCCCCAGAGGCCGGCGTGGCCCCCGGCAGGATGAAGCCATCGGGCATCGGGACCGCTTTCTCGAGCTCCGCGGTGAACTCCTCCAGGCGCTCGACCCCGGCTGCGGTCGTGGAGCTGAAGGAGACCTTGGATTCGGGATTGGTGGCCAGCTCCGCCCCAAGCGCGTAGAGCCCGCGCTGCAGCTCCTCACAGATCGCGCGCACGCGCGGGTGGACCGACAACGCCTTGGCCAGGCCGATCGCGCTTGACGCTTCGTCGACGGTGCCATACGCCTCGATGCGCGGATCGTCCTTGCGCGCCCGCCCGCCGCCGAGAAGTCCTGTGGACCCGTCGTCGCCGCCGCCCGCAAGCTCGAGCATCGGCTTCTTGCGGCCAGGAGAACGCGACCCCTTGGTCGGCCGTGCCTTCACTCGAAGACGCGGCTCAAGTCGTAAAGCTCCTTGGGCACGCGCCGGGTCTCCCTGACGACCTCCGCGAGGGGCACGACCTCGACGTCCCCGTTGCGCCGGATCGGGATGACGCCGCTCTTGCCTTCGGCGATGAGCTCGGCCGCCCGCACGCCGAGACGTGTCGCCCAGATGCGATCGGTCGGTGTGGGCGAGCCGCCTCGCTGCAGGTGACCGAGCACCGTGACCCGAGTCTCGAAGCCGGTCTCGACCTCGACCCTTCTCGCGAGCGCATCGCCGATGCCGCGCCTGGCGAGCTGCACGTGGCCGAACGCATCGGTCTCCTGGGCACCCCCCGCACCCTCCTCGAGCTCAGGGATGCGCGCGCCTTCGGCGACGACGATGATGCTGAACAGCTTGCCGTCGCCACGCCGCCTGTACAGGTGGCCGACGACCTCTTTGAGCGTCACCTCGAACTCGGGGATGACGATGAGGTCGGCGCCGCCGGCGAGGCCTCCGACGAGCGCCACCCACCCGGTGTCTCGACCCATGACCTCGACGACCATGACCCGGTGATGGGCTGAGGCCGTCGTGTGAAGCCGGTCGAGGGCCTCCGTCACCACGCCAACTGCAGTGTCGAAGCCGATGCAGAACTCGGTCAGCGACAGGTCGTTGTCGATCGTTTTCGGCACGCCGACCGTCGGAAAGCCTGCCTCGTGCATCGCGGCCGCAACGCTGAGCGTGTCATCGCCGCCGATGGGAACGATCCCGTCGATTCCGTTGCGGCGCAGAACCTGAATCACAGTCGCCACGCCGTCGTTCATCTTCAGGGGGTTGGTGCGCGAGGTGCCGAGGATCGTTCCGCCCAGGTGAAGGATGCCGCGCACGCCCTCAGGTGCGAGCTCTTGGATCAGGCCGTCCTCGATGCAGCCCGCCCAACCGTTCTGCACACCGCTCACGGTGTGACCGAGCTGGAAGGCGCGCCTCGCCACGCCGCGGATCGCCGCATTGAGGCCGGGCGCGTCGCCACCGCCGGTCAGGATCCCGATTCGCACGACGAAAGATTAAGGTGTGCGGCTAGCACCGAGCCGCTGCAACAGCTCTCGGAGCGGAACGTCCGACAGCGATCGGAGGACCAGGTCCGCCTGGCTGAGGTCCAGCGTGGCCGTGATCGAGTTCGGGATCGCGACGCAAAACATCCCTGCCTGTTTGGCCGCCACCACACCGTTGGGCGAATCCTCGATGGCGACCGCATCGGCAGGGCTGACGCCGAGGCAATCGAGCACTGCCAGGTAGAGGTCGGGCGCGGGTTTCGCGTGGTTGACATCGTCGCGACATCGCACGCAATCGAACCGACCAAGAATGCCCAGGCGCTCGAGATGGCCGCCGACCCAGTCGCGTGTCGAGCTGGAAGCCACGCCCAGCTTGAGGCCCAGGGTCGTGGCGTCCTCGAGGTGTTGGAGGATCCCCGGCAGGACTTGCTGGGCGAGGATCATCTCCGTCCGGCGCCCGACGCGCTCCTCGAGCACCTCTTGCGGGAGGGGCCTCCCGAGCCGCTCCTCCAGGTGGTGCTGCGGATGGAACTTCGTGTTGGTCGAACCCACCGTCTGCACCCAGCGTTCGAACGGCAGCGTCTCGCCGTGCGCCTGATAAACCTCGAGCCACGATCGGTAGATCGGCTCCTCCGTATCGAGGATCAGTCCGTCGAAATCGAAGACGAGGGCACGAATCATTACGTTCCTTTAACTATGCCGTGCCGATCGCTTAGGATCGCCGTGGCCGTGTATTTGGGATCTTTCAGTGGCTGACGATGTACGTCAATCGCCGGCGCGCCCTGTGGTGAGCGCAAGCGGCGCTCGCGGCTGGTTCGGAGCCGCGGTGTCCGGCCTGGCCCTGGTCACGGTCTCGCTGATGCTCGTCATCTTCTTCGGCTTTCTCGACGCGATCCACTACCGGTCGATAGTCGACTTCTTCACCCCCGACCCGACCGCTGCGGCCGGCACCCTGGGGCTGGTCGGGGGCGCCGAGGGAGTGACCCTCAGCATCGTCATCGTGTCGGTGGTCTTCGGCATCCAGTCGACCTCCTCCCGATACTCGCCGCGAATCATGGGCATCTTCACGCGAAACCCGCTGAACGCGCTGATGTTGAGCTTTGCCCTGGCCTCGATCCTATACACGTTCCTGGTTCGGGACGAGATCAAGGTCGACTACGTCCCGACCTGGAGCACCGCGGCCGCCGTGATCCTCGCGCTCATCAACTTCGCGATCCTGCTCCCCTACGTCGGTTACATCTTCGAGGTGATGCGGGCGGAGACGCTGGTCAGCAGCATCATGCGCCGGGCGCGCCGCGAGCTGCGAGCAGCCTTCAACAGCGCACACGCGCGCCGCCACCGCGGCGCGCTGATGACCTCGGTGGCGCAGATAACCGACATCGCGTTCGGGTCGATTCAACTGGGCGACGTGCCGATATGCGTGCTGAGCATCGAGGTGCTCGGACAGCTCATCTCCGACGACTATCTGCCCGCGAAAAAGGGCTTTAAACCCGACTGGTTCAAGGTCGGGCACGCGGAGATGCCGGGAGCCTCGGACCAAATCCTCGCCGAGGTGAATCGCGCAGGCACCTGGTTCTCCTACACCATCATGTCCAGCTTCGTCAACATGATCGGCCTGACTCCACTGCACCGGAAGGAGGCCGTGCACGCGATCGCGGTCGCCACACGCAATGTTGGGGTGGCGGCGATTGAGGTCGGCGACAAGGAGGTGGCCGAGCTGTGCGTCCGCTTCTTCAACACCTATCTGCGCGCGGCCATCAATCGATCCGCCCCGACGTTTGCGTCGGCGATCATGAACGAGTACCGGCGGCTGGCCATCGGCTGCCTCGAATGGCGCCCGGACCTGGCGGTTGAAGCCGCCGCCCACCTGCTCCGCTACGGCCGTCATTTCGACGAGGCGGGAATGCCGGCGATCCTTGGCGCCGCCGCCGAAGACGTCGCCGATCTCGCGATCGAGGCGAGGGCCCGCGACCCGCAGGTGACGCATCGGCTCGCGCTGCTCCTGGTTCGGAACCTGCTTGACCTGATCCCCAACGCGCGGCCCATCGGGCTGAACGGCTTGTTCAAAGGCGTCGCCAAGCTCACGTTCTGGGCGATGGCGGCGGACCAGAAAGACGCCGCCCACATCCTCGTCGAAGGCATCGCCGCGGCTCCGCCCGATTTCGTGGACGCCGCGCTGGACCGCATGGAGTCGATGCAGAACGGCCTCTTCTGGGAGGTCAACGAGCGGGTCATCGCCTTCGACTGGGTCGAGCAGCCGCTGCGAGCCGAAATTCCCCGGCTGAGGGCTGCGTTGCGGCGGGCCAAGTCGACTGGGCACACGCTGACGATCGAGTTGGAACAGGCGATCCCCGTCACCCAGGACCTGGTCCAGCCGGAGCCCGGCGTTGCCCCTTCGGCCGGCCCCGCGATCGCGCCGGTCAGCGCGGAGCCGGCCGGTTGATCATCGCCGTGGAAGCCGTTTCGAAGTAATCGATCAGCGCCTTGCGCACGGCTGGAATGAGCTCCAGCGATTCCACCGCCGCCGTCATGTGTTCCAGCCATGCGTCGCGCTCCGCCTGCCCGATCGCGAAAGGCTGATGCCGCATCCGCAACCGGGGGTGACCCCGTTGCTCGTTGTACGTATGCGGGCCGCCCCAGTACTGGATCAGAAAGAGGCTCAGGCGCTCAGTCGCGCTCGCGAGGTCCGCCTCGGGGTACAGCGGCCGAAGCAGCGGATCACCGCCGACCCGCGCGTAAAAGCGCGTCACCAGCAGCCGGAAGGTCGTCTCGCCGCCGGCCGCCTCGTATACGTTTCCGATTCCTGGCACCCCGCCAAGGTACCAATCCCGCCTCTAGACTGCCCGTGATGGCAGGCCTCGTCAGAAGGCCTGCCGACGGGCGGTCCGTGATCAACTCCGCGATGCGAGGCTCGCTCAGGACCTGCCTTTGAGCGCCAACCCGGCGCCGGCCAGGATCTCCTCAGTGGGCCGAACTATCGCCTGCGCCGCCCTCAGCCCGGTCGCGGCCAGGTATTTCTCGACGAGCGCCCGGCCCACGGCATAGCCACCCATGTGCGGAACGCCCACCGGATGCAGGCCCATCCTCCCAGCGACCTCGTCGCCGAGCACGTAGGGAGTCCAGTCCGGAAACGAGCGGCCGGTGCCAAAAGCGTCGGTGACCTTCTGCCAGGTCGACTCGAGCAGCTTTCCGGTGACCGGTGCGTACCATGCCCCCGTCGAATCGGGACCGCAAACCTCGAGCGTAAACACCTCGGCGAGGCCTTCGTGGATCACCCATTCCTCAAGGTCGAAATGGTCCTGGACGTTGGGCGTGCGAATGTTGTGCGCCAGCTCGTGGACGCCGCACGCGCCGATCCTCGACACGTTGTACTCAGTCGGCCACGCCACCATCCAGATGCGGCCCGGGATCGAACCCATACCGTAGTAGCCCTGCGTGCGTTCGATGAAGATCGGGTCATCTGGATTGCCGAGGGTGAGCACCACGTCGACTGTTTCGGCATGGTGAATCCCGGGCAAAACCGACTGCTGGTACTCCCAGGCGCGCGCGAGGTCGCGCTTGAGCTGGCCCCAGGCATCCGCGTCGACCAGCTTCTTCAACGCCGCGGGGTAGCGCGGATCATCGACTCCGACCCGAAAGCCATCGCCCTGTTCGTGGATCTGCCTCAGCTGCTTCATCGCCAGTTCGTCGAACTCGGACACGCCGCGCATTGCCGCCAGCGCGCCGAGCCTTTTGGCGACAGGCAGCTTGAAGAGGCCGGCCATGGCGGCAGCGTCGTCGTGCACGACTATCTCCATCTGGCCGCTGGTGGTGAGCACGGATTCCATTGTCAGGGAGTAACCGCGGCTGGAACCTCGCGCTGGCTGAGGGAGATGCGCTCCATCTCGTCTTCACGGGGCAGGAACCAGGCGATCGCCAGCGTCGCGAGCACGAGAATAACGTTGGTCATCAGCGATTTCTGGAGCCCGATGTGGTCGGCGATGAACCCGTTGATGGGGACGCCGAGGGCGCCGGTGACAAAACCCAGGCCCATGACCAGGCCGGAGGCGAGGCCAGCGCGCGCCGCCATCAGCTGCTGGGCCATGAGCAGCATCAGGGGCGCGGTCGACGCGGCAAGGAATCCAATGGCGATCGCGCTGAGGAAAGCCCACGGTCCTGGGAACAGTGTGTACAGCAGGATTGCGGGTGCGCTCAGCACCAGGGTGACGAGGATCAGTGTTCGGCGGCCAAATCGATCGGCGAGCGAGCCACAGCCGACAGTCCCGACCGCGCTCGCGAGCACCAGCGTCGTCGCCAGCGGGCCGTAGAAGCCCGGCCCGTACCCCATCTGGGAGTACCAGGTCGGCGTGAACGATTGAAAGACGTTGACGGTCCAGCTGCGGGACATCATCACGCCGATGACCATGGCGAGAGCGAACACGGGAATCGCCCTACCCGTTCCACCGGTGGCTCCACTGCGCGCGGCCTGTGGCGCGCTCGAGCGCATCCGCCATAACAGGTAGCCGCCGGTCACCAGCCCAGGGACCACCAGCACTCCGGTGCCGTGAATGCCGAGGGTTCCGAACAGCGCGATCCCGATCAGCGGCCCCAGCGCGACCCCAACGGTGCCCGCAGTGACGTACACCGACATGCCAAAGCTGCGCCTCCAGGCGGGCAGCAGGGCTCGAACATCGAGCGCCCCAAATGGGTGGAAGGCGCCGGAGCCAAGTCCCGAGGCGCAAGCGATCACGAGCAACAGCGGGAACGACTGCACGAATCCGATGGTCGCGAACGTGAGCGCAGTCCAGGCAAGGGCGATGCCGGTGAGCCGAGTGCCGTATCGGTCGGCGATCAAGCCAAACATGGGCTGCGAGATCGCCGCCATGCCGCTGTAGGCCAGGCTCACCAGACCCACGGTTGCGAAGCTGAGATGGAAGCGGCCGATCAGGATGGGATATAGCACGGGGATGACGCCCACGTAGCTGTCCACGGTCAGATGGCCGAGCATCAGGGTGAGCAGCTTTCCGCTGCGCAAGTAGACCTTCACCGCCGGAATATCATGCCGAGTGATGAGGGAGCTTCTCTACCTCAGCCAGGCGGACGTCGAAAATTTGCTTGACGTTGACGCCATGCTCGAGGCGATCAGCCGGGCGCTGGTGCTCTTCTCCTCAGGCGTCACCTCGGTCCCACCGCGAAGCGCAGCGCGTGCGCCGGACGGGTTGATGGGGGTGATGGCGGGGTACGTGCCCGGCGTCGCCCTCGAGGTCAAGCTCGTGTCGGTGTTCCCCGGCAATCACGGGCACGGAGTCCCCAGCCACCAGGCGCTGATCGCGCTCTTTGATGAAAAGGACGGGACGCCGCTCGCCGTGATGGACGGCACCCATATCACCGCGATTCGTACCGGGGGCACCGCCGCGGTGGCCACGCGCGCACTGTCACGTGCTGACTCGAGCGTGCTCGCCATTCTCGGCGCCGGCGTACAGGGCCATTCTCACCTGGACACGTTCACTCACGTGCGCGATTTCAAGGAGATACGGGTGGCTTCCCGCGACCCGGCAAAGGCCTCAACGCTCGCCGGCCGCCACCCGATCGCGCGTGTCGCAGCCTCGTTCGAGGAGGCGGTGCGAGGCGCCGATGTGGTCGCGTGCTGCACTGACGCGCGAGAGCCTGTCATCCGGCGCGAGTGGCTGAAGCAAGGAGCGCACGTGACTTCGGTCGGCGGCACCTTCGGTCCGGAGATCGACCCGGCGACGATGGCCGCGGGCAAGGTGTTCGTCGAGTGGCGAGGCGCCGCCAGCAACGCTCCCCCGGCGGGAGCCCATGAGCTCCAGGGGATGGATGAGGCGGCGATCACCGAGGTCGGCGAGGTGCTGGCGGGGACAAAGCCTGGCCGGACCTCAGACCACGATCTCACCATCTACAAGTCCACGGGCCACGCGGTCGAGGACGCGGCGACGGCGGGCCTGGTCTACGCGCGCGCTCTGGCCGAAGGCGCCGGCCGCCGGCTCCCTCTCTAGAGCTCGATCAGCCGCGCGGGCACGGCGTTGATGATCTGCGTGCCTGCCAGCTTGCGCTCCACCTGGGCTCGGCCATAGGGATGCACATGGCCGTGGACGAGCAGCCTCGGTGTCAAGTCCTTGACCAGCCGGACGAAAGCGGCAAATCCGCGGTGCGCCAGATCGTCGGCGGCGCCCCACCCAAGTGGCGGAGCATGCGTCAGCAGCAGATCCAGCTTCCGCGCGCCTCGGGCGGGGTTCAGCCTGATGCGCATCTCGAGGCTGAGAGCCCGCCAGCGCATTTCAGCGTCCGTGTACTGGTTCGGGCCGGGTTTGTACCTCATGGAGCCGCCAAGGCCGGCGATCCGCAGGCCGGCGGCGACGACGACCCGACCGTCGGCGTTTTCGCATCCCTGGGGCCCTGGCTGCGGGCTCTCGGTTCGAAGCGGGGCCCACGTCGAGTCCGCTGATCGCACCTCGGGGTCGTGATTGCCGGGCACAAAGACGAGTGGGACGTCCAGCCGGCTGACCACGTACTCCAGATAGTCGAACGGCAGGTCGCCGCAAGACACCACGAGGTCGGGTCGGAATCGATTGAGCTTGTCGGTGTAGAGCCCCTCGTCCACCTCATCCGCGATGGCGAGGATTCGCATCACCCTGACTACGCGAGGACCTCGTGCCGGTCCGCCAGGTGCTCCAGCTCAGCGGCGCGGATCTTATCGAACCCCTCTTCCAGGCCCTGCTTCAGCATGGCGGCGATCTGGGGCGCCGAGTGAAGCCGCGGGAGGTACACGAGGTCGGCGCCGGCCGCGTAGAAGGTGAGCGCCTGCGGGATGTGCTCGGTGGTGAGCATCACGCGCGCTTTCGGGCACGCCGCCCTGGCGTTCTTCAGCATCCTGAGGTTGTTGGTCCCCCGCAGGATGTCATCCGTGATGCTCGAGACCACGAGCTCCGCATCCTGGATTCCGGCGTGGCGCAGCGTATCCGCATGGGCGATGTCGCCATAGATGCAGCTGATCTTTCGATTGCGAAGCTCGCGCATCACGCTCGGGTTGAAGTCGATGACGAGGATCTTGCTGAGAAACGCCTTGTCGGCAGCGCCGTCGCCGGCATGCTCGAACTCGTGAAGGATCGAGCTTGCGTCCCTGAAGAAACCCAGGAAGACCACCGTCTCCTGGCGTCCCTCAGGTTGCGGCTCGGCATCTGTTGCCGAGTCCAGGTCCTTGACTCGGAGAATCTTGAGAGCGCGGCTCAGCACCTTCTGGACGGCGTGACTCGAGTTGATCATGTACGTCGAGACCACAGCAGTCAGCGCAAACGTGATGATCACGACGGTCACGACGTCGGTGGTGATCTGGGGATGCGCTTGCGTCAGCCCAAGCGATGCGATGACGATCGAGAACTCACTGACCTGGGCAAGGTTGATCGCCGGGATCAGGCTGGCCCGGTGACCCAGGCGAAGCGCGTACAGGATGGGGACGACCGACAGGCGGCTCAAGATCACGAACGCCGAGGCCGCGAGCGAAAGCCCGAGGAGTCCTGCGAAGTGCACCAGCGCGTTGTGATCCTCGAGGCTCGGTACCGGGATCTGCATACCGAGCGCGACAAAGAACAGCGTGACGAAGAAGTCGCGGATGCTCACGGCTTTGGCCATGACGTCCAGGTTGTAAGGAAAGGTCGACAGGCTGACGCCGGCGATGAGCGCACCCATCTCACGCGACAGACCAATCGCCTGGGCAACACCCGCCAGGAAAAAACACCAGGCAAGGGCGCTGACCAGGACGAGCTCTGGCACTTTGGCCACCGCGCGGAATAGGTGCGGAAGGATGTACTTCGAGATGTTCAGGGCGCCGACCACGAGAAGCGCGCCCTTCAAGAGCGAGAACGCAAGCGGAAAGAAATTCGGGTTGGACAGGTTGGGCTGTACGGCAAGCATCCCCACCGCCCAGAGATCCTGAACGACGAGGACGCCAAGAGTGACCCTGCCGGGCAGCGTATCCAGCTCGAACTTGTCGTAGAGGAGCTTGACCACCACGAGCGTGCTCGACAGGCTCATGCAGGCGGCGAGGTAGAGCAGCGAGTAGTTCCCGGGCGCATTGCGAACGCCGATCAGGTAGAAGAAGCCCCACCCGAGCGCGATGCAGATAGGCACCTGCAGCGCGCCGGTCAGGAGCACCGGAGCGCCGGCAGACGCCAATTTCTTGAGGTCGATCTCGAGCCCGATGATGAACAGCAGAAGGATCAGTCCGATCTCGGCCACGGTCTGGATACTGGCCTGGTCCTTGACGAAATTGAGGACGTTGGGACCGATGATCACCCCGGTCACGAGGTACGCCAGGATCAGAGGCTGACGCAGGCGCCAGCCGATGAGCGCGAGCAACGCAGCGGCGCCGACGCAGATGCCGATGCTGGACAGCAGGTCGTTCCCAAAGGCCGGAGCGATCACGAGTGCTGGGTGACCCTTTCCCCGCTCCTGTCGGCTTCAGAAACGTCGATGTGATCCCAGCGGCGTTGCAGCGATGGCCAATCGTCCGGGTTGCCCAGGATCAGGAACCGAGGGTGGTGCATGGATTCGACCAGCCCGGTGACCAGCGGGTCCAGAAGGCGCGACCCATCTTCTGGCTGGTCGGCGGCGCCCAGCCACCGGCCCATGCCACGCGAGCGGGTGTTCTGCCCGATGCGCTGACTCTTCGATCCCGGACAGTAAAGGGACACGAACACCCCTGTGCCTTTGAGCTGGCGCGCCAGGCCCTCAGTGAAGGCGGCGAGAGCCGCGTGCCCGCTGTCGTAAGGGATCGTCATCGGGTCCCCCGGCAAGAGGCCGCCGTACGAGACGGCGTTGACGAGATGGCCTGACCCACGTTCGGTCATGTGGGGCAGGAAGTTGGTGACCGTGCGCACCGGTCCCAGAAGGTTCGTCTCCAGCATCCAGGTCCAGTCATGCGTGGATATCTTGTCGATCTTGCCCTGCAGAAGCACGCCTGCGGCATTGACCAGAATGTCGACCCTGCCCATCGACTTGATGGAGTCGCGCACCAGAGCGCGCACAGAAGTGTCGCTTCGGATGTCAGTCGACAATGCGATCGCCGAGTCACACGTGCCCTCATTGAGCACATCCTCGACAGTCTTTTCCATTCGGGGCGTGTCGAAGTCCGCGACCACGAGGTTGGCGCCCTGGCGCGCCAGCGCCTTCGCGATGGCCTTGCCGACGCCGCTGCCGCCACCGGTGACGACAGCGACCTTGCCTCCAAGCGCGCCTCGAACCTGCTGCCTCGCCTCGTCAAACAGTCCCGGCACGGCGAATACTATGCACTGCCGTCGAGCGAAGCCGGTGTGGCTAAACGAGTGAATCTAAGCGCCGTCCAGTTGTCGTCGATCTTGAGCAGCGCGACAGGCTTGTAACCGATTTCGGACGTGATCCCGCCCAGCACGTCTCGCTTGATCCACCACGCCGACGCCGGCAGTTCGGTGACACCACGCGTCTTTCCGCCTTTTGGATAGGTCACCCACAGGATGCCGTCCGGCTTGACCGCTCGGATGGCAGGTCGCGCAGCTCCTCCACCCCGTTGACGAAGAGCTGGACGGCGGCGAAAAGGTCAAGTGGTTGAAGGTCCGTGCCGATTCCTGTGGGTGCCGGCGCGAGGCGGTCGATGTATCCGTCTGGAGGGTTGATGATCGCGACCCGGTAATCGGGCTGGAGACGAAGCTTTTTGGCCAGCGGGCTCAGAGGGCGCTTTTCCTTGCCTACCGCCGGGAGAAGCTCTGCGACTGCATATCGCGCACCTACGCGGTGATCACTGCAATGGGAAGGGCGGCTGCCACCACCCCGGCGCTGCATCGGTCTCAATGGACGCCACCCATTTTGACCCAGGCAAAGCCGCGTCGGCCCGGAGCGACGAGCCTCAACGGGAAACCGTGGCCTGGTTCCAGCGTGCTCCCGTCGAGGCGCGTGGCCAGAAGCAGCCCCGGCGCATCACCTATGTCAAACGGGCGGCCGTAGCCTGTGACCGACTTCACGTAGACGCTCGAAACACCGTTCTCGCCAGGCGGCAACAAGCGGTTCAGCCAGACGCCGCCCCACTCCTGCTCCGGGTACCAGACGCCTGTGCAATCCAGCACCGCGGTGACCCGATCATCGAACTGAGTCAGGTCGTCATAGCTCCACCGACGACAGCCGACCGCGAGGCGCCACGCGCCGGTGTCGACCGCCGGCGTGCTGTCGAACATCCATTGGGTCGGGACGGCGTATGCGGTTTTGTACGACCCGGTGGGCGCGCGCCGCGCCGCCGCCAGCCCCGCCACCCCGATGATCGATACGCCCAGGAGGGCTCCCCCTTCAAGAAGTTCCGCCGGCTCAGATCGGCGCGCCGCAGCTTCACCGGACGGGCCAGGACGTGCCAGATGACGAATGGCAAGACGCAAATGGCGGCACCCACATGGAAGTCGATGGCGGTGAGGTAGCCGATGTCTGGTCGCCCGAAGCTGTGGACGAAGCCGAACCCGAGAGAGATCACGACGCCGAGCGCGAGGACGAGCGAGGGCCAGCGGAGCCGGCGCAGGCCGCGACGAGCGACCAATGACTTCCAGGGCGCAAGCAGCACAATCGCCACGCCGGCGGCCGCATGGATGACGAGAGTCGCGCGGGCCGGCTGGCCGCCGAGCTCGAACGCCACCCACCCGCTGGCGAAAGCCACCGCCAAGAGGCTGAGCAGCGCCAGGTTGGTCACGCGGCCGCCGCCACGCATAAGCTCAAAGGTAGTCGCCAATGGTCAAAGCAATACATAAAGGAGGGACGCCAGCGTGAAGCCGCTGCCGTCACCGCCGCCACGCGTGGTGCGCTGGTGGGAAGGCTTGGAGACGTGGGTCCAGCTGGCGATCTCGTTCCCGATCTTCGGAGTGATGACCTTTCTCATCAACCTCGGGCCGTTCAACCAGCCGCTTTTACGTTCGATCTTCTACGGAGTGTTCGAAGGTGGTGTCCTGAGCGGCCTGATGGCTGTGGCAACGCGCACTGAGCGAGGCCGGCGAAGCTGACCAGAGCGGGGCCTTAGCCGCGCTCAAGCGCTTGCAGGAGGGAGGCTCGAAAACTGTTGTATTTGCCGCGCGCATCAGTGGTCATCGCCGGCTTTGTGCTGGCCGGCCGCCTCGGCGTGGGCGCTTACTTCCTGCCGGTGTTCGAGGTCGCCGCCACCTCTGCTGAGTCCTCGGGGTCGATCCCGGATCCGCTTCCGAGCTCGACGCAGCCGTTCACCGTCCTGCTTCTCGGCTCCGACGACGACGCCAAATTCGCGCCGGATCGCTACAACACGCAGTGGATGATCCTGTTGCGGGTCGATCCCGGCACGAAGGATGCAACGATGCTGTCGATCCCTCGAGACCTGTGGGTTCCAATCCCTGGACACGGCACGGGCAAGATCTCAACGGCCTATCAGCTCGGCGGCCCACCGCTGGACCATGAAGACGGTCGAGGACAACTTCCGCGTTCACATCGACGACTACGTCTGGATCGGTCTGAGCGGCCTGGTCAACCTGATCGACCGCATCGGCGGGGTCGACCTCGTCGTCACCAATCCGGTGCTCGATAACTACTACCCGTCCGACATCAACACCCGAGACCCATATGCCTATTACCGCGTGGCCGTGCTGCCCGGAGCCATGCATCTCGATGGCGTCCAGGCCCAGCAGTACGTTCGCTCGCGCCACGGCGACCTCCGAGGCGACTTCGCGCGCTCAGAGCGCCAGCAGCAGCTGCTCCTCGCCATCAAAGATGCGCACCTTAACATTGCCGACCTTCCGTTTCTCGCGAGCGCTTTCAGCGGCGAGATCAAGACGAGCATCGGCCTCGACCGGCTGCGTCAACTGGTGGGGCTGGCCGGCCAGTTTGGCGGACCAAACATCAACAGCTTGGTATTGGTGCCGCCGTACACCTCGGAAACTCAGATTGGCGGACAGGACATGGTGCTTGCGAGCTGGCCCATGATCCTGCCGCTGGCCCACCAGTCTTTTCCATGAAACAGGCGTTGGTCTCCGCCGCGCTTGTCGGGGCGATGGCGCTGTTCACAATCAGCACGTACACAGCATTGGGATCGTGGCGAGGCGCCAGCGCTCAGGTCGAGCACCCAGCTTCGAGCCTGGTGTCGCTTCCCGGGACGGTGTACCTCGCGCAGGGAGGCGCAATCTACCGCTTGCACGGCGGCGCCTTCAAACAGATCACCCCGGAGCCGGGCTGGGCCCAGCCGGCAGCCTCGCCGGATGGCAGCCACCTCGTAGCCGTCAAGAGATCGCTCAACTTCGCGGACATCTACCTCCTCGGCGCCGATGGCCAGGTCCAGGCTCGGCTCACCAACAACACTTCGAGGCAGCTAGAGGCCAACCACTGGGCTTTCTACCCCCACTTCAGCCCAGGCGGCTTGTTTTTCAGCTACGACCCGAAGGACCCTTACAACACCCATCGTGTCGACCTGGCGATCTTCTCGCGCCCAGCCGACCCAGCGGCTAACGAGTCGACCGATTGGAGCCAGCCGAATCCCTACACCGGTGGAGACGTGGGGCCATGGCCCTTGGCGCAGGGCTTGATCTTCACCCGGTACTCGATCGACACGCGTTTCCAGGTGCACTCACAGGTCTGGCTACAGTCCGGCCCGGGCACCGCCGGGACTGCACTGACGGCGCCCCCTGACGACTGCGCCCAGCCCGCGGTCTCACCTGACGGCAAGCTCATCGCCATGGTTTGCAGGCACGGCCAGCTCAGGACGGCCGACCTGGCTGTCGCACCCCTGCACTTAGCCTCCAGTTCGATCGGAGCTCCCGTGACGTTTGTGAGCGGACAGCTGGTGGCTTCGCCGTCCTTTGCCTGGAATGGGATGGCGATTGCGTACCTGGCGCCGGCCTCACCTGGCGGCCCGTTCCAGCTGTGGACGATCGCAGCGCCGGCCCCGGGCAAGGCTGGGTCGCCCATCCAAGTGACCCAGAACCTCGGCTTCGACTCGGCTTCGGCGCCCGTCTGGCTGGGCTCGTAATTCGGTAGGTTCACAAATCCATACAACGGTGGTAGCCGCTGGCGCCAGGGCGCGCGTTTTTGTGATCAGAGTGAAGAGCAACAAGCCCGGTTCAACAGACCCCGATCTGCACAGCCAGCTCGAATCGCTGCTCGACCAGGTATGGCGATCGGAGGCCGAATGGCGATTGTGGGATCGCGTCGATGCCGCCGTGATGATCGAAACCCGTCGCGCCAAGCGCGCCGCCAGGCTGCCAGATGAGAAGGCGGCCTGAGGCTGCGCCTGGCATCGCGACAGAGATGAGCCGGACCGCACCCCATCGCGTCAGGACCGCATTCGCGCTGTCCGGGGGCAGCAGCCTGGGCGCGATCCAGGTCGGAATGCTTCAGGCGCTGATGGAATCGGGCATCCAGCCGGACTTCATGATCGGAACGTCAGTCGGCGCGGTGAACGCAGCCTGGCTCGCCGGTCAGCCGGACCTGGAGGGGGCGCTGAAGCTCGCCGCCATCTGGAGCGGACTTCGCCGCCAGGACATCTTCCCAATCAACGCGTTGGCCGGCGCCCTCGGCATCTTCGGGCGCAACAAGCACGTGATCTCGAACGCGGGCCTGCGCGCGGTGCTGGAGAGAAATCTCCCTTACAAGCGTCTCGAAGAGGCCAAGGTGCCCATTCACGTCATCACGACGGACTTGCGCAGCGGAAAGGCGGTCGTGATCTCGTCGGGGCCGGCGGTGCCGGCGCTGCTCGCCAGCACAGCCATTCCAGGGGTCTTTCCACCAGTCACCATCGGCCGCCGCGACCTCGTGGACGGCGGCGTTGCCAACCACACCCCGATCGCTGCGGCAATAGAGCTCGGGGCTGAGCGGGTGGTGGTGCTGCCGATCGGCTATCCGTGGGTTCGCAATCAACCAAGCAACGCGCTCGGCATGGCTCTTCACGCCCTCGCTCGCTTCGTTGAGCAACGCCTCGAAGCCGAGGTGCACGCCTACAGGGGCTCGGCCGAAATCATCGTGCTCCCCACCGTAGATGCGCTCGCGGTCTCCCCCGCCGATTTCAGCCACACGCAGGACCTGATCAAGCGGGCGTACCGATCGTCGCGGCGGCACCTCGCCGCCGCCAACGCGCGGCCGCCGTCGGTCAAGCCAGCGCCTCTCAAACTCGTTGCGGATCTGCGCCGAGTGGCCGCGTCCGCGGCCTAGCCCTCAGAACGCTTTCGCCCCCCGCTTGAGCGGTTTCTTGAGCTGCGCGAGGAGCTCCTCCGGCATCACCCACACCGAGTCCGGGATGGCATGCTGCGCACGCCGTACCATCGATGTCTTGCGCCGGCGGCTGTAGACAACCATCCCGAGTCCGAACGCCGCTGCGGCGGTGATGGCGATTCCCGCGGCGAGTCGACCGTGGCGCTGAGCAAGATCCCTCGCCCGAGCCTCGATGACCGCAAGCTTTTGCTGCAGCTGCTCACGCTGAGTCATCGGCGTCCGCTCGACCTCATTTCCTGGCATCGCACGAAAGTTTCTCTCCAAGTTTTCAGCCTCCATGTTTTTTTCCCGCTCCTAGTGAGAACGCGCGAGGTATGGAGGTCACGCAAATGCAGTAGGCGCCAGCACCGGCGCGTTTTAGTAACGAGGCGACAAAGCAAAGCGCTGTTGCTTCGAATCCAAGAGCGAACAGGAGGACCCGCCGCGAAATGCGATATCTGTGACCAGGAGTTCGCGAACTCCGAGGAGCTGATGCGCCACCAGGAGCAGGTGCATCCGATGGATGAGGACGAGATGCCCGACATGGCTCCGGAGACGCGGGAGGAGCCGGCCGAACAGCGCCGCTAAGGCGCTGATGACGCAGTGGCGGCCGCGGCCGCCGCTGTTTTTGTCTCTGCGCAAACTCACAGTTGCCACACACGAGGCGCTGAGCCTTCGTCGTCAGTCTCGGTGTCAACCCTCAACGAGCGCATAAGAAACCGAAGGAGATGACGAAATGAATGGAGTCCGAAAGTTAGGCGCGGCGGCCGCCATCGCGGGGTCGATGCTGATAGGAGGCGTGGCCGGAGCCGTCATGTACGGGGTCACGACGATAGGCGCCGCCGCCGCCACGGCAGACAACGCCGCGCTCACGACCGCAACACCGACACCGGCCAACCCCCCTTTTGTCTCCAATGAGACCGCGGCCCACGAGGCCGGCGAGAGCGCCGCCCGCGAGGCTCAGGAAAACGCCGGCATCCGCCCGACGATTCCCTAGCGTCCCCCCTCTCTTTGGTCGGCCGGTAATGAGGCTGACCCCAACCCCGCAGGGCGGTGGCCGGTGAACTGCCGCCCCGCCTTGCGGCCACTCTTACTCAACAACTTCCCAGCAAACGTGCAGCGCCCGCACATGATCGTTCCCGATGCTGTCGGTGTGAGCCGGACTACCTCGAGGCACGCTGAATGAGGATGCGACTCCTTGTCGTCCTCGGTGCTGTAGTCGTCGTGATCGCGGCGGCCGGCGGAGCCGGTTACGTCTACTACTTCTCCGGACTGCGCTCTGCGCCGGCGCAGCTCGGCTTCAGCGCGACCCCCACCGCAAACTCCTCCCCAGCCACGTCCCCGACAGCGTCCGCCACGTTGGCCGGGAGCTGGACCGTCACCTCGGGCTCGGTCGCCGGCTACCGGATCATGGAGCTCTTCGTCGGTCAAGCGTCCAAACACGAGGCGGTGGCGCGAACATCGACGATCACCGGCGCCCTGACCGCGAGCGGCGATTCGTCTGGCTACCAGGTGAGCTCAATGACATTCACCGCCGACCTCACGAGCCTGCACAGCGTTGACTCGGTTGCAGGGCGCGATGTGTCCCAGCGAGACGGCGTGGTCAGCCGCCAGCTCGATGTTCAGCAGTTTCCAACCGCGACGTTCGCCGCCACATCAGCGTCGGTGCCCGGCGCAATCGTCAGCTCCCCTGTTGAGGTACCTGTCTACGGCAAGCTGACGATCCACGGGGTGGTCAAGGACGTCACCGTCAAGGCCAAGGCCCAACTCGTTGACGGCAAGGCAGAAATTGCGAAGAGCACCTCGATCGCGATGACCGATTACGGCGTGTCGCCTCCGTTCGCGCCCTTCGTCACGGTGGACCCGACGCTGGTGATCGAGTTCGACATCTTTCTGGTGCGGTCCGCCTAGCGCGACTTGTGGAGGTGGATGAGCACCACCTCCCAGTCGGGCAAGCTCCACGGCGCCGGGGCCGCATATGGATCCGCCGCCGTTGGCCAACCGGCTAAATTAAGGGTCGAATACTCATACCAAGCCACTCCCTCTGTGACCGGTATGACCGGGACATCCTCGAGCATGATCGCCTCGATCTGCTTCATCAGGTCGTGCTGCTTGCCGGAGTCGCTGGTGGCGGCAAACTGGTCGAACAGGGCATCCGCTGCGGGGTTGTTGTACCGGCCATAGTCACCTATGGCCGTGGCTCCGAGCGCGGCCGTGGTCGCGCTGTCCACCGTGTTGCGAAGCTCGTAGTAGGGCGTTGGCCCGGGCGAGGTGTTGAGCGAGCCGTAGGCGAGATCGAAGTTGCCGGTTAAGAGCCGGTCGAAATAGGTGCTGCTATCCAGGTTTTCGGCTTGTACCTCGATGCCGAGCTGCTCGAGGTCAGCCTGGATCACTTGCACCGACGCGACCCAGTCCGTGTAGCCGGCGAGGTTGATTATCGAGAACGAAAGCTTCTTGCCGGAGGAGTCCTGATAGATCCCAGAGCTGCCCTTGGTGAAGCCCGCTTGCTGCAGGAGGCCGGCCGCCTTCGCCTGATCGAATCTGTAGCCATAGCTCGCCGCCTGCCCCTGGTCGATCCAACTGTCGAAGGTAGGCGACAGGACACCGGTCTGGTTGCCCGCCGGCTCGTAACCGTACTCGCCGATCTGGGAAACGCTGGCGCGGTCGATCGCATAAGCAAATGCCTGACGCACCAGCTTGTTGTTCAGTGGCGACCTTTTGACGTTGAACCAGATGTTGACGTTGTCGATAGGCGGGAACCAGAACCTGTTGTGGGCAGGGTCCCTGGCACCGAAATAGGTGTCGATGTTGGGGATGAACTGGCCACCCCACTGCGCTTGGCCTGTCGCCAGGGACAGGTTTGCCGGATCGTTGTCGACGAACGCTGGATAGTCGACCGTGTCGAGATACGGCAGCCCTTTTTGCCAGTAACTCGGGTTCCGGCTGAATCTGATGTTCTGGGCCGTGCACTCGCTCATGGTGAAGGGCCCGGTACCGACTGGAGCTGCGACCACCTGGGTCGCAGGGTCGGCGTAGCCGGACCAGATATGTTGCGGGACGATCGGAGTCTGGCCGGCGATCTGGTAGAAGCTCGGCAACGCAGGCTGCTTGAAGGTCATGACCACCTTGTCCGCACCCTCCTGCTTGACGCTGGAGAGCACCCTCCAGTCCGACATCAGATCAAGTTCCGGGTGCGCGTTCAAAAGGTCGAACGTGAACACAACGTCAGCCGGCGTGAACGCCTGACCATCGCTCCATTGGACTCCTTGCCGGATGGTGAAGGTGAGCGTCATCGCGTCGGCACTCCACGAGTAGTCGCTGGCGAGCCACGGTGTCTTCTTGTCGTTGAGAAGATTGTCGTAAACCAGCGGCTCGTAAAGAATGCCGAATGACTGGCTGGTCATCGGCGACTTATACGGGTTGAAATCGCATTGCCAAACTGCGCCCGTCTCGTTGGCGATCGTCACCGTGCCGCCAGGGCTTGGCGCCGATGCAGCTGGACCCGACGTCGAGCACCCAGAGCATGCTCCGAGCGCCAGGGTCATTGACGCTAGCCAGCCGACCACCCGACGAGTTCGCCAGACGCACACAACGGCATCTTGGCAGCCGTGTCCGGTACATGTATTCGGGTCAGCTGGCCAGGACGGCGACTATGAAAGTTTCGGCGCCGCTGCCTCGGCAGGGGCTGAGCCCTTACTTCTTCTTTTTGCGATTCGGCCTCGAGGTTTCGACGTCGACCCCGTACTTCTTAGCGGCGGCCTTGATGCGCCGCCAGGCGGCGGCCTTCTCGGTCTCGCTCACGCCTTCGACCTGGTTGAACCGAGCGATCGCGTTGCGCACGTGGCTCGCGTCGTTGAGCGGCTCCTTGCGCTCCTTAGGAAACGCAAAGCGCTGCGCGGACAGGCTGTCTCGCTTACGGGTGCTGATGGTGGCCATGGTTACCTCCTTGGATTCTCGAGATGTTGCCGAGCAAAAAGAGGCCGGTCAGCGCGACCGGCCCTCTCCGCGTTAGTCAACTTGAGTCGAGTTACGGCGAGGTGCTGGGTAGAGCCGAAGGTGAGGCCGCAGCGCCGCCACCCGTGTTGGCGGTGGGCATCGGCGAAGAGATCGTCTGCGAGCCGCCGGGCGACGTGGTCGATCGCGTTCCGAACCAGTTCCACTGCGTGAAGCCGAGGAAAAGGATGACGAGCAGCGCCAGCGCGATGAGCGCGGCGGCGATGCCGGCCCCCGCACCAGACCCTGTGTCGGTCTCGACGACCTCGGATCCCGCCGGGCTGTAATACCGACGCCGAACGCCGTAGGACCCCGCTCCAAGCAGCAGCAGGAGCAGAACGACCACGAGCACGATGAAGACAACGGTTCCCAAATGACTACCTCCTAAGTGGTTTACGACAGCTCTTCCCGCAGCCAACGCGAAGAGCCCTCACTAAGTTCAACGCCACAAGCTTTGCGTGTACGCGAGTCAGCCGGCGGTGTTGCGTTTCCCGCGGCGGCGCAAGTGACCGGCCCCCGCCAGCGCTGCGCCGATGACGACGAACGCGGCTCCGCTCTTCGCGGTTAGGCGTCGGGGCTTCGGCTCCGGTTGCCCGTTGACCAGCTCGTGTGACTGTCTTTGCGCGCTTTCTCTTTCTTGATCTCGTCGACCGGAGGACGCACCTCCACCGCCGCTTCGGCTGGGCTAGCGATCAAGCCCTTCTTGTCAGGCTCTCCGAGCCGGAAGCGGTTGTAAACGGCGCCGAGCAGGAGCACCTGGCTGAGCAGGTAGAGCCATGTGGCGATCAAGAAGAAAAGCCCGAACTGGGCGCCGTAGACGTTGAAGCCGTGGGAGATCCGTTGGTAGAACGGAAACGCCAGCGTGAGCACCTCGATGAGCGCGCCCGCCAGGATCGCCCCCGGCAGCACGTCTTTGACCCGGAAGGTCCGGTTCGGTACGAAGCGATACAGGGCCAGCAGCATTCCAATAATCAGCACGCCGCCAATCACGAGGCTCACCAGCCACGCCATCGGAAACAGGTTGGCTATCGAGTTGGCCGCCACCGTGGCTCCGACCGCCGCCACCAGCAGCAGCATCATCACCAACCCCATCGCTTTCTGCCTCAACATGTCGCGCTGCTTCGTGCCGAACACCTGGGTCATGGCGAACTCCATGGTCGAGAAGATGCCGCTCGCCGACCAGATCAGGCCGCCGAGCGACACGAGTCCCATCCAACCGGCGGACTGCTTCACGCCAGTCAGGGCGGTTTCGAGCTGCTGCTGGGCGGTGTTTGGAAACATCTGCACGATGAGGTTCAGGAACTTGGCTTCGGTCGCAGAGTCGCGGATCAAAAAGCCCACTATCGAAAGGGCGCCGAGCATCATCGGGAACATCGCCAGGAAGCCAGCGAACGCGAGCGCCGCTGCGTAGTTGCTCGCCCGACTGGCCCCGTAGGCAATGAGCACGCGAACCGGCGTCCACGAGCGGACGCGTCGGAGCAGCTTATTCAGCCGCGACAACCTCATCCCGGGTTTCACGCAGCCGCGCCATCGGCCGACCCGACAACCGTCGGGGCGATTTTCCGGCGATTGCTTGCCAGGCGCTACCGCCACCGGCTCCTTCTTGGCCCTCGCCGATCACCACGGTTAGCGGCAGGTACTTCTTCAGCTTCGCCTCGAGGTCATCGGGCAGATCGCGAAGGGAGTCGAACACGACATGATGATGCTGCTTCGCGGCGCTCTTCTGCTCGCGGCGCCTGTACACGACGCCGCCAACGAAAACTGCAGTGACCCGCACCGCCAGCCCGGCAGCTACTTTTCCATAACAGCGGACGCGCCGGGGCGGCTCGACGCGACGTGTCCGCGTGGCGGTCTCCTGGTGGCCGTTCGCAGGGGATTGCACGAGCAGGAGCCCGTTCAATGCAAAGCCGACGCTCATCGCCGCATTTCGAAGCCGGGACGTGGCCGATCTCCCCGCTGGCCTGCCAGAAAACGGCTCGTCGACCCGACCCGCGAGAATGGCTTTCCAACAGGCGTCGATCGCGACGACGTCTGGCGGCTGATCGCCCTTGGCCGCGTCGTGATCACACGCTTGGACGGTGGTGGAGCGCCCGGCCCTCGCAGGCCAGGCGCCCCAAATCAACAACGCCACGCGGCAATAAGCTACCCGAGCTTCCGAGGCTCCCATTCGAGGCCGTACCGGAGCGAGTAGATCGCCAAACCCACGCGTTCTGGTTCGGATGGGCGCCTACGGCATGGATCGCTATTCAGTCGGGGGGATAGGAAACATTGACCTGGTGCCGGGTACGGGCGGGCAGATCTACGCTGACAAACAGCTCGTGGTCTTGCGAACCACCTCGCCAGACGGGCTGAGCTTCTCGGGAGAGATCGACGCATCGAACTCGCACGCCGTCGGCACTGCGATCTCGTCCGCGCAGGTATCGGATCGGAACATCCACATCGAGGTCGCCGGCCTGCTGTTCTGCGACATCAGCGGCATCAGGGCCTTTGTCTCAGCCGCGGAGGCTCTGCCCAAGGGCCACCGTCTGCTCCTTCATGGATTGCCTGCCCAGCTCGAAACCGTGATCGAGGTCGTCGGGTGGAGCCGGATGCCCTCTTTGGTGATCTGCACGTGCGAGGGCGACTGAAGAATGAGCGCAAATTTCACGCCGCCGGTCAATGAATTTCGCCACGAGGCGCTGCTCTACGCCGGCATGGCGGACTTCCTGGCGGGAACCGTCCCCTTTGTTCGGGGCGGTGTCGAGGCGGGCGAGCCCGTGCTCGTCGTCGAGAGCGCCGCGAAGATCGCGCGGCTTCGAGCCGAGCTGGGGTCTGACACAGGCTCTGTGGTGTTCGCGGACATGGCAGACGTCGGCGCCAACCCGGCACGGATCATTCCGGCGTGGCGTGATTTCGTCAACCAGCATGCGGGGGATGGCCGCAGGCTGAGGGGAATCGGCGAGCCCATCTGGAATGGACGCAGCCCGCTCGAGCTCATCGAGTGCCAGCGCCACGAGTCGCTCTTGAACACGGCTTTTGCGACGGGAGACCCATGGTGGCTGCTGTGCCCGTATGACACCGCGGCCATGGACCCCGCGGTGATCGACGAGGCCCGGCGCAGCCATCCATATGTCACCGACGGCACGACCTTCCGCCGCAGCAACGACTATCGCGGCCTCGATGCCTGTAGCGCACCGTTCGACGTGCCGCTTCCCGCGCCCGGAGTTGAAGTGCGCGAATTGGCCTTCGACGTAGGCCACCTGGGCGAGGTGCGCGGCCTGGTCGGCAGGTACGCAGAGGAGGCCGGGCTGCCGTCGCTGCGTATCGCCAACCTCGTGGTGGCTGTCAACGAGGTCGCCACCAACAGCGTCGTGCACGGCGGCGGCAAAGGGTGGTTCCGCATCTGGAGGGATGCGGGCGCGCTCTCGTGCGAGGTCCGCGACTCAGGGCGAATTGACAAGCCCCTCGTCGACAGGGAGCTTTCCGCCGCTGAGGCGTACGGGTCGCGGGGACTGTGGCTGGCCAACCAGCTTTGCGACCTGGTTCAGATCAGGAGTTTGCCGGAGGGCAGCGCGGTGCGTCTGCACACGTGGCTCAAGCCCGCACCCGCGCCGGCCGCAGCGCACCACCGCGGGATCGACTCGATCCTCTGACAGGTTTCGGTGGCGGGCGGACCGCCGGCGCCGGTATGCTCCCGCGAGTGGTCGTGCGGAGCGAGCTGACTGGGCTGTCAGACGCCGATGCGAGGCGCGTCCTCGAGGGCCTGCCTCGGGCGGGAGACTACGAGGTGGTCATCAAGCCGCTTCGCTACCGGACGCGTCCTCACCTGGCGGCTCGATGCGAGTTCGAAGAGCACCGGATAGTGCTGCAGGTCCCCGTTCCTTTCCGACCTTTCAAGGAGCCTGTCATCTTCGCCGCCCGGCGTAAGCGCGGGCCCGGGCTGCGCTTTGCGTGGGCGTCCGAGACCGTGGCATTCCGGCTCCGGAGGGAGGTTCTCCGGTTCCTCTACTGTCACGAGTGGATGCATTGGTACTTGTATGAGGCGCTGGGCAAGCGATCCTCCGCAGAGACCGCTTGCGACAGGTTCGCGCTCAGAAACTTCCGCCGACCTCAGGTGACGACAGATGACGCCGACCTGGCTCTCAAGCGGCGGAGGCCGTCAGCGAGCGGGGCCCGCGACGGGGTTCGAGCCGGCTGAAGTAAAGGCCGCGCGCATCTGGTTACCGCGCAGGAGGGTGAGGAGCGCAAGCGGCAGCACGATGTTCACCATCAGCGACACCGGGCCGCGATTGGCTCCGATCGGTATCAACAGGAGCAGCGCCGAGCCCGCAAGGCACACCGTCTCGAGCACCAACGTCCACCGGCGCGATCGGCGCGATCGGCGGACGAGACCGACCGCCAGCAGGCAGCCCACGCCGGCGAGCGCCAGCGAGGCAACACCCAGCACCAGCATCCACGTCTCGCCGGCGAGCGCGAACGGAAAGGCAGTGATGCCGGCGGCAAACCAGAAGGTTGACTGCAGCAACAGAAGGACGAATGCGGCTTCAGGACGGCCGCTCTGGTCGAAGGGGGAACCTCCGCCCGTATCGCTCATGCGCTCGCCTGCACCGCAGCCACCGCACGGGGATCGATGTCCACCGCAAAGGGTCCGCTTGGGTTGGGCACGATCCAGACGTGGAGCATCGGCGCGACACTGATGTCGATCGAGCCCAACGGGCAAGTCGCAAACGGGGTCATGAGGCTGAACTCAAATCCTAGTGGGGTGACGCAGATGTTTTCGTGCTGGTGCCAGGCGGTCAGCGGGCCACCTGGATCCGGTCCGAACTGTCCGATGTGCTGCATCTGGAACATCGCTCCAAGCAGAATTGGCCCACGCCGCGTGTTGGCGTAAACCAGGCCCTGAGGGTGGTTGGGATCCATGACGTAGCCTGCCTTCGCGTAGGCGTCGTTCAGCCAGTGGGTCGAGGGTAGGTTGGCGGGCCCGCCAGGCCGGTAGCCGGCTTTCCAGGCCTGGTGCCAATCCTCGTACGGAGCAATCGCAGCTTTGGTCTCGGCGTAGAGCTGCGCTGCCGCCGCTTCCTGCTCAGGGGTGGGAACGTCATTGGTGGCCTGCAGGACAGCACCAACGTGAATATGTCGCGCGTCGGCGGTGGACAGGTCGATGCCCCAGATCGTGGCCCCGCTGAACACGGTGAGCAACGGCAGGCCGGCCGCCAGCGCCGCCCAATACCACGCGCGGTCACGGGGACGTGCCTCGCCCCGCACGGGGACAAGAACGAGGCCAAGCGCGGTCAGCTCGAGCAGTTTGGTGGCCAGGGCGACCTGATCTGGGGTGTCGAAGCCGAGCGCAATGAAGACGAGATACCCCAGCAGGGTTGCTGTGATCAGCACCGACGACGCCAGTCTCCACCACCGCCAGGTGAACACCGCCGCGAGGGCGAGGTAGGCGATGCCGTTGCCGACGAAGAGTGCAGCGGTGACCGGCTCCTCGAGGTGTGTGGAGACAAGACCCAGGTGGATGGCGCCGAGCATCGCCATCAGGATGGCGGCAGCGCGCACCGTGCCGGGGACGGCGCGTCGCGCCGGCATCAGGCGCATGACGATCAACGCGATCGGAAGCGCCATCAGGCCCGCGTAGAGACCGACTGCATGATCCGGTGAAATGTCGAACATGCCGCCATCGTCGGGCCCGTACCTAAGAGGTCGGTAAGAATGGTAGGTCGACGAAAAGGCCCGCTCCACCGTCGGGCCCGTCGGCCGCGACGATGCGACCGTGGTGCTGATCGGAGATCCATCGAGCTATAGCAAGGCCGAGGCCGGCCCCGTGATCTGTTTCGGCGGCACCTGAGCGCGTACGCGCCGCGTCTGATTTGAAGAAGCGCTCAAAGATACGATCGCGATCTTGGGCCTCGATCCCAGACCCGTCGTCGCCCACCATCAGGCGTGCCCAATCGCCATCGATTGCAAGCTGCACGGTGATCCTCGAGCGTGCGAATCGACTGGCGTTGTCGATCAGGATCCAGAGCAGCTGCCGGATCGCATCTTCGTCGCCCGCCACGGTGGCATCGACGGCGTCCAGCGCAAACACGATTTCGGGATGCAGCGAAGCCGCCTGTCGGCACACCCCGGCGATCAACGGCTTGAGCTGTGTAGGCGCCAGCACGAGCTGGAGGCCCGAGTCCGCGCGCGCGAGGGTGAGCATTCGGTCGACGAGGCGGGCCATGCGATCGCTCTCCGCGACGATATCGGCGGCGGCCGCTCTGCGAACCGGCTCGTCGATGGCCGGACCCTGAGACAACAGCCCGGCATTGCCCTGGATTGTCGTCAGCGGTGTGCGCAGCTCATGCGATGCGTCGGCGACAAAACGCCGCTGCGACTCGAACGAATCCTGCAGCTGCTCGAGCATTCGATTGAAGCTCGCGGCCAGCAACGCCACCTCATCTCTACTCCGCGTCCCGGAGAGACGGCGGCCGAAGTCGCGGGTTCGGCCGATATCGTCAGCCGCGCCGGCGACATCCTTTAACGGCTTTAACGCCCTGCCCGCAACCAGCCACGACGCGATCAATGCGGCAAGCAGCGTTGGCACTCCCGAGATGACCAGGAAGCCGACGATGCCGGAGAGGTTCGACTGTGGCACCCGCGTCGATTGGCCCGCGACCACGAAACCGTGCGGGAATGGCTGCGCAAAGATGCGGAGCTGGGTGCCGACGTTGCGATCGCCCTGCGTTGCGAAGGCACCGCCGTTGCGCGATGCGTCGCCAAGGACGCTCGAAGCCACACCCGGCGGGGCGCCGTTCAGCACTCCTGACGAGTAGAGCACCGAGCCGTCAGCACCGAGGACCTCGACGAATATGTCCGTGCTGGTGCGCAGGTCGACGGGCGCGATGACGGGTCGGGGCGCCAGATCGGTGCTCGGGGCAGTCGCCAGGGCTCCGACCGCGGCTCCCGCGCGAGCGCGGAGATCCTTGTCCTGATTGGTGTCGACGCTGCGAGCCACGAGCGTGTAGATGGCCAGGCCGAAAATCACAAGCGCAAGCGCGACGACCGCTGCACCGAACAGGGCAAGACGGAGGCGCAACGACACGATCAGCCCTCGCGGAGCGCATAACCCGCGCCGCGAACGGTATGCAGAAGGCGCGACTCGCCGCCTTCCTCCAGCTTCTGGCGCACATAGCCCAAATAGACGGCGACCACGTTGTCGCCCTCGGGTTCACCTTTCCACACCGCTTCCAACAGCTGGTCTCGTGTCAAAACCTGGCGTGGATGACGCAGGAAATGCTCCAGCAGATCGAACTCCGTGGCTGTCAGCACGATCGGCCGGGCTCCGCGCCAAACCTCGCGGCTGGCGGGCTCGAGCACAAGATCGTCGAATCGCAGGCGATCGGCTGGTGCGGTCCGGCGCAGAAGGGCACGCACTCGAGCCAGCAGCTCCTGGTATGCGAAGGGCTTGACCAGGTAGTCGTCAGCGCCGCTGTCGAGCCCCTTGACGCGCTCCTCCGTGCCGCCTAGCGCCGTGAGCAGCAGGATCGGGAAATGGGCCGTGGCCCGGAGGCGGCGGCAAACACCGATGCCGTCAAGGCCGGGCAGCATCACATCGAGCACCACGAGGTCGGGTGGCTGCTCGCGCGCGCGCCGCAGGGCCTCTAGACCGTCGACCGCGAGCCGAACTTCGTGCCCTTCGGCGATGAGCACTCGCTCCAGAGTGGCGGCGAGTCGGCTGTCGTCTTCGACGATGAGAATCCTCGGTCGGCCCATCTCTAGCGATATATAAGCCGGTTGTATGGATTCGATAAGACTTAGACGGCGTACTCCACGTCGGTTAGGGTCACCCGCTTATGCGTCACCAGGCGGCCGGCCACCCGCGAGATGTACGTCCCCGACGTTGGCGCGACGTCGGAATAGTCGGCTCCGACCGCGATCGTGACGTACTCCAGGCCGCCCCGGCTCGCATGCGTCGGATCGAACGTCCAGGCGATGGCCTCTCCGCTCCCATCGTCCACTGGGAGGACGACCTCCACCCAGGCATGGGTGCCGCCCTGCCCGACCAGGTGCCCTGAGACGTAGCGAGATGGGAGCTCGGCGGACCGGCAGGCCGCCAGCATGATGTGGGCGTAGTCCTGGCAGACCCCATAGCCCTGGGCAAGCGCCTCTGCGGCCGTGGTCCCAACCCCGGTGATCCCGCCCTTATAGGTCATCGACTGGTACACCCAGTCGTTGATGCGGTCGGCAAGCGGCAAGCCCCATTCGGCGGATTCCGCGAGCTCGTCGGCCGCGCTGTCGATTCGCGCATCGGCGGCGGTGAGTTGAGTTGGCTCCAAAAGGTAACCCTGCGTCGCCCAGCCGGCCGGCAAGCGATTTGGCTCGCGCGCGCTGCGCTCGACTGTGACCTCGGCGAGAAACTCGATGGCCGAGCTCACGCGCGGCGCGAACGCGTTCACGATCACGTTGCCAAAGCGATCCTGCCCATTCTCGAATCGCACTCCGTCGATCCCGGCTGACACCCGGTGGCGAAGGCGCCGCTGGTCGCCAAACCGCTCGGGCGGGATGACGACGAGCCGGTGGCTGAGGTCCCGGATAGGCGCCGGGTATTCGTAGCGGAAGCTCTGGGTGATCTGGTAGGACGCCCGACGGGCTGACGACCAGTCGACGGGCATGCCCGGCAGCGGAATCACGCGGCCTTCCCGGCCACATCGGCCCACACTGTCATCGACTTGAAGGCGGCCGGTCCGAAGGTGGTCAGCATCGCCACGTCCAGGGCGTCGCGACCTCGTCCGATGAGTACCCGTCCAACTCGCCGTGCGTTGTTGCGAGGGTCAAATGTCCACCAGCGATCGCCCAGGTAAACCTCCATCCAGGCCGCGAAGTCCATCGGGTTCGGGTCGGGCGGGACGTACAGGTCCGGGAGGTAGCCGAACACGTAGCGCGCCGGGATGTTCATGGCGCGGCAGAAGGAGATGGCCAGGTGCGCGAAGTCACGACAGACGCCGATGCGGTTGTTGTAGACGTCGAACGCGGTGGTCAGCGGGTTGCTCGTGCCGTACTTGAACTTGATGTTGTCGTGACACCAGTCGCAGATCGCCTGCACTCGAGCCCCACCTGGGGCCGTCTGGCCGAACAGCTCCCACGCCGTGCTCATCAGCTCGTCCGAGAGGCAATAGCGGCTGGGCAGCGTGAAATGCAAGAGCTGGCCGGGCAGCTCCTCGACCGCAAGCTGCGCTGTCGCCGCGGCGTCGGGATCGGGTTCGTCGGGAACCGCGCAGATCGCGTCGTAGCGCAGCAGGACCGGACCGGGGGTCATCACCAACCGTTTTACCGGGTTGCCGTAGAGGTCTGCGTACTCGTCGACCGGCAAGGCTGGGGTCGTCGACCACCTCTCGCTGACCAGCTTGTGGCTGGAATCGGAACGCGGCCGGACCTGGACGGTCACCGGCGTCGGGGCGCTCACGTCGTATACAAACTCGCAGCCGACCCGCAAGTTGATCGTGTTCCCTGACATCGGTGCGCCGACACTATAACGGTGGCCCCCGCGGAATCTCTTGGCATCGACTACGAGTCCAACGGCTTTTACGATGAAATGCTTGCGCCTTCGGGACAGCCGAGGCCGGGTTATCGGACGCTCTACGACCATCTGAACCGGCTCGGGGCGAAGGAGCTTTCCCGCCGCCACGACCTGGCGATCCAGATGTTCCGCAATCACGGCATCACCTTCGCCGTGTACCCGGATGCCCGAGGGACCGAGAAGGTCTTTCCCTTCGACATCATCCCGAGGGTGATCTCGGCCCAGACCTGGCGGCACCTGGAGGCAGGTCTGAAGCAGCGTCTGGCCGCCCTGAACCTCTTCCTCGACGATGTCTACGGTCGCAAGCTCATCCTCCACCAGGGCGCCGTCCCGCCTGAGACGGTGCTGTCCAGCCCCCAGTACTCGAGGGAGATCGAAGGCCTCGCCGTGCCCCATGGAATTCACTGCCACATCGCGGGCATCGACCTGGTGAGGGATGGCAAAGGCGATTTCTACGTCCTCGAGGACAACCTGCGGACGCCGTCGGGAGTGTCGTACGTGCTGGCAAACCGGTACGTCATGAAGCGGGTGCTGCCCGACCTGTTTGCCGGATATCCGGTGCGGCCGGTCGAGGGCTATGTCCACGAGCTGCTGCGCCACCTGCGCTGGCTCGCGCCCAAAGGCGTCGACGACCCGACCGTGGTGCTGCTGACCCCAGGCATCACCAACTCCGCTTACTACGAGCACTTGTACCTCGCCAAGCAGATGGGCATCGAGCTGGTCGAGGGCACCGACCTGGTCGTCGACCAGGACCACGTGTTCATGCGCACCACGCGCGGCCTCAAGCCGGTGCACGTCATCTACCGGCGCCTGGATGACGACTGGCTGGACCCGATCTTCGGACGCCAGGAATCGCTGGTTGGAGTCGCGGGCCTGGTCAACGCGTACAGGGCGGGCAACGTCGCGATCGCCAACGCCCTGGGCAACGGAGTCGCTGACGACAAGGCGGTCTACGCGCTGGTGCCGAAGATCATCAAGTACTACCTCGACGAGGAGCCCATCCTCCCCAACGTGCCGACCTACCTTTGCGCCCTGGAGGCAGACCGGCGCTACGTGCTTGAGCACCTGGAGGAGCTGGTCGTCAAAACCGTCGACTCGTCTGGCGGGTACGGGATGCTCATCGGCTCGGAATCGACCAAGGAGCAGCGCGAAGAGTTCCGCCGGCGCATCGAGGCGCGGCCCCGAAGGTTCATCGCGCAGCCGATCCTCGCCCTGTCGGTGCAGCCGGTGTTCGATCACGGCCGGTTCCGGCGAGCCCACCAGGACCTGCGTCCATTCGTGCTCACCGGCCCCGAGATTCATGTCACGCCCGGCGGCTTGACGCGGGTAGCGCTCAAGGACGGGTCGC
This sequence comes from Candidatus Micrarchaeaceae archaeon, assembly GCA_035534555.1. Lineage (GTDB taxonomy): Bacteria > Chloroflexota > Dormibacteria > Dormibacterales > Dormibacteraceae > Palsa-872. Next base: position 77,234 of record DATLRQ010000035.1, read on the forward strand.
TGGTGGTGAACAGCTCACAGGGCGGTGGCAGCAGGGACACTTGGGTCATGGCCGAAGACGACGGGGATCTGGGTGCTTAGCCGGGCCGCGACCTCGCTCACCCTGCTGGGGCGGCACCTGGAGCGCGCCGACCATCTCGCGCGAATCCTGGGCGTGCACGTGGCGCTTTCCCTCGACCGGACCGATGAGCCCGGGCCGGAGTTCTGGACGCGGTTCATGGAGCTCGCCGGCTGGTCGGGCGCCGACACCACCCGCAGGGGCCAAGCGGTGGAGGTGGTCATCACTGGGACCCTGGGTCCGTCGGTGCAGGCGAGCGTTGCCGCCGCTCGGCTGGCGGCGCAGGCGGTACGGCCCTCGCTGCCGAGCGAGCTCTACGAGCAGGTGAACGCGCTGAACTGGCGCGTTCAAAAGCCCACCTGGGAGCCCGATCTGTACCCATTTCTCACAGATGTGCAGCTCACGATCCGCCTTGTCGACGGCCTGCTGATGGACACGATGCCGCACGACGAGGCACGCGATTTCGTCAGGCTTGGAAAGTTCCTGGAGCGCACGGCCAACGTGACGGCGATCGTCAGTCGAAAGTCCGCGGAGCTCGCTGACGCGCCGGAGGACGCCCTCGAGTGGTCCGCGGTGCTGAAATCGTGCTTCGCGTTCGAGTCTTATCAGTCGCGCTACTCGGGCGGCGTGACCCCGGACCGCGTCATCGAATGCCTCCTTCTCGACCCGACGCTCCCGCGGTCGGCGCGCTTTTCGGCCCAGGTCGCTCTCGACTCGGTGTCGAGAATCGACGGTCCCGGCCGCCGTTCGAAACCGAAGCGCCTTCTGTCGAGGTTGCGCGGGATGTTCATGGATACCACCGCCGCCGCCGTCGCCGACCAGCCGCGCGAGTTCGAGGCCGAGTGCAGAAGCATGTTGAGGCTGCTCGAGCTGGCCATGCGCGAGGCCTATTTCCATCCCAGCAAGGTTCCGAGCAACGTGGTCGGCGACGAAGAAAGGGCCATGCCACAACAGCAACAGCAATCAATTGACGGCGTCCCTGAACCGGAGGCAGCGCGCTCGTGAAGCTCGAGATAGTTCACAGCACTCGCTACAGATACTCCGGCCCGATTGCCGAAACGGTGATGGAGGTGCGCTTGCGTCCGATGGACGGCAACGGGCAGCGCTGCCTCGAGTTCGACCTGGACGTGAGCTCCGGGATCAAGCCACGCACATATCGGGATGGCTATGGCAACCACGTGCATTACTTCAACCTCGTCCGCCCGCACACGCGGCTCGTCGTGACCAGCAGATCGGTCGTCGAGACCGGCCTCGGGCGTGACAACGACGCGGGCGAAGAGCTGGTGCAGGACTTCCTGCGCTTCCGCTCTCCGGTCAAAGACGTCGATGGCGTCCACGAGCTGGCGGCGCGCTTCCCCATCGCCGATCCCGGCTCCGGCCCAGAAGTCGAGACTGCGCTCGATGCGCTGACCGTGAGCATCAGCCGCGAGTTCACATACGATCGAGCCGTCACCGACGTGTACAGCGCAGTCGACGAGGTGCTCGAGCTGCGGGCCGGGGTGTGCCAGGACTTCGCCCACCTGTTCATCGCCGCCGCGCGGGCGATGGGGGTGCCGGCACGCTATGTGAGCGGCTACATCCATTCACCAGACGGGGGTGGCTCTTCCAGCGCGTCCCACGCCTGGGCCGAGGGGTGGGTGCCACGTCTCGGGTGGGTGGGTTTCGACGCCACGCACCCCGTACGCACGTCCGAAAACCACGTCCGCCTGGCGGTCGGCAGGGATTACAGCGACGCCGCGCCGACGCGTGGCATCTACGTGGGCTCGGCAACCGGCACTATGGATGTGGGCGTTCGGACGAGGGCCATCGAGTGACCTAGAAGCGCTTGCCCCTGACGTGGTCGATCGAGAACGTTGCGGTGTCGGCGATGAGCATCACCGCCATCACGCCGGCTTCGACCGGGTCGCTCACCACCAGGTCCGCGGCATCCGGCACCGAGCCCGCCATGTTCGTGCAGAGGACGAGGATTCCGACCTCCCTGATCTCGCGGACCGCAGCGGTGATATCGCCACCCATCAGGGCTCCGGCGAGGACGAGCGCACGCGCGCGGTGCAAGCGCGCAACAGCGCGAACCGCAGCCGCGAGCTGGTCCTCGCCGACCAGCGGAATCGTGTCGACCGAGATCCGCTCACCGCGGATGTTGTGTCGGTCGGCTTCCGAGATCGCGCCCTGTGCCACCATGCCGACCTGCGCGCCACCGCCGATCACGATCACCCGCTTGCCGTAGATGCGCTCGAAGGTTGGGACCGTGCTGACTTTGGTGACGCCCTCCAAGCCCTCGAGGTCAGCGATCAGACGCTTGGTGTCGGGTGCTCCGGCAACCTCGAGCTGCAGCTCGGCAGCGTTATCGCGGTGTGCCCCGCCGGCGACATAGGTGACGTTCGCTCCGTGGCGGAAGATGGTTTCCGACAGCCGGTAGAGCACGCCCGGCTCATCCCGAGCGGCGACCAGCAGTCCGAGCACCGGTGAATCCGCCACGCGCAGAACATTACTGGCCTTAGGGGACTTTTCGTGAAACCTCGGACCCTGCGGCATGGTGGCTGACGGCTCCCGTGACCGGCTCCTCGACCAGCCGAGGTCGGCCGTGACGTCGTCCAGAAATGCCGCGAGCCGGAGTCGGTTGCCAAGGATCGCGCACATGAGAAGGCAGGTGCCAAGAGTGCCTTCTTCCTGAAAGAGCCCTATGGTCGCGCGGCCCAACAATACCCAACAGATTTTGTTTGCCGAAACCAGACGTGCGAGTCCTCGATGCCCTAGGCTTGCCTGCAGTGTCCAGCTCGCGCGTCGCGATCATCGGAATTGCTTGGGGGGGTCCCCCGACTTAAGCGCACTCCGCTGACGTCGCAGGACCTCCCGGCCACAAAGGCCCGGAGGTTTTTTTATGCCCACGCCAACCGCAGCCAGCCATAGCAATGGCGCCGCCAGGCGCATCGTGGTGTACGACACCACGCTGCGCGACGGCGCCCAGGGTCCGGCCGTGTCCTTCTCGGCATCGGACAAGCTCCGCATCGCGCGGGCGCTCGACGGGCTCGGCTTCGATTACATCGAGGGCGGCTTCCCCGGATCGAACCCGAAGGACGAAGAGGTGTTCTCGACCCTGGTCGGCCAGCCGCTGAAACAAGCGAAGCTGGCGGCGTTCGGGGCCACCCGGCGCGCGGGCGCGAAATGCGAAGACGATCCGAACCTCAAGGCGCTGGCCGAGAGCGGCGCCGCCACGTGGACGCTGGTGGGCAAGAGCGACCCATGGCAGGTGAGCGCTGTGCTGGGGACGACGCCGAACGAGAACCTGGCGATGATTCGAGAGTCGGTCGCGTACGGGGTTGCGCTGGGCAAAGAGGTCATCTTCGACGCCGAGCACTTCTTCGACGGATACGCCAGGGACGCCGAGTACGCGATCGAGGCCTGTCTCGAAGCGGCGCGCGCGGGCGCGACCTGGGTGGTCCTTTGCGACACCAACGGCGGCAGCCTTCCGAGCGAGATACGCGCGGGGGTCGAGGCAATTCGGCGCGGGCTTGGCGAGCTCGACCGGCCGGCCGGAGTCGGCATCCACTGCCACAACGACTGCGAGCTGGCGGTCGCCAACACGCTCGAGGGCGTGGCCGCCGGCGCCGACATGGTGCAGGGCACCATCAACGGCTATGGGGAGAGGTGCGGCAACGCCAACCTCGTCTCCGTGGTCGCCAACCTCGTGCTGAAGCTCGGGATCGATGCGCTTGAGGCAGGGTCGCTGGCGCGGTCCACCGACCTTTCGCGAACTGTCGCCGAGATCGCGAATCTTGCCCTGCCGCTGCAGCAGCCGTACGTCGGTTACGGCGCATTCGCCCATAAAGGCGGGCAGCACGTGGCGGCGGTGCTCAAGCACAAGGATGCCTACCAGCACGTCGATCCGAGCCTCGTCGGTAACGAGCCGCACGTGTTGGTTTCCGAGCTCTCGGGCCGAGGCAACATCCTGGCCAAGGCGCGCGAGTTCGGTTTGGAGCTCGACCGAGACGACCCTCACACGCGATGGCTGGTGCAGCATCTCAAAGAGCTCGAGCACCGCGGGTACTCATACGAAGCCGCAGATGCGTCCTTCGAGATGCTGCTGCGGCGGCTGCAGACCGGCTACGAAGCTCCCTGGAAGGTCGCGGACTTCACGACGATGGTGCGCAAGGACGGCGACGCTGTGCACGCCGAGGCGACAGTCAAGGTCGAGGTCCGGGGCACGCTTTATCACACTGCCGCCTCCGGCAATGGACCAGTCAACGCGCTGGACGCCGCGCTCCGCAAAGCCCTGAGTCCTCGGTTTCCTGGCCTGAAGGGCGTCGGCCTTCACGACTACAAGGTGCGCATCCTGGACAGCGCCGCCGGCACCGCCGCGACGACCAGGGTGCTGATCGAGTCGGGACGCGGCCTGCGGCGCTGGACGACAGTGGGTTGCTCCGAGAACATAATCGAGGCGTCCCTGGCCGCCCTCGTCGACTCGTTCGAGTACGCGCAATTGCCAAGGCCCGCTGGAAAGAGTTGACAGCTCGCAGCCGAGCCAGCGGACCCCCCCGCGCGCAGAGCGGAGTTAAGGCGGTGACTCATTGATTGCTCACCGCCCCTCCGCCCCGACGGGGGGAGGGAGAGAGGTTGCCCGACAGGAAATACCCGTAGAGCTCAGGCGCGACATCCGCATGCTCGGCGACCTCTTGGGACAGGTCGTCTCCGAATACGGCGGGGTCGCCCTGCTTCGCGACGTCGAGCAGCTGAGACATGCGGTGATCCGAGCGCGCGAGGATGCGAGATACGAACGCCGGGCTGAGGAGCTCGTCGCATCATGGCCGCTGTCCAGAGCCGCCGCGGTCGCCCGGGCGTTCGCCTGCTACTTCCATCTCGCCAACCTTGCCGAAGAGCATCACCGCGCGAGGGTCTTACGCGAGCGGGACCAGGGTCCAAAGCCGATGTCGGAGTCTCTGGCGGCAACCGTCGCCCAGCTCAGGTCGCGGCACGGGGCACAGCGCCTGAAGCAGATGCTTGCCGACTTCGAGGTCCATCCCGTTTTCACTGCCCACCCCACCGAGGCTCGGCGCCGAGCCGTGGTCACGGCGATCCGCCGCGCCGGCGAGCAGCTCGACCGGCTCGACGATCGGAGCCGGTCCGAAGGCGAGCACCGAGAAGCTAGGCGCCGCCTCGCCGAGGAGGTCGACATCCTGTGGCGCACAGGTCAGCTGCGCGCGACGCAGGTCCAGCCCTTGGACGAAGTCCGCTCCGTCATGTCCGTCTTCGACGAGACGCTTTTCCTCGCGGTACCCGAGATATACAGGTCGCTAGACCGTGCCCTGGGCCCCGGCGACTCAGGCCGGCGGCCCCCGCTCGCGCCCGCCTTTCTCAGGTTCGGGAGCTGGGTTGGCGCAGACCGTGACGGCAACGCCAACATCACCGCGGACGTGACCGCGGCGACGCTACCCATCCAGTCAGAGCACGTGCTGATCGCGCTCGAGAATGCGACCAATCGCGTGGGCCGCGCTCTCACGGCCGACACCGTGACGACGCCACCGAGCCCGCGACTTCGCCGGCGCCTGGCTGCCTTCCGCGCCGCGGACCCCAGGCGCTTCGCCGAGCTCGAGAAGCGCTCCCCATCCGAGCCGCACCGACAGTTTCTGATTCACGTGGCGGACCGAATCCGCGCGACACGTATGAAGGACGCGCGGCGAAAATTTGGCGGGGCGGCCGGCCTCCTCGACGACTTGAGGACAGTGCAAGCATCGCTCGCGGCAGCCGGCGCCCTGCGGCTGGCGTACGGCGAGCTGCAGCACCTGATCTGGCAGGCCGAGACCTTCGGGTTCCATCTTGCCGAGCTGGAGGTGCGCCAGCACAGCCTCATCCATGCTCGTGCTTTAAAGGAGGTGCGCGCAGGCGCCAGGAGGTCGGCGGCGACCAAGGAGGTGCTCGACACCCTGGGAACGATGGCCCGGCTGCAGGCGGACTTTGGCCGCGAGGCGTGCCGGCGCTATGTCGTGAGCTTCACGCGCGATGTCGATGACATCGCCGCGGTTTACGAGCTCGCCGCTCACGCCACCGGAGGCGTGGCGCCCACTCTGGAGGTGATCCCTCTGTTCGAGACGGTCGCCGACTTGCGCCGGTCGCCTTCGGTGATGGAAGCGATGTTGAAGCTCGGCCCGGTGCGCGAGCTCGCCCAAACGGCCGCGCGCCTCGAGGTGATGCTCGGATACTCAGACTCCACCAAGGAGGTCGGCCCACTCAGCGCCACCCTGGCGCTCTATACCGCACAGGAGGAGCTGACCCGATGGGCAACACGCCACGGCCTGCAGCTCACGCTCTTTCATGGGCGGGGTGGGGCCCTGGGTCGCGGCGGCGGCCCTGCCAACCGGGCGGTCCGAGCGCAGGCCCCAGGCTCGGTCGGCGGCCACTTCAAAGTTACCGAGCAGGGCGAGGTGATCTTTGCGAGGTACGGCAACCGAGCAATCGCGCGACGCCACCTCGAGCAGGTGGCGTCCGCAGTCCTCGAGGCCTCGGCGCCCGCCGCCCGAAACCACGGGCGCCCGCCGGCCGAGCGCTTCAGGCGCCTGGCCCTGCAGGTGGACGAGGCTGCACGCAACGCCTACCGCGCGCTGGTTGACGCCGAAGGATTCGCGAGCTGGTTCGGCCAGGTGAGCCCAATCGAGGAGCTCGGCCGCCTTCGGATCGCCTCGCGACCAGCCAGGCGCCACGGCGGTCACGACCTCGACGACCTGCGCGCCATCCCCTGGGTGTTCGCGTGGTCGCAGATGCGGCTCAACCTCCCGGGCTGGTATGGCTTGGGAACCGGCCTGGCGGCGGCGCCCCTCGGCGAGCTCAAGAAGGCGTACGCCTCATGGCCGCTCTTCAACGCGCTGCTTGACAACGCGGAGATGAGCCTGGCGAAGACGGATCGAAAGATCGCGACTCGTTACCTGGATCTGGGCTCGAGCCCAGGCCTCTCGGCCCTGCTGCTGCGCGAGTACGAGCTGACGATGGAGCGGGTCCTCGCGGTCACAGGACACCAACGGCTGCTCGAGGACCGGCGGGTGCTTTCGTGGGCGATCGAGCTGCGCAACCCGTACGTCGATGCGCTTTCCCACCTCCAGCTCCGAGCCCTTCGCGCCCTCCGCGCCCAAGGCTCCGGCGCGCGCGACCGAGCGCTGGCCGAGCGGCTCTTTCTCCTCACCGTCAACGGCGTGGCGGCCGGCTTGCAGAACACGGGGTGAGGGATCAACGCCGTACGAGCGCACTTTCGCTTCTCGGCAAGATGCAGAATTGGGCGCTGACACGCCGCCTGGCGGAGGGGATCCGGTCTTTGGGTGCTGGGAAATCCTCGCCAGTCCCTATCGGTAATACCCATGCAAGCCCGAGGAGGCCAACGGTGCGACATCGATGAGCGAGCCGGCGCCGGCAGAGGCGCATCCGGCATTCGGCGATTCGATCGTCGTTCTCGACCAGGTGGTCAAACGATTTGGCGCCGTGGTGGCCGTCGACAGGTTGAGCCTGGAGATCGAGCGCGGTGAGTTCTTCAGCATGCTGGGACCGTCCGGCTGTGGCAAGACCACGACGCTCCGACTGATCGGAGGCTTCGAGATGCCCACCGAGGGAGTGGTCCGACTCGATGGACAAGACGTCACGGACCTGCCCGCTTACAAGAGAAATGTCAACACCGTCTTCCAGTCCTATGGGCTGTTCCCGCACCTCAGCGTTTACGACAACGTCGCGTTCGGTCTCCGCCGGAAAAAGGTGCCGGGTAAAGAGGTCGAGAGGCGCGTGGTCGAGGCGCTCGAGCTGGTGAGCCTTGCGGGCTACGGAAAGCGGCGCCGGTCTCAGCTGTCGGGCGGCCAGCAGCAGCGGGTAGCGCTCGCGCGGGCGCTCGTCAACCGGCCTCAGGTGCTGCTCCTCGACGAGCCGCTCGGGGCGCTCGATCTCAAGCTGCGCAAGCAGATGCAGCTGGAGCTCAAGCGGATCCAGAAGGAGGTCGGCATCACCTTCGTGTTCGTGACGCACGACCAGGAGGAGGCGATGACCATCTCCGATCGCATCGCGGTCATGAACAACGGAAAGATCGAGCAGCTCGGCCGGCCCGAAGACGTGTACGAGCGCCCCGCGACCGTGTTCGTGGCGGAGTTCCTCGGCGCGTCCAATCTTCTCGAAGGCATCTATCGCGGGACCCATAGCGGCTGGGGCCAGGTCGAGCTTGCGAACGGCGCGAGGATCCGAATCCCGATCGAGCAGGACCGGCGAGACGGCGAGCCTGTTCGCGTTGGCGTTCGACCCGAGAAGATACAGGTCGTTCCAGTCGGCGCCGAGCCCCCCGCGACCCAGAATGTCGTAACGGCTACCCTACGGAGCGCCGTGTTCGCAGGGGTCAGCTTTCAGTACTTCTTCCAGACCAGCGAGGGCAAGGAGATGACGGCATTCGACCGGAACTCAACTGGAGGCGCTGTCGCCAAGCCAGGCGATGCAGTCCGCCTGGCCTGGGCGCCTCAACACACGTTCGTCATCCCCGTCGGCGAGTCAGTGATGCCTCCGGAAACCACAGGCTAGAGGAGACGCATGAGCACCCAGAAAGAAGTTCCGTATTACATGGACCCGTCCTTCTTGCGCGGGCTGACACAGAATCGGATCACGAGGCGCACTGCCCTTCAGGGCGCCGGCGCCGTGAGCCTGGCCGCAGTTTTGGCCGCCTGTGGCATCGGCAGCAAGCCGGTAGTGGCGACGCACACCAACTGGGTGTGGGACACGGCGACCAAGGCGGGCGTCCTCGACTTCGCGAACTGGCCGCTTTACATCGATACGGGCACGGACTCCAAAGGCAGGACCACCTATCCCACACTCGCGCAGTTCACCCAGGAGACCGGCATCAAGGTCAACTACAGCGAGCCGATCCTGGACAACAACACCTTCTTCGCCAAGACTGCACCCGAACTCTTGTTAGGAAAATCGATCGGCTACGACATCATCGTCGTCACCAACGGGATCTACCTGACCAACTACATGGAGCAGAACTGGCTGACCGAGCTCGACCCGACGAAGCTTGGCAATTTCACCCAGAACGCGGCGCCCCGGCTACTGGCGCGCGCCTTCGACCCCGGCAACAAGTTCACCATCCCCTGGCAGTCCGGCTTCACCGGCATCGGCTACAACCCGAAATTGACGGGCCGTGACATCACGAGCTTCAACGACCTGTTCGACCCCAAGTTCGCCGGCAAGGTGGGAATGTTCGCCGAAACCCAAGACCTCGGCAACCTGACCCTGCGCGGCATCGGAATCAAGCCCGAGACGTCGACTCCCAGCGATTGGCAGAAAGCGGCCGACAAGCTCAAGGCACAACGAGCCGCCGGGATCGTTCGCAAGTACTACGACCAGAGCTACATCGATGCGCTGAGCAAGGGCGACACCTGGCTCAGCATGGCGTGGTCAGGCGACATCTTCCAGACCAACTTGTCGGCCGGCAACGAGGACCTCAAGTTCGTCATCCCTTCGGAGGGTGGAATTATCTGGACCGACAACATGACCATCCCGGTGGGCGCCGCCCACCCACTGGATGCCATCACCTACATGAACTGGGTGTACCAGCCCAGGGTGGCGGCCACGATGGCCGAGTCGATCGAGTACATCACTCCCGTCCCGAGCGCACAGCAGTTCATCCAGCAGGACGCGGCCGCGGCTAAGCCGGCCGACCAGCCGCTGCTCCAGCAGCTGGCCCAGAGCCCGCTTATATTCCCGTCGGCAGAGACTCTCGCCAACACCTCGTACTATCGGGTACTCGCCAACAAGGACGAGACCAACCAGTGGCTGAACCTCTTCACGTCGGTCGTTCTCTGATCGAAGCATGAGCAGGACCGGAGGCAAGTAGCCAACAATTGGCGGTCGGCGCACGCGCTGCCAGGCGACCAGGGCTCAGCTCCCGTTGGCGCCGAGCCCTGGCGCCTTACCTGCTCATCCTTCCAGGCAGCGGCTGGATGCTGCTCTTCTTCCTTTTGCCCATCGCCACACTTGGAATCACCTCGCTCGAGTCAGGTGACTTTCTCAGCGGCTTCGACTTCACCTGGAACTTCGGCAACTACTCAAATGGCTTCAACCTCTACTCGGAGCAGTATCTCCACGCGGTCGAGTACGGCGGCTCGGCGACCATCGTGGCGCTTCTGGTCGCCTATCCTGCCGCCTACTGGATAGCGTTCCACGCAGGGCCGCGTAAGTCGTCTTACCTGCTGGCCGTGCTCTTGCCCTTTTTTGTCTCATTCGTGATCCGGACCCTGGCCTGGGAGACGATTCTGAGCGACGACGGCATGCTGTTTGGACCCCTCAAATCACTGAACCTACTGCCCAGCGACTTTCGGGTGCTGGCCACGCCCGTCGCGGTGACCGGGGGCCTCGCCTACACGTTCTTTCCGTTCATGCTGCTGCCGGTTTATGCATCTTTGGAGAAGATCGATCGCGGCCTGGTCGAGGCGGCGGAGGACCTCTTCGCCAGCAAGTTCGAGGTGCTTCGGCGGGTGATCTTTCCGCTGTCTGTACCTGGCGTCTTCGCCGGCGTGCTCCTCACCGGCATCCCCGCTGTGGCCGACTACGTCAACCAGGATCTGCTCGGGGGCGTCGGCACGACGATGGTCGGGCGCGTGATCGAGACACAGTTCGAGGTGAACATCAACTATCCGCTGGCGGCCGCGCTTGCGTTCGTGTTCATGCTCGGCTTGCTGGCAACGCTGATCGTTTACCAGCGGATCTTCGGCACCGAACAGATCATGGGAGGCTGACCTTGGCCTCTAGAGCAGTGCCCGGACCACGACCACCGCGCGCCAGGACCGGCCCGAAGTTGGGGAGCCGGCTCCGAGCCCTCGTGCTCCCGGCTTACGCCCACCTTGTGATCCTGTGGCTGTTCGCCCCCATCATCGTCATGATCGTATTCGGGTTCAACAACACCCATGGCAGGTTGAACATCGTCTGGTCGGGCTTCACGCTCAAGTGGTTCGAGAACCCGTTCGGCGTGACGGCCCTGACGTCGGCTGTGACCACATCATTGGTGACGGCGACCATTGGGGCCGTCGTCTCCACCATCCTCGGCACGATGATCGCTCTCGCCTCCCACCGGTACAACTTCCGCGGGAAAGGTCTTCTCGACGCAATCATGGTCATGAACATCGCCGCCTCGGAGGTGGTGATGGGCGCCGCCCTCCTCACCCTCTTTCTCGCCGGCAATGTCCCGCTTGGGCCCGTGACAATCGTATTGGCCCAGGTCATGTTCTCGATTCCGTTCGTTGCCATCACCGTGCGAGCCCGCCTGGTCGGATTCGAAAACGCGCTCGAAGAATCGGCACAGGACCTCGGCGCATCACCGTGGACGACATTCATGCTGGTGACGCTGCCGATCATCTTCCCCGGCGTTCTCGCGGCTGCCCTACTGGCATTTGCGCTCTGCCTCGACGACTACGTGATCACGAGCTTTGTCGCCGGAGACACGCAGACCTTTCCGCTTTGGGTTTACGGCGCGACCCGGTTGGGGGTGCCGCCTCAGGTCAACGTCATCGGCACCTTCATCTTTATGGCCGGCGTGGTCATCGCCATCGGGTTCGCTTCGATTCAAGGCTGGCGCAATCGCAGGCTGGCTCGCGAGTCTGCCCTTTGACGCCACGCATCGGCGGGATGTACGGCCCCGATGTGACTTTCCTCGGAGTGGCTCGATGCGACTTGGACGACGCCTCGAGCTTTGAGGACGCCGACGTCGTGATCATCGGAGCTCCATACGACGCGGGCACCTCGTACCGACCAGGCGCGCGCTTCGGTCCCAAGATGATCCGCACCACCGATTACAACCCGCACGACTCTGCGCGGCCCCACCTGGCGCTGAGGGTCGACCCGCTGCGCGACCTACGCGTGCTGGACGCGGGTGACATCGAGATGCCTGGCGTGGAGGCCAGGCTCCCCATCGACAATCTCGAGAACGCGGTTCGCGCCGTCGCCGAGGCCGGCGCGATTCCCGTGATCCTCGGCGGCGATCACACGATCACCTGGCCCGATGTCACGGGCGTCGCGCGCGCCAAGGGATGGGGCCGCGTGTCGGTGATCCACTTCGACGCGCACGCCGACACCGGGGACACGCAGTTCGGCAGCCTGATCGGCCATGGGTTGCCGATGCGCCGCCTCATCGAGTCCGGCGCCTGCCGCGGCGACCGCTTCATCCAGATCGGCCTGCGCGGTTACTGGCCCGAGCCGGAGACGCTCCAGTGGATGGCCGAGCGACAGATGCATTCCTTTGAGATGCACGAGGTCGGACGGCGCGGTCTTGACGCGGTGCTCGAAGAAGCCTTCGCCATCGCGGTCGACGACTGTGACGGCGTCTTCGTCTCCTTCGACGTCGACGTCGTCGATCCGGGAATGGCGCCTGGCACGGGCACGCCCGAGCCAGGCGGTTTCACCGCGCGCCAGGCGCTGGATGCCGTGCGGCGGATCGCGATCGAGCTGCCGGTGGTTGGGATCGACGTGGTCGAGGTGTCGCCCCCTTACGACTCCTCCGAGATCACATCCTTTCTCGCCAACCGCGTGATCCTGGAGATGCTCGCGGGAATCGCCTACCGGCGCAAGGGAGGGACCTGGGGCTCAATCCCCAAAACCCTGCTAGAGGGCAGGGCGTGAAAGACGTGCTTTCGCTGCTGCAGAAGCAGCAGGATCTCGAGAAGGCGTTTGTCACCGAGGCAGCGGCCAAGGCGCAGCCGTCCTCGGGCTGGACGCCGAGCATGACGATGTTTCACATCGCCAACTGGCGCGAGCGCCTATGGAATGGGCTGTCCGAAGCGGCCGCGAAGCGACCGGTCACTGCCCCGCCCGGCAACATCGATGAGCTCAACGACGCTGAGATGGCGGGCGCTGCGGGCGTCTCCCTCGCAGACGCGGCGACTCGCGCCGACGCCGCTTTCACCTCGATCATCGCGATGTGGAAGACGATGGGCGATCAACCATTCAACTGGTTCAACGCCGAAACCGTCGGCGAGGCGATCCTGCGCAACAGCTACCTGCATCCGCGCATTCACCTCGCCGACCAGTGCCTCGAACGTGGGGAGGCAGGGCGGAGTCAGCGCCTGACCGAGGAAACGGTTTCCGAGCTGCGCGCCGTCGGCGCGCCCGCCCGCGTTCTTGGCGCCGCCATCTACAACCTGGCGGCGGTCCACGCCAGGCAGCTGCAAAGCGATGAGGCGCTCGACTTGCTCGAGGAAAGTCTCGCCCTGCGTGAGGACCTGAGGGCGGGCGCGACCGAGGATAAAGATTTCGCCTCCGTGCGAGGTGAGCCGCGCTTTCGCGCTCTGATGTCTACGAACTAAACGGCTTTATGAGACCAGCCAGGTCGTCGAGCTTGGCCAGCGCCTGGTCGCGGCCGTCAGATGGCACGTACCAGATGCACCGCTCGACGCCCGCCTCGGCCGCCTGTTCGATCGCCGCTGCCTCGGCTTTGGGGTACACGGTGACCGGAAGAGGGCCGCGGCCGGCAGCCCTCGCCAGCTCCTGCAGCTCGGGGATGCGGGGAAGGTCGGCGCCCCGGTTGGGCATCCAGCCGTCCGCGTATGCCACCACGCGCTTCAGGACGCTCGGCCCGCTGCCTCCGAGCAGCACTGGCGGGTGTGGTTTCTGGACAGGCTTTGGCCAGCACCACATCGGATCGAAATTCACCAGCTTGCCGTGATACTCGGCGGCGTCCTGGGTCCAGATCGCCTTCATCGCCTCGACCCGCTCGCGCATCAGCTGGAACCGAGTGCTGAAGTCGGTGCCGTGGTCCGCCATCTCCTCCTGGTTCCAGCCGGCCCCGACGCCGAACAGAAACCGCCCGTTTGAGACCTGGTCGAGGCTGGCGACCTGCTTCGCCGTGTGGATCGTGTCGCGCTGCACCACCAGGCAGATGCCGGTGGCCAGGAGCAAAGTCTTGGAAGCCAGCGCGGCAACGGTGAGAGCGACGAACGGATCCAGCGTGTGGGAGTACTGCTTGGGCAGCTCCTGCCCACCGGGCCACGCCGACAACCGGCTGGTGGGAATGTGCGAATGCTCGGCCACCCACAACGATTCGAAGCCGAGCTGCTCGGCCGCCGGCGCGAGCTCGGTCATGGAGATCGAGTAATCGGTGGGGAAAATCGCAACGCCAAATTTCATGCGCTCAATCGTGACAGGCCAGGCGCCGCCGGTGCCGGGACATTGTTACGCCGTGCGGTTATCCGTCCACCGGCGTCTCTCGGCGGCTCGGCGGAGCAACGGCCGCGCATCGATCGCGCGGCTGGGCTTTGGGCCCATCGATCTGGATTCCCGCTTGTCCAAAGCGCGCATCAACGCGACCACAACATGCGGGTCGAGATGCGTGCCCGCCTCCTCCTGGACCACGCGCCGCGCCTGTCTGCCGCCGCAGGCCTGGCGGTAAGGCCGGTCGGTCGTGAGCACGTCATAGGTGTCGGCGACCGCCACGATCCTGGCCTCGATCGGGATGGCGTCCGAGACCAACCCGTGGGGGTAGCCGCTCCCATCCATCCGCTCGTGGTGATAGAGAACGCCCAAGAGCTCGCGCTTGAAATGGCCGCCGCGCTTCAGGATCGCGACCCCAATCTCCGGGTGCGTCTTCATGACCGCGGACTCGGATTCGGTGAGTGGTCCGTGCTTTTCGAGAATGGCGTCCGGAACCCCGAGCTTGCCAACGTCGTGGAGCAATCCGGTGCGCGCCAGGACTCGAAGCTCGGTGGCTGACATCCCGAGCTGTTGTCCGATCTGGACGCTGAGCTGGGCGACGCGCCGGTGGTGGCCCTGGGTCTCGCGGTCTTTGACCTCGACCGCGGCCACGAGTGCCGCGATGACCTCGAAGTCGAGCTCCTCGACGTCGACGGAGACCTGGAGCTCGAGGGCGGTCTCGATCACCGAACGGAAAGACTGCGCCCGGGCCCGTTCGACCAGCAACGCGTTCAACGCCAGGCCAACCGCGGCCAGCATCAGGAGGTGGTAGTACCACCACCCAACCGTCCATGCGCTGAATAGGACCATGGCGGCGGCCGCGTCGGCGAGCAGAACGAATGCCGCGAGCAGGAACGCCTGGCTGACCAGGCGGGCGCGACGATAGCTGCGCGCCTGGCGGAGGGCTGCAAAGATAAAGAGCGCGATGCTGGCAATCGCCAGACCGGTGCTGTATGGAGGCTGCGAAAGCGGCAGCGCCGCGATCAGCGCCGTGCGGTAGATCGCGATTCCGGCGTAGCCCACGACGCCAACGGCCACGAGGAGGACGAGCCACCCCGCCGGCCAGAACGGCAGGTGGCGCTCGAGACGCGCCAGCCCAGGTGCATAGCTGGACGCGAGAAAGACCGCCGGTATCGCCAGGCTCAGATACGCCGAGATCGCCACCGCGCTGCCGGAGTACTCGCGGAACAGATCGGGGACGAGGATGCCCGGCGTGGTCAAGCCATGCACGGCGAAGATCGCACCTAGGGACATGAAGCCGAGACACAAGAAGAGCACCCGATAGAGGCCGATCTGGATGGTCGCGAACGCCAGTGCCCCGGCGATCAGCGCCGCGATGATCGAGACCGCCGACACAATGTAGAAATGCTGGTTCGGCGCCACGATGAGGCCGCCGCCCCCGATGGCCGCCAGCGGGACAAAGGTCGCGGGGACCAGCAGGCCGACGATTATCAACGCATCGGGCCACGCGACCAGCAGCCCGGATCCGGGTCGAACCGACCTCGCCGCCGGCGAGCGTGCAACCACGGTGGCCTCCCCCCTTTTGAACAGGCTTCCCGACTTGGTTGAGGGACCACCAGTGGCGACCGGCCTGGGGCCGCACGGGCGCCCAGAGCGCTACTCGAACTCCCTTCCAGCTAGGACAACGAGCCAGCCGGCGACTCGGGTCGCTTGCGCGATCGGGCTTTGACCGCCGTCGGTGAGTTCGAGGGCGCTGCGAACAGCCATTTCTAGATGGCTCGCATCCGGTTGCTCTTCGCGTTGTGCTCGACCTCGGCGAGGCCGAGGGCCTCCATCAACGGCGGCACGTCCATGCCGAACCTGCCCCGCAAGCCTTTCTTGAGGCCATACCATTCGCCGGCCGGATTGCCGGGCGATCGACCCCAAGCCTCGGCTGTGCCGGCGGCCGCCGGCTTCTGCTCGTCGGCACTGCCCAGTGGCATCCAATCCCCATGTTTCTTCGGCATCGCGTGCAGGTCGTCGAGGCAACGAAGCCTCATACCGAAGCTCGGTCTTACCCACGGTGCAGGCCAGCGCCGGTGGATTCAAGGATTCGTCCTTGTACATCTGGTACGCGGACGATCCGCTTGGCGTGGTCAGCTGCCAGGCGACTGCTTAGTGCCGGCTCCGTTCACCTTCGCCATCTATCCGAACTCCTTCATAAGAAATTGATGCGGGTCAACCGCCAGGCTCTGCCCGGCGGGTACATCGGGCTAGCCGTCACGAGCTCCACGTCGAGCGTGTAGTCGCCCAGCACGACGTGCTCGAGTCCCTCGCGCGTGCCGGGAGCGATCGGCTGGTCGACCACGATCGCGGGAGCCGCGAGCCGCTGCCGGAGGATCATGCCGGGCCACTCGATCAGGTCGACGTCCACCGTCGAAATCAAGTCTGATTGCCCGCCCCATGGTGTGGCGTAGGTGGCCACGGCCTGGTTCTTCGCGATGATCCGGCGGACGTGCAGGTTCGACCGCATTGATGCGAGGAGGCTCTTGGCGGCGGCGAAGGCGAGGGCCAGCGTGGGCAGGCCCATCACGCAGCCGTACAGCCTCACGTTCCGACCGTCGATGGACGCGTCGGCGGCGAACAGAAAGTTGGCGCCGTCCGCCAGGCCCGATCCGGTCTTGATGCCGATAATCCCGCTCTGGCCGAGGACGGCGTCGACGTTGAACACCGTGCCGGCGACAGGCAGATCCGTCTGGGGCATGGCCACGATCTGGGCGAACACGTCCAGCTTCATCGCCTCCATGCCCAGCCGCATCAGGTCGCTGGGCGTGCTCACAGTCCCCGGCGACGCGCCGCTCGTGTCAGTGAACTTGGTGTGCGTCATCTGAAGCGCCACCGCCCGCTCGTTCATCGTGGCCACGAACGCGGCGACTGATCCGGTGTCCCAGCGAGCGAGCGTCTCCGCGAAGTTGTTGCCAGACGGGATGAGCAAACCCTCGAGGAGCTGAAACTCACTGAGCTGCTCGCCGGATTGAACCGCGACGACCGATTCCTTGTTCGACTGATCAACCAGGTAGGACTGCACGTCTGCGTCGGTGATCGTGATGGTCGGTCCCGCGTCGTCCTTTTTTAGTGGCTTGTCCGTGAGTATCACCAGTGCGGTCATGACCTTGGTGACGCTGGCCGCGGACACCGGCCGCTCATCACCCGAGCTGGCGATCAGTCCGAGCCCCGCGGCTCCCAC
Organism: Candidatus Micrarchaeaceae archaeon; assembly: GCA_035534555.1. Taxonomy (GTDB): domain Bacteria; phylum Chloroflexota; class Dormibacteria; order Dormibacterales; family Dormibacteraceae; genus Palsa-872. The sequence continues at coordinate 94,668 of DATLRQ010000035.1, forward strand.
GGCAGCCATCCCGCCGCGCGGCCACGGGATCGTGGGGATGGTGCCCGGAATCGTGTCCTGCGTGGAAAGCGAACTGGTCGCCGCCACCGCGGGTATCGGCCTGAAGTAGTTCACAACCCCCGCCGCGACGACTGCGGCGGCGAGCAACAGGGCCAACTTCGATTTCATGACGCGATCTTGGGTATCACTTCGCCAATGATGAAGATTCGTTTGAGGTCACCGCTACGCCTAGTAGACTTCGGAGCTTGAATCTGGAGGCGATCGGACCACTGGTCGCCGCTTCGATGTTCGGACTCGTCTCGGGCTTCAACGACGGCGGCAACCTGATGGGATCGTTCACGTCCGGCCGGGTCATCAGCCCGCGCGCGGCAGCCCTGCTCCTGCTGCTCAGCGTCGCCGGACCCCTGGTCCTCGGCAGCGCGGTAGCGAAGACGGTCGGCACCAACGTGATCGACCTGCGGGCGCAAGGTCCGCTCGGCTTTGTGTTGATAACACTGTCGCCGCTGTGTGTGGTGCTCGTGTCGCTGTGGTTCGGAATTCCGACCAGCATGACGCTAGCCCTGGTCGGCGCGATGCTCGGATGGGCGTTGATTGGCGGCGATTACAGCGCCATCCACTGGAATGGGGTCGCCCGAGTCCTCATCGGAATTCCGGTCTCAGTCCTAGGCGGCGGCCTGCTGGCGTTGCTCGTTTACGGGTTCATCCGGCGCGTGTTTGGCACGCGCGCGCACGCATCCCTGCTGCGGCTTGCCAGGCTTCAGTACCTAACCGCGGCGGCCCAGGCGTTTGCCTACGGCGCCAACGACATGGAGAAGGCCGTCGGCCTCATCGCTGTCGGAATGTCTTTTCCGACTGCAGGCCACCCGGTAGCGTTTACCGGCGCCGCGCCTATCATTGGCGCATTCGTTTGCTTTTACATCGGTGCAATCACAGGAGGCTCGCGGGTCGCTGGGCGCGTCGGGCTCGGCGTCCTCAAGGTTCGTCCCACTCAAGCCCTCTCGCAGCAGCTCGCCTCGGCAACCGTCGTCGGAACCCTGGCCATCGCCGGGGCGCCGGTTAGCATGACGCAGACGATTGATGGCGGACTGGTCGGCGTCGGTGCCGCTCTGCGTGCCTCATCTGTTCGATGGGGAATCGTCAGAGAGATGCTCGGGAGCTGGGTACTGACTCTGCCGATGGCGCTTGTCCTCGCCGCTGCACTCCACTTTGCGGTGCGCTTGGTGGGAATCGCGCCATGAGCTTCGGCCGCACCTTCAAAGCGCTGACCAGGTCGAACGATCGGCGGTTCGTCGCCTTGCTCAGCCAGCAGGCGGAGCTCACCATCAGAGCCCTGCTGGTCCTTGAGAAGTTCGGCCCCGAGCCGAATGACAACACCGAGCTGGTCGACCAGCTGAAGGAGATTGAACGCGAAGGTGACGCGGCGAGGAGGATTCTGATCGATGAGCTGTTGCATACGTATGCGACTCCATTCGACCGCGAGGACCTGTTCGGGCTTTCGCGAGCGATCGACGACATCCTAGACGCCGCCAACGAGACTGCGATCGAGCTGGCCATGTACAGGATCGGGCCGCCCGCGGGACTGAACGAGATGGCGAAGGTCCTGATCGAAGGCGCCCGCCATATCAGCGCCGCCGTGGGAGAACTGCTCGATCACCCCGGCGTCGCCGCCGACCATGCCGTTCGAGCCAAGCGCTCGGAGAATCGGATCGATGGCCTGTACCACCAGGCTGTGGGCCAGCTCTTCGACAGCAAGGCGGAGATGAGCCAGATCCTGAAGTCCCGCGAGATCTACCGCCACCTGAAGAACTCTGCGGACCGCATCGACCGCGCAGCGGACGAGATCTCGGTGATTGTTATCAAGCGCAGCTGAACTCGTGGCGCGTCACAGCGCCGCACCCGCGTCGGAACAAATGCTGTTGCTGTGAGTGTTTTCATGAGTGAAATGAAAAAGCTGGACGGCATCCACCACATCTCCTCGATCACCGCTGACGCCCCTGGCAACCTGGCGTTCTACGCCGGCGTGCTGGGCCTTCGCCTCGTCAAGAAGACCGTCAACCAAGACGACCCCACCGTCTACCACCTCTTCTACGCCGACGAAAACGCCAGCGCCGGCGCCGACATGACGTTCTTCGAGTACCCCGGGGTGCCGCGAGGGAGGGCCGGAGCGGGGATGATCCATCGCATCACCTTTCGCGTCGGCAGCGAGAAGGCGCTCGACTTCTGGCAGGCACGACTTGCCGCCCACGAGGTCGACAGCGAGCGCGCCGACGGTCGCCTCCGCTTTACGGACCCCGAGGGCCTCGGCCTCGAGCTCCTTGTCGATGACGCCACCGACGCCCCTTTGATCGCAGAGCACCCGGAGGTGCCGGCGCAGCACGCTCTGCAGGGGTTCGCCGGTGTGCGCGCATATGCAAGCGCGCCGGAGCGCAGCCAATCCCTGCTGGAGAACACGCTCGGCTTCCAGAGCACAGGCCCCGGCCAGTTCGAGTCGCGCGGCGAGATTCGCCGCTCGTTCTATGGCTACGACCCGGCGCCGGCGGCGCGCGGATTGAGCGGCGCGGGAACTGTCCACCATGTCGCGTGGTCGTCGACTCTCGACGACCATGCCGCGTGGCGGGAAAGGGTGATGGCGGCCGGAGCACGGCCGACACCCATCATCGACCGGTACTACTTCAAGTCCATCTACTTTCGAGAGCCCAGCGGCGTCTTGTTCGAGATTGCAACTCTTGGCCCTGGCTTCACCACCGACGAGCCGCTCGAGCACTTGGGCGAACGGATCTCGCTGCCACCTGCGTTCGAGCACCTGCGCGATGAGGTGGAGCGGACGCTGACGCCGCTGCCCAACCCGCGGGCAAAGTCCGGGGCTACAGCCAAGGCGTAACCCGCCGGTTAAAGTTTCTGGCCAATGCTCTCGTGGCTCGAGGCGGCGGTTGGCATCCTCATACTTGCGGTCGCCTTTTACGACGTCTTCCAGTCCGTGGTCTTGCCCCGGCCATCGATTGGCAGGCTTCGAATCGCTCCCTGGATCCTTCGCCCGCTTTGGGCGACCTGGCGGTGGTATGGGAATCGAGAGTCACGTCTCGACCGCCGTGAGAACAGGTTGGGGACGTTTGGGCCGGTCGCGCTGCTCGCATTGCTCGCTTTCTGGAGCCTGTCGAGCATCCTCGGCTATGCGCTGATCATCGATGCCATCCCAGGTCAGATCCAGCCGCGGCCCCAGGATTTCTGGACCTCGCTCTATTTCTCCGCCTCGACCCTGCTCCCGCTGAGCTATGGCGAGATCCTCCCGCTCGGCGTCGTCGCCCGGCTGGTGACCGTCGCGGAAAGCGCCACCGGCGTGGGCTTGATCGCCCTCGTGATCAGCCTGCTCTTTTCTTTGTACGGTTCGTTTCAACGGCGGGAAGAGCTCGTCGTCACGCTCGACGCGCTGGCGGGTGCGCCACCGGCCGGCTTGCAGATCCTCGAGACGGTCGCGAGGCACCGTATGCCCGATGAGCTGCGCGCCACCTTCGACGACTGGCGCCGATGGTCCGCCGCCGTGCTCGAGAGCCACCTTGCCTACCCGATCCTCGTGTACTTCCGTTCGAGCCACGACAACGAAGCCTGGTTGAACTCGTTCGGCGCGGTCATGGATGCAGCGACGCTTGTGATCAGCACGGTGGTCAGCGAGGATGCCACCGAAGGCCATGCACGCCTGCTGTTCAAGGTGGGCAACCACCTCGTCGAAGATCTCGCGTGGTATTTCCGGTTCAAGAACGCGGGCGTTCCGATCGTCGAGCGCCAGGAGTTCGACGATGCCCGCCAACGGCTGATCAGCGCCGGCTACGAGTGCAACGATGCCGAGGTCGCGTGGACCGAGTTCGCAGCCCTAAGGTCGATGTACGCGTCGACGATCAACCAGCTGGCGGGGCGCCTGGCGATACTCCCGGCAAAGTGGATCGGCGACCGCTCGTACGTCCCCCATGTGGAGCGAGGGGCGGCTCGTCGCCGAGCCCCAAAGCAAGCCGGCTGACGTCAGCTGATCAGCGCCAGCTGCCGGGCCTTGAGAATCGCCTCGGCCTTGGAGTGGGCCCCGAGCTTGGCGCCCACGCTTCGGATATGCGAGCGCACCGTCGCGTAGCTGATACCGAGCCGGGCGGCGATTTGCCGGCTCGGCATGCCTCCCGCCATCAAAGTCAGAACCTCGGTCTCACGCGTTGTCAGCGGTTCGAAGTGGCCATCGATGAGCGCGATGTATCTCATCAGCAGGTTTTGTCCCCGTCATGAATCACCAGCCCGGGCAGGTCGCTCCATCCGACCAGTGTCATGACGTTTCGCAGCTGGGCCGGGAGCCCGTGAACCACCATTCGGCGCCCATCATTCAGACCCTTGGCTGCGGTGACCAAAGCCCGGATCCCACTGACGTCACAAAACTCCAGGCTATGCAGGTCAATGCTCAAATCGCCCTCTCCGTCGAGACCAGCGGCAAGAATCTGTGCGAACGCATCGGCATTAAAAACGTCAATCGCACCGCAAGCACTCAAGCCTGCCGGCGCGTCGGTACGGCTGATCACGACCTGCTTGTCGGCGTACAGAACGTCGTCCTCAGCCCTTTCCGCCATCGCCGATGCGCGTCATCCCCCAAGCCTCCGATCGAGCCTCTGCACCGATCACGGTTCGCCACGGTCGGCGTCGATTTCACCGGTGAATAGCTCCGGCGGACCGCCATCCAGCGGCTGTGCATTACCGTCCAGGCCGGGAACCTCCCCGCCACTGCCGTTGCGGCCCAGCCGCGTGTCGATGCCTTTCACCCAGCGGTCAAGGACCTCGGCCCAATGGGCGAGATCCTGGTTCAGCCCACTTTCTTCAAGATTGCTCGCGTCCAATCCCTCAGAATTCTTCTCAGACATACCCCTGTTGCTCAAATGCTGTCCACATTCGCCAGCGCCAGAACCGAACACTACAACTTTCCACAAACCTCTGCAATACCTCTGTGGCAGCTGGGAGATTGCTCTGCGTCAATCCCAGGTTTGCCATTTCGCAACTTGTGGGTAGACTTTCTAGAAGGATTCCAGAGGGGGCCGAAAGCCAGTGGCGAGTCAAGAGGAGCAGGCCGTTTACAGCATCGGGGCGGTAGCCCGCATGCTCGGCATGCCGACTTCCACGCTGCGCGGCTGGGAGGAGCGTTATGCCGTCGTCACCCCCAACCGCAGCCATGGCTCCCAGCGCCTGTATTCGCGACAACAGGTCGAGCAGCTCCGATTCATCAAAGCTCAGATCGAAGCCGGCAACAGCGCTGCCGACGCGCATCGACTACTGACTCAACACCTGGCAGTCGGCCAGGTGCGGATGGTGCCCGCTGATTCTCAATCTCACGGTCGCCCGCTGATACTCATCGCGGAAAGGGATGCTTACGCCGCTGATCTCGCCGAGTACTTCTTGGGAACTGAGGGCTACGACGTCGCTGTCGCGATGAACGCGGTCCAGGCCAGGATCCTTTTCGACGAGCGGTCGCCCGACCTGGTCTTGATCGATCTTCTGATCTCGGGTGGCGCCGGCTTCCGCTTGTGCGCGGAATTCACTGCCAAGTCGTCCACCCCAGTCGTGGCCGTGGCTTCGATCGACGATCCTGAAGAGGCCCTCCACGCCGGCGCCTCGGCCTTTCTGTCTAAGCCACTCGAGCCCTTGAAGCTGGTGTCGACTGTTCGGGACCTTCTCGGTACGAGTGCCCTCGCGCGCCCCACGCCGACCGCGCGGCAAGCGGAAGCAGCCCACTGATCGACAGGCTCCCTAGCGGCAACCAGCGCCTGGACGAGATCCTCAACGGGGGTTTGTTCCGCAATGCCATCAACCTGATAATCGGCGTACCGGGCAGCGGCAAAACGATCCTTAGCCAGCAGTACGTGTTCACCAACGCGACTGTCGAACGGCCGGCGCTGTTCCTGTCAACCGTGACGGAACCTCTCGACCACATCATTCGCTACGGCCAGACACTCGACTTCTTCGACGCCACGGCGATCCGTGATCGCCGGGTGATATATGAGGATATCGGCGAGATCCTGAGCCGGGATGGTCTGGGCACAACGAGTCAGACAGGCACCGGCGAGGTCCTCGAGGCGATCGACGGCTTTCTAAGGGACCTGCGCCCTGGCCTTGTCGTGATTGACAGCTTCCGCGCCTTCCATGCATTTGCCAAGGACCAAAACGAGTTCCGGCAGTTCCTGCACGGCCTCACGCGCCGCCTGACAGCCGCCGCCACGACCTCAATCTGGAATGCGCCTTACACGCGCGACCAGGCGCTCGAAGCGGCCGAGTTTGCAGCGGCGGACGGCGCCCTCTCGCTGGACATTCAGCGGCGGGGAGGGCGCGAGCTTCGCGTCCTGCAGGTGCTCAAGCTGAGAGGCAGCGGATTTCGATCCGGAGAGCATTCATACCGGATCTCGGCGTCGGGCATCGACGTTTTTCCGCGCCTTGCCGACCACCAGGACCGCTCCAGCTACAACCTGAGCTTGGACCGGGCGTCGACGGGGGTCGAAGCCCTGGACAAGATCCTGGGAGACGGGTACTGGGCGGGATCATCGACGCTCATTTGCGGCCCTTCGGGTGTGGGCAAGACGCTCATGGGGCTGCATTTCATATTTCAGGGAGCGCACACCGGCCAGCCAGGCATCCACGCCACTTTCCAGGAGACGGAGAATCAGCTCGCCAGGATCACCGCGGGCTTCGGCTGGTCGATTGACGAGCCCGGCGTCAACATCCTGAGCCGCAGCGTGGTCGACATGTACATCGATCAATGGGTGTACGAGCTGCTCGACCTGATCGAGAAGACAGGGTCCAATCGGGTGGTGATCGACAGCCTCGTTGATCTGATGGTGACTGCCGGAGATGAGCTTCGATTTCGCGAGTGGATGTACTCGCTGGTCCAGAGATGCGCGCGCAGCGGGGTCAGCCTGATGATGATCGTGGAGGTGCCCGAGCTGTTTCAGTTGCGCCGCATTTCGGAGCAGGGCCTGTCTCATCTCTCGGACAACGTGATCCTCCTTCAATACGTGCAGGACGGAACCCGCCTGGTCCGCGCGGTCACAGTGCTGAAGACGAGGGCTTCACGCCACGACCCCATTGCGCACCGTTACGAGATTTCCGAAAAGGGCCTCGTTCTTGGCGAGGAGATCGTGCTGGAGCGCTAGCGCCGAGGCTCTACCACTGGCCGGCTTTTCGAATGGCTCTCGGCCGGGCGTCGGGATCGTAGACCAACCTGTAAATCGGCTCCGCCCATAGCAACGTGCGACGAGGGGGTCGAACTCTTTGGTGCGGCCTGACGCGTCCAGGCGGCCTCTCCCCTTTCGCTCCCCGCTGATGCCAGCGCTCGAGCGCTGCCGCGGCCTCGGTGAATCTCTGCACCGCTTGGGCGGGATCGACGAGGTCTCCTTCGTCGCCCTCGGCGCGTCCCAGGTGCTCTCGCCAGAGGGCGAGCCGCAGGTCCCGCGCGAAATGCCTCGCGCCGTCGCCAAGTCCCGCAGGGTCAGTCGGCTCCCTGGCATCGCGCTCCTCGTCAAGCACAGCGCATGAGACCTCCGAATCATGGGTCCAGGATCGCCGGTTGAAGTTGTCGGATCCGACCGCGGCCCAGACGTCATCGATCACGCACACCTTCGCGTGGACGTACACAGGGATCCCTCCCTCGTTCTCGACGTCGAAGATGCCGACCCGGTCGCCACCCGTGTCCAGCAGCGCTTTCATCGCCTGCTCGCGGCCGACCTGGCTCGGCCATTTGAAAACCCCTTCCTGATCGAAATATCGCGGCACCACGGCGATGAGGCGCAGCTCTGGATGCGACTTGAGCGCTTCGGCGAGCGACGCCACCACCTCGTTTGACCACAGGAACTGATCCTCGATGTAGATCAGCCGCCGCGCCCGCCTCACCGCCTTCAGATAAGCCCTGGCGATGCTGCGCTCTCCTTCGGGCGCAAACGGATAGCCACGCCGCCTCCGGCCATAGGTGCGGAGCACCTGGACCGTCTGCGTGCCGCGCGGCGCCGGGTCGGGCGGCTGTGGGGGCAGCGGGCGTCCCGGTTTCTGGATCCGGCCACGAAGAGCCTGCACCAGGCGCAGTGGGCCGCTGCTCAACGGGGTGGGGTCGGCCCAGCGCTCGCGGAACGTGAACTCGAGGTCTCCGACCGCCGGTCCCTGGACCTGGAGCTGCACGTCGTGCCACGGCGGGGTCGGCCCGTAGACGGGGGGCATTGGAAGTCTCTGCGGGTCGCCCCGGTGCTTGGGATCGTCCCGCCGGCCATGGCACAGGTCGATACCGCCGACAAAGACGACGTCGGTGTCGGTTTGGCCGGCACGGCGGACGATCACCAGCTTCTGATGGTGCGAGCCGACAAAGCGGATCCGCATGTCGAGAAGCACCTCACCGCCGGCGGCGTTGACGACATCGCCGAGGTGGCGATTCTCCTTGGTGCTGAAGCCGGCGAGGTCGCCATGCGATCGCCACAGCAAGCCCTTGACGCTGACGCCACGCTTGACCGCGGCCGCGAAGCCGGCGCCGACAGTGGTCTCGGGGTCGTCCCCAAGACGCTCGTCGTGGTCGCCACGCCAGTCGGTGAAATAGAGTCGATCTCCTTCCCCCAGGCCCTTCACCACCTCCAAAAGCCGTCGAAAGTAGGTGGCGCCGTGGACGAGGATCTCGACCTGGTTGCCGGCGGTCCAGGGAAGGCCGTCGCGACGCCGCTCGTCGATCCTGGTGGCCTGATTGCCCCGTTCCGCGAATGTGAGGAACCAGCTCTCCGGGCCTGCCTCGCTACCTGTCACAACTCGAAGCATCGCGCGAAACAGCCTAGCGCTCCGCCGTGCGAGCGAGTGTTATGGCGGTTGTTCCGGCCAGTGCCCCATCGTCAACCCTGCCGAACACCGGTTAGAACGCCCCTAGCGGCCGTTCTATAGCGAACCAACCTGGCGAGGGCCAGCGCTGCCAAACGTCCGTTTGGAGCGAGTAGGAGGTAACCAATTGCGCAGCATGACCCGAATCGGCCAGGTGGCCTGAGATGGCAACAGTTCAGAACCGTACCGCCAAGGCCGGGGGCGAGGTCAAGCAGGCAGCTGCGAACCCCGCGCTCGAGCTATTGGAGCGGCTGGGATATGTGGTACGAGGCACCCTGTACGCCGTCATGGGCTTTCTAGCGCTGAAGATCGCGCTCGCAACGACGGGTGGCAAAGCGACCGATCTTCCGGGCAGCCTGGTCTGGCTGATCGGCAACCCGCTGGGCAAGGTGGTGCTCGTCGTCACCATCATCGGCCTGGTGGCCTACTCGCTCTGGGGATTCGTTCGCGCGATCTACGATCCCCTCCATCGCGGCCGGGATGCCAAGGGCATCCTGGCCAGATTCGGATTCGTCACGAGCGCGGTCTCTTATTTGGCGATCGCCCTGTTCGCTCTGCACATCCTTGCGGGGCAGGGCGCGGCTTCCAACGTCACCACCCAGAAAACAGTGAGCGCTCTCCTGACGAACCCTCTAGGTGGCGCAGTCACGGTGGCGCTGGGCGTCTTTTCCATCGGGATCGGGATCGGGCAGTTCATCGAGGCCTATCGAGCAACCTTCGCGCAGGACCTGAAGGCCGGCGAAATGACCCAATCCGAACGCAGCATCGCCATTTGGCTCGGCCGATTCGGAATGGCTGCCCGCGGCGTCACCTTCCTGGTCATCGGCTGGTTTCTGATCCAGGCCGGTCTACATCACGCGCCGAGCCAGGCGACGGGTTTTGGCGGCGCGTTCCTGTTCCTGCTGGCCCAGCCCTATGGGCGCTGGCTGCTCGGCATCGTCGCGTTGGGGTTCATCGCCCTCGGCGTCCACTCTTACGCTTGCGCCAGGTGGGTCCGGTTGCTCGGTAGCAACGCCAATTGAGCGCAATCGTCGCACGTCGGGAGAAGACGTCGCCATTCCACTGGCCGCTGTTGCTGACGGGTCTCGCGCTGATGGTCGTCTACGCGGCCGACACGTTCGCAGCGTCGATGTACACCTACCTCCCGTTCGACGTCCCGGTCGAGCGTTTCATCCAGTCGATCAACTGGGGTCCCCTGGTCTCGGTCTTCCTGGCGCTCGATTGGACCGAGGGCACGCGCCAGGATATCCTCGGCGTCGCCGGCATCCTCGTCATTGCGGCCGTCAACTGGCGAGCCGTCCCGATGGTGGTGTTCGCTGCGCTCAGCGTCGGGGTCTACGTGGTCACGGCGATGGTGATCAATCGGCCGCGACCCTCCGACCAGCTGGTTCACGTGATCCGGCACACGGGCAGCAGCAGCTACCCGAGTGGCCATGTCGCTTTCTTCAGCTGGTTCATCATCATGCTCGTCGTCTGCCTGGCGTTCGGGAGACTGCCAAACCCCGTCGTCGCCGTCCTCTCGGTGATGGCGGCGCTGCTCCTCGCTATCGTGTGCATCGGGCGAATCTACCTCGGCGAGCACTGGCCGAGCGATGTCATCGGCGGGCTTGCCCTCGGGCTCGGCTTCACGGCAATCGGCATGTCATTCCGCTTCCTCTCGAATCCAGTGTTGGCGCGGAAGAAGTAAACACATGGCTGTGAGGTCGATGGCTCGCGCGGCGGTGCAACCGCACGCCCTGCCGCAGGATCGATTCTTCAACCGCGAGCTTTCGCGCCTGGATTTCGACAGCCGCGTCCTCACGATGGCGGAAGACAAGGCGCGGCCCCTGGCCGAACGGCTTCGCTTTCTGGCGATCGTGAGCGACAGCCTCGACGACTTCTTCCAGGTGCGGGTCGCCGGGCTGCGCGAGCAGCTCATGGCAACGGTCAGTCTGACCTCCCCGGACGGCATGACGCCGGAGGAGCAGCTGGAGGGAATTGGCGAGCGCGTTCGCCATTTGGTGGAGCGCCAGTCCGCAGTCTTCTCCGGCGACGTGCTGCCCGCGCTGGCCGAAGCAGGCTTTCGGATCACCCCGACCAGCGAGCTCAGCAAGGCCGACCGCGCCCAGCTTGCGGAGGTCTTCAAGGAGCGCATCTTCCCGGTTCTGACACCGCTGGCAGTTGATCCGGCGCACCCCTTTCCTTACATCTCCAACCTTTCGTTGAACCTCGCGGTGATGGTGCGGGATCCCGGGAGGCACCAGCCGCGCTTTGCGCGCGTCAAGGTGCCACCTTTGCTCCCGCGCTTCATCGCGCTGCCCGACGGCCTGCGATTCGTGCCTTTGGAGCAAGTGATCGCGCTTTACCTACCTGCCCTGTTTTCTGGGATGGAAATCGTCAGCTACCACTATTTCCGGGTTACTCGCGACGCGGACCTTGACATCGACGACGACGAGGCGGAGGACCTTATGGCGGCCGTGCAGGCGGAGCTGCTGCGGAAGCGACGAAAAGGCCGGGCCGTGCGGCTCGAGGTCGACCCTGACATGTCACCAGACGTTCTCCTGCTGCTTCGGCGCGAGCTCGACCTCAGCCTCCAGGACGTCTACTCGGCGACAGGGCTGCTGGACATGACGGGTCTGCTGTCCATTCACCTACGTGGCCAGACGGCCGCGAAGGTCTGGATGCCCACAACCCAACCCCGCCTGCGGCCGATTGGGGGCGAGCCTGTCGATTTCTTCGATGTGATCCGCATCGGTGATGTCCTCGTGCATCACCCCTATGACTCATTTGCGACGTCGGTTGAGGCCTTCCTCGAGCAGGCGTCGCGAGACAAGGACGTGCTTGGAATCAAGATCGCGATGTACAGGACCTCGGGCCCCGACAGCCCTATCGCGCGCGCGTTGAAAACAGCCGCGCAGTCGGGCCAGCAGGTGGTGGCGCTCGTGGAGTTGAAGGCACGCGGTGACGAGCAGGCGAACATCGAGTGGGCCAAAGCGATGGAAGCGGCAGGAGTCCACGTCGTCTACGGTCTCGTCGGCCTCAAGACACACGCCAAGCTAACCCTGGTCGTGCGCCAGGAAGGCGATCACGTGCTGCGCTATGCGCACATCGGTACCGGCAACTACAACGCCGCGACCGCCGGCACGTTCGAAGACATAGCTCTGTTCACCGCCGACCCAGAGGTGACCTCGGACATCGCCGAGCTTTTCAACTACCTGACCGGCTATAGCCGGCAGAGCAAGTACCGCAAGCTCCTCGTGGCGCCGACGACTCTGCGGTCGGGCATCGTCAAGCTCATTCATCACGAAGCCTTGAAGCCGGGCGGGCGCATCGTCATCAAGGTGAACAACCTGGTCGACCCTGAGGTCATTGACGCGCTTTACGAGGCTTCTCAGGCCGGCGTCAAGGTCGATCTCATCGTGCGTGGGATCTGCTGCCTGAGGCCAGGCGTGCCGGGGCTCTCGGAAGGAATTCGAGTCCGATCGCTCATCGGCCATTTTCTCGAGCATTCGAGAATCTTTCGCTTCGGCAACGAGAAGGCCCGGCACGTGCTGATAGGCTCGTCCGACTTGATGCCGCGCAACCTCGACCGGCGGGTCGAGGCTGTGGTTCCCGTCGCCGACCCGGATCTCACTAGGGAGATCGACCAGTTCTTGAACCTGGCGTTAGCTGACGACACCCTCGCATGGGAGCTTGCCGGTGATGGGACTTGGACGAAGGTGGCGAAGGGCAAGGGGCTCAACACGCAAGAGCTGATGCGACGTGCAACGCTCGGCATCGTTGACGAGGAAATCGAGCAAGCGGTATGAGCAAGACAGTTCCCGGACCAAACCCGAAGACCAGATCGCGGCGTGCAGCCAAACCCGCCACCAAGTGGGCGACGAGTCTTTTGATCTTGAGCTCAAAGGCCGGCTCGATGACACCCGCGATCGAGGCGAAGCTGCGCCAGTCGTTCCCCCAAAGCCAGGTCGTCGAATTCGACCCGAGGATGGATATCGAGTCGATGGTGCCTCCCAAGGCGACGATCATCGTCGCCGGCGGCGACGGGACGATCGGATGGGTGGTACGCAGGCTCGCCGACACCCGGCATCCGCTCGGCATTGCCTCGCTGGGCACCTTCAACAACTTTGCGAAGTCGTTGCACCTGCCCACCAAGGTCGGCCCCGCGATTCGCGTGATCCAGACAGGGCGGCCGCACGCGATAACGCTTGGTCGGGTCAACGGACGGATATTCCTGGAGGCTGCCGCGATCGGCCTGTTCGGCGAGTTCATCACCGCTGGCGAGTCGGCGAAGGATCGAGCGTTCGGGCAGTTCGCCGACGACCTTAAGAACATCGCTGCGGCCAAACCGTTCACCTACGAGCTGACCGGAGACCTACGTGGCAGCGGCACGGCGATGTCACTCGTTTTCACCAACACCACGTCGATCGGCGCCCAGATGCCGGTCAGCGACAAGACGCCCGTGGACCCGTATCTCGAGCTGTCGGTTCACGCCGGCGCAACGCGCACCGATATCGCCAAGCGGGTGCTGGCGCGAGTCGTTCTGTCCAAACACAAAGAAGAAGGACTCGGGCAGGTGTTCAAGTTTCGAAAGCTCGTGGTGACAACCAAACCGAGGGTGAAGATCTATGCCGACAACGACAAGATCGGGCCGACTCCGGCGACGATCACGGCCGAGCTGAGTGCGTTGCGAGTGATCCTGGCCAAGTGAGCGCGCAGCCGCAGGCCGCCAGGGCGCCTCTAGCCGAACCCAAGCAGGCCGCCGCCGAAGTCATCGCCGGCCGACCCGGGCCGACGGCTCGGCGCTGGCTCGGCCCCACGGCTCTTGTCGTCTTCATCCTGTTCGCGATCGACACCTTCCTCGTCGTCCAGAACGACGTGCTTCCCTTCGACCTCCCCATCGCCAGGTTAATCCAGTCCTTGAACTTGGGGCCGCTCGTCTATCCGATGAGGCTCATCAATGCGAGCGCGGGCATCTGGCAGGTGCTGCTCGGCCTCATTGGGGTCGTCGCGCTCTTCATCTATGAGCGGCGCGCGGGCTGGCTGATGTTGATCGGCAGCATCGCCAGCCTTTTCGACAACATCATCAAGCTCGTGATCTCGCGCCAACGACCACCTGCGGACCTCGTCCATGTCCTGTCGCCGACGACAGGCTTCAGCTACCCCAGCGGGCACGCCGTCTTCTTCACCTGGATGGCCTTCATGATCGCAGTCTCCATCGCGCCGAGGATCAGGCCCGCCCTCCGGCCCGTTCTGTGGATCTGCGCTCTGATCGTGATCGTGCTGACCTGCATCGCCAGGGTGTGGGCCGGGGCACATTGGCCCAGCGATGTACTGGGCGGCGTGCTGCTCGCGGTCGGCTGGTCGGCGTTCGTCCTGTGGCTTCCCGAGCGCTGGCTCCCGTCCCCCAGCTTCCGATGGTTTCGTGGGCGCACCCGGGCGATGACATAATCCGGGTTCCGACGCTCGTCGTCGCCGTCCTGGCCGCGGCCGCAGTCGGGGTCGTCACGGCGATCGTGGTCAGGCATGCGTACCTCTCGCTGGACGCGCCTATCGAGCGAGATCTCCAGGCGACCAACCTGGGCCGCTGACGCTGACGTTCCCTTTCCTGAGCTGGCTCGGCGGGCCAGGCGGAATCCCCATGCAGGTGGTCGCAATCCTCCTCGTGCTCCGGCTGAATCGTCGCGCCTGGGTCCTCGCGCTGGCGGCACTAACCCGTGGCTTGTGGTACCTCATCGTCGTGAACCTGGTCAACAGACCGCGACCGGTTGTCGGTGAGGTCCTTCGCGTGACCGAACATCCTGGGTTCGACAAGCTATCCGAGCGGCCACCTCATCTTCATCACGATCAGTGCCGGCATCTCTTGATGTTGTGCATCCGCTATAGATACCTGCCGCGGTGAGCGAGACCCATCGGTTGGGCAATCGTGGCGGTGATCGTTTTGGCGGTCGGGCTCGACCGGATCGACGTGGGAGCCCGCTGGCCGAGCGACGTTCTCGCGGGCCTGCTCATCGCGACTGCCTGGCTGACCCTCGTGGTGTCGGTGAAGCGGGTCTCAGACCGGGCTTTTGGGGCTACGCACGACGACGACCGGCCGCGCGTCCGCCTCTCGCCTTGAAGACCCAGGCGCCGAAGGTCCCGATCCCGATCCCGATCACGCCACCGACGCCCACGTCGCTCGGAAAGTGCACGCCAAGATGCACCCTCGACGCTGCGACCGCCGCCGCCAGCCCGTAGACGAGGGGAGCCGCCTTCGGGTAGTAGAAGGCGAGAGCGGTGGCGCCCGCGAACGACGATGCGGTGTGACCTGAAGGGAACGAGTGGTCCGCCGGCTTGATGCCGACCACACGCGCCTCGCGGTTGACGAACGGGCGCACACGGCGAAACAGCGGCTTGATGCGAGTCTGCACGACATAAGTCGCCGCCAGAGATGAGAGAGCCGTGGCCGCACCGGCACGGCGGCCTTTGCTGCCGCCCAGGATGGCCAGCGCGACCCCGCCCGCCACCCATCCCAGGCCTTCCCCGAGGTCGGACAGCACGCTGACGTAGCGGTCGCTCGTGGTCGAGTGTGGAAGGTCGTTGATCAGCTGATACAGGCGCCGATCCAGGCCCGCGGGAGCCGGCGGGGCGACCACCACCTTGACATCGCCGGCCTCGACGTGGACCTTCACCGGGCCGGCTCCGGCGACCGGAGCGGTCCGGGGCATGTCCTTCGGCTTCTTATCCCGGGTGTCCGCAGCCGTCTTTTCGCCAGGCGATGGAGCGCCGCTGGGGGTGCGCCGGCTCTTTTCCGCCGCCATGACCTCTAGTCGGCCTGGGGCAGAGAGGTCGGCCCCTTGCGCCGCGCCCGGCCGGCCACCATCCGAAGCTGGAGGATGCGGGCGGCGCCAAAGGCGACGACGATGACCGCGCCCAGGATCAAGGCGAAGAGCAGCGCGATCGCCAGCGGCAGGTTGCCTTCGAACATCAGGAACTTGATCTGGACTCTCTGCTGGTTCTGGAGGATGAACACCAGGATCACCACCAGGGCCAGGAGGCCGATGACGATCGCGGTCCACGCGCCGCTCAGGCGGGTGCGGCGCTCTCCGGGGAGCGGCTCAGCGGTCGCCGTGTCGACGGCAGGAGCCTCGTCGTCCTTGGGTGTCTCTGCGATAGCCATACTTGTATATCAAATAACGCCTGAAGTCGGTGATTCACACCTGATCGGTACCATTGCGCACGATGGAACCCTCTCGAGCAGCCTGGGCGCGCGTTGGCTACCAGGGTGAGCCCGGCGCTTACTCCGAGGAGGCCGCGCTCGCGATCCTGCCCGCCGCCGTGACCGTCGGCTACCCCACCTTCTCACGTGCCTTCGATGCAGTCGCCGCTCGCGAGGTCGACGCTGCGGTCCTCCCCGTCGAGAACTCTCTTGGGGGCATCGTGCAGGAGGTCAACGACCTGCTCTGGGAGCGCGCGGGGCTGCGGATCAGCGGCGAGGTCATCCATCCCGTGCGCCACTGCCTGCTCGGCCGGGGCGAGCCTGTGGTCAGGGCGCTGTCGCATCCGCAAGCGCTTCTCCAGTGCCGCCACTTCCTCGAGGCCAGGAACATCCAGGCCGTGACCTACCACGACACCGCGGGCGCTGCTCGCGCGGTCGCCGAGGGGATGGTCGTGGGCAGCGCCGCGATCGCCAGCGCCGCGGCCGCGCGACGGTATGGGCTGAAGATCCTCGCCGAGGGCATCCAGGACGACGATTCGAACCAGACCCGGTTCCTCATCATCGATCGCGGCGAGGCGGCGCGGCCCGGCGCCGCCGGGTTGACCAAAGCGTCGCTGGCCTTCATCGGCTCCCACAAACCAGGCAGCCTCGTCGCCGCCCTCCAGTGCCTTTCGGAGCGCGGCATCAACCTCACTCGCCTCGATTCCAGGCCGATGCCCGACCGGCCGTGGCAGTACCGCTTCTACGTGGATTTCGAGGTCAGCGACCCGGCCGCCGCCACCACCGCCTTGGCGGCGCTTGCCAAAGAGACGACCGAGGTCAAGTTGTTCGGCACCTATCCCGCGGCGGGCGAATAGCCGAGACTGTGCGGTTGTGCCGACGACCACTCATGTGAAGCGCCACCCGAACCTGTTCGAATCGAAGATCTTTCACGTCGAGCGAATCGAGCTCGATGGCGTTGAGGAAAGCTTCCTGCGCGGCGGGAGAAACCTGTTTCCACTCCTGCCCAAGGCGCTGACCGGAATCTCGCAGATCGGCGTCATCGGTTGGGGCTCGCAAGGCCCAGCGCAGGCTCAGAACTTGAAGGAGTCGTTGACGGGCACGAGCGTGCGCGTCGCCGTGGGTCTTCGCCAGGGCTCGGAGTCCATGGCCGAGGCGAGCGCCGCCGGCTTCTCCGAGAAAGACGGGACTCTGGGCGAGATGTTCGACGTCATCCGGAAGTCAGACCTTGTGATCCTCCTCATCTCCGATGCGGCACAGGCCCAGCTCTACAAGAAGGTGTTCGAGGCGCTCCGGCCGGGGGCCACGCTTGGCCTGTCCCATGGCTTTCTGCTGGGCTACCTTGAGACGACAGGAGAGAAGTTCCCATCCAACGTCAACGTGATCGCGGTGTGCCCAAAAGGCATGGGGCCTTCGGTGCGCAGGCTGTATGAGCAGGGACGCGAGCTCAATGGCGCAGGAATCAACACGAGCTTTGCCGTGGAGCAGGACCTCGACGGTCGAGCCACCGATATCGCCCTCGCGTGGTCGGTTGCCCTCGGTGCTCCGTACACCTTCAAGACGACGCTGAAATCGGAGGTCGTTTCCGACCTGTTCGGTGAGCGAAGCATCCTGCTCGGGGCCGTCCATGGCATCGTCGAAGCGCTGTACCAGCGCTACCTGGAGGAGGGCGCGAAGCCCGAGGACGCCTTCAACCGGGCGTGCGAGTCGCTGACGGGGCCGATACGCGAGACCATCTCGCGACACGGGCTGGTCGCGCTCGACGAGCACCTGGACGCCCGAGGCCGACGCGATTTCCGCCGGGCGTACGACGCCACCTACTCATCGTTCAAGGGCGTGATGGCGGAGATCTACGACGAGGTGGTCTCGGGCAACGAGATCAAGAGCGTGGTCATGGCGGCGGATCGCTTCGCCGAGTATCCGATGACGACCATCGACAGGTCGCCGATGTGGGCGGCCGGAGCCCAGGTGCGAAGCCATCGCGCCACGACGAGGACGGAAATCGACGGGTTCACGGCCGGCGCGTTCGCCGGGGCGATGATGGCCCAGGTCGACACCCTCATCGAGCACGGCCACCCCTACTCCGAGATCGCGAACGAGTCGATCATCGAGGCTGTCGACTCGCTGCTCCCCTACATGCACGCGCGTGGGGTGGCCTACATGGTCGACAACTGCTCGACCACGGCGCGACTCGGGTCGCGCAAGTGGGGGCCGCGGTTCCAGGCGATGCTCGAGCAGGTGGCATTCCCCACGATGAAAGAGCGCGAAGCCACGCCTGAAGAGATGCCAGCCGGCTTTCTCACCCACCCGGTGCACGAAGTGCTGCACCGCCTTTCGGCGATGCGGCCCCCCGTCGACATCTCGGTGACCTAGAGGTACGTTTCCGTCGTCAGGTTGTTCAGTCTTGGGTTGAGGCCGAGCACCTGGTCCGCATCGATCGGCACGTCGACCACTATCGACTGGCCTGACCCCTTGTAGCAGGCGTCCAGGATCTCGTCCAGGTTGCCCAGGTCGGCGCGCAGGCGGAACCCGTCCCACCCGTGGGCCTTGGCGGCGGCCACGAAATCGATCGGGGCGAGCTTGCCGTGATACCGGCCCTTGTCGACGTCCGGGATGACGACCTCGAGGCCCTTGTCCACGATCGCGTACGTGCCGTTGTTGACGATGAACAGGTTCATGCCGATGTTCGCGGCCTCCGCGAGCGCGCCGCCGAACAACCGCCAGCAGCCATCACCCGAAAACACGAACGTGTGCAGGCTTGGATCGGCGGCCTTGGCGCCGACGCCAAGCCCGAAAGCTCCGCCCATCGCCGATCCGTCGTGGACCGTGTGGAACGGCATCGACTCGTGCGGCCGCTGCGTCACGTATTGCCGGTCCTTGTAGGCGGTGCAGACGTCATCGAACCCGATGCTGTGCGGCCGCCACGACCTGTACAGCTCGCCGTAAAACTCGACTGCGTCGACGCAGCCCTTCCTGACCTCACGCGAGATGGTCCTGGTATTCAAATCTCGCGGGACGTCGACCCTCGGACGATGCCCGACCTTGCCCTTGAGGCGCGGCAGCACCTCCTGGAGCGTCTTCTCGATGTCGCCACGCACGACCCTGTAATCGCCTTTCACGCGATGCCTGAAGTCCCCGTCCTTGTGCCCGTACGGCTCATTCCACGCCGTGAAGTGCCACACGTGGCCCGCGGAAATCGGGCTGAGGTTCAGCGAGTATTCGCCGGAGTCGAAGCCGAGGCTGATCACGATGTCGTTGTCGTCCACGCTGCGCCACAGCTTCATGGCCTCGTCGTTGCCGCCGAACGATATGTATCCGTAGGCGTACGGGTTGTCGCGCGAAACGGCGTTGGCGCCGTTCACCGACCACACGGTCGGCGCCTGCAGAAGATCCGACAGCTCGGTTGTCAGCTCGGTGATACCGGGGCATCTCGAGGCTTCCGCGCCGACGTAGATGATGACGCGACGTCCGTTCACGAGCGCCGGCAGCTCGTGGACGAAACGGTCGGCGTCGACCTGGTCGAACGTTCGTGGTCGTTCGGCCTTAGGCACGTCGACCTGCACCTGCTGCGAAAGGATGTCGGGGTGGAAGGCGATCGCGACCGGCTTCGACTCCGCGAGGATCGCCTGCGCTTGTTCGAGCTGAGCCTGGAGCTTCGAGATGTCGTCGACGACGATGCAGGCGTCGCCCAGCTCAGCTCGAAGCTGTGGGATGACGTTCATCCCGTGCTCCGACACGTCCTGGAGGGGCGACAGGCCGATCGACAACGTCGAGTTCAGCGCGATGACGTAGACGGCCGGGATGTTGTGCAACTTGGCGTCGGTGATGCCGCTCGAGCCGAGCTTGGTGGCCGCCCCGGTGGTGGTCAGGCAGCCCGCGACCTTGCCGGATGCCAGGTAGTACCCGAGGGGCACGAACCCGGCCACGTATTCCCCCATCGTCTGCATTCGCGGCGTGCCGTCGCCGATCTGGTCCAGGCTGAGCAGCGGCTCCAGGTGCTTGGCGACGTGGATGAGGCCGCCGCCGTTCACGCCGGAGAAGAAGGTGATCCCCCACTTCCTCAACGTGTCGATCAGCGCGAAGTTGCCGCTGGATTGCTCCAGGGCGATGCCGGATCGGCGGGTGGTGGCGGTGCTCACGGTTTTCTCCTTGTCTTCTGTCGTCCGCTCGAGCTGCCGGCGTACTCAACGGCAGCGCCTCCGGCTTGCTTTGGAAGTCTGTTCGCCGCGCTGACGACCGCCCGCAGCGAGGCGGTGAGGATGTTGGAGTGGAGGCCCACCCCCCAGACGGCGGCGCCGCTTTCGCCCGCGGCTTCGATGTACGCGACGGCAGTGGCGTTCGAGCCGGCGCCAACCGCGTGCTCCACGTAGTCGACCACCTGGAGATTGATTCCGCATTCGCGATCGAGCGCATCGGCGAGGGCGGCGATCGGTCCGTTCCCGGTGCCGACAATGGTTCGCTGCTCGCCCCCGGCCCGGATCACCGCCAGCAGCTTCGTGCCGTCCGATCCGGTGCCGGCGTGGTCGCTCGTATCGGTCTCGATCAACTCGAGCGCGGCCTTTGGCTCCAAGTACGTGAGCTCGAAGGCGCGCCAGATCTCCTCGGGGGTGATCTCCTTGCCCGTGGTGTCCGTGATGCCCTGGATCACCTTCATGAACTCGATCTGCAGGCGCCGCGGGAGGTCGAGGTGATAATCGTTCTTGAGAATGTAGGCGACACCGCCCTTTCCTGACTGGCTGTTGACCCTGATGATCGCCTCGTAGGTTCGACCGACGTCATGGGGGTCGATCGGCAAGTACGGAACCTCCCACACCTCGTTCTTGGATGCCGTGAGCGCCTCCATCCCTTTCTTGATCGCGTCCTGGTGCGATCCGGAGAAGGCCGTGTACACGAGATCACCCGCGTACGGGTGTCGGGGGTGCACGGGCAGCTGGTTGCAGGCTTCGACGGTGCGGCGGAGGTCATCGATGTTAGTGATGTCGAGCTCAGGCTCGACGCCCTGGCTGAACAGGTTCAGCGCCAAGGTGATCAGGTCCACGTTGCCGGTCCGCTCGCCGTTGCCGAACAGGGTGCCTTCAACGCGCTCAGCCCCGGCCATCAGCGCCAGCTCGGTGGCCGCCACGGCGGAGCCGCGGTCATTGTGCGGGTGCACGCTCAAGACGAAACCCTCGCGTGACTTGATGTTGCGGTGGCACCACTCGATCTGGTCCGCGTAGATGTTGGGCGTGCTCATCTCGACGGTCGCCGGAAGGTTGAGGATCATCTTCCGGTCCGCCGTCGGCTGCCAGACTTCGATGACCGCCTCCGAGATCTCCTTGGCAAAATCCAGCTCGGTCCCCGTGAAGCTCTCAGGCGAGTATTCGAAAACGAACTCTGTCCCTCTCTGGTCCGAAGCCAGCCGCTTGATCAGCTCAGCGCCGCGCACAGCGATCGCGACGATGCCTTCGCGGTCGAGGCCAAACACGACCCGGCGCTGCAGCTCAGAGGTCGAGTTGTACAGGTGCAGGATGGCGCGGCGAGCCCCGACGACGCTCTCGAAGGTGCGTTCGATCAGCTCGTCCCTGGATTGGGTCAGCACCTGGATCGTCACGTCGTCGGGGATCAGGTTCTCCTCTATGAGCAGCCGGACGAAGTCGAAGTCGGGCTGCGAGGAGGATGGGAATCCGACCTCGATCTCCTTGAATCCCATCCGAACCAGCACCTCGAAGAGCCGCCGCTTCCGGTGGACGTCCATCGGATCGATGAGCGCCTGGTTGCCATCCCGCAGGTCGACGCTGCACCACACCGGCGCCGCGGTGATCACGGCCTCCGGCCAGCGACGGTCGGGCAGGTCGACGGTTGGAAAGGGCCGGTATTTCCTGGTTGGCATTCGATTCATCGTTATTGGGGTTCCTCTGGCTTTGATTTGATCCTGGAGAAATGAAAGACCTCCTGGGTCGACCGGACGCAGGAGGTCTCGCGAGCACCCACGGGGGGCGCTCGCCTACGTAAGGAGCAGCTGGCCGGATCGTTGATCCGAGCTCATCGTCCGTATATGGTGACCCGAACGGCTACCTTTTGTCCAGTCACTCAATCACAAGCACCAGGCCCGGCATCAGTCTGCCAGCACCATGCAGGTGGTCGTCTTGACGACGCCGGCGACCGCCTGGACGCCGGCCAGGATGTCTCGGAGCTCAGCCAGGTCGCGGGCTTCGATGGTCGCCACCACGTCGTAGTCACCGGTGATGGCGTCCGCCGCGTTCACCCCGGGGGTGCCCCTGATCGCTTTCGTCAGGGTGAGCGACTGACCGTGCAGCGCATTGATGAACATGTATGCCTTCATCGCATTCTCCCCGGTTATTAAAGCAGCGTCGGTTGAGTCAGAAATCCCGACGGCCGAGGAAGTGGTTTGCCACCTCGGGACGGCTCGGCTCGTAGACGGCGATCCACTGGCCGCCTGGAGTCGTGAAGGAGCAGCAGGGACCCATTGGGATCTCCAGCGTCTGGCCCTTCTTCCAGCCGCGCGGTTTCAAGTCGGCCAGCGCCGAGTCGAAATTGTCGACACAGTAGATAAGGATCGAGCGGTCGCCATCGAGGTGGTCCGTCAGCAGGATGTGAGGCGGGCCCTGGGAGAGGCGGATCAGCACCACCCGCGCCCCCATCCCTTCGACCGCGAAAGCGAGCTCGCCCCCAAGCACTCCGGTGAAGTAAGCGAGGTCCTTCGCCACGTCGGAGCTCGGCACATACCGGTAGTCGAGCTGCATGAACGGCGGGCCGGTCCTCTTCGAGCCCCGCCTCGTCGCGCGCCCGCCAGGCCGTTTGGCTTCACGGCCGGATGTCGTAGATCTTGGCCAGGTCGGCGGGTAGCGCCAGGTCGGGGTCGAGATCCTGCACCTCTCCGCCTTTTTGAAGCGCCCGCACCACCAGGCCGGAGCAGATCTGATGGTCGCGTCGCATCAGCCGGAGCCGCCAGCCGAACAAGAGGAACAGGGCGGCTCCGATCAGCTCGAGGTACCCGAACGCCTGGCCGACCTGGGCCTCCGCGTAGGCGACTGTCTCCTTTCGGCCTTCTGAAGCAAATTCGGCCCCCAGGCGCACCAGATGATATTCGTCGTCTTTGTAGCGGGCGATGGGGCTGCGCTTGACCCCCGTGCTTTCCGCCTCCACCAGCGCGCCGTCCTCGCTGACGACAGTGGCGCAGTGGGTCCAATGCGCGTACTTCGCGTCGCTCCCCCGGAAACGGCGTTTTTCGCCAGAGCTGATCAGGCCGCCCATCGGGTTGTGTCGGTGGGCCAGGATGAAGTCCCCGGGCTCGAATCGATCGGGCTCCTCGCCGGGACCGTATCGCTCGGCGTGCGCCACTACCTCACCCTAAGGCAGGAGAGCGGATCAGGGTGGGCGCCCGGCCACCGGGCGCCCACCGTGGAGCTGTCGCTTAGTGAACGCCGGCCTTGGCGCGAACCTCGTTCAGGCGGCCGCTTTTGACGTCGTAGACGAAGCCGCGGATGTTCTTCTTGTTGGGGATGAAGGGGCTGGCTTGGATACGCGCGATCGACTGCTTGACGTCATCCTCAGCGCTTGGGAACGCCTCGAGCGCAAAGGCGGGTCGGATGCCGACCTCCTTCTCGATCTTGGCTTTCTCGTCGTCGTCTTTGAACGTGACCATGCCGCAGTCCGTGTGGTGGATGAGGATGATCTCGGTGGTGCCGAGCAGGCGCTGCGAGATGGTCAGTGACCGTATCGCATCGTCAGTCGCCACGCCGCCGGCATTGCGTATGACATGCGCCTCCCCTTCGTGCAGGCCAAGGATCTTGTGGACGTCCAATCGCGCGTCCATGCAGGCAAGCACCGCGACGCCCTTGGCCGGCGGCAGCGCCAGTTCGCCCTTGGTGAATGACTTGGCGTAGCTTTCATTGTTCCGAAGCAGCTCTTCAGTAGCGCTCATTTGGTTGAACCTCCAAAGAATCCGGTGGCGGACGGCAATGCCGACAGGTCAGGTGAGGGAACGGATCCGGACGCGGCCGGGAAGACGGGCGGAGTTAGATCAGCCCGTACAGATCGCTGACGAGCAGCGACCGAGGTCCAGAGCGAGGCGGCGAGTCAAAAAGATCCCCACAGCCCGCCAACGATAACCGGAACCGGCGCGCGGCATCAATCGGCGAGGCCGAATTTGGAGCTTGGCGCCATTCAGCGGCGGGCGAATGGCGGCTGATAGAAATCGCTGACCCGCGTGGCGCGGCCATCGAGCGCGACCTCGCTGAACTGATAGAGGATCGCAGCGGTCGGGGCGTAGACCGCGCCCCACGGGAGCTCCAGGCAAAAGGCGCGCGATGTGCCCCGCTTGGCGCTTGCCACCGCAGAGCGCAGATCCCCCACCTTGAGCAGGAACAGCTCGGCCACCTCGCCTGCGGACGGCTGCAGCCCTTCGGCCGCGAAGCGACTCCACATCACGACCGGCGTGATCGTGAAGCCGGACCGCGTGTCGAAATCGTCGAGCAGCCCAACCACCTCGTCGTTGCCGGCAAACAGGCCGAGCTCCTCGCCCAGCTCCCGAATCGCGCCGGCTTCGGGACGTTCACCACCATGCAGCTTTCCGCCTGGAAGGGCGAACTGGCCAGGATGGCTGGGCAGGCCCGCGGCCCGCAGACACAGCGGTATGCGCGCTTCGCCATCGACCTCCTCGAGAACCATGATTGCCACGGCCGCCGACACCAGCGGCCTGGTCGCGGCGACGCGCTCGAAGCGGGCAAGCCTTGAGGCGATCGCGTCGCGCAGATCGCTCAGCTGCGAGGACGCCTCTTCTGCGGGTCGTAGATCGGCAGCACGTCCACTTTTGCCGGCACCGTGCCATCGCCAAAGGCAACCTCCAGCATCTGGCCGTCGACCGCAAATCGCGACTCCAGGATCGCCAGGCCGATCTGGCCGAAGCGCGGACTCTTGGTCGGGCTCGTCAGCGTGCCGGCCGGCTCGCCCTCGCTCGTGACTGCGGCTCCGTACTCCGGAAGCTCCTCGGCCTCGAGGACAAGTGTCTTGAACCGGCGCGGCGGGTTGGGAGCGACCTTGCGCAGCGCGGCCTCGCCGTTGAAGTTCGCATCCGCAAACGCCACTAGCTTGTCAAACGAGAAGTCGAATGGCGTGCGCTCGTGGGCTTGGTAGTCGTAGTCGGTGACGATCAGACCCGACTCGATACGGAGCACCTCAATCGCCTCCACGCCGAATGGCCTCGCAGCGCATCGGTCGATCACCACGCTCCAGAGGTCTTCAGCGTTTTCAGGTTTGCAGAAGAGCTCGTACCCCAGCTCGCCACCAAAGCCGGTACGCGAAACCCAGCATGGCACGCCGCCGACCTTCACCGGCTCGGTGATGAAGTGGAAGTAGCGAAGAGCTGAGATATCGACGCTGCAGACCTCGGACAGCGCCTCGCGCGATCGCGGTCCCTGCAGCCCGAGGTGTGGCAGCTCCAGTCCGATGTACTCAATGTCGACGTTCATACCCCGCGTGACCTCGGCGAAGTGATCGTCAAGCGCGCGGCCGTTGGTCATCACCCACGCGCGGTCCTCGGCGAACTTGAACACAGTGCCGTCGTCGACCATCAGCCCGTCGCTATCGCAAAACGCGCCGTAATGAACCTGCCCCACCTGGAGTGCCGCCACGTTGTTGGTGTGCAGGCGCTTGGCGGCCTGCAGCGCATCGCGTCCCCGAAAGCTCCATTTGTTCAGCGGCGAGACGTCCCACACGCCCAAGTCGTCGCGCACGCCGCGATATTCGGCATCGAGATCGCCAAAGCTTTCCGTCCAGAGCCAGCCGCCCTCCTCCATGAAGGTGGCGCCGAGCTCGGCATGCGCCTTGTAGAAGGGCGAGCGGATCGCGGAGCTGGTCGTCTCAGCCACCGCCCTAACCCTGCGGGATCGCTTTTTTGGGGTCGATGAACGGCAGGTCGGCGACCTGCGCGTCGAGGGCGCCGGCCGGAGCGCGAGCTTCCAACCTGGTGCCTGCTGTCGCCAGCGAGGCCGGCACCCACGCGTAGCCGATGTTCCGCTCCAGTCGGGGCGAGTAGATCGCATCGGTGACATGGCCGACACGCTTTTCCTGATGAAACACGGGCCAGTACGCCACCAGCTCGGCGGCAAGCGCATCACCGGAAAGCTCGATCCCGACCAGCTTGCGCTTCACGCCTTGAGCCTTGATTCGTTCCAGCGCCTTCCGACCAATGAAATCGGCCGGGGCGTCTAGCTCGACCAGCCGCTCCAGTCCCGTGACCTCGAACGGGTTGTTCTCCAATCGCAAGTCAGAGCCGTAGTTGAAGATCCCGGCCTCGATACGCCGCGCCTCGCAAGGCGCAATCGGCATGATCTGATACTGCTTGCCAGCCGTCATCACCCGCTCCCAGAGCTCGTCGCCTCGGCTGCCATCCCGCAGATAGATCTCGTACCCGACCTCAGCGGTCCAGCCCGTGCGGCTGACCACCACGGGGATGTCGTCGAGCCTGGTCTCCAGGCAGTAGTAGTACTTCAAGCCGCGTAGGCCATCGCCGAAAAGCGCCTCCATGACCGGCTTGGAGTCCGGCCCCTGGATCTGAATCGGAGCGACGTCCGGCTCCTTGATCTCGACCGCCAGCCCCGAGTTGAGCGCCGCGCCCTTTGCCCACAACAGCACGTCGCTGTCCGCCAGTGCGAGCCAGAAATGGTTCTCGCCCAGGCGAAGAAGGACAGGGTCGTTGATGATGCCGCCGCTCGCGTCGATGATCGGTGCGTACTTGCACTGGCCGACCGCGCAGCGGGTGAGGTCCCTACAGGTCAACATGTTCGTGAATTCGAAAGCGTCTTGGCCGGTGATCTCGACGATTCGTTCGACCGCGACGTCCCAGATGGTCACGTGCTTCAGGAGGTGCCAGTACTCCTCGATCGGATCGTGGAAGTACGAAGGCAGATACATGTGGTTGTAGATGTCGTACGCGGTGCAGCCATGTCGAAGGGTGGCTTCGAAGAACGGCGACTTTCGATACCACGGCCCGAAATAGAGGGTCGTGCTGCTGGGTTCCTTCGCAGTCATCACGCCGGTGGCTTCGGTCATCGAATCTCCTCCTTGGCCCGCTTATGCAGGACGATCAGGCGCACCGGATCCCTCGGGCGGCGCCCAGAAGACCACCAGGATCAGTTCCTCGGCGATGTCGTGAAAGAAATGCACCGCGTGGGCCGGCACGAACAGAAGCGTCCCTGCATTGACCGGGTGGTCGGCGGCTCCGACGCGGAGCGTCGCGCGGCCCCTGACGGCGTAATAGACCTCGTCCTCGTCGTGTGGCGTCTGGTCGTCGGTGCCGCCGGCCGGCAGCAGATACAACCCGACACTCAGGAGGTCGCTCCGCAGGACCTCCGCCGCGTACCCGTCTGTCGCCGACCGAGCCTTGGCAATGGCGTCGTCAAGCTCCGCCGCCTGGAAGGGGGCTTTGCCGACGGCTTTCATCGCTGCGGCTTGGCGAGCACGACCGGGTTCTTCGGCGGGCTGATGTGGCCGTCCACATAGCCGGTCGCGATCATGTTGAAGAACTGGTACACGGATTCCTCCATTTCGGAGATCGGGCCCGGTTTGAATCCCCGCGAAGCTGCCGAGCGCTGGACCGACTCGCACGCCGCCCAGTCCTGGCGGTTGGTGACGTCCCAGAAATCGCCCGCGTACGACCCATCAAAACCGTCGCGCTCCACCACCGCCCGCGGAAACAACGTCCGGCATTCGACCAGCGTCTCGAGCGGGGACAGCGGCTCCACTCGATGGCTCAGGACGAAATCCGGGTGCGGGCTGACCAACAGGTTTGGGAACAGGGCGTAGTAGTAGACGCGGTGGCGCTGTTCTGCGGACAGCCCGGCAAGCTTCGGCGCGCCGCCCTGGCCGGTCAGCGACATCGTCTCTGCGTCCTCCACCAGGTCCATCCACCCTCCGATCCACATGCCGGTCGCCGCCAGGTTGAGCCCGCTTCTCGGGGGGCTGACGCGGCAAAGCTCCGGGTGGATCTCAGTGCAGTGATAGCACTCCTGGTAGTTCTCGTGGATCAGCTTCCAGTTGGCCTTGACGAGGTAGTCCATCCTGCCGACCTCGACCATCTCGCCTGGCGCCCAAGCGGACATCTCGTCGGCAAGGTTTCCAAGATGCTCCTTGAGCGGACGCGCATCGCTCGAAACATTCACGAATGCCCACCCTTCCCACTCGTCGACGCGCACCGGAGTCAACCGGTGCTCAGCCACCTCGAACCCGGGCCGCAACCCCAGGAGCGGTGCCGATTTCAAAGACCCGTCTTGCTTGTATGTCCAGCCGTGATAAGGACACTGGATGAATCGGCCTTCGGCCGTATCTCCCACCGGCAGAAGCTCGTGGCCGCGATGCCTACAGATGTTGAAGAAGCCTCGCAGCGTCCCCGCATCATCGCGCGTCAGCAGGATCGACTCCGCGCCGACCCTGACGGCGCGCCGGCTGCCCGGACGCATTAGGCCGTCGGTTCGCCCCAGGCATACCCAAGTCGGCTCGAAGAAGTTGCGCATCTCCCAGGCAAAGAGGTCGGGCGAGGTGTATGCCTCACCGGGCAGCGTGTAGCTCTGCCTGAATTCCGCGAGCGACCCCTCCAGCAACCGGGGGTCGATCGGCGCCGACACGGTTCTCATGAGCCCGCCTTCGCGCCGCTGCGCTTCAATTTCCGATCGCCGAGGATCTGCTTCACCGCGAGGTAGGCGGGCACGCCGCACACGCCGCCACCGGCATGGCATGCCGAGCTCGCCTGGTACAAGCCATGGATCGGCGTCCTGAAGTCAGCGTAGCCGGGCGCCGGGCGCATATGGAACAGCTGGTCAACCGAGAGCTCGCCGTGAAAGATGTTGCCGCCGATCAGCCCGAGCTCCTGCTCCATGTCGTAAGGCCCGATCACCTGGCGGTGAAGGATCGCGCCCTTCAGGTTCGGAGCCAGCTCGGTGTAGCCGTCGATAACACGGTCGGCATACGCTTCCAGCTCCTCGCGGTACGGCGCTTCGCTCCACTCGTGAGGCACCCACTGGGTGAACATCGAGAAGATGTGCTTGCCTTCTGGGGCCAGCGTCTTGTCAAACAGGGTTGGGATCACGCCGTCGACGAAAGGTCGGGTGGCGGGGATTCCGGCCCGCGCCTCCTGGAACGCGGTCTCGGCATAGTCAGTCGAGAGGCACAGCTCGACCGAGCCGGTGAGGTGCTCGTCGCCGCCATTCGTCGGTCCGGCCGTGAACTTGGGCAGCTCGGCCAGTGCCAGGTTGATCTTGACCACCCCGCTGCGGCACTTCCAGTTCTCGATGTCGCGGACGAACTCGGCAGGCAGCTCCTTGCGGTCGATCTGCTTCAGGAACGTGACCTTGGGATGGCACGCGGTCACCACCACGGGCGCCCGCAGCTCCTCGCCATTGTCGAGCACGACACCTTCGGCCTCGCCGTTCCGGATGAGGACCTGCTGCACCCTCGCGTTGGTGCGGATGGTCGCTCCCAGCTCTTCCGCGGAGCGGCGGCAGGCATCGGCGACCGCGCCCATGCCACCTTCAGCGAAACCCCAGTTGCCCAGATGGCCGTCTCCGACGTCCCCGATCGAGTGGTGCGCCATCACGTATGCAGTACCCGGCCCGTCTGGTCCCGCCCATGTCCCGATGATGCCGTTGACCGCCAGGCTCGCCTTGACCTCCTCTGACTCGAACCAGTCGCCCAGGAGGTCGGTGATGCTCATGGTCATGAGCCGGGTCAGATCGCCGACCTTGCGGGGGCCAAGGCCGCGGAGCTTCCAGCCGAGCTGTGCCTGAGCGATGAGGTCTGCCGGCTTCATCGATCCCAGCTTGGGCGGTACGGTCATCAGGAGAGGACCCATCACCTTGGCCAGCTCGCCCAGCCAGGCGTCCCACCGTGGCATCGCCTCGGCATCCTTCTTGGAGAACTTCACGACCTGGTCGTAGTTGCGCTTGGCATCGTCGGCGAAGAGCATCAGCGAGCGCCCGTCGGGCCAGGCCTGGAAGTACGGTCCCATGGGGTAGACCGTGTAGCCGTGACGGTGGAGGTCGAGGTCGCGGATGATCGTGTCGGGCATCAGGCTCATCACGTACGAGTACGTCGTGACCTTGAACTCGGGGGCTTCCGGCCAAGGGGAGTCGGTCGCGGCGGCGCCGCCGGTCTTGTGCCGAGCCTCGAGCACGATCGCCCGAGCTCCCGCCTTGGCCAGATAAGCGCCCGCCACCAGCCCGTTGTGGCCCCCGCCGATCACTATCGCGTCGTAAGCGTTGACCATTCGACCTCCAATAGAGCGGCAGGGGGTGCGCACCGAAACTCTAGTCCGCCAGCCGGCCGGCCCGCAAGGCCGGGATCGGGCCCAGTCATACCTCGATTGACAAGGGCTCCGGAGAGGACTAGTTTGGCGCCGACACTGGCCGGTCAACTGGCCGGCGCACCGCTAGGGGAGGCTCACATGGCGACTGACAGGTGGAATTCGGAGATAAACAGGCGCGATTTCCTGCGGGCCGGCGCGGCCTTGGGCATCGGCGGTTCCGCCTTGTGGCTGGCAGCGGCCTGTGGCGCGTCGTCGCCGACTCCGGTGGCCAACGCCAACGCCAGTCCCACCCCACTCCACTACCCCACGGCCAAGATCGACGGTGACCTCAACCTCTTCAACTGGTCCCAGTACATGGACCCCGGCGTGATCGATCGGTTTGCCAAGCACTACGGCATCAAGGTCAACACGCCCTACTTCGACAACATGGAAGACATGCTCACCAAGCTCAACGCGGGCGTCTCGTACGACCTGACGTTTCCGACTATGGACTATGCCCTCAACCTGATCAAGGCCGGCGCCCTGCTCCCCATCGATCACACCCAGCTGGCCAACTGGAGCCAGGTTCCCCAGTACTTCAACAACCCGTGGTACGACCCCATGGCCACCTACTCGGTCCCCTACGCGATCTGGACGACCGGCATCATGTGGCGGAGCAACCAGGTCCAGGGCATGACGGCCTCGTGGAACGACTTCTGGCTCCAGGCGCCCACCTACCACGACAAGATGTTCCTGCTCAACGACTACCAGGAAGTCCTGGGGATGAGCCTCCTCCGCAAGGGCTTCGACATCAACTCAGGGGTCCAGTCTCAGCTCGACACCGCGGTCAACGAGGTTTTGAAAATCAGCACCGGGCTCCGAGGGTTCGAGACCGACGACATCACGAACATGGTCAACGGCACCGCCTGGATCCACCACGCATGGTCGGGCGACGCATACCAGGTGATATCGCAGGTGAACGACCCTCAGAACATCCAGTACGAAACCTGCAAAGAAGGCGTGCCGACCGGCAACGACACCATGGTTATTCCCAAGAACGCACAGCATCCGGGAACGGCGCTCAAGTTCATCGATTGGATGCTGGATCCCGCGAACGCCACCTCCAACGTGGCTTACTTCGGTTACCCGCAGGTGACGACGGCCGGGATCACGGCTTATCAGAACACCATCGCCAAGCAGTATCCGTTTCTCAACATGACGCTTGACGCGGCCATCAACGGGCTGCGCGAGATCGTGCCGACCGGAGACAAGAGGTACCTGTGGATCCAGGAATGGCGAAAGATCATCTACAGCTAGTCGCGCGAGAATCGGGATACGACATGGCGTGAGCGCCAATCGGCTCTGGCGCTTGCTGCTGGCGCCGGGCGCGGTATGGCTGCTGGTTCTCTTCGTTGCTCCATTCGGGATCGTCGTCGCCGTCTCGCTGGGAACGCAAGACTTCATCGGCCGCGTTCATTTCGGCTGGAACTTCGAGAACTACCAATCGATCCTGGACCCGCTTTACTATCCAATCCTTTTGAGGTCGGCGATCTATGCCGTGGAGACCACGGGCCTTTGTCTGCTGATCGGCTATCCGGTCGCCTACACGATCTCGCGCTTCGGCGGCCGATACCGCAACCTGCTGGTCATCCTGATCATCCTTCCGTGGTTCGCCGACTACCTGGTCCGCATCTATGCCTGGTTCGTGATCCTCGGCGATGACGGCGTCGTCAACGGCTTGCTGCACTTTGTCGGACTGCCCGGGAACCCACCAGTCATCTTTCTGAACCGGCCGTTTGCGGTGGTCGGAGGTCTGGTCTACGACTACCTTCCATTCATGATCCTGCCCATCTACGCGGCTCTGGACCGCATGAATCCGGCGCTGATCGAGGCCGGCAAGGATCTCTACGGCTCGCCCGCGCAGACCTTCCTGCACGTCACCTGGCCGGCCACCATCCAGGGTGTGATTGCGGGGGCCGTCCTGGTTGGGCTGCCATCCGTGGGGGACTTTGCGACGGCGCAGATCCTTGGCGGCACCCAAACGTTCATGATCGGCAACCTGATCCAGGACCAGTTCACCGGGGCGGGGGACTGGCCGAGCGGCGCCGTCCTCACCATCGGGCTGATGGCCCTGCTCTCGGTGATGATGATCTTCTATCTACGCTCCACATCACGGCCGGCGGACTTGATGTCGTGAGCCAGTTCCCTGCGCTTCATCGCGCCGAGGTGGCCGTCGCCGAACGCCCCGGCGTCGGCATCGCCGCCCCGCCCGCAGTTGTCCAGGGCCGCCGCCAGCGGCCACCCCGGCCGTTCGACCGCCCGCGATTTCTGAGTCTGTTCACCGCATTGGTTTATGTCTACCTGTTCGCCCCGATCCTGGTCGTCGTCATCTTCTCGTTCAACTCCAAGCGCTCGACGCAGGTCTTCGGGTCGTTCAGCCTCACCTGGTACAGACAGCTGCTGAACGATTCGGGCATGATCGCGTCGCTTACCGCCAGCATCGAGATCGCGTTCATCACCATGGTGGTGGCCACCGCGCTGGGCACCCTGCTCGCGTTCGGCTTGGTCCGCGCTCGTTCGCGTGCCAACCGGCCCACGGACGTCCTCATGCTGACCAACCTGGTGAGTCCCGAGATCGTGACGGCCATTGCCTTGCTCCTGGTCTTCACGCAGCTCGGCCTGACGCTGTCGCTCACCACCGTGATCCTCGGCCATATCACGTTCTCGATCGCGTACGTCACGATCATCGTCCGCGGACGCCTGGTGACTTTCAACACCGAGGTGGAGGAGGCGGCCCTCGACCTGGGCGCGACGAACGTCCAGGCAATTCGACTGGTGACGCTGCCCCTTCTATGGCCGGCGGTCATAGCCTCTGCGCTGCTGGTGTTTGTGATGTCGTTCGATGATTTCGTGACGAGCTACTTCACGTCGGGGGTTGAGGTCGCACCCCTGCCGGTGCGCATCTACTCGATGATCCATTTCGGCGTCACGCCTGAGATCAACGCCGTCGGCACCCTGATGATGGTCATCACGATCAGCATCGTCCTACTGGCGCTTGCGGTCTATTCGCGCCAGCAACGCGCCAGGCTTGCGTTCCTCGCGGAATGAGCACTCCGGCCGAATCACCCACCGTTCGCCTTGACGGCGTCGTCAAGCGATTCAATCAGCTCACGGCGGTCGACCACCTCAACCTTCAGATTGCCAAAGGCGAGTTCTTCTCGATGCTCGGCCCCTCGGGATGCGGCAAGACGACGACCTTGCGGATCATCGCCGGCTTCGAGCAACCTGACGAGGGCGGCGTCTTCCTGGAGGGGCAGTCGGTCGCGCACACTCCGCCCTACCGCCGAAACGTCAACACGGTTTTCCAGAGCTACGCCCTTTTTGAACACTTGAGCGTATGGGACAACGTCGCGTTTGGCCCTCGCCGGCGGAAGGTCCCAGAGGCGGAGATTCGCAAGCGGGTCGGGGAGATGCTGGAGCTGGTTCGCCTCAAGCCGAAGGCGACGGCAATGCCACGCCAGCTGTCGGGCGGCCAGCAGCAGCGCGTGGCCCTGGCCCGCGCGCTGGTCAACCTTCCGGCGGTGCTTCTGCTCGACGAACCGCTGGGCGCGCTCGACCTGCAGCTGAGAAAGCAGATGCAGATCGAGCTGAAGGAGATTCAGCGGACGGTCGGCATCACGTTCATCTACGTGACGCACGACCAGGAGGAAGCCCTGACGATGTCCGACCGGATAGCGGTGATGAACGAAGGGATCCTGCAGCAATGTGGGACGCCAGAAGAGATCTACGAGCGGCCGGCGAATGCCTTCGTGGCCGGATTCATCGGCATCTCGAACCTGCTTCCAGGCCAGGTTGAAGATCATGGCGTCCGGCTTCAGACCGGTCAGGTCGTTCTCGCCGAGGTGGATGCAGGCATACCTGCCGGGACGACAGTTTTCGTTTGTGTCCGCCCTGAGAAGCTGCGGCTCGGCACGCACGAGGCGGGGCAGGTGAGCGTCGAAGGCACGGTGGTCGAGACCGTGTATCTCGGCACGGCGACCCAGTACATGGTCGAGCTCGCGCCCGGGCTACGCCTGGTCGCGATCGAGAACAACGTCCACACGGCGCGAACTGATGGCAGGCTCGCGCGCGGGAGCAAGGTGACCATCGGCTGGCTGCCGGAGCACGGGCGCGTGCTCAGGTCGTGATGGGGGCGAGAGAACAAAGCCGTGCCTCACTTGAAATCGCGGAGCCACGTCCGGACCCCCGACCGCTGATCTTTCCGCGCTCGGCTGCGCTGATCGGCGTATCGGAGCGGACGTCGCCCGAGGTGATCGCAAACGTCACCGGCAAAGGCATCCAGGTGACCGCAGTGCATCCGCGTGAGACAGCGATCGGCAGTCTCGAAACCCTCGCCGCCATCGCCGCGGTCCGGCCAACGCCCGAGCTCGCTTTCCTCCTGGTCGGCCACCGCCGGATCGAGGCTGCGCTGGACGCAGCGCTGGCCGCCGGCGTCAGGGCCTTCGTGGTGCCGGGTCTGGGCAACGAGGCCGGGGCCGAGGGTTCGGCCGTGGCGGCGCGGGTCGCCAAGCGCGCGCTGGACGTAGGTGCGGTGGCCGTCGGCCCCAACTGCATGGGAGTGGCCGTGCCGCAGGCGGCATCGTTTTGGATCGGCACCGTGCCGGCTTCATTTCTGCCCGGCCACGTCGCCGCCGTCGTTCAGTCAGGGTCCATCGGCGAAGCGCTTCTCGCCCTGGGTCCACGGGTCGGCTTCCGCTGCGTCATCTCGTCGGGCGGCGAGTCTGTCACCGATGTCGCCGACTACTGCCGGTTCTTTGCCGGCGACGATGCCACGCGCGTCGTCGGTCTCTTCCTCGAGTCGGTGAGGCGGCCGGCGGCGTTCGCGGCCTCCTTGCAGCTCCTGGCCGAGGCCGGCAAGCCAGTCGTCTGCTTGAAGGTTGGAAGGACACCTGGCGGCGCCCGCGCCGTGCTCGCCCACAGCGGCGCCGTGGTCGGCTCCGATCAGGCTTTCAGCGCCATGCTCCGCGGCTACGGGGTGATCGAGGTCGAGGACTTTCCCGATTTCGTCGAGGTCCTCGAGGTCCTCGGTAGGCGTCGCCGGCCGGTGGGCAGGCGGCTCGGCGGCGTCTCCAACTCTGGCGGGGAAGGCGCGCTCCTCGCCGACCACGCGGAAGCCGCGGGATTGCCCTTCGCGCTACTGTCGTCGGAGCTGTCGCGCCGTCTGACCGTCGCTTTTCCCAACTACGTCGTACCCCAGAACCCGGTCGATGCGTGGGCGATCGACGAGACCGACAAGGTGTTCCCCGGCACCCTGCAGCTGCTGGCGGGCTCAGGCGAGATCGACATCCTGGTCGCACAAGTCGACCAGTCCCAGTTCCTCGGTGAGCCCGAAGCGGCAAACGCGCTTCTCATCACACGCGCGCTCGCTGACGCCGTCGAAGGTACTGGGATCTTCCCCGCGATCGCCTCGGTGCAGGCGTGCGACCCAACCCCTGCGGTTGCCGAGCTGGCACGAGACCGGGACGTGGCGATGCTTCGCGGCTCTCGCAACGCGATGCGCGCGCTGGCGGCGGTGGCGGGGTGGCTGCCACGGCATCCGCCACCGCCAGGGCGGGGGCCAACGTCCAACCTCGACGGATTGCTGGAGCCAGGGGCGCTCTCCGAGTACGACTCGGGCCTGCTCCTGGAGCGGTACGGAGTCAGGGTGGGCCCCCGCCGCCGCGCTCGAACCGCCGGCGAGGCGGCGCGGGCTGCGGTGGAGCTGGGTTTTCCAGTGGTCGTCAAGCGCGAAGGCTCAGCGCACAAGAGCCGCGAGGGAGGCGTGATCCTCGGTCTTGAGGACGGGGCGTCGGTCGCTCGCGCGGTTGAACGCCTTGGGGGCACCGTGCTGGTTGCCGCGCAGCTTGGGGGCCAGGTCGAGGTGTTCTGCGGGATGACCCGAGACCCAGACTGGGGCCCCGTTCTCGCCATCGGCCGTGGGGGCACGTCCGTCGAGCATCTGCCTGGCATTCGCTCATGCATCGCGCCCATCGCGATCGACGAGGCGCGCCGCCTCGTCCGCGATACCACCGTCATCTCAAGCGTGGTGTCACCGGCGGCGGCTGAGGCCATCGCTGCCGTGGTCGTCGCCCTCGGACGCATCGCGGCCGAGCATCCAGAGATCACCGCCGTCGACGTGAACCCGCTGATCGTCGACGAACACGGCGCCGTGGCCGTGGATGCTCTGGTGGTGGTCGGCTCGTGACGTCGTCGACGGTTTTGCTCGAGCGTCGAGGACCGGCTGCGTGGCTCACGCTCAACCGTCCCGACAAGTTGAACGCGATGAACAGTGAGATGGTGCGAGAGCTGCGCGAGCGATTGGAGGCGATCGAGGACGACGAGACGGTGAAGGTGGTGGTGTTGACAGGAGCCGGCCGAGCGTTCTCCGCGGGGTACGACATCTCGGAGGAGGTCACCGACAGAATCGTCGGGGCCGAGCAGTGGCGGTCAGTTCTCGCCGTTGACGTCGAGCTGGCGATGCAGCTGTGGGCTCTGTCACGTCCGACGATCGCCGCGGTCAGAGGGTGGTGTCTGGCGGGCGCCTGCGAGCTGGCGATGGCGTGCGACATGATCGTCGCCACCAGCGACGCCCGTTTCGGCGAGCCGGAGATCCGGTACGGCTCGGGGCCGGTGGCCTTGCTGATGCCCTTCATGCTGGGACAGAAGAAGACCAACGAGCTGCTCTTCACAGGCGACACGATCGGCGCTGACGAGGCCCACCGCTGCGGTCTCGTCAACCGCGTGGTCGAGCCCGCGGACCTGGAGGCTGCGGTCGAAGAGCTCGTCATCAAGATTGCACCGACTCCCCTCCCCATCCTGCGTCTGACCAAGCTCGCGCTGGTTCGCGCCTATGAGGCGATGGGACTGCGCAGCGCAGTCGCCAGCAACCTCGATCTTTCTGCGATCCTGAACGCAGCCGAGACCCCGGAGCAGCACGAGTTCGACGGCATTGTGGCCAAGGATGGATTGAAAGCGGCGCTTCGGTGGCGGGATTCCCGCTACGGACAGCTAGGAGACCAAGGTCAATGACAGAGACGGTCGGCGAGAGGACCCAACCGGCCGCCTTCGTCCTGCCCCCCGACGTGCGCGAGCTGAAAAACCGTGCGGGGCGCTTCGTCGAGCAAGAGATCTGGCCGATCGAGGCGAAGGTCGCAAAGGCGGAGGCGATCGACCCCGCCGACCTCGCGATGCTGCGGAAGAAGGCACGAGCCGCCGGTTTTTCGATGCTCAACATGCCCACCCGCCTCGGTGGCAAGAACCTCTCGATGCTGGGGCAGGTGGCGATCGAGGAGGAGGCCGGGAAAGCGACCAACGGGCTTGGCTTTGCGGTTGCAGACCGCGGCCCTCGCGAGCTGGTCGAGATTGCCAGCGAGGATCAGATCCAGCGCTATGTCATGCCGATCACCCGGGGCGAGGCACGCGAGGCATGGGCGGTGACTGAGCCCGGCGCGGGATCTGACGTGAACGCGATTCGGGCCACCGCCGTACGCGATGGCGACGGCTGGGTCCTCAACGGCGAGAAGTGGTTCGTAACCGATGCGGACACCGCGGCCTTCTTCATCGTGCTGGCGTGGGCGGGCAAAGAACAATCGCTGTTCCTGGTGACGCGCGACAACCCCGGGGTGAACATCGATCGCCTGCCCCACTTCATGCACGACCCCTACATCAGCAAGCACGCCGAGATGCGCTTTGTCGATTGCCGCGTCAAGGATGAGGACCGGGTGCCGGCGAGCGGCGAGGAAGGCGCCAAGGCGTGGTTCACGGCCGAGCGCCTGTTCATCGCGGCGCGGAGCTGCGGTACCGCCGAGCGGGTCATCGACCTGGCCGTCGCATGGGCACAGGAAAGGGTCGCCTACGACCACCCGATCGGCGATTACCAGGGGGTGCAGTTTCCGCTGGCGGACTCGCTCACCGAGCTCGCCGCCGCCCGGCTGCTCACCTACCACGCGGCGGCCGAGTTCGACGGCGGCGGCGACCCTCGCGTCGCGCACGGAAAGGCGGCGATGGCCAAGCTTTTCGCCTCCGAGATGGTCGCCCGGGTGACCGACCGGGCCCTGCAGATCTTCGGTGGGCGGGGATTCATGACCGAGCACCCGGTCAACCGCTACTACCGCGAAGTCCGCGTGGACCGGATCTGGGAAGGCACCAGCGAGATTCAGCGCCTGATCATCGCCAGGGGACTCTTCAAACGGGGTGCGGCAACCTACCTTCCATAGCCGCCTCTAGCCACCACCCTTGCGCACGATCCGGGCGTCGAGCGCCATCACCCCTTGTCTTGTCACCAGGAGTGGGTTGATCTCCATCTCAGCGAAGCCCGAGCGCTCCGATCCGAGCGTCGACAGCGCCGCCGCCGCCTGCGCCGCTGCCGCGAGGTCGAGGGCGGCGTGCCCGCGGGTACCGATCAGGAGGGGCGCGCCCCGCAGCGAGCGGATCAGCCGCTCGGCCTCTTTCTCGGTGACGGGAGCGAGCGCGACGGCGACGTCCTGTAGGACCTCTGCATACACGCCGCCCATGCCCACGACCACGACCGGGCCAAAGCTGGGGTCACGGCGGACGCCGATGATCAGCTCGACGCGGTCAGCGCCGGCCGCCATCACCTCCACGGAGAAAGCAGGTGGCCTGAGGCTCGCTTTCATCTCGGTGAACGCCGCCTTCAGATCCGCCTCGCCCTGGATCCCAAGCTTCACGCCCCCTTGGTCGGACTTTCGGGAGGCACCCAGAGCCTTG
This sequence comes from Candidatus Micrarchaeaceae archaeon, assembly GCA_035534555.1. Classification (GTDB taxonomy): domain Bacteria; phylum Chloroflexota; class Dormibacteria; order Dormibacterales; family Dormibacteraceae; genus Palsa-872. The sequence continues at coordinate 133,751 of DATLRQ010000035.1, forward strand.
AGCACCACCGGGTAACCAATCTCTTGCGCGCGAGCCTTCGCCTCGGCCAGCGTCGACACCTGGGAGGCCTTGACGAACGTGATCCCGGCAGTCGCCATGAGGTTTCGGGCTTCGAAGTAGCCGTCGGGCGCATGTCGCTGCGCGACTGGCTGCGGCATGGCCGGGACGCCCCATGGGGCCTGCTCTGAGTGCTCGATCAAGCGGGCCAGCACGTGAACCGCGGCCTGGATGTCCGCGTACACGGGAACGCGCTGGGAGCGCAAAGCTCGGATCGAAGGCGAAGCCGGGTACATGCTCTGGACGATCAGCGGCCGCCCGCTCTCCCCCACGGCGGCTGCCATCCCCAGCGCGACCTGGGTTTCGCGCCTGGCAAAATCGAGCGACTCCTGGCTGTACCCGCCGAAATAGCCTGTGAGCAAGACCGCGTCAACCTCGCCTGATGTCGCCAGCGTGCGCACCGTCCGCTCGAAGTTGCCAAAGTCCTGCTCGCCGCCTCCCGCGAGGTCGACTGGGTTGCGAGTGGGCGCACGATCCGGAAGCGTGGCCCCGATTTGCGCGGCAACTTCGTCGCTGAGCAGAGGCAACCCCAGCCCCCGCTGGATCACCATGTCGGCGGCAAGCGCGACATGGCCGCCGCCGTCGCCTACGATCCCGATCCGGCGGCCGCGGGGCGGATGCGGCATCAGCAAGCCCTGCGCCAGCTCGATCATCTCGCGGGGAGAGCTCACGCGAAGCATTCCGCTGGCCCGGCAAGCGGCATCGACTGCCACTGACGCGCTGACCATCGCGCCGGTATGGGACCGGGCCGCCCGCGCGCCTGCCTTCGATGAGCCAACCGTCAGCAGAATCACCGGCTTGCCCGCCTCGTGCGCACGCATCGCCGCGCCGGCGAGGTCCCTGCCGTCATGAAAGTCCTCGGCATAAACGGCGATGACGCGGGTCGGATCGTGGGCGGTGTAAGACTGAATGAGCTCGGTCACGTCGAGGTCTGCCTGGTTGCCAACCGAGACGAAGCGCGAAAATCCAACGCCGGCTTCGGTGGCGATCAGCGCCAGCTCGATCCCAAGGTTGCCGCTCTGAGAGATCAGCCCAATCGATCCGGGGCCGAACTCACTCGAGGCCAGGTCGAGCTTGCTGACGGTGTCCGCGACGCCGAGGCAGTTGGGCCCCACGAGCAGAGCACCCGCGGCCCGGACTTTCTCTCTCACCGCAAGCTCAATGGCGCGGCCGTCCCGTCCCGTTTCGCCCAGCCCAGCCGTGATTGCCACGATGGCCCGAGCCCCGGCCACGAGCGCGTCGTCGACCGCCTGCTCGAAGCCCGCGGCGCCGATGCTGATGACCACCAGGTCGACAGGCTTTGGCACGTCGGCCAGCGACTGATATGTCCGCTGCCCCAGGATGTCCTTGCCCCCCCGATTGACCAGGAAGACGCTTCGCCGGGTCACCCCCTTAAGTGCGCTTCGCGCCAGCCAGTAGCCCCATTTGGACGGCGTGGCGGACGCGCCGAGGATCGCGAGCGAGCGCGGGTCGAACAGCGGTTTCAGATCGCGAGCCGGCGGTCTGGCGGCCGACATCATCCCGACCTAGTTAGTTAGTCAGGTCGCGGGCCAGCTCGGCGAAGTTGTCGACGTAGCGCTGGACATCCTCCTCCGAGTGCTGGACGGAGAGGGTCCAGTTCTCTTCGGCGAAAGGTGCCATCAAAACGCCGCGGTTGCACTGGTAGAGCCACGACACATATGCCCATGTCTTGTTGATCGTCAAATAGTCGCGGTAATTGCGAACTCTTTCCTTTCTATATGTGACGCCGCCTCTGGCCCCCAAGGCGATGACGTGGAAAGGCAGGTCGTGCTCGGCGATGACCTCGCGGAGACCGCCCGCCAGCACCTCGCCCAGGGCGTCGAAGTGCGCGTAGGCCTCCGGGGTCAGGATCCGCGTCAGCGTCGTCCGGGAGGCGGCCATCGTGAGCGGATTGCCGTTGAAGGTTCCGAACTGCGCGACGCGGTCCTCATCGATCATCGCCATCACGTCGGCACGGCCTCCGACAGCCCCGCACGGCACGCCACCGCCGATCGCCTTGGCCAGCGCGATGATGTCCGGAGTCACACTGAGCCGCTCGGTGGCGCCACCTGGCGCAATCGTGCAGCCGGTCTTGACCTCGTCGAATATCAGCAGGGCGCCGTGCCTGTGGGCGATCTCTTTTACCTGGCCCAGGTAGCCGTCGTCGGGCATGACGATGCCGAGGTTCATCATCACGGGCTCCACGATCACGGCCGCGATCTTTCCTGGATGCCGCGCGAAGACACGCTCGAGCTGGTTCGCGTCGTTGAACGCCACCACCAAGGTGAGGTCGCTCATCGCCTTGGGGATTCCCTCGGAGTACGGAACCGAGGCCGGGTTGTCCGGCGGGCCCATCAGTTCTGGCTTCGGCTCGACCGAAACCATGAGCGCGTCGTGGTGGCCGTGGTAGGTCGCCTCGATCTTGACCAGATGGTCGCGCCCGGTGAAGCCGCGGGCCAGGCGGACGGCGTCCAGCGTTGATTCGGTCCCGCTGTTGGTGAAGCGCCATTGCGGCTGCTTGAACCGGCGGGCCAGCTCCCTGGCGACCACGACCGCGTCCTCGCCAGGCTGGGCGAAGTGGGTGCCGAGCCGCGCGCGCTCGGAGATCGCCTCGACTATGAGCGGGTGGGCATGGCCGACCACCATGACGCCAAAGCCATTGTGGAAGTCGACGTACTCGTTGCCGTCGACATCCCACACGCGACTGCCCTGGCCGCGCTGAATGAAGATCGGCTGTGGCGGCGCGTCCTGAAACGACGACGGCACTCCCTTCGGCAGGAACTCCTTGGCCTCGTTCCACATCTCGTCTGAGCGGCGGCGCGCGGCTCGAAACTTGGCCTCCTCCTTTTCGATCAGATTGGCGGCGCGCTCGGTCATGTCCCCCACCGATGTGCTCATGCTCGGTCACTTCCTCCGTATGAAGTTTTGCTTGTGTTTACAGGCCCCGCATCGGTCGCGACGGCGATTGGGAAAGGCAGGGCGATGGGGTCGGTCGGGAGGCGGCTGCGACCATGCTCGTCGAAGCGATCGAGCCCGAGCTCCCCGACCTCGGCAACGGCGGTGCGTCCCTCGAGCGCGAGGTCAGCCGCGATCTTCGCGACGGCGGGACCCCACATCATTCCGTGGCCGCCCGCGGATGCGATCGTGACGCCCTCGATCGAATCGCCATTGCGAATCAAAGCCGGCCCGAGGATCGGCTGGTGGTCGGGCGTGTAGTCGATGGTGGCCGCCCAGGCTTTCCGCAAACCCAAGCCCGCGGTCACCGGCAGGTAGCGCGCGAGGCGCGATCGCATCTTCTCCATGTACGTCCAGTCGATCTCGCGCGACGGACCTGGCGGCTCATCCGGGTTGCTCATCCCGAAGAGCAAGCCTCCCTCCTCGAGGCGCCAGTACAGCCCCGCGGCAAGGTCGAAACCCATCGCCTGTCGCGCGACTTCGAAAGCCGGATGCGGCTCGGTTACGGCGACCTGGTGACGCACGGCGCCGGCTGGAATCTCCACACCCGCGGCGACGCCGACCTCATTGAGAGTTGGGCCGCCGGTCAGGATGGCGCGCGAGGTCTCGATCAGACCACCGGACGTCACGACGCCTGTGAGCTTGCGGCCGCCACCGCTCTTCTCGGTGCGCAAGCCGACAAACGCGGTGTGCTCACGAAGCACGACTCCCGCCTGCTGCATGGCGAGCGAATAGGCGAGGACGTTTCTCGGGGGATCGATGCAGCCGTCGGTGGCGAGGTAGCTTGCGCCGACGAAGCTATCTTTTGCCAGCTCAGGATTGAGCTCCACCGCGGCGTCGGGTTCCAGCCATTCGGCCTCGACGCCGGCAGCCTGCTGCATCGCCACCCGTTCGCGTCCGATGCGGGCCTCCGCGGCAGTCTCGGCGAAGATCAGATACCCCAGTTCACGGAAAGCCGAATCGGTCCCCAGGCGAGCCTGTTGGCTTCGATAGAAGTCGATGCTCCAGCGCCCCAGCGCCACAGTGGTCGGGGTTCCCCCCTGCGCGCGGACCATGCCGGCGGCGCGGCTGCTGGCGCCGACGCCGACTCGGCCACGCTCGACGACGACCACCCGTCCAGCGCCCTGGGTGGCGGCAAAGTACGACCCCCAGCCGCCCACGGTGCCGGCTCCGACCACGACCAGGTCGGCGCGGTCGCTTGCCACCGCGCCATTATCGTCCGGCGCGGACGCCCCTTAACCTTTGCGGGATGCCCGACAGACGGCCACGCGGCGCGCTTTACGGAATCGTCGCGGCAGTGTTCGTCTCCGGGACCGGTATCGGGTCGCTGCTGCCGATCCTCCCGCTGTTCCTGCGCGAGCGCGGGGCGTCGTACTCATTTGTCGGGCTGATCGTGGGTGCCGCGCTTGCCGCGCAGGCGGTCGGCCAGTGGCCGGCGGGTTGGTTGGCGGAGAGGATCGGGCGCAAGGAGATGATGGTCGCCGGTCTGCTGGTGGCGTCTGCCGCGTCGCTCATGTTCCTGCTTCCCCTGCCGATCGAATGGCTGGTCGCGGTGCGCTTCCTTCAGGGTCTCGGTTTCGCCGCCGCGGCGCCGGCCGAGATCGCCGCCGTCGCCGACGTGGTGCCGGCCGAGGAGCTCGGCCGGGCCTATGGCTGGGTCTCGGCCGCCCGGCAATCGGGGATCATCGTGGGCCCCGCCCTCGGCGGACTTCTTGCGGTGTTCGGACGCTGGACGGTTTTCGCCGTCACCGGAACGGCGCTGGCGACAGCGGCGCTGGTGGCGGCACTGACGCTGCCGCGCTCGGTGCGCCGGCCGCCGGCTGAGGTGAGCATCGCTCGGGTCTTCATGCGCTCGAGCCGTATCGGCGTGGCGATGCGAGCGGTCGTGACGATGACTATCGGGCTCGGCCTGCTGATCGGGATCTACGACGTCATCTGGAGCCTGTACATGCGCACGATCGGCGCGAGCGATCTCGTCATCGGGCTGTCCTTCACCTTCTTTGCGCTGCCGCTCGTCGCGGCCACACCGTTCGCCGGGTGGGCATCCGACCGCTGGGACCGGCGCTGGCTCGCGGTCACCTCGGTCGCCCTCGGCTCCCTGATGGCGGTGATCTATCCGTTCGTCAACATCATCCCGGTCGTGATCGGCGTTGGCGTTGTCGAAGCCACCTTGTGGGCGTTCACCGAGCCGTCGATGAACTCGTTCTTGATGGAGGCTGTGCGGGACCGGCGAGGCGAGGCCCAGGGGGTCGTCGGCACCGCCCAGAGCGGCTCGATGGCGATCGGCTCACTGCTCGGCGGATCGCTCTTCGCGCTCGGGTTGGGTGTTCCCTTCTTCGTCGCTGCCGCCGTCGGCTTCGGTTTTGCGCTGGCGGCCGTGCCGGGCCTGCGCGCCGCAGGCCGGCGCGGGCCGGCGATTCAGGAGCCGGCCTAACCCGGGTACACGGCCGCTTCGGGTACCACAGCCTCCCACCAGCCGCCGCGCAAGACGGTCGCATCGCGGCGTAGCGGGACCGCAACAACCCCGGCCAACCCGGCCACGCCAGTCATAGACTTTGAGGGTGGCCATCGCGCGCGCGAGCTTCGGGCGCACCAAACATCACAGCAGCCGTGTGATCTTCGGCGCCGCGGCCCTGTCATCGGTGAGCCAGGACGTCGCGGACCGCACCCTCGACGTGCTGATGCGACACGGGATCAATCACATCGACGTAGCGGCGTCGTACGGCGACGCGGAGCTCCGCGTCAAACCCTGGTTGCGCGGAGTGGCACGGGACTCGTTCTTTCTCGCCACCAAGACCGGGCAGCGCAAGGCTGCGGACGCGCGCGAGGAGCTGCATCGGTCGCTCGACCGGTTGGGCGTCGACCACGTCGACCTCTGGCAGCTGCACAACCTGGCCGACCCCATCGAGTGGGACATCGCCTTGAGCCCGGGCGGAGCGATCGAGGCCGCGGTCGAGGCGCGCGAGCAAGGACTGATCAAGTGGATCGGGGTCACTGGTCACGGTTCCCAGATCGCTGCCAACCATCGGCGCAGCATCGCGCGATTCGACTTCGACTCCGTTCTTCTTCCCTACAACTTCGTGACCATGCAGTCGCCCTACTACGCTGAGAACTTCGAGGCTTTGGTCGCCGCTTGCGCGGCGCATGGGACGGCCGTGCAGACGATCAAGTCGATAGCGCTACGGCCTTGGTCGGGGCGCACGCAGACGCGAACCACCTGGTACCAGCCGCTGGAGGAACAGGGCGACATCGACCTGGCCGTCTGGTGGGTGCTGGGGCGGCCCGGAGTGTTCTTGAACACGGTCGGCGACGTGAACCTTCTGCCGCGAGTGCTCGACGCGGCAGAGCGTTTCGAGAAGCCGCCTGATGACTCGGCGATGCGGTCCTTGGTTGAGAGGTCGAAGGCCGAGCCGCTCTTCGTCTAGCTCTCTACCACCGGGTCACAACCACTTTCTTTCTGGTGAAGAACTCGATCCCGTCCGCGCCGTGCACATGGAGATCGCCGTAGAACGAGCCCTTCCAACCGCTGAACGGAAAGAAGGCAAACGGCTGCGCGATCGGCACGTTGATCCCCGTCATCCCCGCCTCGACACGCTCCCTGAACTCACGGCCCGACCTTCCTGACTGCGTGAAGATCGTCGCCATGTTGCCGAGCGCCATGCGGTTCGCCTGCGCAATCGCTTCGTCAAGGGTCGCGGCCCTCGCTACCGAGAGCACCGGGCCGAAGATCTCCTCACGACCCACCGCCATGTCCGAGGTCACGTTGTCGAGGATCGTTGGGCCGAGAAAGAAGCCCGGCCGGGACATCTGACCTCGGCCGTCGACCAGAAGCTCCGCTCCTTCGGCCACGCCTCTTTCGACCCAGCCGGCGACACGGTCGCGATGGTCGGCGCGGATCAGCGGTCCGACCTGCACACCCTCCTGGTCGCCAGGTCCGACGACCATCTTGGCCGCTGCTTTGGCGAGTGGCCCGATGAGGCCCTCGGCCGCGTCGCCCACTGCCACCGCCACCGAGCCTGCCAGGCACCGCTCGCCAGCGTTGCCAAAGGCCGAGTTCAGGATCGCGGGCATTGCGATCTCCGGATCGGCGTCGGGCATGACGACGATGTGGTTCTTGGCCCCGCCAAGGGCCTGCACCCGCTTGCCGTGCGCGGCGGCGGTCGTATAGACGTGGTGCGCCACCGGCGCTGAGCCCACAAACGAGATCGCGCTGACCAGCGGGTGCACGAGCAGCGCATCCACCGCCTCGCTGCTTCCGTGCACGACGTTGAGCACGCCATCTGGAAAGCCCGCTTCGAGGAAGATCTCGGCCAGGCGGGTCGCACCGAGAGGTGTGCGCTCGGAAGGCTTGAGAACGAAGGTGTTGCCCGCCACGACGGCGAGCGGGAACATCCACAGCGGGATCATCACCGGGAAGTTGAAGGGCGGGATGCCGGCGCACACGCCGACGGGGTGGCGATAGAGGTCCTGGTCGACTCCACCTGAAACGTCGCGCAAGGTGCGGCCCTGGAGCAGCGTCGGCGCGCCGCACGCGAAGTCCACCACCTCGATGCCACGGCGTACCTCGCCGCGGGACTCTTCGAGGGTCTTCCCGTGGTGCCGCGTGATGATTGCGGCCAGGTCCTCGAAGTGCTCCTCGAGCCGGAACTTGTAGCGGAACATCAGGCGAACGCGCTCCATCAAGGCGGTGCGCGACCAGCTTTTGTACGCGGCGGCCGCCGCTTGCACGGCGGCGTCTACCTCTTTGGCTCCTGACATCGGGACCTGGCCGATCACCTCGCCAGTGGCCGGGTTGTAGATCGGCAGTGACCCGTCGACGTCGGGGCGGCGCCACTGCGACCCGATGAGGTTGGCGATCATCGGCGTCAATCTAGCGCCTCCCCGAGAGCGGCGTCGGGTTGGCGTGGCTCCTAGCGGAGGAGGCCGCCTTGCCACGGCTGGCCGGCGATTGCGTTGAGGCCGCAGACCCAGTGGAACACCTGCGCACCGTTGCCACCGCCATGGACCGTCATGCTCGCGACGACCAGCGAGCCCGTGAACTGCGGGCTCGAGTTACCGTCGCTCACGTACGTGACCTCGGGCAGGTAGATGATCCCGCTCAGGTCGGTGGTGGCTCCAGGACCGACGGACATCGAGCCCGCGAAACCGGTGGGCCCGTTGCCGCCGAAGATGACGAAGTTGTGGGTGCCCATCGGGTCGCGAGTCCCCAACGCGGCGGCGGGAGCCAAGTCGTCGAGCCCGTTGAGCTTGGCCTTGGAGATGTCGAGCGTGCCGGTATCGGACGAATCGAGCACGATCGCGACCGCGCCCGACGAGTCGACAGTGCCCGAGGCCGTGTAGTTGGTGTTGGTGATGGCGCCAAGGGACAGGTTCGTCGCGTTGATGATCTTGAAGACGCCGCCGTTCATGGTGCCGCCGCTTGGCGCGAACCCGTTGTAGATGCCCGGCTTCCAGTTGCCGGCGGCATCCTGCGCCTGCGCGGCGGTGGTGTACATCGGCGGCGGTGAGCCGGCGGCCACCGGCGATGCGTTGTCGAAGTTGGTCGGAGGCGGCACGTTGGAGTTGTCAGGCAGCCCGGTGCCGTCGGTGGTGTGGTAGTTCAGGCTGTTGCCGGCGCCGCCGTTGTCGAGAAAGTTGGTCGGGTTGCCGGGACAGGTGGTCCCGTCGTAGTTGGTCTGTGTGCCCGGCACGCCAGTGGAGTGCGGGCCGTTGTTGGCGCCGAAGCTTCCAAATGCATACACGGGGCCGGTGACCGTCTGAAAAGCAGCGCCGCCTCCGTTGATCATCGCGTCGCCGCTGACCGCGGCGACGGCATACACGGTGCCGTTGACCTGGGGCCCCGGCTTGCTTGCCCGGGCCGAGGCGGCAGTCGTTAACGTCGAGTAGCCGACCATGCGCGCGAAGATGCTCGGCTGCTGATGACTGATCACGACATCGAGGACGCTCGGGTAATTCAGGATTCCGTTCGGCTTGTACGAGTCGAGCAGGGTGATCTGGTACCCGGCGACGCTGTAGGTGCCTGACGGGCAGCTGGCCGCGCTCGCACAGACTCCGGTCGGAATGGCGAAACCAAGCGCTGGAGCCAGGTACTGCATGGCCACCCAATGCGCCTTGCTCGTGCCCTGCGGTCCATAGGACCTCGCTCCTGCCAGGGCCGCCGCGTCGGCATGCGCCTGGATGTTGCGGCGGTCGGACATCGCAAGTCCTACGTCGAAGACCATCGTGCCGAGGATCACGAACGCGACGAGCATCGCGGCCACGATCACTATCGCCTGGCCGCTCTGGCGGTTGCCCGCGGCTCCAGCACGTTTCATCAGTATTCCCCCAGCATCGTGGTGGACGACGCGATCCTTAGAAAGTTGGGCGCGGCCTGACCCAGGAACGGGACCAGGGTGTTGTAGCGGAAGATCACGGTCACGACCACCTCGAAGCAGCCCTCGTACTTCGGGTTCTGGTACTCGGCAGCGCGCGACCCCAGGTCACCCGCGATCGGATCTCGACCGAGGCTCGACTTGGCTGTCGCGCAGTCGGCGTAGTTGCCGGCGGGACCCTGTTCCGGCGGGTAAATGCAGACCGATGCGTGCCCCACGGCGGGGTTGGGGCAGGCGGATGGTGAGGCCGAGGTCAGCGTCGTGCCCTGGCTGAACCCACCGAGCACCGCGTTGACGGTCTGGAAAATCCGGGCATCGGTCAGGCAGCCCGACCCATTGGCCGAGGGCGTCTGCGTCATACCCGAGCACGAGCCTGAGGCGGCGCCAAACGCGTTGTCGGTCGGGTCCGCGTTAGGTACTGCTTGCCTGGCTCCCTGCCGCGCGGCTTCAGCCACTGTGGTGGTCGCCCAATCGACTCGAAACAGGTCGATCGTGATCGCGAGCATGAAGAATAGGAATGGAAAGACGAGGGCAAACTCGACGAGCGCCTGGCCGCGCTTGCTCTTGAACAACACTGTCAGTACTCCGCCCGCTCGTAGGAGGTGACCGTGATTGGAAACGACGTGCCCGTCAGCGGCCATAACAGTGGTGTGATGACGTTGAGGCGATAGGTGACGCTCACTGTCACCGCGTCCGAGCCGGGGTCGAGGGGACCCGCGCCGTTGCTCGTGGCGTTCGTGATCACAGCGCCGGCAAGGCAGTGGAAGGTGACGCTGATGGTGCCGCCGCTGATCACCGATCCGGCCGCCGTCCCGTTGCTCGAGCTTTCGAGCGAGGCGAGGTTGACGATCGAGGCGATCGAGCCGCCACTCGAACCTAGCGAGGTCGTGACCGTCACCGCGGACGGGCCGCCAGCTCCCGCGCAGACGGCGTCGGCTGTAGCGTGCTGCGCCGGCGACACCGCGATGCGGAGGGCCTGGCGCGCCGAGTTGGTGACCGCCTCTCGGTAATAGAAGGCTCGCCCGATGTCGGTGACTCCCAACGCAAGCAGCAAGAGCACCGGAAGCGAGATGGCGACTTCCACCAGAGATTGACCGTGCAGGTGCTGCCTGCGACCGGCGGTCATCAGCATCCCCCGAAGCCGATTTCGTATTGCATTAGATCCCCCAGAGCCGTCTGTTGCAGCAGCTCTAGTGGTCTTAACGCTGGCGGGCGATATTTCCCGCGCTCAGTCGATGTGCGCCACCGGTCTCCAGGTTTGCGCGCCCTGGACCACGATCACCGCCGCGAGCACGAAGATGGCTCCGAGGACCTGGATTGGCGACATTCGATCTCCGAGCAGCACGACGGCGAGCCCGATCGTGACCACCGGCTCCCACGTGCTCAGGAGGGCCGCACGGGCGGCGCCGACCCTGGGAAGCCCGGCGAGAAACAGTGAGATTGCCAGCATTGAGGGCACCACCGCCAGCCCGACCGCGACCGCCCAGCCGGCGGCCGTCGGCGGCAGGGCGAGCTCGTTGCTGAATGCCGCGAGGATCGCAAACGCCACCCCAGCCCCGGTGATGATCACCGCACTCGCGGGCAGCGCAGGCACCGAGTCCATCACCCGCTCTCCAACCAGGATGTACCCGGTGTAGATGACTGGCGAAGCCACCGCCAGCACAAGCGCCCACGAGAGCTCAAAGCGCGCCCCGCCCCCGACGAGCAGCACCAGCCCGACAAAGCTCGCGACCAGCGCCACCACGTGCCAGGCGGAGACGCGGCGCCGCAGAAACAGCCAACCGGCCGCCACGACCAAGCTTGGATAGATGTAAGCGATGAGCACCACGAGCGAAGCAGGGAGGGTGCGCAAGGCCAGGAAGTAAGTGAATGACTGCGCGCAGTAGCCGATGAAGCCCATCGCGAAAAGGATCAGCAACCGGCTGCCCCCGAGTCGGAGGGGGTTGTGCCCCAGCAGGAACGTAACCGCCAGCATCCCCACCGCCGCCAGCCCGAACCTGAACGCAAGAGCCTGCTCGGCCCCCAGCCCGGCCGCGTATGCGTACTTGGCAAGAATCGACAGGGTGCCGAAGCAGGTCGCCGAGGCGAGCACGATGACCGTCCCGGTCCGCTGACTGCCGGGCACTACGAATCCTGCAAACCGCGGACTCTCATGCGCACGAGAGAGGTTAGTCGATGCATCGAGTCAGCCCAGGATTCGTGCACTCCCGTAGCCGGCCGCCAGCGCGCGGCCCTTGGTGAAGCGGTCCGGGGTGAAGTCGTGGATGCCTGCGTCCACCTCTTTGCCCATCACCAGGGCGGCCACGTCCGCGCCCAGCGCCGGGCCCAGCTTGAAGCCGTGGCCGCTGGTGCCCGCGTCGACGAAGACGCCAGGCGCTATCTCCCCGATCACGGGCATCCAGTCCGGGCTGACGTCGTACAGGCTCGCCCAGCCTCCGGTCGACACCGCATCCTTGAGGCGGGGGATGCGCTTCGTGGCCAGCCGCGCGAGAGCGTGAGATTCCTCGGTGTCAAGGCCACGAACCGCTTCGTCGGGGTCGACCTCGGGCTCCGGTGTCAGTGGACCGAGGCAGTACAGGTCCTCACCTTCTGGCTTGCAGTAGTAGCCGGCCGTGATGTCGGCGTGCGCGAACCGCATCTCGCGGGCGTCGCGCCAGCGGATGGTGGCGACGTAGTGTCGCTCGACAGTGAGCGGCAGCTCGGGTCCCAGCTGCACCGCCAGCGACCTGGTCCACGGACCTGCGGCGATGAGCAACCGCTCGCATTCGGTGGTTTCGCCGCTCTCGAGGGCGAGTCTCGCCCCGCCGCCCTCGCGGGCCTGGACGGCGGCCACCTGCGTATAGAGGCGCTGGGTCGCCCCGAGCTCACAAGCCCGCGCGAGGAGCCCGGCCGTGGTGGCCACGGGGTCCGCATATCCCGCTCCGGGCTCCCAGCCCGCCACGCCCACCCCGCCCGAGTTGAACAGCGGAAACTCCCGCTGCAGGTCCGCGGGCTCGAGCATCTCGATTCGGGTCCCGATCGAGTTCATGTAGGCCGCCGCGTCGTGCAGAGCCGCCGTGTCGGTGTCCGGGTGCAGGTAGACGGCGCCGGTTTGGTGATAGCCGCAGTCCCTGCCGCCGGTCAGGTCCGCAAAGGTGCGGAACATCTCCAGGCTGGCATGGGCAACGCGGGCGAGATAGGGGTTCGTGTAGTAGGCCCTGCAGATGGCGGAGGAGCGGCCCGTCGGCCCGCCTGCCGGCGCGACTCGCTCGAACACCACCGGTTTCACGCCCCCCGACGCGAGGTGGTAGGCCGCGCTGGCGCCATGGATGCCCGCGCCGATGATGGCGACCTCGGCGGCCCCCGTCGCGGCGCCACTCATGAAGCTGCTTGGCGCGCGTCGGCCAGCAGACCCCAGGTCTGCAACCTATCGCGCAAGCGCGCGACCGAGGCCTCGTCGAGGGGCGCGACCGGCGGGGCTGGCCACGGTCCGCACACGCCCTGGAGGTGCAACGCCGCCTTGATCGCCGACGGAAACACTCCAGGGCGTACGGCCAGCACGAGCTCGAGCAGCGAATCCTGGTGCGGCCGAGCCGCCGCCCAATCGCCACGCTCGAAATCGTCGAAGATCCTCACCGCCCAGGCCGGCGCGACGTTCGCGCCGCCGCAGATGGTGCCCGCGCCCCCCATCGCCAGCGAAGGCAATAGCATCGTGTCGCTGCCGGTGAAGATTCGAAAATGCGGCAAATCGCGCGTCGCCACGCACACCGACTCGAAATATTCGAAATCGCGGCTTGAATCCTTGATCCCCACCACCGAGCCCTCGCGCGCCAGAGTTGCGACCGTCGCGGGGTCGGCCACGACCTTGGTGTTTTGAGGAATGTTGTAGACCAGGATCGGCAGCGGACTCTTGGCCGCGAGCGTCCTGTAGAAGCTCAGCACGGTCGGCTGGTCGGTCGGATAGTAGTAAGGGGGGGCGACCAGCACGGCGTCGGCGCCGATCTGGGCGGCGGCGGCCACCTCCGCAACCGCGTCAGCAAGCCGGCTGTGGGCGATGCCGCACAGCACCGGCACCCGGCCTCCACCCGCCCTGACGACGGCGGTAAGCACCTGGCGGCGCGCCGTCTGGTCGAGCGAGGCGACCTCGCCGGTCGAGCCGAGCGCCAGCAAGCCGTGCACGCCGCCCGCGAGCACATGCTCGACCAGGCGATGGACGGCAGGCTCGTCGACAGCGCCATCCCGGGTCAGTGGTGTGATCAATGCGGGCAAAACACCACGCAGCTCATGCAGCTTCAACATCTAGAAGTATGTAAGGACGGCGTCGATGACGACATAGCCTTCGTCGACGACGGGGATGAGCCGCCACTTGTCAAAGGCGGTGCAGGGATGCGAGATGCCGCAGCCGACGAGGTCCCCCACCTTCAAGTTCGCATCGGCGCTGACCTTCAAGAAGGCGTGCTGGTCCATCACCTTGGATATCGAAGCCTCGGCACGCAGCGGAATCGGCGGCTGAGGGCCCGGCGTCTTGACCAGTCGCGGCACCGGAAGCTCCAGATCGTGCGGCACATCGCGCTTCCCAAACCCGAGGATCGCGAGGCCCGGCTCGGGGGTCGAAAGCACAGCGCCCCACACCTCGAGTGCTTCTTCGAGCCGGCCGGTCTGCGGAATACGCCCGCCGAACGGCGACAGCTGCTGGTAGTGGGCGGCGTCGTGCGTCAGATAGCACCCGCTTCGGAGCACGAGGCGCACGGGGCGGCTGAGGTTCCATTCGCCGCCGAGGCACGCGACCGCGCGGTCCGGGAATGCACTGCCACCAGCGGTGACCGTCACCGCAGCCGACTGCGCGAAGAGGTCGGCGCCGTCCAGCTCCTGGACGAGCGCACGCATGTCCTGAAGGAAATCATCGACCGCATGGATCGTGCCACCCAGGGTTGGCGCGTCGATCACCCCCTCGAAGGCCTCGACGCCCGCGAGCGCAAGCCGGCGCGAGCCGGCCACAGCACGCGCCACCTCGACGGCTGCCTCGTGGGTGCGGCAGCCCGACCTGCCGCCTTTCGGGCCGGCCTCGAGGAGGACCTGGAGGCGCCTGGAGAGCGTAGTGCCGCCGAGGCTCGATTCCAGAAGTCGTACGCCCGCGACGGAGTCGACCAGGCAGTAGAAGTCAAAGCCAGGGTCGGCATCGAGCTCGCTTGCCACCCACCGGATGGCGGCCGGTTCGACGAGCTGATTGGCGAGGATCACGCGTTCCACGCCCATCGCCCGCCAGACACGCACCTGGCTCGTGGTCGCCGCTGTGACCGCCCAGGCGCCGTCTTCGAGCTGGAGCTTGAGGAGCTGCGGCGCCATCGTCGTCTTGCCGTGCGGCGCGAGCAGAAAGTCGTGGCGCTTGCAGTAGGCAGCCACGAGCTTGCTGTTGTGCCGCAGCGCGGCGTCTTTCAACACCATCACCGGTGGCAGGAAATCGCTGCCGAGGACGTTCCAGCCCTGCGCGCGCACTTCGCGAATGGTGGTCGGAGCGCCGGCCGGAAAGGACTTGAAGCGCCAATCGACCGGCTCGTCCAGGATCATGTCGAGGTTGAGGCCGCGAGCCTTGACGGTCATGAAACGACCGTAACGCATGCCGGCCATTGGCTGGTGTCAGACTTTGCACCTTGCTCGAGCTGCCGCCACCCGTGGTCGATTTCTTGAAGCGGCCCAACCCCGCGGTGATCGCATTCATCAGGCCTGGCGGTTACCCCATGTCGGTCGCCACCTGGTACGACTGGGAGGACGGCCTGATCCTGGTCAACATGCACGAGGGCCGCAGCCGGCTACGCTGGCTGCGAGCCAACCCAAAAGCGAGCCTTACCGCCCTTGGCGAGGACTGGTATCGACACGTCAGCCTCTACGGATCGGTGGTCAGGTTCGCTGATGATGCCACCCTGGGCGACATCGACCGGCTCAGTCTCAGGTACACGGGCAAGGCGTACTCCAACCGGAGCGCCAAGCGTGTCAGCGCGTGGATCGAGCCCCAGGGCTGGCACGGCTGGGACGACAAAGGGGAGGTGGCCAGCACCGACGTCCGCACCTGATTTTAGGGGTGGCTTTCATGCGCCCAGAGGTCTAGGCTGGGCTTATGAGCAAGGGATTTGGGGAGTCAGACTTCGCGCAAATTCTCAGCGACAAGGCGACTACCGACAGCGTTCAGCGGTTGCTCGAGGAGAATCGCCTGCAGGCCGAGCGCGCCACGAACCGCAAAGCCACGGGCGAGTACGGCGTTTGCGAGGACTGCGGCCAGAAGATCTCAGCCGAGCGGTTGGAGTTCCTACCCGAGGCGACCCGCTGTGTCACGTGCCAGGCGCGCCAGGAGCGCGAGTAAACCCGACTCGGCCTCAATTATTCTCGCGCTGGCGTGGGCAGGGTGGGCCGGGGTTTCCGCGGCCATCACTTGGTCTTAGGTCCCGCCATCCGCGGCGGGAGCCACTCGTCTACGACAACGCCGATGGGTTCTTCGCGGCCCAGCCTCAACGCCGCTTTGCGCGCTGGGGAACCATCCGGGTCCCTCTCATTTTTACGATGTTGACTTGACGAAGAAGCCTGCGGCCGCAATCACGATGTAGGCGCCGACGAGCTGCATGCCGGACAGCCAGTTGCTGCGCCCTTCGAGCGCGATCAGGGCGACGATGAGGGTGCCCACCGAAACCACCGCGATCTCGAACGCGGTGAAGACAAAGTCCATCGGATGCCCCAGGGCGAGACTGACGAAGACCAGGATCGGGGCGACGAACATCGCCACCTGTGTCGATGAGCCGACCGCGATCTCGAGCGTGACGTCAACGCGGTTCTTGATCGCGAAAAAGAGGGCCGACGAGTGCTCGGCCGCATTGCCGATGATCGGGATCACGATGAGGCCGACGAATAACGGGGGCAGGCTCAGCGCTTCGATGGTGGGGGTCAGGGAGCCGACCAGGAACTCGGACTCCAAGCCCACGAGCAGCGCTGCGACCACCAGCACGATGACCGATCTGCGCATCGACCACTTCGCCGCGCGTTCTTCTTCGTCCTTGCTCTCGAAGAGGTGGGCATGCGTGATCTCGGTGAAGACCAGGGCGGCGAGGTAAAGCACGATCAGGACGATCGCCACGATTCCGCTGACCACCTCCTTCTGCACGAAGCCGACGCTCGGCGTCGTCAGCACCAGGAGGGCCGGCATCAACAGGCCGGCGACCGCGAGCAGCAGCGACGCGGAGTGAACGCCGGCGGCGCGAGGATTGAAATGCTGCTCTTTGTGCCGCAGGCCGCCGACTATGAACGAGATCCCCAGCACCAGCAGCAGGTTGCCGAGGATCGACCCGATGAGCGATGCCTTGACTATGAAAAAGTTGTCTGCCCTGATCAGCAGGACGCAAACGATCAGCTCGGTGATATTGCCAAAGGTGGCATTCAAAAGGCCCCCAAGGCGCGGTCCGACCCGGTTCGCGATCTGCTCCGTGGAGCGCCCGATCAGGCCGGCGAGCGGGACGATAGCCAGGGCCGAGGTGATGAAGAGGGTGACCGGCTGACCCACCAGGTCGGCGACTATCGAAACCGGCACGAACACGAGCAGCCAGTCCATCGACGGCTTCGAAAGCCGCGCCATCAGGCTGTTCACCAGGTGCGCGTGACCTTGTTCAACGCTCGTGGTCGATCGGGGTCGATGCCGCGCTCCACCGCCCCCCGATGAGCGCGCAGCTGGCCGAGGACCGCGGTCTCATCGCGAAACCGGCTCACTAGCGCGGCGGGTCTGGCTTTTCGAGCAAGCTGGTCATCGCGTCAACGCTACAGTAGGGCCCACGTGCGCACGCTCATAACCACCAAGGGCGCCTCCCTCGACCATCCGTCCGACCAGGCGATCGCGGCCCGTCTGCAGGTTTGCCATGAAGACGGGTTCTGGCTGGACATCCAGGCCCCCGACGGCGAGGACCTCGAGCTATTGGAGAAGGTCTTCGGTTTCCACCACCTGACCATCGAGGACATCAAGCACCAGGACCAGCGACCCAAGCTCGAGGAGTACCACGGCTACACGTTCATCGTCATCTTCACCGCACAGCTCACAGCCGGCCAGGACATCAATTTTCACGAGCACCACTTGTTCGTTTCCAAGGACTACCTGGTCACTGTTCACGACCAGCCCGCCGAGCTCCTCGTCCAGCTGGTGACCAGGATCAAGTCCAGCCCCGAGCTGACTAAGGGAAACCCTGGTTTTCTCCAATACCTGGTCATCGACCAGCTCGTCGACTCACTCTTTCCGCTGCTCGAAACCCTTGACGATCGCATCGACAACCTGGAGGATCAGATCCTTCAAGCCGCGACGCCAGAGCTCCTGGCCGACATTTACAAGCTCAAGCACCAGGTGATCGAGCTGCGCAAATTCATCGGCGCGCAGCGAGATCTATTCCAGCGCCTGATCACCCATTCGATGGACATCCACGGCGATGAGCTGACGCTCTACTGGCGCGACGTTCATGACCACCTGATCCGGCAGTACGAGACAGTCGACTCCCTGCGGGACCTGCTCACCGGCGCGATGGACGTGTATCTGTCGACAGTCTCCAACCGCTTGAACAACACCATGAAGACGCTGACCGTCATTGCCAGCATCTTCCTTCCGATTTCGTTCCTGACAGGCTTTTACGGCATGAACTTTCTATTTCTCACGTCGATCCTCGAGACACCCTACAAGGCCTTCTTCGTTGGCGCCGGAACGATGGTTGCGTCGGTGCTGATTCAGCTCTACTACTTCAGGCGGCGCGGCTGGATCTAGCGCCGGCTGCCGCCGCGGGGCACGTAGCGCTCCTGTACGAGGCGGCCCTCCCGTCGTTGCTGTGATGCTGCACATATGCGTATCTGCACGTGGAACATCCAGATGGGCCTGCGGCTCGATGCCGTGGTCGACGCGGTGGCGAGCCACCCTGACTTCGCGAAGGTGGACCTGTTCGCCCTGCAGGAATCCTCAATTCACGACGGCCGGCCCGACGCGGAAGCCATCGCCAGGGCCCTCGGGCCAGAGTTTCGATCCTTCCAGGCGACAGCGCAGATGCTTCGGGGACGGGACCAGGGCAACGCCCTGATCTGGCGCCCCGAGGCGTTCGAGCCGGACGCCCCCGAGGTGGTGGCGCTGACAGGCGCCGGAGCGGTACGGATGACGCGCGCCGAGCGAACCCTGCTGCGGGCGATCCCGCCACAGAGGCGAATCGCGCTCCGAGCCGAATCTGCCGCCATGCGGGTGTACGTCGTGCACCTGGATGTGGTCGGGTTCACCCACAAGCTCGAACAGTTCGGAGCCGTCGTCGCCGACATGCAATCCCGTCCGGCCGTGCCCCTCACACTGGTGGCCGGTGACCTCAACACTTTCGGAATGCCCCGGCTACAGATGTGGCGGCGCATACGCGCGGCGGCCAAGGCAGCCGAGCTGATAGAGGTGACAAAGGCGGTCCGTCGAACCCACTGGACGTCGCAGAAGCTCGACGCCATCTACATGCAGCGCGGTTCGGCTTTCGAGCACCACGCCTGGGCATTGGCGGTCCGCGGCTCCGACCACCTGCCGGTGTTCGCCGACATCGAAGCACACGGGGTGCCCAGTGCCTGAGCTGAAAGGTAGGGGGCTGGTGATAGTCCACGTCGACGGCCTTGGCGCCGATTCGCTCGAGCAGGCGCTGCGGCAGGGCGACATGCCATTCGTCAAGAAGCTCATGGAGGCCGAGGGTTATGAGCTGCACCGTTACAGGTGCGGCATTCCGTCGACGACGCCGTTTGTGCAGGCGGGAATCCTGTACGGCGACAACTCGGAGATTCCGAGCTTCCGGTGGTGGGATCGCGAGCAGCAGCTGCTCGTGCAGTTCGGCGCCGGCTCCACCTTCAAGAAGGTGGCCGCCAAGTACTTCCAGGGCTGCCACCCGCTGACGCAGGACGGCGCGGCCATCGCCGCGTGCTACCCGGCCGGCGCCGCCGACACGTTTGGGATCGCTTACCAGGACCGGCGGTACTCGGGGCAGGAACGGGGATCTCGATCGGCGTGGCGGATCGTGCTGCCCTACCTCGCCAACCCGCTCAACCTTCTGGATCTGCTGTGGCACGGGCTCGATGCGATCGCCCAGACCGCTCTGGCCTTCGGCCGTGATCGGCTCAGCGGCAGGATCGCCGCGGGGACGTATGCCGTCACCGATGTCCTGGAGGAGATGTTTGTCCATCACATCACGCGCCACGCCGTCACGAGGGCCATGCGCGAGGGCTACTCGCCGATCTACGCCGGTTTCTACGCGTTCGACGAGACCGGACACGCATTTGGGCCGGACGACCCTTATGCAATGCGAATCCTCAGGCACGTCGATGACACGATCAGGAAGATCGCCAGGGCCCGCCAGGACCGGTATGAGCTGGTCGTGCTGTCGGACCACGGTCAGATCGACACGATCCCCTTCGGTCGCATCAGCACTAAAGCGTTTGGCGAGCTGGTAGCCGGCTGGCTGCCCGGGTACCGCGTCCAGGAGATGAAGGGCAAGGCATTCGGTCCGCCGGACGAAGAGGCAAAAGGCCGCGTCAACATCACGAACTCAGGCGGCCTGTCGCACATCTATTTCGCCGACCGACGGCAGCGGTTGACGTACTCGGAGCTGACGGCGCAGTTTCCTGGGCTGGCGCAAAACATCGCCGCGACCGACGGGGTGGCGCTGGTCATGGCGCGCGATGTCGACTCGGACGTGTTCCTGACCGGCGACCAGGAGCTACGCGCGGACGCGGTCAAGCCGGTGCTGACGAAGTTCGACGACCCGGACATCCTGCTCTCGCAGCTGTCGCGTCTGAACGCCTTTCACATGTCGGGCGACCTGGTCGTGTTCGGGGCGTTCAAGGAAGGCCGGCAAGTCAACTTCGAGAACCAGGCAGGAGGCCACGGCTCCATCGGCGGCGAGCAGGCCCACCCCTTCGTGCTCGCCAGGCGTGAGTGGGGGCTGGACACGAGCGCGGTGAATGGCGCGCACGAGCTGCACCCGATCTTGAGTGCGCTGCGGGACAGGCTGCGAGCTGGCGGCTGACTGGTGGAGAGGTATAAAGAGCCAAGAGACAACGCTCACGCCACTGAGGCACGGGTCGAACCGTAGGATTGGCCAATATGGCCGGTCACACATTGCTCGACGTGATTCAGCACGGCGCCCCGGCCGACCCGGCGATTACCGTCCCCGGGGGGGCCCGCCTCAACTATCGCGAGCTCCGCGAGCAGGTGGCCGCCGCGGCCGACCACCTGGCCCAGCTTGGCGTGGGCCGCAACGACCGGGTGGCGCTGGTGCTGCCGAACAGCGCCGAGGCGATCGTCCTGTTTCTGGCGGCCGCCACGGCGGGCACGGCGGCTCCGCTGAACGCCGCCTATAAGGAGGACGAGTTCCGCTTCTACCTGCAGGACATCGGCGCGACAGTCCTTATCGTCCCGCCCGGGCAGGGCGAAGTCGCGCGCCGCGCGATGCCCTCTGGTGTTGCCCTGGTCGAAGCCCACATGGACGGCCACGGCGCCTTGGTGATGGACAGCGATGCTCCACGCGACCAAACCAGGTCTGCCGGAGCGCCGGGTGACGACGACGTGGCCCTTGTGCTGCACACGAGCGGAACCACCAGCCGCCCCAAGCTAGTGCCGCTACGGCACCGCAACCTGTTCGCTTCAGCCGCCAACATCGCGAGCACCTACCGTTTGGCTCCAAGCGATGTCGCGTTTTGCGTGATGCCGCTGTTCCACATTCACGGCCTCATGGCCTCGACGGTGGCCACGTTCCGCTCCGGCGGCCAAGTCGTCGTGCCGCCGAAGTTCGACCCGATGACGTTCTGGCCGGCGCTGCATGACCACCACGCCAGCTGGTACTCGGCGGTCCCGACGATGCATCAGTTGCTGCTCATGCGCAACCGCGGCGAGAGGCCGCCCGGCGCAGAGGGCCTGCGGTTCATTCGCTCGAGCTCTTCCGCCCTGTCGCCCGAGACGATGGCCCAGCTGGAATCGAGATTCGGGGCGCCGGTGATCGAGGCCTACGGGATGACCGAAGCCTCGCATCAGATGGCATCCAACCCGCTGCCGCCGGCTGCCCGCCGGCCGGGCACGGTGGGCACGGGAACGGGCGTGCGGATCGGCATCATGACCGACAAGGGCGAGCTGCTCCGGGAAGGCAGCGTTGGAGAAGTCGTGATCCGGGGACCGAACGTGATCGACGGCTACTCGAACAACCCGGAAGCCAATGCGGCATCGTTCGTCGACGGCTGGTTTCGCACCGGCGACCAGGGCACTCTGGACGCCGGCGGATACCTTTCGCTGATTGGGCGCCTCAAAGAGATGATCAACCGCGGGGGCGAGAAGATCGCGCCACGAGAGATCGACGACGTCCTCATGCAGCACCCAGCTGTCGGTAAGGCTGTCGCCTTCGGCTCGCCGCATCCCACCTGGGGCGAGGAGGTGGTCGCTGCAGTGGTGCTGAAGGAGCCGGTGGCCGAGAAGGAGCTGATAGCTTTCGCACGCGAGCGCCTGGCCGATTACAAGGTGCCGCGGAAGATCTATATCGTCGACAAGATCCCAACCACGGACACGGGCAAGGTCCAGCGCCGTTCGGTCGCCGCAGCTTTCAATCCACAGGGGGGTGCGCAGGATCTGGCTCCGCCAGGCCCGCGCCGTGAGGAGGGAGGCCCCCCCTCCAACTTGAAATGACGCCATGAGCGTCGCCATCGTCGGCGCCGGCGCGATCGGAGGCCTGCTCGGTGCCTATCTCTCGCGCGGCGGCGAAGACGTGATCCTGATCGCCCGCGGTCCGCATCTCGCGGCGATGCGGAGCCGCGGCGTGACCGTGCGCAGCGCCGGCGAAGAGTTCACCGCCCGGCCCGAGTGCACCGACGACATGAGCGCGATCGGCCACGCCGGCGTCGTCTTTCTCACCCTGAAGGCCCATTCGATACCCGCTGTCGCAAAGACCATCGGCGCGAACCTCGGGCAGAGCGCGTGCATAGTCGGAGCGCAAAACGGAATCCCGTGGTGGTACTTCGAGGATCGTCACCTCGAGTCGGTCGATCCCGGCGGAGTGATCGCGCGACACATTCCGTACCGCAAGGTCGTCGGGTGCATCGCCTACCCGGCGGCCCAGGTGGTCGAGCCGGGAGTCATCGAGCACCTCGAGGGCCACCGATTCACGCTTGGCGAACCGGATGGCTCGCGGAGCGAGCGAGTCCAGGCGATCTCTTCGATGCTGGTCAAAGCCGGGCTGAAGGCGCCGATCCAGACGCGGATACGCAACGAGATCTGGCTGAAGCTCCTCGGCAACGCGACCCTCAATCCATTGAGCGTCCTGACGCGCGCGACCCTCGACGCGATCGTCACGTCACCGATCACCAGCGACCTCGTCCGGACATTGATGGAGGAGGTGGACGCGGTGGCGACGGCGATGGGGGTCGAGGTCGCGCTGACCATCGACAAGCGGATGGCCGGGGCCGCCGCGACGGGCGATCACAAGACTTCGATGCTCCAAGATCTCGAGGCCGGACGTCCCCTCGAGTTGGATGCGCTGGTGGGCTCAGTCATCGAGCTTGCCGACGGCGCCGGAGTGCCAGTGCCGACGCTGCGAACCGTCTTCAAACTCACGAAGCTCCTGGACAAATCCCGCCACCCCGGCAAATTGCCAGCCCGACTCTAGAATCCCGGCAACTGGCGCGCCAGTTGGCCGGGGTTCCCCGGCCATGACTTTGGTCTATCGATCACCTGGTCGTCGCCTGGAGAAACTAATCGTGAATAGACCCAATCCAATAACCGGAAAGAGAGCAGGCGTGTGCGAAGCGCCCTTTTTTAATCCATTCTTCGCGGGTGCCGCGCCGCGACGAACTTGTTTCGCAGCGTGCCGATGCCCTCCACCTCGGCCTCGACCACATCGCCGACATGGATGAACTCCGCCGGCTTGCGCGCGAAGCCGACGCCATCGGGCGTCCCGGTGGCGATCATCATCCCTGGCAGAAGCGTCATGCCCACCGAGACCCACTCGATGATGGAGTCCACCGGATGGATCATCTCGGAGGTGGTCCCGTCCTGTTTGAGAGTCCCATTGACGGTGAGCCGCAGGTTCAGCGCCTGCGGATCCTCGATCTCGTCGCGGGTAACCACCCACGGCCCGCTCGGGCACGATGCGTCAAGGCTCTTGCCCTTGAAGTACTGGCCACCCCAGTCGCTCTGGATGTCGCGAGCTGTCACATCGTTGATGACCGTGTAGCCGAAAACGTGCTCGAGCGCTTCCGCCTTGGTGATGTTGATGCCGGCCTTGCCGATGACCACCCCCAGCTCGACCTCCCAGTCGATCTCCTCGCTGACCCCGGCGTCGATGGGGATCTCGGCGTTCGGTCCGGTGATGGACGTTATCGCCTTGGAGAAGACCGTCGGCGGCTTCGGCTTCTCGCCCTTGGCAGCGGTCTCGGCGGCGTGCTTGGCGTAGTTGCGGCCGATGGCGATGACGTTCCCCCTGGGCGGGTCGAGTGGCGCCAGCACCTTGACGTCGGTGAGCGGATGGGCGATCGGCGCGCCCGCTGACGGCTTCAGCTTCGCCACGAGCTGCTTGACCGAATCCATACCCGCGTCGCCGGCGTCGATCAGCGCCATCATGTCCGCCGGTGGCGGCGCAGAGCCGGTGATGGCGGCAAGCTCGGTGAGATCGATGACGGTTTCGGATCGCTCGCCGGCCAGGACTCCAAGCCGGCGGCCGCTTTCGTGTTCGAACATCAAAAGGCGCATGCGGTCAATCCTCCTGAACCGGGGGTCCGGCTCCTAGAAACAGGGCCTCGAAGTCAGAGCGTTCGAGGAGATCTTTGGGGCGCCCCTCCAATCGAGCGACGCCGGAAACGAGAACGACTGTCCAGTCCGCGATCTCGAGAGCCGCGCGGGCCCTCTGCTCGACCAGGAGCACGGCCTTGCCGGCATCGGCCAGCCGCCGGACCTGGTCGCGAAGCACCGCATCCGCGAGGATCGGCGCGAGGTTGGCGGTCGGCTCATCAAGGATGAGCACGCGGGGATCCAGCATGAGGACGCGGCCTATCGCGAGCATCTTCCGCTCGCCTCCGCTGAGCTTGTCGGCGCGTCGCTTCATCATCGGAGCCAGTGCGGGGAAGACCTCGCAAACACTATTGATCCGCGCCGGTAGCGCGGTGTCCTTCAGGAGATACCCGCCCATCTCCAGGTTCTCTCTTACCGTCAGCGGTTCGAAGATGTCCTGCACCTGAGGAACGTAGCCGACGCCTCGTTTCGCGAGGTCTTCTGGCGTATGGCCCGTAACGTCATCGGCTCCGAGCAGGATCTTGCCGCTGATCAGTCTCAAGATCCCGACCAGGCTCTTAAGCAGCGTGCTCTTCCCGGCGCCATTCGGTCCGATCACGGCGACGATCTCGCCTGAGCCGACCGCGATGGATACCTCGCGGACCACGGGCACGGCACCGTAGCCGGCTGTGATCCTATCTGCGCGCAGGATGGCTGGGGGTCGATCCCCCACCACCGCCGGCCTATCCAACGAGGTACGCGTCGACAATCTCTTTCTGCTGCCTCAGATACGCCATCGTCCCGGTACCGATCACCTTGCCTTGGGCCATCACGGTCACCGAATCGCAAAGCTCCTCGACCAGGTGCAGCTCGTGCTCGACCATCAGGATGGTCAGCCCTTCCGTCCGCAACTCCTGGAGGTAGTGCTGGATCTCGACAACGATCGATGGATGAACGCCCGACATCGGCTCGTCGAGGAGAAGGACCCGCGGTTCGAGCATCAGCGCGCGCATGATCTCGATCAAGCGTTTCTGGCCGCCGCTCATGGTGCCTGCGTAGTCCGACTCTTTGGCGGTCATGCCGAAACGCTTGAGCAGACCACGCGCCTGATCGACCAGACGGCGTTCATCGCCGATCCAGTAGCTCTTCCCCAGGAGCGCGCCCCAAAGGGAGTCGCCGCGATTGTGCGGGCCGGCCACGAGCAGGTTCTCAAGGACGGTAAGGCGAGCGAACTCAGATGGCAGCTGGAAGGTGCGCACCAGGCCTCGCCGGGCGCGCGCATACGCGG
The DNA here is from genome assembly GCA_035534555.1 of Candidatus Micrarchaeaceae archaeon. Lineage (GTDB taxonomy): Bacteria > Chloroflexota > Dormibacteria > Dormibacterales > Dormibacteraceae > Palsa-872. Next base: position 159,174 of record DATLRQ010000035.1, read on the forward strand.
GCGTTCGCGTCACGTCTTGGCCGTCAAAGATGATGCGGCCACCAGAGGCTGGGAGAGTGCCGGCAAGAACCGCGAGAAATGTTGACTTGCCAGCTCCGTTGGGGCCGATCAAGCCGGTGATCTTTCCTTTCGGAACCTCGATCGACACGCCATCCACTGCCAACACGCCATCGAAATGGCGGTAGACGTCGGAAGCCGCCAGCAACGCGCGGTCAGGACTTGAGGACACGTTCTGGATCCTCACGAACCGGAGCTCCCTCGAACACACGCCGCGGCTCCGGCCGCACGCCTTCAGGCCGAAACCACAGGAACCCGATGATGAGCAGGCCGATCGCCACCCACTGCATCGCCGGGATGAGATTGGGAGGCGGCACCCAGCCGCCGATGGTCGGTGGCATCATCCGCGTCGCCTCTTCGAAACCGACGGGCACGAGGAGTGCCCCAAGGATCGCGCCGACGTTGTTGCCGCGCCCGCCGACGATGACCGCGGCGAAAAGGATGATCGTCTCGGGGTAAAGCCAGACCGACGGAGCCCACACCGCGATGTAGCCCACCAGGATCGCACCAGAAAGCCCGGCGATGACGCCGCCGACGATGAAGACGGTCATCTTGAGCTGGACCGGGTTCTTGCCGATGGCTGTGGCCGCCACCTCGTGCTCCCGCATCGCCCGCAGGCTCCGGCCGAAGGGCGAGTTGACGATCCTGGAGGCCACCCACCAAACGAGCAATACGCACGGCACGGTCAGCGCGACGTATAGAAGCTGGTAGCTCTGGGCGAGGGGGTCGACCTGGTCGGAAAACGGGCCCGGCACCTGCGCGATCCCGGCTGCGCCGTTGAGAAATGCCCGGGCATTGGTGATCACGGAGTTCGCGATCACCGAAAGGACGAGCAGGGAGATGGCCTGGTAGTCGGTTCTCAGCTTCCTGAGCACGACCAGGCCGACTGGGATAGCGAGCAGCCCGCCCACGACCGCACCACCGATCCAGGGCATTGGGAACGGAAGCTGCAACCCGCCGATATAAGTCTGGTATCCACCGTATGCATTGTCGGGCGGCATCGACAGCACCGCGGCGGTGTATGCGCCGGCCGCCTGGAACACGATGAAACTGAAGTTGACGATGCCCGAGACCCCGAACTGAAGGTTGAGCGCAATGCAGGCGATGATGTCGACGCCCGCGTAAACGGCCAGCGTGGCCGCGTAATAAGAGTTCATCCGGCCGCCGCCAGCGCGCCGCGCTTGGCGAGCATCCCCTGCGGGCGCAGCACCATCACCAGGACCAGGATCGCAAACGCCACGACCTGCTTGTATTCGGGGGCGATGGCCGCGGCGCTCAGCTCTGTCACCAGGCCGATGATCAAGGCGCCGATCATCGCGCCATATGGCTGGCCCGCCCCGCCCAGAACGGCGGCGGCAATGATCGTGATGAGGTAGCCGGCGCCGCTGGCGACGGAGAAGTTCTCCGAGTCCATCCCGGCAACCACACCCGCCACTCCGCACAGCGCTCCTGTGATCAGCCAGACCACGCTGATCACGCGCTGAGTCGGAATGCCGCAGTTACGGGCCAGGGTTGGGTTGGCCGCTGTGGCGCGCATGGCTTTCCCCAATCGCGTGTACGTGAGCAAGCCGTGGATCGCGGCCATCAGGATCGCGGCGACCACGATGATTGCGATCTGGGCGGCAGTCAGCACCAACCCGTTCCAGCGCAGGAGCTGGCCCTGGTCGATCACGTACGAGGACGTGTCATACCCGACGAGCGGGAGCATCAGGTTGGCGATCATCAGGGACGCCGCCAGGGAGATGATCACCATGCCGATGAGGTTCGTCCCCTTGCGCTGGAAAGGGGTGTAAAGGAATCGGTTGAGCAGGTAAGAGAGCGCCGCGCCGGCGAGGGCGCCGGCGATCATGGCGACCCAGATATTGACGCCGGCCTGGTTCACGTAGAACGCCGCGTAGCCGCTGACCATCATGACCTCGCCGTAGGCGAGGTTGATCATGTTGGTGATCCCGAACTGCATGGTGAAGCCGACTGCCGCGATCGCGATCACGGAGGCGCTGATCAGGCCGAAGCCAAGCGCCGCTACATAAAGTTCCACGGCGCTTGGCTCCAGTTGCTAAGTTGTCGGGCTATGCGTTGCCGCCCGCGTCGATGATCTGCTGGGTCTGGGCCTGGGTGAGCTGGCCGATCACGACCTCGTTGCCGTTCTTGTCCATCGTCACCAGGTTGTAGCCCTGCTGGGAATTGTTCCACTGGTTGAAGTTGTTCTCGCCGGCGGCGCCGACGTATCGGATCGACTTGCCGGCTTTAAGCTCGGCCACTCCATCCTTGAATGTGTTGACGACCGTGGCGCCGGGGACGCCGTTCGCAATGTCGAAGATTTTCGGGTTGTAAACGGTGGGATCGCTGCTGTTGGCGGCCACCATCGCCAGGGCGTCCAAGATTATCCCGTCGTACAGGTGGACGGTCGGGCTCTTGCCCTTGTACGTGAGCGCCTGCGAGCCAGAGTACTTCGAGTCGGCGGCCGTCAACTGGGTGACGAACTCGTCGTAGCCGGGGCCCTGCAGTGAGAGGGCGAGATCCACCGCCGTGTAATTCGCCTCAAAGTCAGGGAGCCCGATGGCTGTGACGACCTGCTTGAACCAGACCGGGTCGATGGTCGCGCTCGTGCCGATGAACGGAATCATCTTGCCGCCGTTCAGCTGCTTTACCTCTCCGAGGTAGGTGCCGGCTGAGCCGATGGTTTCGGTGAGGATGACGTCAGGATGCGTCAGCAGCATCTTTTGGACCTCGGTCCGGTACGACGAGGCGCCCAGGTGGATGGCCTGGTTGATGGCGATGTTCACACCAAGCTTGTTCAGAGCGGCCACAGCGGGCCCGACGAACGTCTGCGAGCCGATGTCATCGCCGAATACCAGCGCAATATTCTTGTAGGGGGCATGACCCGGACCGAAGAGTGCGCTGCCGATCATCGCGTAAGCATCGAACGAGTCGGGCGGTACGAGCCGGTGGAAGTACTTGAAAGTCGTCTTGTTGAACTCCGACTGGCCGGTCATGCAGGTCATGGGGATGTGGGACCGGTCGAGGATCGGGACTACCGTGGATGCTTCATCGGAAGTGCAGCCGACCACCCCCATGAGGTTGGAGTTGCTCGAGATCATCGCGTTGGCCGCCGGCACTGCGTCGGCCGGTTCGCCGCGAGTGTCGAACTGCTGGCAGCTCACCTGGCGGCCGCCGACGCCACCGGCGCCGTTGATCGAGAGGGCGGCCGCGTAGCAGCCGGCGAGGTACCGGGGACCAAAGCTGGCGTCGGCACCCGAGAAGGGCGCAAGCACGCCGACGAGCAGCGGGCCGGAGCCCAGTCCGCCGGTGCTCGAGGTGCCTCCGCCGCAGGCCGCCAGAACCACCAGGGCTGCGATGACTGACAAGAGCCGGGTTGAGTTCAAATGCTGACGAACGGCTGGTTGAAACCTGTTCACCTTCGTTCCTCGCTTATGACCACTGGCCGACTAAGGATTGTCGACAATTCTATGCACAATCCGCCCCGACTGCCGCATATTCTTAGCGGCGGGAATATCGGCATGGCAAGCGCATCGTCAGCAGTGACTGAGGTTCCGGCCGCTTCAGCCGAAAAAGCGGCTCGAGGCGGAGCCAGCGCGTACGTGAAGCTGCGCGAGGCGATCGTGGACGGCCGTTTCCAACCCAATGAGCGGCTCGTGGAGGCCGACCTTGCCCGAACGTTCGGAGCGGGGCGCACAGCCATCAGGGCGGCGCTGGTCAGGCTGGATCAGGAAGGCCTGGTCGAGCGCCAACCCAATCGGGGCGCCCGCGTGCGGCTGGTTTCTGACCGGGAAGCGCTCGAGATCGAAGAGGTGCGCGTGGCGCTCGAACAGATGCTGGCCAGGCACGCCGCGACCCGGATCACCACGGGCGATGTCGAGCAGCTACGCCGGGTGCTAGACGAGATGACCTCCCGGGTGGGAGCCGGCGATCCGTTGGGTTACTCGGAGCTCAACTCCCGCTTCCACGAGATGATCTGGGCCATCGCCGACCAGGCCGTGGCGTCGACGCTGGTGGCCAACCTCAAATCGCAGAGCATCAGGTTCCAGTACCGCACGATCCTGCAGCCAGGCAGGCCCGACCGCTCGCTTCGAGAGCATGCCGAGATCGTCGACGCCCTCGCGTCGCGCGATCCAGACCGCAGCGAGGCGGCCATGCGCGAGCATTTGAGTCGGGTGGTCGAGACGCTCAAGCAGGCGATCGCCCGCCACCGCGCGCGCTAACTTTCTCCAGAGTGCTCCGGATCCTCACGGTCGCCGGCCTCATCCTGCCGCTTTCGCTCGACACCTTCGTGCTGGGCACCGCTCTTGGCGCGGCCGGCATCGCCAAGCAGGAGCGGTTGCGAATGAGCCTCATCCTGACCGCGTTCGAGGCCGGCATGCCGGTCATCGGCTTCCTCGCCGGCGCCGGGCTCGGCATCGCCGTCGGGGGGCTGGCCAATTACGCAGCCGCCGGCGTCCTCGCCGCGGTGGGAGTCTTGATGCTCTGGCGGCAAGGCGATGAGGACGAGGAGCAAAAGGTGCGGCTCCTCGAGTCGGCGCGCGGCTGGGCAGTTCTGGTCCTCGGCCTTGGGATCAGCGTCGACGAGCTCGCCATCGGGTTCGGCATGGGGCTGCTGCGGCTGCCCTTCCTTCTATTGATTGCGCTGATCGCGGTGCAGGCATTCCTGGCGGCGCAGCTTGGGATGCGGCTGGGGTCTCGGGTGGCGGAGAACGCGCGTGAAGCCGCCGGCAGGATCGCCGGCGGCCTGTTGATACTCGCTGCCCTCCTGCTGGTCGGCGAGCACATCGCCGGTGTCTAAGCGCTCTTGCCCTTCCAGTCCCTGAACGCTTTGACGAGCTCATCTTCGACCGTCCTGGGGACCGATGCCTCGGCCAGCTTGCCCACGACCTTTCTCGTTGCCTTCATCTGGGCGAGATACGCTTGGCAGCCATCGCACCCTGCCATGTGCGCCTCGAACCTGGCGCGATCCTCAGCCGCCAGCGCCCCATCGAGGTAGTCGGTCATGAGCTCGACCACCTGGCGGCAGGTCACCTCAGGTACTCCTCGAGCATCCTGCGAACAGAAGCCCGGGCCCGATGCAATCGCACACGTTGATTCTCCGCCGATATGGACAGGAGCCCGCAGACCTCGCTGGCTTCGAGGCCGGCGACATCGCGAAGCGTGATCACCTCGCGCTGCTTCATCGGCAGCGACTCGATCGCCGCCTTGACGCGAAGCAGGGTCTCGCTGCTCAGGAGCTTCGATTCCGGCCAGCTGTCTGGAGGCGACGACCACATCCCGTCTCCTCCGAAGCGCTCAGCATCGACCGTCGGTCGCCTGCTGTCTGAGTCATCGCGCCGCCACAGCGATGCAAAGGGCAGAATGCGCGCCTCCCGGCGTCGGCGGGAGCGAGCGATGTTCATGACGATCCCATAGAGCCAGGTCTTCAGCGATGAGCGGCCTTCGAACTTCTCGAGGCTTCGCAGGCAGGTGAGCCACGACTCCTGCACCACTTCTTCGGCCAAGCCCGGATCCCGGACATACGCCATCGCGAGCCTCAGCATCTGCCCGTGGTGGACCTGGATGAGCGCGCGAAACGCCGCTTCATCGCCAGACCTTAGTGCCACCAGGTCGGGGTCATCTCGTCTCTCCCCCATGGCGGCGAAGGATAGAGGCGCCATCAGTTCGGACGTGCCAGGGCTGAGGGCGGCGCGCCCCCAGCCCGAAGAATTTGCACACGGCGGATGACTTCGATTGTTTCCCGCTCTGCTACCGGGTGACGACGATGCCAAATGGCGTCGCGCCGGCGGGCAGCCCAAACGGCGACGGCCCTAGCTCGGTCAGCGATCCGCCGCTCACCGCAAAGGCGCTCACGGCATCGAGCGCCGCATCGACCACGTAAAGGTTGGCGCCTGAGGGGTCCAGCCGGGCGTCGAATGGCTGGATGCCGGTGCCGCTGGCAAAAGGTGTCGTGCCCAGCAGCGTGAGCGACCCGTCTGGCTCTATGCGGTAGCTGGAGATGTCGGTGCTGCCCGTGTTGACAGTGAACAGATACTTGCCGTCGTGCGAGATCTCGACCCAGCATGGCGCGGTCCGGCCGTCCGCGTACGGCGAGCCGCCGATCGACGTCAGCGTGCCGTCGACCGACGCGTTGAAGGCTGACACCGAGCCGTTGCCCGTACCGCCATGCGCGTTGGAAACATAGAGGCGGGAGGGATTCGCCGGCGAGAACTCGCTGCCGAACGGCCCGGCGGCCTGAGCCGGGAACGGAGACCCTGCGGCCGGCACCAGGCGGCCGTCACGCCCCACCACAAAGCTGTCGATCAGAAAAGTGCTCGGATCCGTCGTGCCGACCTCGATGCCGACCAGATTTGCGCCGGTTGAGTTGAAAAGTATGTCTCCGGGGTTGGCCGTGCTCGGAAGCGCCACGGTTGATCCCGCGATTGGCGCCAGGTGGCCGCCGCCGTCAAGGAAGAAGCCCGTGTAGTTGGTTCCCGTCGTGCCATCGCCATCGTTCGCCACGTAAACCAGGCTGCCGTGAACCGCGATGCTCACCGGCTTGATGCCGCCCGACCAAACCGGGCTGCCCTCGACCGCCCCAAGCGAGCCGTCCGGACGAATGCGAAGGACCGACACCTGGTTGCTGCCAGCGTCCGCGGCCAGGAGATACCGCCCGTCAGCGGTGACTTGCAGGGAACCCTGGGACCCGGTCACGGTTCCTGTCCCGGCGCCTCCGGCGTCGAACGGGGAGCCGGCCGTCGGCGCCAGCGTCCCGTCAGCCTGCCGCACAAAAGCCGCGATCGTGTTCGTGCCCGCAGTGTTGTCGTTGACGTACAAATGGCCGCCGCCGCGCGGCGCAGACGCCGTGGCGACACCCGTAGATGACGCCATGGCCAGCACGCACAGGCCGGCCCCGACAAAGGTGCCTTTTCTGAATCGCATGTGCTCGTCTCCTCGCGGCCTTCTGCTTGAACCGTTGGCTTGGCCGTCGTACGAGTACTGTCTCCACGAGAGCGGAATCGTTACAAAAAAGTTCCCGGGCCGACAAAGACTCAGCAGTTTCACAGGCTTCTCCCACCTAAGTCACAGGCCTCAAACCGATCGTTTCTCACGTGCTCAGGTGTGACACGCAAACGCCCCTCGCCTTGATCCTCTCCCCCATGGGGCCAGGGCAATCACCCCGATGAGGGCGCGCTTGCTTGCGAACCTTTTGAAGCGTCGGGTCCTCGCCGCGCTGGTCGTGGTCGTCGCCGTCCTGGGCGCCACCGCAATGTACGTACAGGCGGGGAAGATAACTACCACCTATCGCACCTCGCCTGTGGTGTACGGCACCATCACCCAGACCATCGGCATGGCCGGCAACCTCGCCCCGGTGACCGAAGCTGACCTTAACTTTGCGGCCTCTGGCACCGTCCAAACGGTTTATGCCACGGTTGGCGAGACCGTCGTCAAGCGCGACGAGCTGGCGGCGCAGGACTCGACCCTGCTGGCGGCGCAGCTGTCCCAGGCCGAGGCGAATCTCTCCTCCGCCGAGGCGAAACTTACCCAAGACGAGGCCGGGCCGACGTCTCAGAACCTGGCCCAGGCCGAAAACCCCGTGTCGCAAGCCGAGGTCTCCGTCAACAGCGCGACGACGAGCCTGGCGGACACCAAGGCGATCAACGCCCAATCGGTCGCGGCGGCCCAGAGCGTCGTCGATCAGGACAACCTGAACGTCGCGGCCGACTGCCCCGCGCTGCCCGCGTGCTCGCAGGACCAGGCCAAGCTCGCGACTGACCAGGAGACCCTTGCCGCCGTGAAGGTCAAGGCGCAGCAGAGCAACGACCAGGCCGCCGCCCAGCTCGCTTCAGCCAAGCAGCAGCTCGCGGCCGCCAAAAGCTCGCTCTCGGCCACACTTTCAAGCACCACCCCGCAGACGATCCAGATCGACGCCGCGCAGGTCCAGATCGCGCAGGTCAACGTGAACACGGCGAAGCACCAGCTTGCCGGCGCCGTGCTGATCTCACCTATCGACGGCATCGTTTCGCAGGTCAACATCCAGGCCGGGCAGACGGCGACCGGCGGCGGCACCACCTACGCGATCGTCGTCTACTCCCCAGGCGCCTATCAGTTGACCGGCACGGTGAGCGATGCCCAGGTCAACCTGGTCGCCGCCGGCGAGACGGTGCAGGTGACGCCCGCGGGGTCAACGCAGGCGCTGCTGGGCAAGGTCACCGCGATCTCTCCCGCCGCGACCATCACCGGCGGGGTCGCCACATTCGGCGTGACCGCGCAGCTGAGCGACACCAGCAACTCGATCAAGCCCGGTATCTCCGCCACCGCGAGCATCGTCGTTAAGCAGGTCGTCCACGTGCTCACGGTGCCGACCAGCGCGGTTCACACGACGGCCGCGGGCAACACGGTGCAGATCCTCGTCAACGGTTCGCCGCAGTCGGTTGCGGTCCAAGTGGGAGCATCGGATCCGCTGCGGACCGAGATCCTTTCCGGTCTCTCGCTCAACCAGCAGGTGGTTATCGCAGTCGTCACCAGCTCGGTACCTAGCAGCGGCGCCGGCACCGTCCTCGGCGGCGGTGGCACTCGCGGAGGGGGCGGCACCTTCCCACGAGGCGGCGGGTGATCGGCGGGTGATCCAGGTTGGCGCCGACCAACTCATCCGTCTCGAATCGATCACGAAGGTTTACGGGTCCGGCGATGCGGCCGTCGTCGCGCTCGACCACTTCTCGCTCGACGTCGCAGCCGGTGAGCTGCTCGCAGTCATGGGCCCCTCGGGTTCTGGCAAATCGACGTTGATGAACATCCTCGGCTGCCTAGACACCCCAACCTCTGGCCGTTACTGGTTTGGGGGCGAGGACGTGAGCCGTCTCAACGAGACCCAGCTCGCGCACGTTCGCAACCGCAGGATCGGCTTTGTCTTTCAACAGTTCCAGCTGCTGCCGAGGCTTTCGGCTTGGCGAAACGTAGAGCTCCCACTTCTATATAGAGGTGAAAGGGAGCGGCGAGCTCTCGCCCTCCGGGCGCTCGACCAGGTCGGGCTGGGCAATCGCGTCAACCACCGTCCGACACAGCTGTCAGGTGGCCAGCAGCAGAGAGTGGCGATCGCCCGAGCCCTGGTGACGAATCCCGACCTGATCCTCGCCGACGAGCCGACCGGCAACCTCGATACCGCCGCCAGCCGCGAGGTGCTGGCGATCCTTCGCGACCTGAACCAGCAAGGCCGCACCATCGTGATCATCACCCACGACCCCGAGGTGGCGCCGGTGGCGCAACGCACCGTGGTCATGCGTGACGGACGCCTTGTCCATGGAGTGGCGGCATGAGCCTGCTGCATACGATCGAGACCGGTTTGCGAAGCCTGCTCGGACATCGCTTGCGATCTGTGCTCACTACACTTGGCATCCTGTTCGGGGTCGCTGCTGTGATCTCTGTGGTCGGCATCGGCCAGGCATCATCGGACAGCGTCACCGCACGCATCTCATCGCTCGGCACCAACCTCCTCACGATCTCGCCGGGGAGCACGTTTGCAGGCGGGGTCTTCGGAGGTGGCGGCAGCGCCAACACGCTGACCATGTCCGACGTGGCCGGTTTGCAGGACCACCAGAACGCGCCGGACGTGGCAGCGGTGGCGCCGGTGAGCCAGGGTCGGGAATCGCTGGTGAGCGCCTCCAGCAACTGGACCACCACGGTGTCGGGCAGCACGGCCGACTGGCTTTTCGCCAACTCGCGCAGCATCAGTAGCGGCTCGTTCATCACCGCCTCTGACGTGAGCTCGCAAGCGCATGTGATCGTGCTCGGAGCGACCACGGCTGCCAACCTGGGCGCCTCCGTCGGCGATCTCATCACCGTGAAACAGATCCCGTACCAGGTGATCGGAATCCTCGCGAGCGCAGGGAGTCAGGGCTTTGGCAACCAGGACGACCTCGCCGTGGTCCCTCTCACCACGGCCCAGGGGGAGCTGTTCGGCGGCGTCGGGTCGGTGCAGCGGATCCTGCTCAGCGCCACCAGCCAATCCACCCTGGGTTCCGCGTACATCGAAGCCAACCAGGTACTGCTTCAGACGCACCACATCACCGATCCGACCCAGGCCGACTATTCGATCACATCATCGACGCAGGTCCTCAGCACGGCCCAAGCCGTGACCCAGACCCTCACCATCCTGCTGGCCAGCGTGGCCGCCATCTCGCTGCTGGTCGGCGGCATCGGCGTGATGAACATCATGCTGGTCTCGGTCACCGAGCGAACCGGTGAGATCGGCCTGCGCAAAGCTCTTGGCGCCACGCCGGGCGACCTGTTTCGGCAGTTCGTAATCGAGGCCGGCGTGCTGACTGCAGTCGGCGGCCTGCTCGGAGTTGGCACCGGTCTGGCGGCCGGCTACATAGTTCCGCGGGCCGCCAACATCGCGGTCACGATCACGCCGCTGCCCGTGCTGATAGCGGTCGCCGTCGCCGTCGCCGTCGGGCTCATCTTCGGGGTTTATCCGGCGCTGAGGGCCGCAAGGCTGGCGCCGATCGAGGCGCTTCGCGCGCAGTGAAGGAGACACGTCCATGAGTCGCTTCCTCCCCCTTGTCGCTGTGGCCGCGTTCGTGCTGGCCGCATGCGGCACCCCAGCCTCGGCGGCTAAGACCTCGCCCAGCCCGTCGGGCGCGAACGCGTTCCGCAACGGCGCGTCGGGCCAGCTGGTCCAGATCAACGGCCAGACGCTCATCCTCACCGGGCCGAGCGGAGACACCACGGTGAGCGTCACCGCGACCACCACCTACACCAAGACCTCGATCGGCACGCTGGCCGACATCATCAAGGGCACCTGCGTACTGGCCACCGGGCAGAAGGACCCGACGTCGGGAGCGATCACCGCCACCACCGTGCGCGTCTCGCCCAAGACAGCAGCCGGTTGCGCGACCCCAGGCACATTCAGCCCGCCCGCCAACGCGACACCACGTCCCACCCCCACGCCACGCCCCACCCCCAGCGGCCAGGCGAACCTCGCTTTCGTCGCGGGTGAGGTCACCGGCGTGAGCGGGCCTTCGATCACCGTCAAGACCGCGGCGGGCGCCAGCCAAACCTTCTCGGTGGCCTCAGCAGCGACGATCACCGACACCGCAAGCGTGACCGCTGCCGCGCTCCAGAACGGCCAGTGCCTTCGCGCCAACGGCGCCAAGGATAGTGCCGGCAACGTGCAGGCGACGGCGGTGACAATCACGCCCGCGGGGCCGTCAGGCACCTGCACGACGGGTGGTGGCGGCCGCGGATTCGGCGGTGGATTTGGCGGTCGCACGCGTCCGGGCGGCGGCACCGCAGCAGGTGGCTAGCGCCCGGTAGGCGGCTCGTCGTGAAGCTCGCGATCAGTGGGTGACCCGAAAGGATCGATGCGATAGGTAGCGACGCGGCTATCCTCGGGTCACCGATGATCCTTTCGATCGGCGACCTCGTCCTCGACATCACCATAGTTCCGAGCGGTCGGTTGCGGCCCAACGACGACAACCCTGCTGTCATCCGTGTGGGCGGCGGCGGCCAGGCGGCCAACTTCTGCGCGTGGGTGGCTGCTCTCGGCTCGCCGGTCCGCCTCGTCACCCGCGTCGGCGACGACGATCGCGGCCGCCGGCTGGTGAGGGAGGTGGAGGAGCTCGGGGTCGAGGTGTTCGCGGTCTCCGGCCCCGACCCCACCGGCATGATCGCGGTCCTGGTCGGCCACAACGGAGAGCGCACGATGGCGACGCAGCGCGGCGCCAGCGCCGGCCTCAAGCCCAATGACCTCCGGAAGCCGTGGTTCCGCGGGGTCAACCTGATCCACGTGCCCTCGTATTCGCTTTTTACCGAGCCGTTGGCTGCATCGGCACGGCTGGCGATCGAGCTCGTGCGCCACGATGGCGGGCTGGTGTCGATCGACCTGTCCTCAGTGGCGGGCCTGAAGGACTACGGCCCGACACGTTTTGCCGCCGAGCTCGCCCAGCTGAAGCCCGATGTGCTGTTCGCGACCGCGGCCGAATCTGAAACGCTTGGCGTGCCCATGGAGAACCTGGCCAAAGTTCCGGTGCTCAAGCTGGGGGCCTCGGGCTGCCGGGTTGGGGGCCGTCTCATCCCTGCGCCCCACGTTCAGGAGGTTGACGCGACCGGCGCCGGCGACGCGCTCGCGGCGGCTTTCTGTGTCACCTACCTGGACGGGGCCACTCCGGTCGAGGCCGCCGAGAAAGCCGTCGTCGTGGCTGCGGGGGCGGTGACCAGCGCCGGAGGCCGGCCCAGTTGAGCGACCTGCTTAGAGTCTCGGCCGAGGTGGCCAAGGCGCTTGGGAGCGGCCGCCCGGTGGTCGCGCTCGAGACGTCGATTGTGGGTCAAGGCCTCCCTGCACCCCACAACATGCGCGCCGCGAAAGGGTGCGAGGCAGCCATCAGGTCGGAGGGCGCGGTGCCCGCGACGATCGCGGTGCTGGACGGTCGGATCGCAATCGGCTTGAGCGATCACGAGCTCGAGCGCATTGCCGCCGGCGCGATCAAGGTGAGCTCACGGGACCTTGGTCCCGCGTTGGCCGGCGGCGCGGTCGGCGCGACCACCGTCGCGGCGACGATGCGCGCTGCCGCGATGGCCGGCATCCGTTGCTTTGCCACAGGAGGGATCGGCGGCGTGCATCGCGGCCACCCCGAGGAGCAGTCGGCCGACCTCGAAGAGCTTGGACGGACCGCCGTCGCAGTCTTCTGCGCGGGGGCCAAGATGATCCTGGATCTGCCGCTCACGCTCGAGCGGCTGGAGAGCCTTTCGGTGCCGGTGCTCGGTTACGGGTGCGACGAGCTCCCGGCTTTTTACACGCGGCACAGCGGCTGCCCGGTCCCGACGCGAGTCGACGGTCCGGGCGAGACGGCCGCAGTGCTGAGCGCCGCGTGGGCGAGCGGTTCGCGTGGCGTGCTGGTGGCCATTCCGCCTCCCGGCGAGCTCGAGGACGCGGAGGCGATCGTCTTACGGGCGACACAGGAGCTGGCCGACGTCCACGGCCCGGCGGCAACGCCTCGCTTGCTCGCGCGCGTCGCGGAATTGTCCGGCGGGCGTTCACTCGACCTCAACGTCGACCTGGTCGTCAACAATGCGCGAATCGCGGCTCGAGTCGCGCGCGCCCTGGCGGGGTGATCGCGATCGACGAGTCGCTGTTTTGGCGACCGCGTCAGGCGTTGTAGGGCGAGGGCGCTCCAGGCGGCAAGTAGGGCGTCGGGTCGATCGGCTGCTGCTTGATGCGCAGCTCGAAGTGCAGATGCGGACCAGTGGAGTTGCCAGTAGATCCTTCGAGCCCGATCGTCTGGCCCTGCGCGACCACCTGCCCGACCTTCACCAGTGATGCGGAGAGGTGGCCGTACAGGGTGTCGAGCCCACCCGAGTGGGCGATGACAACGTACCTTCCATAGCCCTGGCTGGAGACGCCCACGAGCGCCACCATCCCGTCGTCCGCGGCGTAGACCGGAGACCCGAACGGCTCAACCAGGTCGATGCCCGTGTGAAAGTGCGGGTAGCCGTCGTACGGCGGCTCGAGCACGAGCTTGCTCGGCCCAAATCCCTGGGAGATCACAGCATGAGGCTCTGGCCAGATGAAGCGGTACTTGGTCGAGTGCCCGGCGCTGGTCGGGATCGTACCGACGTTGTTGGCCTGAGTCCACAGCTGCACCTGCGTCCACACCGACTGCATCGCGGCGGCGATGATGGCGTCCTCCTGCTGCTGCAGCATGTCGGTAACCGCCTGCGCCAGCTTCGCCGATTGCGACCTGAGGATGGCCAGCTCCCATTGCGTCTCGGCGATCTTCGCCTGCAGGTCCGCCATCGACTTCACCTGCTGCTGGTGCAGCTTGCGAAGCTGCACCAGCTCGGAGGCGAGCTGGTTTTGGAGCATGACCTGCACATCGCGGTCCGCCTGCTCCTGCACGCGGTCGTCGGTTTGCTGAGTGAGGTCGGACGCCAGCTGCTGCTTCACCGTCGCCGCGTTTGAGCCGGCAGCGTTCAGGTCGGAGATGCGCGTCAGCAGGTCGCTCAGGCTCTGGGCCTCACCAAGGATGACGAGGATCGAGGTCGGTGCCGTGTACATCGCCCGTGCGAGCGCGCTCAGCTGAGCGCGCTCATCGTCAATTTGCATACCCAGGAACGCCTCTTGGAGCTCGGCCGCGGCGATGTTCTTGTCGAGATCATCGATCCTTTGCTGGGCGTCGGCAATCTGGCCCTGGAGGTTCTGCTGCTGCGCTGTGTTGTCGATGAGCGATTGCTTGATTTGCTCCTCAGCGGCCATCGCGTCGGCCAGGTTGCTGCCCAGCTCGGCGCGAATCTGATCGATGACCGCCTTCTCGGCCGCGGGAGCGGGAGCGGGCGGCGCGGCGGCGACCCCGGTTGGCCCGAGCCAAACCAACGCCACGCAAAGGGCGACGAGAAGCCCTCTCACGACTCCAGATGCCTGCGTACGCTGACCAGCGATGATCCCGAGCCAAGGCCGACTCCGGTCGCCAGGACGATCACGGCCGCGATGGCCGCGACGCTGACCGTCACCCCCGGGGCAAAGCTTGTAAAGGTGCCGGCGCCGGCCGAGATCCCGGCCAGGGTCAGACCAAACGTCGCGAGTCCGGCGGCGGCGCCGGCCAGCGCTCCGGTGATCGCACCCTCGACGACAAATGGCCCACGCACCATCCAGCGTGGCGCCCCCACCAGCTGCATGATCGTGACCTCGTCGCGGCGCGAGTGGATCGCCGCCCTGACGCTGTTGATGGTCACCGCCACGGCCACGAAGGCAAGCACCGCCAGGAAGACGAGCCCGACCACGGCGATACCAAAGATCACGGTTTGGATGCGCTGGTAGGCGCCCTGGTCATATGAGGAGGGGTTCACGGGATCGACCGCGGTGTCGGTGCGGACCATGGTCGCGATCGCCGCCATGTCGTTGATGGTCTTGACCTGCACGTCCAGGCTGGCAGGAAAGGGATTGCTTTCGCTGGCGGAGGCGATCTGGGGGAGGCCGGGGATGGACTCGGCTCGCTGCAGTGCCTCTTGCTTCGTCACTATGACTACGCTCGCGACGCGCGGGTCGGCGGCAAGCCGATGCCACAACGAGAGGATGTCGCCGCTGGAAGCGCCGTCGCGAATGTAGACGTGGAGCAAGGAGGCCTGGGCGGATTCGACATGCTCGAGGTTGCTGATCGCGAAGCCGGCCAGTCCGGCAACCCCAGCCATCAGAAGAAGGAGCGTCATCGAGCCAAGCGCGGGCGCGATGCTTCCGATGTTCCGGAACCAGTTGCGAGCAGCGCCGAACAACAGGTAGCGGAACGTGTTCCCGACCACCGTCCGTGCCATGGCGGCCCTAGGCAGCGCGTTCTTCACGATGATGCCGAGGCCAGCCATGCCATCCTGCCGATGCCGCCCGCCGGCTGGTCGCGCACAAGGCGACCCTCGACCAGCGTCAGGATGCGGCGCTGAAGACGCCTGACGATCTCGACGTTGTGCGTGGCGACCAGCACCGTCGTGCCAAAGGTCGCGATGTTCTCGAGCAGAGCCATGATCTGCCAGGCAATTTCCATGTCGAGGTTTCCCGTCGGCTCGTCGGCGATCAGAACCCTGGGTTGGGTGATCATCGCCCGCGCCACTGCGACGCGCTGCTGCTGGCCGCCGGACAGCTGGTGCGGGAAGCTGCCACCGCGGTCGCCCAGGCCGACCGCCTCGAGCGCGTCAAGCGCGCGATCCATGGCCTCGCCGTTAGAGATTCGCAGGTCGCCGACCTGCAGCCCGAAAGCGACGTTCTCCTTCGCGGTCAGGCGAGGGAGGAGCTTGTAATCCTGGAAGACGACGCCGACCCGCCGGCGGAGATCGGCGACGTGCGAGGCCTTCAGTGAGTGGGCGGCGATACCGTCCACCCAGACCTCGCCTTTGGTGGGGCGAAGCTCGCGGTTGATCAGCTTCAGGAAGGTGGTCTTGCCGGCGCCGCTGGGGCCGACCAGAAAGGTCAGCTCGCCTGGCTCTAGCGATAGGCTGACGTCGTCGAGGGCCAGACGGGTGCCATAAGCTCGGGTGACACCGCTGAACTCCACGATTGGGCGCAACAAGGCAGGGAACACAGATGGCTTAACGACAAACCTGCCGTTTTCCTGTTACGGGCCCTGTTACGGGCGCTGTTACGGGCAAATTGGGCCCTGACCGAGACGGCGAGATGCGTGGGCCGGCCTTTTGGGCCGGCCCTCGCTTAGTCTGCTGCCACGGTCAGGCCGCGGGCGTGGCCCTCGCCGCCTGCAGGCACTTCCGCGTTCGACTGCTGCAGCATGACGCGCAGTCGGGACTTCGCCACGGACAGGCGCGAAGCGACGGTCCGCTCGGGGATGCCCAGGGCCTGGGCGATCGCGCGGTTCGTGTAGCCGTGGTAGTGCCGCAGGACGATGGCCGCCGCCTGCTTCGGAGGGAGCTGGGCGAGTGCGTCGGCGAGGTCGCGGTGCTCGACCGATGCTTGCGGGTCCGGGCCAAGGCCGGGGCGTCCGATTCGGCGGATCACCTCGCCCACCTCGCGCAGCCGCATCTTCCTCTGGTAGGAGACGGCCGCGTTGATGGCGATGCGGTGGACCCAAGCCTCTGCCGGCGCGATCGGCTGCCAGGTGTCCCACTTCTTGTACGCCCGCTCGAATGCGTCCTGCGCGCAATCCTCGGCAGCTGATCTGTCGCCCAACATGGCAGTCAGCGTGCCCAAGATCTTTCCGTAGGATGCCTGGTAAAGCCGCTCGAAGTCCGCTTCGTTACCGGGCTGGTAAGTCGTCTGCTCGCGCTCGCTGTTCGAAGCCGTTGACTCCGAAATCGCCTCTGCCATTCGATTTCCCCTTTTGAGCGATTTTGTCTGCGGTTTATGGGCATTACTTTCGGGCTCGGACCCCACGCCGGTCGCCGTACCGCAGGACGGACTTTTGCTCGCACAGTTGAAGTAGAAAAGGGGTCGAGTACTGCGCTTGGGGGAGGCGTTACTAATACAAATGAACGAATTTGATCTGCAGCTGGAGTCCGAGCTCCGACTGTTTCTCGACCCGATCACGGCAGCACCCGCACCCCCAAGGCGCGGCGGGCGGATACCGGAGGCTCCGAAGGTGGAGCTCAGGGTGGTGGCGTCCGAGTGGCTTGCCGTCGCGCCGATCGAGACCTCTTAGCGAAAACCGCTGAGGGGGTGGCGGGCCCACGCCCGCTGCCGGTCTGGCGCGCGGCGGCCGCGAACGTTTTCACCAACGATCCGGGCAGCATCGCGCTTCGGCGCCTTCGCGTATACGCGTCGATGGCGGGGTTTTATAGGCATTGGGGCGAGACCGCGCGATCCAGGAGGAACGGCAGTGAGCAAGGACACGTCGACCCGTTGGTACATCGGCGCGTGGGTGGTTGCAGTCGTTTCGCTCGTGGTTGTGTACATGAACGGACACTCGGCCGTCGCCACCACGTCCTACAGCCCGCTCACCGCGATCGCAGGGATCGTGGCGGCGGTCGCCGGGCTGGTGATGCTGGTCGCCTGCATCGGCGCCCTCATCCGCCTCGGCCAGCTGCACAGCTGGGGATGGTTCGTAGCCGTGCTGATAGCGCAGCTGATCGCGCTGGGCATCATCGCCATGGTCGCCTACGCCATGGCGGGACCCTCGGACGAGATGGCGGTGACTCGACCGACGGTGAGCGGCGGTTAGCGGCTCCTAGAGCAGCTGGGCCGCGACCGACGCATTGCCCAGCTCCGCGATCGTCAGCAGCACGACGCAGAACCTGATGGTCCGGGCCACCAGGCTGCCGCAGAGATCGGCGTCGCGGCCCCGGGTGCCGCCGGCAGCGGGCCGCCCGTTACCGCAACGCGCCCGCAACCTCGATTCACCCAGGTCGTGTAGTGCGTCATCATTGGCGTCGCTTTGACTGGCACGGGATTCTCGGCAGAGGAGGCGAGCCGGCTCTACGAGCTCGACCGGACTCACTGGCTGCACCCTCAGGGTGATCTAGACGCGCCTGCCGGGACGATTCCGCAGTTGATGTTCGCAAGCGGCAGCGGGGCCACCCTCACCGATGTCGAAGGGCGCGAGTACGTCGACGGCATGGCCTCACTCTGGAACGTGAACGTCGGCTACGGGCGTGCGGAGCTGGCGGAGGCTGCGGCGACGCAGATGAAGGCGCTGGCCTTCAGCTCCGCTTACGGAGGATTCAGCACGAAGCCCGCCATCGAGCTCGCGGCGAGGCTGGCCGAGCTGGCGCCAGGCGAGCTCGAGGTCACTTACTTCGCCTCGGGCGGCGCCGAGGCGAACGACACCGCATATAAGGTCGCGCGACTCTACTGGAAGCTGCGTGGCGAGCCACGGCGCGTGAACATCATCTCGAGGCTTCGCGATTACCACGGGTTGACCTACGGCGCCACCAGCGCCACGGGCCTGGCCAACTTCTGGAAGGGTTTCGAGCCGCTCGCCCCAGGCTTCTTGCACGCACCGGCACCCGACCCGTATCGATATTCGGGTGATGGACCGGCGGGCGCCGCGTATGTGAGGGCATTGGAAGAGGTTGTGCTGAAGGCGGGCGCCGACACTGTGGCCGCGGTCGTCGCGGAGCCGGTCCAGGGCGCCGGAGGTGTGATCGTGCCGCCCCCCGATTACTTCCCGTTGTTGCGCCAGGTGTGCGACAAGTACGGGTTGCTGCTGATCGCGGATGAGGTCATCACCGGCTTCGGCAGAACTGGTCGCTGGTTTGGGATGGAGCACTGGAACGTCCAGGCGGACCTCATGGTCTTCGCCAAGGGGGTGACCAGCGGCTACCTGCCACTTTCAGGCGTGATGCTGACTGGTGCCGTCCACGCCACGTTGAAAACTGCCAAAGGGCCGTTCCAGCATGGCTTCACATACAGCGGGCACCCGACTGCTTGCGCCGTCGCCTTGCGGAACCTGCAGATCCTCGAGGACGAGCACCTCGTGGAACGAGCGGCCGAACAGGGCGCATACCTGTTGGAGCGCCTCCAAGAGCTGAGGTCGCACGAGATGGTGGGTGACGTCCGCGGCCTTGGACTGCTCGCGGGCATCGAGCTCGTGCGTGACCGCACCACCAAGGAGCTCTTCGAGGCCTCCGCCGGCGCAGCTCGACGGGTCTGGCTGGCGGCGCTCGAGGAGGGCGTGATCGTCAGGCCTTTGGGGGGCGATGTGCTCGCGATGTCGCCGCCGTTCGTCATCAACAAGGAACAGATCGACAGGATGATGTTGGTCCTGGACCACGCAATTGCGCGGGTGGAGAACGAGCTCAAGACGACAGCGTAGGTTGGCGCGTTACAGCCTGGTCGGTTCTCCCGCGGGGATGAAGACCGAGAAGTGCTCGAAGCACGCCTCCTTCACGGGCTGGTCGAAGCAGTCGACGTTGTCGCGGATGAACGCCTCGCCCGCAAGCAGGGTTTCGAAGCCGGCGGCAATCTCCTTGACCAGCGTCGAAGGTTCGTCGAACCGGAGGCAGTGGCAGACGAAAACGCGACGGTAGCCGTCCGCCATCTGCGCCAGCCGGGCGGTCGAGCGGGCGAACTTCTCGAGATCTGAATCCTCCATCTGGGCGTAGATCGGACCTGTGTTGATGGTGTCGCCGCCGAACAGCAAACCGTTGGCCTCGTCGAACAAGCAGATGCAGTCAGGCGAGTGGCCAGGCGTGTGCAGGACCTTGAGCTTGCGGCCCCCGAGGTCGAGCACGTCACCTTCGTCGAGCAGGCGTGTGGGGATTGATGGGACCACCTCATACGTAGCGGGGTCGAAACCTTCGGGAAGTCTCCTGATCATCCGCTCGGCCGTGAGCATGTGGAAGTACAGGTCGTCCGCTTCCCGGTAAGGGCCCCACGCCTCGAGAAGACGTTTCGTGTAGGCCATGTAACCCTCGGCAAGCTCGGGTGGGGACGGCATTGATACGAGGTCCCCGCCCGCCCGGTGTATCGCGAACTCATCGAAGAACCGGTTGCCTCCAGTGTGGTCGAAGTGATAGTGGGAATTGACGACCAGGAGCTTGTGCGGCGTGATCTCCTCGGCGACCTTGCGGATGTTGGCCACGCCGAGGCCGGTGTCGAAGAGGACTGCACCGTTCCTCCCCTCGATGAGCCACGAGTTGACGTGGCCTGGCTCGGAGACCAGGTACACGCCGCCTTCCATCTTGGCGACCTCGAACCAGTCGGTCCGAAAAGGGCTGACGCCGGTCGCATTCTCAGCTTGCGTATGCGTCATGGCCGCTGGCAGTTTAATGCGCCGCCGCGCCGCCGGGTCCAATCAGCGGCTCCCGAATAGGGAGCCCGGGCTGGGCGTTACCTCGACTGGGAGATCTCGCGAAAAATGAAGTCCAGGCCGATCGCTTCGGTTGCGCTGGTATTGCTGGCTGCCGTCGCGGCTCTGATCTCGGCCTGCGGCGATTCCGGGGTCAGGCTCACCAACGCCTCGATCCCCGGCGCGGCCGTCAAGGGCGCCTCTATCGACGTGATCGAGATCGACCAGGGCGCCCACCTCCTGTATGCCGCCGACCGCACGGACCAGGGGGTCGACGTGTTCGACATCTCTCGCCCGCAGGCCAAGTACATCAGGACCATAGGCATGCCCGGCAACCCCAATGGCCTGGCCATCGCGCCCGACCTTGGGCGCCTGTTCGTCGGCACCGACGCCGGATCAGTGGTCATCGTCAACATCAGCACCACCTCCACCACCTATGGAGCCGTGATCGCCGAGGTGAAAACCGGAAACAGCGTCGATCTGGTCGACTATGGGGCGGCCCGGCAGCGCGTCTACGCGGCCAGCGCGGGCAGCGTCATCTCCATCGACCCGACGACCGGCCAGGTCGTGACCCGTTTCACCCTGGGCGCCGTCTCGCTGGAGCAGCCGAGATTCGACCCGGCGGACGGGATGCTCTACGTGACCAGCCCGGATGCGGACACGCTCTATCGCATCGATCCGAGCACAGGCACCCTCACCAACAAGTACCTCCTCGGAGGCTGTGAGCCCCTCGGGCTGGCCATCAACCCCAACACCAACAAGGCCCTGATGGCTTGTCAC
Source organism: Candidatus Micrarchaeaceae archaeon (assembly GCA_035534555.1). GTDB lineage: Bacteria > Chloroflexota > Dormibacteria > Dormibacterales > Dormibacteraceae > Palsa-872. Next base: position 180,212 of record DATLRQ010000035.1, read on the forward strand.
AAGTACACGCTTGCCTTCGACCTCAGCGCCGGGAAGATCATTGGAACCTTTCCGCTCGGGAACGCCGACATCGTCAGCTACGACTCGAAGGTCGACCGCTTCCTCGTCGCCTCGCTGCCGCACGCACAGACGCCGGGCTCGGTCGGCATCTTCGGTGGGAATCCGATCGAGTACATCTCGTCAGCGGTCACCAACATCAGCGGAAACTCGGCTGCGTACGACGAGACCAACAATGTTGTCTACACCCCAGACATCGAGCCTGCGCGAGCCAGCCTTGCCAGCTTCGCGATGCCGGCGCCCTTGACGGGTTGGCTCGCTTCCGCGAACGTTGCCTGGCCTTACGCGGCCATCGTCCTCGGGATCCTGTTGCTGTTTGCCTTCCTCATTCGTATGGCAGACCCGATGCGGCGGCCGGTTCCAGCCCCAAAGCGCGTATCGAAGAAAGCGACGCGCAACACCACGGACCGGCCGCAGCAGGCCTAGGCGAAGCTCACGCCTCGGCGACTTCTTCGATCAAGTCGGCCGCGCGTCGTGTTCCGGGTCGTGCCTGCAGTCGTGACGAGACAGCTCGCATCCGCTGACGCAGCGACTCGTCGCTGAGGACTCGATCAATAGCCGACGAGAGGTCTTGCTCCTCAAACGAGTATGTAGGCACGTGCACGCCATGCCATGTCTCGTGGACGCGTTGCGCATTGTCGTGCTGGTCCCAGAAGATGGGCAGCACGATCATCGGCTTGCCGAAGTACATGCACTCGGTGGTCGTGTTGTTGCCGCCATGCGTGATGACCAGATCGACGTGCGGAAGTATCGAGGTCTGCGGGAGAAACTCCGCTCCCACCATGTTGTCGGCGAGCTCATAAGCGTCATGCTGCGGTCCCTTGCTCACCACGTACCGATGCGGCGTTTTCGAGAGAACGTCGACCAGACGTTTCATCAACGCGACGTCGGCTGAGCCGAGGGAGCCGAGGCTGACGTAGATAAGGCGGCGGTGGTCACGGCTCGGGGGCTCCCACGGCGCATCCGTGGAGCGGACGCTGGCCTCCAGATTGTGCCAGGTCGGCGGCAGCGCCCTGCTTCGCGGGTAGTCGAGCTCCGCCGGGTACAGGTACAGGTTGAGCCAGGGCGACTCGTCGATGAACTCGAGCTCAGGCAGGCGCGGAGCGCCGTGCTCGGCGCAGAACTCGGAGAACTCCGACTGCATCTGCCCCACGCGCCTTTTGTACTCATCGCGGAAGTCCTCCCACCCTGAGCGGTCGTCGATCGCGTAGCCGGAGAATACCGGCGGCAGGTCCGGATCCTTGAGCTCGAGCGGGTTGCACGAGGCGATGCGCACCCAGGGCCGGCCGCTGGCGGCGATCGCGGGAAAGCCGACCACGTTGTCCTCGACGATGACGTCGGGCGCGAGCTCGTCGAAGATCTCCGACAGCCTGGGATCGACGTAGCGCGCACCGTCCACGAGCGCCTGCCAGGTGGGCGCGATGAACCCTTCTAGCTGTTCCAGGGTCGACCGGCGAAAAACCGGTGCGGTGTCGCGGATGAATTCCTTCCAGAACTGGCCCGGAACTTCAGGCTCGGCAGGAGACGGACCCAGGCGCATCAGGCGCTCCTCGAATCCCTTGGCCTCGAGAGTGCCTTTGAAGGACTCCTCGATGACGAAAACGACCCGATGGCCGCGGCGCCGGAGGACATCTCCGATGCCAACGCAGTTGTTGGTCGGGCCAAAGGCGCCCTCGGGAAAGAAGACGAAGGTTTTCTCTTGCCCCTCCTCCGTCATCTCGCGGCGCCGAGACCCAGAGCCGCTTCGAACGATTCATAGCCCGGCGCCGCCAGCGGCCACGGCCGCGCCTTCTCCCAAATCTCGGCCAGATCCAAAAGCCAGCCGTCGCGGAATCTCGGAGCCATCACCTGGAGTCCGAAAGGGACGCCATTCGAGCACACACCGGCAGGCAGCGATATCGCCGGGAGGCCCGTCATGTTGGCCACCTCGGTGTTGTAAGCGTTGCTTGGGAGCATGCCCGGCTCGTCTTGGATGGTCAGCCGACCGTCGGCCAGGAAACCGATCGCGGCGACCGTTGGGCTCAGGATGACCGCGTCGGTGCCGAGGAACTCGTCGAGCTGCCTCACGTACTCAAAGCGGCGCCGGCGCGCCGCCATGTAGTCGTCGACTGAAAGCCCAAGGCCGAACGCCATAAAGCTTCGAGCCGATGGATGCATCTTGTGGAGGCCGGCCTGAACGAATGCGCGACCCAGCCGGTGAACATGTTCCACGGCAGCCAGCACCGCCCATTCACCCGACGGCCCCCCGTACGGCCAGAGCGCTTCGGTCTCAACCCACTCGATGCGTCTGCCAAACGCCCGTGACGCGGACTCGAGCGCGGCCTCAAAAGCCGTACCGACCGCCTTCGGTAGCGGCCCCTCACCGCTGAGCCTCGGCGACGCGAATATCTTCGATGGACGCTCGCCGGCAACCGGGTATGGAAGCGGCAGCGCGGTGGGGTCTCCTGCCACCGGGCCACTCTCGATCGAGAGGAGCAAGCGCAGGTCGGCCACGGTGGTGGCGAGCGGGCCGTCGGTGGAAAAGTCGATCCAGTCGGGGATGGGCCGGCGCCCGATCACCCCGTTGGTGGGTTTGATCCCCACCAGCCCGCAGAACGCTGCCGGGATGCGTATCGAGCCTCCGCCATCGGTCGCCGTCGCGATCGGGGCCATGCCGGCGGCGACGGCAGCGGCCGAGCCGCCGCTCGAGCCGCCCGGCGACCAATCAAGGGCCCACGGATTTCGAGTCGTGCCAAAGAGCAGGTTGGAGGTGAAGCCTTCGGAGGCGAACTCCGGCAGGTTCGTCTTCCCCACCACGATTCCCCCTGCCGCTCGCAGCCGCGACGGCACCAGGCCATCGGCCTTGGCCGGCGGCGCGTCGGCGAACAAAGCAGAGCCCATGGAAGTCCGCATCCCGGCGACGTCCTCGAGGTCTTTGACGAGGACCGGTACCCCGGCCAGCTCCCCGCCGGCGCCGCCAGCGCGATCAATAGTTTTGGCCTCGGCAATTGCTTCATCACCGCGCAATGCGACGACGGCGTTGATCGCGCCATCCAGGCGCTCGATGCGCCCAAGCGCGTGCCGCACAACCTCCTCGGCCGAGACGCGGCGCGACGCGATCGCGTCACGAATGGCGGCGATGACTCCAGCGCGTTGCACCTCCGTACTCTAAGCAACCGGATGGAAATCGCGATTGCGACCGAGCCGTTCGAATCACCGGATGCGCGCCGGCTGGTGGCCGCCCTCGAGGCGCACCTGGCCGGCCGTTACGCGCCTGAGCACAGGTTTGGACCGCACCTCAAAGCGGAGCACGTCGCGCCCGGGATTGGCACCTTCGTGATCGCGCGAGCGGACGGAAAAGCGATTGGCTGTGGAGCGCTGCGGAGGCGTGACCCGACCACGATTGAGATAAAGCGCACGTACGTGGAGCCTGCGATGCGCGGGCACGGCGCTGCCAGGCAGATCCTTGACCACCTCGAGGGGACAGCGCGGACGATGGGAGCTGAGCGCCTGGTGCTGGAGACTGGCATCTACCAGGACGAGGCGATCCGGCTGTACCGCGCGGCCGGGTTCAACACCATCGAGTGTTTCGAGGAGTACACGGGCATCCCGACCAGCGTCTGTTTCGAGAAGCCACTCTGAGCCGGGTCAGGCAGCAGGCTTGACGAGAGAACCCCGCGGCAGCGCCGATCGCCACCTGCCCAGTGCTTCGTCAACACGGGTGAGCAGGTCTAGGGGCGAGAAGGGCTTGGTGAGATAGAGGTCGGCGCCCGCAGTCAAGCCCACCTCAATATCCGCTTTGAGGGCCTTGGCGGTCAGCATGATTACACGCGTGGCGGCGAGGCTTGGGTCGCCCCGGATCATCGCCAGCACCTCGAGGCCTGTGCGCCCAGCCATCTGAACGTCGAGCAGCACCACTGAAGGTTTGTGTTCCTTGATCATGTTCCAGGCCTGATCGCCGTCGGACGCCTCCAACACCTGGTACTGGTCGGACTCGATGGTGGCGCGCACGAGCAATCGCATGCTTGGCTCGTCGTCAGCTATGAGCACTGTCGCATTGACAGTGGTCGCCGGGGTGGTCATGAATGTCAAACCTTCTTGACCTTCGTCACGAGCGCCTCGGTGATCAGGCTCACCGCCGCCTGGCTAGCCCCGGCCTCTTTCGGCAGCACGGCGGTCACGCCGGCTTTCTCCAGGGCGGAGACCTCAGCTGGAGCAAGGCTTTTTACTGTCAACACAACCACCGGCACAGCGTTGGCGGGATCGCTACCCAGCCGGGTCACAAAATCCTCCCCCTGCTCGCCTGGAAGCACGAGGTCGGCAATGACCGAACGGGGCTTCATGCCGGCTTTCAGCAGGCGTTCCGCGGTCTCGGCGTCGGGCGCCCGCACCGCCGTCATACCGCGCGAGACGAACTGCTCTTGGAGCAGGCGCGCGAAACCCGCGTCGTCCTCAACTATCAAAACGTCGGCCGCCTCGGGATTCTTGTTGACCGGGGGCAGGCTGCAGGTGAACGTCGAGCCCTTGCCGGGACCGTCCGAATCCGCAGCAACCTTGCCCCCGTGGGCCTCCACGATCCTGCGGTTGATCGACAGGCCAAGGCCTGTGCCCTTGATGAGCCGGCGGTCCCCGGTGTCGACCCTGTAGAAGGTACCGAAGAGCTTGGGCAGGGCGTCCGCCGGAAGGCCGAGCCCATGGTCCCGAACTGTGATCTCGACCATGCCTTCGACCAGGCGGGTGGTGACGAGGATTGCCCCTCCATCCGGGGAGTACTTGCGGGCGTTGGAGAGGAAGTTGGTGAGCACCTGGAGGATGGCGTCGGTGTCGATCATCACCAATGGCAGCTGTGCTGTTCGCCGCACGCTGATCGGACGCTGCGTGTCATCGCCGGCAGCGACCACCGCGCGCTGAATGAGCGCCTGCAGGTCGGCAGGTGCGAGGTTGAGGTCCTGATGACCCGCTTCCAAACGCTGGATGTGCAGCACGTCGTTGATGAGGTCGGTCAATCGGCGGCCCTCTCGCAGCATGACGCCGAGATATTGCTTGCGCTGGTCCGCGTTGAAGTCGCGAGAGTACAGCAGCTCGGTGAAGCCCAGGAGGCTCGCGAGCGGAGTGCGCAGCTCGTGGCTGACGAGCGAGACCATCTCGTCTTTGGCATGATTCACGGCCATCAAGCTCCGAAGCTCGGATGCTTTGAGAGTCTCTGCCATCTCGTTGTGCTCGGTGACGTCGCGCGCCACCGACGAGGCGCCGGTGATGGTCCCATCCGAATTGCGTATCGGGGACACGGTGACTGAGACGTCGATGATCCGGCCGTCTTTGCGCACCCGTCGTGTCTCGAAGTGGTCGGTGCGGGCGTTGCCCGCCAGCATGCCGGCGATGATCTCTCGAATCTCGTCGGCACCACCTCCCGGCACCAGGTGCGAGATATTCTGTCCGACCATCTCCGCCGCGGTGTAGCCGTAAACCTGTTCGGCGCCTCGATTCCAGGTGGTGATGACGCCTTCCAGCGTTTTCCCGATGATCGCGTCGTTGGAAGAATCCACGATGGCTGCCATCTGCGCCTCGAGCGTTTCGGTTCGCTTGCGCTCGCCGATGTCCCGCGACCTGGATGAGACACCGATGACGGTGCCGGCTGAGTCGCGAATTGGCGACACCGCCACTGCGACGTCAAGCACGCGACCATCCTTGTGCACGCGTTTGGTCTCGAACTCCTGCGCGCCGCCGGTCGTCGCCACACGGTTCTGAACCGTGTCGAGCTCGGCCTTACGGTCCGTCGGCAGGAGAAATGAGGCCTTGCGTCCAAGCGCCTCCGCGGCCTTGTACCCGTACAGGCGCTGGGCGGCCGCGTTCCACGTGGTGATCACGCTATCGCCGGTCAGGCCGATGATCGCGTCATCCGACGACTCGACCAGCATCGCTGCGAGCTGCGAAGCCCCAACCTCAGGCTTTTGGGGTCGCGCCGGCTTCGCCCGAACGGGCGCTTTGGCCGCCAGCGCCGGATGGCTCAGGAAGTCACCCCCCAAGGCGCGCTAACACTTGTCATTGATCCCATGGTCTAGGTCTACATGCCGGCGGGCTCCGCGTCGCCATGTGACGGCATGGCGTCGATGCCATCCATCCGGTGGGGCCGCCGCCCTGGTTTAAGATCGAATCAGCGATGGAAGGGCGACCTTTAGGCGGAAGCGGACTCGAGGTTCCGGTCATCGGCATGGGCACGTGGCGAACCTTCGACACCGCCGAGAATCGCGGCGCCCTGGTCGAAACCGCGGTCTCGGCCGGCATCACGCTGTTCGACAGCTCGCCGATGTACGGCCGTGCAGAGGGGGTGCTCGGAGCCGCCCTGAAGGGCAGGCGGGACCAGGTCCAGGTGGCGACCAAGATCTGGACCGAGTCGCCGGAGGAGGGGCGGCGCCAGGCCGAAAACGCGCTCCGGCTGTTCGGTCACGTCGACATTTACCAGGTTCACAACCTCCTCAACTGGAAGGCACAGCTGAAGCTGCTCGAAGAGCTACGCAATAGCGGGCAGGTGGCGGTCATCGGCGCCACGCACTACCAGGCCTCCGCCTTTCCGGAGCTCATGGAGGTGATGCGCACCGGCCGCATTGCGATGATCCAGATCCCATACAACCCCCTCGCCCAGCAGGCCACCAAATCGGTGTTGCCGTTGGCGCAGGAGCTTGGCCTGGGCGTCCTTGTGTTGAGCCCGCTGCAGGGAGGCATCATGCAAGCGCGGCCGCAGGCCGACGAATTGCGCTCGCTGGGTGTGCGGACGTGGCCGCAGGCGGTGTTGAAGTGGATCGCCGGCGACCCCCGCGTCAGCTGCGTCTTGACGGCCACGCACCTCGAGAGTCACGCAAAAGAGAATGCCGAGGCGGGGGCACCCCCGTGGTTCGATGCCGACCAGCGCTCGCTGGTGGAGAGGATCGCCCGAGGCCGATAAGCAGGGGTTGGCGCTGACCAGCGATCTGAGACCTGACGCAACGAAGCCGGGCGTGGCGGCCAATGCGCGGCTCTGACCGGCGCCCTGCTCCCGGTGCTCCTGGCGGCGATCGCGGTCACCGTCCTCAGGGTCAAGCGACTGCTGCCTGAGCACCTGGTCTCGGGTTCAGCCTCACGACGTCGCCGGTCCTCAAGTCGGCGAGCACCCGGTATCGACTCGGCAGGTGTTACTCGGGATCGCCCGCCTATCGCCGCGCCGGGCCACCGAGTGGTCGATGCGACTTCTCTCCCCCATCGTCGTCTCGCTGACGGTCACGCCCGTCGTCAGCGGGCTGGAGCTTTGGCGGTTTGGCTTGCGCTACGGCAGCGTCTGGGTTGAACCCATAAGTTGAGCTTCATCCTCTGGCTGCCGAGTCGGCATCCACGTTCTCTGGCGCCGCAGGCAGACTGGTGCGGTGACGGGCGGGGAGCTCAGGTCAGCCGCCCCGGCGGGCGCACGGAGCCGACGTAGCTCTGTAATCGGAAGCTTCGGTCGCGGGGATTGCCCTCGCCCTGGCGACTCTGAGCTACCTGACGCCCTTCATCTTTTTCCTCGAAGCGGGCTGGCGGCGGGCCCGATCGCTTTCTGGGGGTAGATCGTCTCGCCGCGCCCCAGCATATCGACAAATTGCGTGATTCTCTTGGCCCGCGTTTCGGCCCTTTTGGCGGTGGCGATTCGATACAGGATCGCATAGCGATTCTGACTGTTCAAAGTCGCGAACTTGGCCTTGGCCTTGGGCCTCGCGGCGAGGGCCGCTGAGAGCTCGAGCGGAACCTCGATCGTGGCCGGACCTAAGTAGGCGGCCGCCCACCGGCCGTCGGCTTTGGCCCGATCCATCTCGGCGATACCCGTCGCGTGCATCCTGCCCTCGGCCACGAGCCGCTCGCCGATGCCAGTGTTTCGCTTGGACCACGGGCTCCGCTTGCGGCGTGGGGTGAAGCTCTGGGTGAACGTAGCGTCATCGCGGCTGCGAGCCTGACCGTCGATCCAGCCAAAGCAGAGCGCCTCCTCCAGCGCCTCCGCGTATGTAAGGCTCGTCGGTTTCATGGTGCCTTTTTTCGCCAGCACCAGGAATATCCCTTCCGAGCTCGAATGATTCTTTTCGAGCCACCCTCGCCACGCGCGGCTGCCGGCCACGACGAGCTGCGGCTTGTCGGTGGTCAAATTTCGCTCAGCCTAAGCGAGCCAGGCGTCGTACGCTCGTTGTGGCCCATGGCTGGTTGCACTCATCTCACGCAGGTCAAGGCGGTCACGCCCAGCGCAGACGGATGCGAGGACTGCATGCGGATCGGGGATACGTGGGTCCATCTGCGGCTGTGCATGACATGTGGGCACGTGGGCTGCTGCGACAGCTCCAAGAACAAGCACGCCACCGCCCATTTCAAACGCACCGGACATCCGATCATCCGATCGTTCGAGCCGGGTGAGGACTGGGGTTGGTGTTACGTCGACGAGGTCGCTCTTGACGCTTCTGGTTGGCCGCTCGGGGGCCCTGTCGCCCACAGCCCCGACTAGCCCGCCGGCTCTCGAGTGCTTACCAATTCAGGCGACTGACCAGAGGGCCGCGACCGCGGATGCCGCGCCCGCCGCCTGGGCGTGACCGGCACGAGCCGAGGCGACGCGATGCGCGGGGTCGAGGACGTTTCGCCCGATGGCGTTTCGTGCGCCCGCGTCGGGACTGACCACCATCGAACGCACGTCGGCCCCAAGGGAAGATAGCTGGCGCTCGATCCTTCCCGCCGACCGCAGGGCTGTCGTGATCGGCGCCAGCACGACCACCTTCTCGCAGCCCACGGCGAGGTCGGCGTTGGCGGGCGATCGCACGCCACCGTCGATGTAGCGCCGCCCGTTGATCGTTATCGGCGGCCAAACCAGGGGCACCGCGCAGCTCGCTGCCACGGCCTCGCCAAGCGAGACACCGCCGCTCCGATCAAAGTTGCGCGCCTCCCCTGTCTCGGCATCCACCGCGGTGATGATCAGGTCTCGCACCGGCCACGAGCGGGCCGGCAGCCGCCCCTCGATGATCGCGCGCCGCTCCGCTTCGGGCACCGTTCTAGCCTTCATCGCCGCACGGCCGAGGCGAGCCCGGCCGGCACGTTCGTCGCCCGGCCACATGGCGCTCACCACGAAGCCGAACAAAGCACGCGCACCCATCTTCGCAGCGACTTCCCCGGTCGCGTCCTTGAGCTGCGCCGCATAGAGGTCGGCCAGGGTGGGCCCGCCGAGGATCTGGGCGCCGACCACCGAGCCGGCCGACGTGCCGACGACCAGGTCCGCCTGGGTTAGATCGACTCCGGCCTCCGCCAGCCCGGCCAGCAAGCCCGTCATCCAGCCGATGCCGGTGACACCACCGCCGCCAAGGACCAGCGCTCGGCGGCCGGTCACGGAGCGGTCCTGCCGGCCCATCTTCCATCCTTCGCCGGGCTTGGCCGGCCGACTAGATCGAGATTTCTCCGCTGCAGTCTAGCCGCCAAGCGCCGGGCGTAAACCAACGGTGTGTGGCCGGGGCGCGGCGCCCCGGCCCTGAGACATGCAGCCGGCGAGGCACATGTCTTGAAGTCAGACCGAGGCTTCGACCCCGGCTTTCGAGTTCCTCTTGTTCACCACCGCCGTGCCCTCGAGAACCACCTTCAGGGCGTGGGACTTGGCGGCGTTGCCGAACACCTCATAAGCCTCCATCGCCTGGTCGATCGAGAAGCGATGGGTGGCGAGCACCGTCGGGTCCAGCCTGCCGCCCTCGATCAACGAGAGCAGCTGGGGGATCGTACGCGTGTCCACCAGGCCTGTCGTGATGGTGACGTCCTTGGTCCACAGCGTCTCCAGGTGCAGCGTCGCCGCCTTGCCGTGAACGCCGACATTGGCCAGCTTGCCGCCGGCGCGGATCAGCTCCGCCGCGAGCTCGAAGGTCGACGGCAGCCCGACGGCTTCGACCGCCACGTCGGCTCCCAAACCTCCTGTCAGCTCGTGGACTCGCATGACCGCATCCTCGCGCCCGTTGTTGATGGTGACGTCGGCGCCGAACTCCTTCGCCTTCGCCAGGCGGCCGTCGTCGAGGTCGATGACGACGATATGCGCCGGTGTGTAGAGCTTCGCGGTCATTACCGCGGCGAGGCCGATCGGGCCTGCGCCGACGATCGCGACGGTGTCTCCCGGCTTGACGCCGCCGTTGAGCACGCCCACCTCGAATGAGGTTGGGAGGATGTCTGACAGGAAGAGGACCTGCTCATCGGTGAGTCCGGATGGAATCTTGTAAAGCGAGTTGTCCGCGAACGGAACCCTGGCGTACTCAGCCTGGAGCCCGTCGATGAGGTGGCCGAAGATCCACCCGCCGCCGCCGATGCACTGGCCGTAGCGACCCTCCTTGCAGAACCGGCAGCTCCCACACGATGTGATGCACGACACCAGCACGTGGTCGCCAATCTGAAAGTTGGTCACCGCGGCACCTGTCTCGACCACGGTGCCGACCGCCTCGTGGCCGAGGATGGTTCCCGACTTCACCTCGGGCACGTCGCCCTTGAGGATGTGCAGATCGGTGCCGCAGATCGTGGCGGTGTCGATCTTGACGATGGCGTCGGTTGGCTGCTGGATAGTTGGGCTGGGAACCGTATCCCAGGACTTCTGACCGGGACCGTGATAAACCAGTGCTTTCATGTCGTTTCCCTTCGTTAGTGGATGATCAGGTTGGGCTGGCGTCACATCGCCGGCCTCAAGACTGTTCCTGCCGTCGCCTAGGATCGAGGGCCGAAGGGCCCCCGCGCTTCAGGACAATAGCGACAGCTCCGAGGCCAGGGCCAGGCCAGGTCCTGATTCTGACTTCAGTCGCTGAGGACGAGGCGTTGTTCGCTTCGAAAATGGCGGCCGCCGCCGGCTACGTGCTCACGCAGATCCGCGGCGGGGAGCTGATCCGCGTGATCCGGGAGGTGGGCGCGGCCCGGAGCCTGCTCGATCCCGAGATGACGAGAAGACCGTCAAGAACTACGTATCCACCATCCTCTCGAAGCTGGAGGGGGCACGCCGGGCCGAGGCTGCGGTGTACTTGGCGAGGCACACGACCACGCCTGGATCTCAGTCGGCGGCGGCCGCCGCGTCGAGCCGCCCGGCGATCGACTCGGCGAGTTCCTCGACGTTGGCCTCGGCGGCCTGGAGAACAAGACTCTCGCCCAGGTAGGCCCCAATGCGTTCTGATGGCGGGTCGTACGAGCCAAAGACCGTGAGCGTCGTGGAGCGCCCCTCGTTTGGCGCGACCTCGATCTTTCCTTTCATCAAGAGGAACGGGCCCCCGATAAATGACGCCCGCCAGGTAATGGGAATCTCGGTCGACATGCCCGAGATCATCGGTGCGCCGACCTCGATGCTCACCTTCGTCCGGCGTCCGATGTCGGCAAACGATTCGCCGGCGGCGCTGGGGCGAGGGCCGACCAAGCTGGGAAGCCAGCCTGCGGGCGCGGTAGCGAGAACCGCGCGGACCGCCTCGACGGTGCGGTTGATGTGCACTGAATGCTGGACTCTCACTTGGCGAGTATTGAGTTCGACAGCTGAATGCACAGGTGCCGAATGTCACCGGTTCGCGGTGCCAGCTGGCAAAAGGCCTGATCGCTTGATAAGAAGACTCCGGCAGGCGTCGCCCGCCGGAGTTTGCCATCCGGGATACGGGTCAACCGGCGATCTTCTGGACGAGCCTCAACTACTCGGGCTTGCGGGCTGCAGGCTGCAGCTCGAAGACCAGCGCTCCGAGACGACGAGTGCCGCGACCATGAGTCCGATTGCGGCGTCGGCAGTATCGGTGCCGACGATCGACCAGCCCCACGGGTCGACGGCTCGCAGTGACCGCGACTCTGGCCGGCCAGAAGGGTACAGCCCGTCCCCGCAGCACTGTCATGCGGTGCTTCGAGCGGGCGCGGCCGCAACATTTGTTATGCGGCGAGTACAGCGGTTTTTGCTGACAGCGGCCGGTCCTGGGTGGCACATTTGCCGGACGTGCATCGCGTCTCGGCCTCACTGACTCAAAGGGTCGATCGAGTTATGCGTCGTGGGTTCGAGCGGGTCGCCAAGAAACCAGCGAGCCAGCCTTGAAGGGGACACCTTCCGGACCGCTAGAGGGTGAGCACATTGAAACCACTCGCTGGGAGGACGCCCGCCACTGGATGAGCATCTATGCGGACCTCTTGGAGTTCAAACGCGGGATTCTCGACCGGGTCAAACGTGATGTAACCAAGCTGCACCCGATCGCGCGGATGGCAGCGGTAGCTGATGTCAGGATCATCGAGAGTCAGATGGAGGGGTATCAACACCGGCTTGAGCTTTGGTACCAGCGCATATGGGATCTCCATGGTCTTTGGCTCGATCCTAACGGGCGTGTGATCAGGTACAAGGGTGGAGAAGTCACGTTGACCATCAGGGAGTTTCAGCTCCTTCAGTTCCTGCTCGATCATCCGCACCGCTACTTCACGGTGGGCCAGATCCTCGGCCAGGCATGGGGCGAACCTTCTCTTTTTCCAGAAGAGGTCCGGAACTACGTCCGGCGTGTGCGCAAGCTGCTGAAGAAATTGGACATCCCATGCGATCTGGTCAACCGACCAGGGCGTGGATACTCTCTTGTGTTCCGCGACAACTAGCCCCCTGAGGCCGCCTACCGCAATAATCTGATCGTCGGCCACGAGCCGGCAGAGGGGGTGTGCCATGGGAAAGCGCAAGACTCAGCCTAGATTTCGGCAGCGTGCGCGCTTGCCCCGGATCCTGGTGGTGGACGCCAATGCGGGTTACCGCTCCGTCATCTCGCATGTCGTCGAGCTCGCCGGAGGGGAGTTCGAGAGTGTGGCCGAGCTTGATGCGGCCAAGCATCAGCTGGAAACGTCCACCAGGTTTGACCTGGTGATCCTGGGCATGAGTGCGGAATCCCGAGTGACGCCGAAGCAGCTGGGCGAGCTCAGAGCTGAGGCCCGGTGCCCGTTCATCTTGCTCGACGAGGCGTCCGACGATGCCGGGACGGTGCTCGAGACTTATGAAGCCGGTGCCAGCCAGGTGTTGCCTAAGCCGTTCGTACCCGACGCCTTAATCGGAGCCATAAGGTCGGAGCTGCGCGGGCCTGATCCCGCCTCGGTTGTTTCGATCGCCACCAAGATCGAGATGGGCGGCCTCGTTTTCGACGCCAAGCTGCGCACGGTGGGAAGCGATACGGTGGGGGTATCTTTGACGAAGCGCGAGTGGCAGCTCCTCTCATTCTTCCTGGCCAATCCGAATCAGCTATTCGCTGCCGAGGACATCGCTCTACCGGCATGGGGTCCTGACGCGTCAATCGAACAGTTCCGGACCTATGTGACCCGGCTTCGAATGAAGCTGGCTCCGTTTGACGGGGTGTGCGAAGTTGTGAACGAGAAGGGTAAGGGCTACCGACTGGTGCTCCAGCCACCAAAGCCCTCTAAGGCATAGCGAAAAAGGCGAGTCCAGAAGCAAAGCTCGGAAATCGAGATTCCGTCAGGCGGTCCGGTCGAGCTCTGCTCCTTGCCGGGCCTGCTCCGCATACCATCTGGCTTCCGCTTCACCAATCGGTGTCGAGGCCGGCCCGTTGGCGAACGGCCAGATCTCTTCGGCGATGCGGCGCCAGTTGGCGGTGGCGTTGAGACTTCCGAGCACGGCGTACAGGCCCAGGTTGATCCGCTGCAGGATCGCGTATGTGCGCGGGACGTCGCTGTACGGCGCGAGCGGACTGCGGGCGTCGAAGAAACGCTTCACGATCGCCGACGCGAACGCCGGCGTGATCGTCATCGGGGCGTCGCTCATCACGGTGCCGTAGAAGTGGCCGAAGCGATCGACCACCGCCTGCGTCGGGACCGGAGCGCCCGCCCGCAGGAAGCCTGCACGCTCCATCGCCCCGCGGAAGCTGTCTCCGTCGCCTTCGATGACCATGAAACGCACTCCATCGATGAGCGGGGCGAGGTCATCATCCGTGAAGCGCTTGGTCAGGCCGAAATCGAGGAAGCTCACTCGGCCCCGCCCGTGGAAAAGGTAGTTGCCGGGGTGGGGATCTCCGTTGAAAGCGTGCAGCCTGTACAGGCTGCGGAAGACAAACCGGTAGATGGTCTCAGCCGCCATGTCGCGCTCGCGCTGATCCCAGGTCTGCAACTCGTCGAAGCGCGAGCCGGCCACGAGCTCGCTCGTGAGCACCCTGGCCGTGCTCAGGTCTGTGACCACCGCAGGGACGTGGATGAACGGATGCCCCTTGAAGTAGTTGGCGAATAGCTCTTGGCTTCCTGCCTCGAGCTTGTAATCGACCTCTTCCTTCAGTCGCTCGCCCAGCTCATCGACCAGGGCGCGTGTATCCAGACCGGGGAAGGCGGCTGCGGCGATGCGCCGAAGGAGACCGACGTTTCGCAAGTCGGAGGTCATGCTGCGGGCGATGCCGGGATACTGAACTTTGACCGCGACGGCACGTCCCTGCCTCGTGATGGCGCGATGCACCTGCCCGATCGAGGCGGCGGCGAATGGCACCGGATCCCAGCGCGCGAAGATGGTCTCAGGCTCGTCGCCCAGCTCCTCGCGGATCACGGAGGAAGCGAGCTCTTCGCTCATCGGCGGGGCGCGATGCTGGAGACGCGACATCGCGGCGCGAAATGTCAACGGCATGTCCTCGTCGATGTAGCTCGCCATCTGGCCGAGCTTCATCAGCACTCCTTTCATCGAACCCAGCTCCTCGGCGACGTCGTCGGCAGTTCGCAGCGCGAGGTCGTGACGCAGCTCGGTGCGCCGATCGACGGAGGCGAAGATCAGGCGAGGCGATCGGGCCACGTAGCGCCCGCCGACGCGCAGCGCAAGACGGCCGAGCGCGCCCGCGCGGCCGAGCCTGGACTGCCGCATCGCAGCGCGTTGCCCCGGCTTGCTCAACCCCGGCTGCGGAGCTCGATGCGCTCCCTGGCCTCGAGCACGCCGGGCAAAGACTCGAACATCAAGTCGACGGCGCCGATGAGCTGCCTGACCGATTCCCGCTCCATCGATTCGGGCGGGGGTGCGACAAAGCCGTACATCTCGCGCGCCCAGTCGGGCAGGGTACCGATCGCCACCTGGCCGAGGTCGTGCCAGAGGTCGCGAAGGTCGGGAGCGAGATCAGGCGGGTCGAGGACGACTCCGATGGCGTCACGCGCCGCGGGCGTGACCTGGCGAAGATCCACCGACTCGATGTACGTCCGTAGGTCGTGCACGCTGGCAGGGACTCGCTCGGGCGGCACACCGACGATCACGGCGAACGGCACCATCTCGGCGACGTATCGATCGGCCTCGCCGGCGCTGAGGCCGCGGCCGAAACGCTGCACAACCTGGACGATCGAATCCACCATGCCGGCGTGAACCCACAGCAGCAGGTCAGGGTCCTCCGCGCTGTAGCTGAGTCCGGTCACCGGATCGGTGCCCCGGACGTGTACATGGACCGCGCGGACGCGAGCGGCCGCGGCGTTGGCGGCGGCGGAGTCCCCATAGGTCACCGTCAGCACGTAGCCGCTGGTGGCGGCGAGGCGGCCGAAAGGATCGCGGCGCCAGTCGCTGTGCTCCGCCACACCGGCCATGGCCAGGGGATGCAGCGCCTGGACCATGAGCGACCGCATGCCCGCCAGCGGGAAGGCGCGATCGCGGTTGACGCGCCAGACCAGGCTTTGCGGTCCGAAGAGCCCAGCATCAGCCGGATGCTCCGGCACCGAGCGGGCGTAGGCCCGCGCAAGCGGGGCCATCATCTCCAATCGCGACTCGTGGTCGACTTCGGAGCTCATACGGGCCAAGATACCGCGGCCTGTTACTCAACCCCCCGAAAGGGGAGAGGCCGGCGCGGTGCCGGCCCCTGTCAGATCGAAACTCCGCGCCTTACGGGTTGATCAGGCTGATCCTGGTGTCCCAGTTGGCGAGCGCGGTGCGGGTATTTCCACACGTGAAGCTGGTGGCTTCGTATTGGGCGAGGGTGCAGGTCTGGCCGATGTACTCGGAAGCGATCCAGATCTGGTTGCCCACGACTGCGGCCCCCCCGTAGTCCCCCCACCTCGGGCGAATCGGGTTCGGGTAATTCTCGATGATGTAGCCGCTGAACCCGTCAGCGGGTCCCGCGCCAGCCTTGGCGACGTGCACGGCTCCGACGCCTGCGCTGTTCATCAGCGCGTAGCCCGCGCTGGGGAAGCGGTCGGCGCCGACGACCGTGAACGCCATGACCCCGTGGCCGGCGGAGGTGACTCCGATGGCGGGGTAGATGAGGTTGCTGTCAGGCAGCCCAAGACGGCCGCTGTTGCTGACCGAAGCGGTGAGCGAGCCGCCGTTTGACACGGCCGGGGTGACCACAAACCACTCGACGCCCGCCCTCTTGGAGCCTGCGTGCGACAGCGAAGTGTCGAGCGAGCCCCAGAGCTGGCCCGCCGCGAAGGTGGTCTGCATCATGCGGGTGTCGTTGCTGTCGAGGTTGTATTCCTTCTCCTGGAAAGGATCGGGCGAGCCGTTGAGCGCGATCGAGCATGGCTTGCTGTTGAGGCAGTCCCGAAGCGGTGTCGACCCGGCCTTCTGCGGTGAAGATGGAGGGAAGGCGTACGTGGCAACGCTGAGGACCGTGTGGGTCAACGTGACCGCGGGCGAGCTGGTGCCGAGAGAGGCGGTGTTGGTGAGGGCCCAGACCAGGATCTGGTTCGAGCTGCGAGGACCGATGCTGGCGCCGTTGCCGTGCGCCTCGTCGGCGGCGTTGCTGCTGAGGAAGTACTCGGTGCCGCCCGCATTGCTCTCCTGAAGACCGCCGGGAGGTGCTTGCGCGGGGGCGAGGGTGAAGCCGGAGTTGCCGTGGTCCAGGCCGTGCGTGTCGATTCTGGTCACGGCCACGGTCGGGTCGCCGGCCGCCAGCGCCAGCTTCGAGAAGGCATAGATCTGGGCGCCCCAGAAGTCGTTGCCGAAGAACGAGTACGAGTTGGTGGTGATGTAGAAACCGTTGGCGTCAGCCCCGATGTGTGGGTAGTCGGCAAGGCACGCGTTGTTCGGCGTCCCGTCGTACCAGATGCCGGAGCAAGTGCCGTCGTTCTGGACCGGGACCGTGTAAATGTTCCAGCCACCGGTTGGGTCAGCGGTCTGGGAGACCGCCAGATCGAGGTGGTTGGTTCCGGTGTACTCGCCGTTCGACAGGGTGTCGAGCGTGAGCATGACGTGGAACCAGCGCTGGGTGGCAGAGTCGAAGAGGCATGACGGGTCGGTCGCGAAGGGCCCGCGCACCCCGGTGGTGCGGTTGATCGCGAACGGATAGCCGTAGAAGGCGTTGAGCGCTTCCGGTCCCGATGCAATCGTGCCGTCTGGTCGGTAAACGGCCATGACGTCGTTGATGGTTTCGAGGACGTAGGTGCCGTTCGCGCACAGACCCTGGTCTGGCGGCTCCAGGCTGAACTGGTTGCCGCCGCTGACGCCGAACCGGTTGACGAAATGGTTCAGCCCGTCGAAGCTCGTGGCGAGCTCGGGGTTCGACCCGGCGATGGTGCCGTTGCCGTCGCCGGTGGCCATGCCTTTGATCGATCCGCCGGTCGACGAGTGGCTGCGGTTGGGGCCGTTCTTATCGCTCGCGGCGGCGGCATCGCTGCCAGCGGCGCCTGGAAATTCGGGGTTCTCGACGCCTGCCGTGCTGGACGAGGAGGCGCTCGCGGCGATTCTGGCGGTGCCGGACGAGGAGATGAGCCGCGTCGTGCTGGCCGAAACGCTGACGGGCGAGCTTGCAATGCCGGCCGCCAGAACGGGCAACATTGCCGCGCCTGTCAGCACCGCGCGGATACGCGACCTGAGTCGGTGCTGAGTCATAGACAAGTTTCCCCCCTTGAATCGACGCCCCATTGCCGCGGTCCCTCTTCGCGACCCCGTCAGGCTAACAAGCCCAAGGTCATTTGTGCAAACCATTAATAGGGCGACCTCCGCTGTCGGGCCCAATGATTATTTGGGGATGAAGGGACAGGCGGCGCGCCATTCCAGCCGGGGGAGCACATTGAGCAGCTAGCGCGGCCTGAGCGCAGGCACCCTTGCACCAGAGGTCTAAGAAGGCCTTTGGGTTGCCTTCGCCGCTCCCCGCAACGGTTCCTGCATGTTGGCCAGGGTCTGTTTCATGTCCATGTACTGGCCTTCAGCCGCCTTCGCAACGTCGTCTATCGTGATGTCTGAAAGCTTGTGACGCTCGTCGTACTCACCGCAACCGCCGTTCAAGAGTTCGATCACATCCGCGTGATTAGGGCCCTCCTCGAAATAAGGGTTACGAAGCCGACGTCGGCGCCTGGCCGGCTGGACGGATCCTGTAGTTCCACTCGCCGTGGAATTTGTGAGCGGTGACGCGAACCGCCGCCAGCTCGGAGTCGGTGACCTGGGCACCCGTCGGAT
>DATLRQ010000036.1:0-8597 GCA_035534555.1 Candidatus Micrarchaeaceae archaeon
TCTTGCGGAAAAGGACCTCGACGCTGCCCTCAGTACTGTGAGGAGTTTTCTCGATCCGATTCTTTCGTCAGAGGCGGGGGGATCATGGGATCACGACGTCCTGCGGTGGTCCGGCTGATACGCATTGCGGATGTGGGGTGATGGAAGCTGCAGCGGGATTGTTCGCTCGCCGCTGACGGCGGTGCCGAGGACGTCACTGGTTAAGTGGTCTCGACTGAAATCGGCCGCCGGCAGTAAGATCAGTGCGAATTCGCCAGGGACTGAAGACCGCTTGGTAATTGTTCGGTCATCGTGATCCGACTTTAATGGCGTCGACTTTAGTAGGCTCCCACGGGTGACCGATGAGGTCGCCATTATCGGTTCTTTCGTGGTCATCGCTGCTTTGCTCAGCGTTGTCGTGCTGGCGACCGGAACTTACCGAAAGTCAATGGCCTTTGCCGCCGCGGCCATTACAGCTAAACCCGGAGAGCCATTCGAACTGATTTGCGGCATTCGCCTTGGACGATGGGGGGCCGCGACTTGGCCTGCGGGTCGATTCAAACTAACGGATGAGGGCGTTTCCTTCAATTGCTTTGGATTGGGCGCTCGAGCCGCTTGGGTTGACGTGAAGCTGGTCGGGTTGGTCAAGCCGCTGAACCAGCTTGGCTGGGGCGTCCGATTCAGCATCAGGAACCGACAGCCGGACTCCGTAATCGTATGGCTCAACAGTCGGATGCTTGCAGAGCGAGTTATCGAAGCCTGTGACGTTCATGGCGTGCCCACCGAACGAAAGCCCCGTGTTGCTTTGTGAGTTAAGAGACTTACGCCGGATTACGTCGTTGGCGCTAAGTTCGAGCCGAATACGGTAGGCCTTAGCCTCCGGTTTGGGACCAGGAGACCGCGAGTTCGAATCTCGCCCGCCCGACACCCCTCAGCCTCGATCAAACCTAGAGCAGTCCACAACCTTCTCCTGTAGCCAGAGAGCGGTGTCATACAATTGTGATACAATTCACTCAATGGAGAAGGCGATTTCGATCAGGCTAGATGAGCAGGCTCAGGAAGCTCTCCGCACACTCACCGGTTCGGGTCGAAGCCAATCCGAGGTCGTCCGAGAAGCTATCGTCGAGCTCGCGGGGCGAGGACAGCGCGGTGACCTTGTCGCTGAGGCGAAGCGCCTAAGCGTTGACCGCGAGGATCGTACGGAGAAAGCTCGGGTGGCTCGTTTGATGGAATCCCTTCGTGCAGCGAGGTGAGGTCTTTCGACTGCGGGCGCCCCGAGGAACCAGAGGACACGAACAGGCGGGGCACCGTTACGGTGTGGTCCTTCAGGCCGATGAGCTGCTCAGCTTGTCCACGGTGATCATCGCGCCCACCTCTACTCGTGCCCATCCAGCCTCATTCAGACCCGAGGTGAAAATCGACGGTCAGCTGACTCGGGTCTTGGTCGAGCAGCTCGGGGCAGTCGATCCAGGCAGGCTCGGCGAATCCCACGGGCTGCTCGCGTTTGGTGAGCTTCGTGAGGTCGATCGCGCGCTAGCAGTGGTTGTCGGCCTCGGCGCTTGACGAGCGATCCGATTTAAGCTCCCTTCACGGCTGGCCGTGCGCCTCGTCGGACGAGTTAAAAGACTTGCGACGGATTGCGCATCGAGCGCCAAGATCGAGCTGAATACCGTAGGCCTTAGCCTCCGGTTTGGGACCAGGAGACCGCGAGTTCGAAACTCGCCCGCCCGACCACGCCGTTTCTGAGCCGGGAATGCGGCCGATTTTGATTGGGAGGACGTTATGGTCCTGCCCTTCATGCGGTTGGGTGAAGGGCGACAGGTGCAGCTCAAGCAGCGTGAATGACGGGCGGGGGGCATCGTGTAAGACGTTGGCCAGATTCGAGCAGAAGGGGTGCTGGGTGTGATCCTCCCGAAAGACCGCGACCGTCGTTTCGTGACGATCCGCCGCGGTGGGGTCCTCACCGATTCGGATCACCAGCTCCTCGCCCTGTGGGCGGCGTCGTGCGCGGAACACGTCCTCGACCGGTTTGAGTCGGCTCGGCCTGAGGATCCCCGACCGCGTCAGGCGATTGAGCGGGCCCGTGCCTGGGTGCGTGGCGAGAACACGATGTCCCAGGCCCGCACGGCGGGCGGCCATGCGATGGCCGCGGCCAGAGACCTGGGCGGGGCGGCACGCCATGCCGCGTACGCTGCCGGCCAAGCGGCGGTCGTCGCACACGTCGCGGCGCATGAGCTCGGTGCGGCCGCCTATGCGATCAAGGCCGCACGTGCGGCTGCGCCGGAAGGAGATGGCGAGAGCGCAGGGCGACTCGAGTGCCGGTGGCAGCGCGACCAGCTCCCCGAGGCGATTCGCGAGCTCGTGCTCGGCGACCAGCGGTTGCGGAACGACATCTGCTGGTTGGTGTTCGACTGCTGAGAGCGCGTCAGGCCGCGTTGAGGCGCTGGTCCGGCACAGGCCTCGGAAGCGACTCAAGTCGCTGTCGAACGTGGTCGTTTAACGTTGTGGCGTGGCGGGCACAGCGAGTAGGAAATTCGACCTGCAGTCGGGCGAGGTCGCATATGAGATCGCGGGCGCCGATGCAGGCCGGCTGGTGGTCGGCATCCCGGGTCTGAGCGCCAACCTTCGCAGCTTTGACGTCATCTATGAGGCCCTCGGCGGAGAGCGTCACCGAAAGCTGGCCTTCGATCCTCGTGGCCGCGGACGGAGCGCCAAGACCGGTCCGGGGACCTATGGCTGGCCGGCGCACGCGAAGGATGTCATCGAGATGGCGGATCAACTGCAGGCCGAGACGTTTGATGTCATCGGCTGGTCGATGGGCGCCTGGATCGCGATGGTCGTCGCCCACATGGCGCCGAGGCGCGTGCGCCGGGTGGTTTTGATTGACGCAGCGGGCGTGCCCGAGGAGTCGGCGAAAGTGCCTGTCTATGCGGGCGTGGATAGGCTGGCCGCGGTGTTTCCAACGCGAGACGCATTCATGTCGTTGGCCCGGAACCTGCCCCACTACCAACCGTGGGCGCCGTGGGAGCGCCTTTTCGACTACGAGCTGGTCGACGTCGAGGGAGGGGTCTCATTCCGGACCCAGAAGCCTGCGCCGTTCGAGGACGAGCAGTATCGGCTGCAGCAAGATCCTTACAGGCTCTGGTCCGCGCTCACGATGCCGGTCCTGCTCCTGCGCGCGGCACAGGAGATCCCGCCTAACTTCGGCTACATCTTGACCAAAGAGGACTACGACCGCTTCTTGCGCGAGGTGCCCGTGGCGATTGGGGCCGAGATCGATGCCAACCACTACACGATCGGCATGAACGCAGATGCGGCACGCGTCATCGCGGAGTTCCTCGACCGGTAACGTCAGGCTGCATCCGTCCGGCCCTCGTCCTAAGATGCAGTCGCGGGTGGTAGGGCATGAGCGCGGCTGACCTGGTGTTCGGCGTCTGCCTCCTGCTCGGGGGTGGCCTGCTGCTCTTGACCCTGATCGTGGATGACATCTTTGGCGGCCTGCTGGGAGCCATCCATCTCGGCTTCGACGTGGCGGGCGTGTCGCCGACCCCCATGCTGCTCGGCTTCGTCGCCATGTTCGGGATCGGCGGCCTGTTCGGCCTCCACGGCGTCGGAGCAGGCGTCGGGGTGGCCACCCTGATCGGCGGCGGCGCCGGCCTGGTCGGCTCTGGCGTGGTGTTCGGAGCGTTCAAGGTCCTGCGACAGGCCGAGTCGAGTAGCACCTTCGAACTCCAGGACATGGTGGGCTCGACCGGGAGGGTGTCCGTGGGCATCCCGGCCAACCACTTCGGCACCGTCCTGATCAGCTTCGCGGGCTCATCGCACAACATGACTGCGACGGCCGATTCCGAGATTCCAGCGGGTCGCGAGGTCAAGGTCGTTTCCGTCGCCGGCGGCAACCTCGTCGTCACGGCCAATTCCGAAGCCACCACTGAAGGAGCACGGTCCGATGCCTGAATTCTTGACGTCAACACCGTTCCTCGCCGTCGCCGGCGTGATCATCCTCATCCTGTTGATCGCGTTCGTTGCCAGCCGCTACCACGTGGCGGGGGCGAACGAAGCGCTGATCGTGGCCGGATCGCGTGGCGCCAAGGTCCGCGACGAACGAGGTCAGGTCGCCTCGCATCCGGGAGACAAGGGGGTCAAGGTCGTGGTCGGAGGCGGGACCTTCATCCGTCCCCTCCTAGACCGCGTCGGCAAGCTGAAGCTGACGGCGCGCCAGATCAACGTTTCGTTGAGCGACGCCGTGACCAGCCAGGGCATCAAGGTCCAGGTCCAGGGAGTGGCCACCTTCAAGATCGGGCGGGACGTGGAGTCACTCCGCAACGCCGCCGAGCGCTTCCTCGACGCCAAGCCCGAGCAGGTGGACTCGATCGTCAAGAACGTGCTCGAAGGATCGCTTCGCTCGATCGTCGGGACCCTGACCATCGAGGAGCTTATCCGCGACCGGCAGAAGCTCCTGCAGCAGGTGCAGGACGCGGCCAAGGGCGACCTCGCGACCAGCGGACTGCAGATCGACGCCTTCACGATCCAGAGCTTTTCCGACGAATCGAACTACATCGAGCTGCTCGGCCAGCAGAGCGTCTCCACCGTCACGCGTGACGCCCGCATGGTCAAGGCCACGACCGACCAGGAGGCCGCGGTCAGAGAGGCCGAGTCGCAGCAGGTCAAGATCAACGCGGCGCGAGACGTGTCTTTGCGCGAGGCAGAGACCAAGACCCAGGTCGCCGCCGCGCAGGCGCGCGCCGACCAGGCCGGTCCCCTGGCCCAGGCCGAGGCGCAGCAGGAGGTCGTGCGCAAGCAGACCGAGCTGGCGCAGCTGGAAGCGGATCGCAAAGAAAAGGAGCTCCTCTCATCCACGGTCAAGCCGGCCGCGGCCGAAGCGCAGGCCGTCATCGCGCGAGCCGAGGGCGACAAGCGCGCGCGGATCGCCTCCGCCGAGGCCGACGCCGAGACGACGCGGCTCGAAGGTGGGGCCGAGGCGCAGATCGTGCTCACCAAGGGCGAGGCCGAGGCCAAGGCGCTGGCGATGCGTGCCGACGCCTACAAGCAGTTCAACGAGGCCGCCATCATCCAGACCGTGCTGGCTGCCCTACCCGAAATCGTGCGCGCGGCGGCCGAGCCGATGGGCCACATCGACTCGCTGACCGTGATGAGCGCAGACGGTGCGTCAGACATCGTGCGCAACGCGACGCGGGCGATGATCGAGTCGACGACCGCGATCAAAGGGCTCACCGGGCTCGACGTCCCCAACCTCATCGGAGGCGCGCTCGGCCGGGGGTTTGGCGAGAGACTGCGCAGCGGGGACGGCGAGGGCGTCGGCAACGGCGAGAGCGGGTCGGCCGCCGAGCGCATCAGCCAGATCGCAGGCGAAGGCCTGGCGGCAATGAAGGGCCGTGGCGCCGAGGCTGCGGCCGCGAGCAAAGCAGCCGCCGACGAGGCGGCCCAGAAGGTGGAGACGGAGGCCCAGAAGGTGGAGACGGAGGCCCAGAAGGTGGCCGACCAGGCCAAGGCCGTCGCGAAGCAGGCTGCGGCCGAGACCAAGGCCGCCGCGGTGGCCGCCAAGGTGGCGGCCTCGGGGGCCGTCCACGAGGCGTCGCCGGTCGAAGGCACCGTCAACCAGTGGGCTAAGTGGCTCGCAGACCGGCTGCGCAGCGTGCCCGACATCCAGGTCTACGGGGCACTGAGGCTCAACGACCTGGTGAGTCGCGGCCCCGCCTCGGCCCGGGCCGTGTGGGCCACCGCCAACCAGGTGCTGGGAAAGGACTACGGCAACCTCACCATCGCCGACCTGCTCAAGCGATTTGCCCCCTGAAAAGCGGGAAGCCCGCTTGCGCGAGCTTCCCAAGGCTGGGGTGGGGGCGTGACGTTGAATTCAGTGGCCGGCTCATCGGCCGTCGATATGGTAGCACTGTGCCCCGCCGTCCACAAGATATAGACAGCTGGGGACAAATAGGTTGAAGCTGCCCCTTCCGCTCGACATGGAGCCGATGCTTTCGGCGGCGGCGGAGGGAATCCCCAGGGGCGATGGCTGGGAGTACGAGCCGAAGTGGGACGGCTTTCGGACGCTGGTCTTCCGCGACGGGGAAGAGGTAGCCCTGATGAGCCGGGGCGGGCGCCCGATGACGCGCTATTTCCCCGAGGTGCTGCCCGCCTTTCGCAAGCTGGCGCAGGGCCGGCTGGTGCTGGACGGCGAGCTGGTGGTGGTGGGGGGCAGGGGGCTTGACTTCGGAGCTCTGCAGCAGCGGGTCCACCCGGCCGAATCGCGGGTCAAGATGCTGGCGGAAGCCACGCCCGCGTGGTTTGTGGCCTTCGACCTGCTGGCCGAGGGCGACGACGACCTTCGCAAGGAGCCGCTGGGAGAGCGGCGCAAGCGGTTGGAGAAGTTGCTCAAGGGAGTCAAGCAGCCGATCTTCCTCACCCCGTACACGCGCGATCCGGACACTGCGCAGGAATGGTTTGAGCGGTTCGAGGGAGCGGGGCTCGATGGCGTGATGGCCAAGTCATGGAGTGGGGCATACGTCCCCGGCAAGCGGCTGTGGGTGAAGATCAAGCACCACCGCACCTGCGATTGCGTGGTCATCGGCTGGCGCAAGACGGGCGATGGGACGAGTCTTGGCTCGCTGCTGCTCGGCCTCTACGACTCGAAAGGCGGGATGCATTACGTCGGCCACACCTCGTCGTTCAACGCCGCGGAGCGAAAAGATCTGATGGCACGGTTGAAGCCGCTGCAGACCGAGATCCCCGAGGAGGAGTGGCGCGCCAACCCCGGCCGGATGCCCGGCAGCATGAGCCGCTGGTCGCGCGGCAAGGACACGGAATGGGTGGCGGTCCGGCCGGAGCTCGTCTGCGAGGTCAGCTACGACAAGCTCGAGGCGGGCGAGAGGTTCCGGCACGCGACAGGATTCCTGCGTTGGAGAACCGACAAGAAACCGAAGCAGTGCGGCTTCGACCAGATTGCGTCAGCGGCCGAGTTTGACGTGCTCGGGATCTTTGGCAGCAAGTAGCAGGGGTCTCGCCCCGGGGCCGCCCGGACCGTAGTACTTGATCGCTGCGCGGCCGAGGGCGGTGACCGCGACCCAGTCAAACCCTGCGCCCGCCGCCACGCCGACTCCGAGGGGCACCACCCGCGCCGCCACCTTGGCCGCGCCGCTGGTCGCCAAACGTCCGAGGATCCGCGTCATCACGCGGCCCCCGCCGCGCACGAGGATGAGATTGGGCAGGTGCCGAAACGCTTCCACCGCGATGCGCTCGCCACCGGAGACCAGCACGTTCTCGCGCACCTTGACCGCCCCACTCGTGATCCCGACCACGACCAGCGCCTCCAGCACCCGTTCGTCCGAGCCGCTCAGCTCATGGCCGAAGACCATGGCGATGCCGAGCACGAGCTCTACTTCTTGCTCGAGCGCGTAAAGCGACTGGCTGGTGATGGTGCCCACCGCGAGCACGGTGCCGATGCCTGGAGCGATCGAGGCGGCGCCGCTTATCGCGCCGGTCATCGCGACCCTGCGCCGGGTGGAACGTACGAGCTCCAGCGCAAGTTGATGATTGGTGTGAAGCGGGTGCGTCGCGTGGATCCGCTCGACCCGCGCGCGGATCGCCGGCTCGCGGCTGTGGACGGCCTGCGCAAGCGCGCTCACCACGGCTCGAGCCTGGACGGGCAAGCGGTCGAGGTCCATCAGCCGAAGCGTACAGCACGGATTTAATGAGAGGCAGTCGCAGGTTGGCTGGGGCGATTCGAATACAAAGTTGCGACTGTGTAGCAATAAGGCTTAGGCTCGACTGATGGCGTCGATGCGGGCCGTCCTGAGCGAGTCGTTCGACCGAGGCGAGCGCAACCGCCTATTCGGTTTCTTTGGCGGCGTGGCTTTCCTGCACGTCGCAGGATGGGGCCTGCTCCTGGTCCTGGCGTCCCACCAGCCCACCGTACTGGCCCTCGGCGGGCTGGCTTACACCTTCGGCCTGCGGCACGCCTTCGATGCAGACCACATCTCAGCGATCGACAACACGACTCGCAAGCTCCTCCAGGACGGCCGCAAACCGGTGGGAGTTGGTTTCTTTTTTTCACTGGGGCATTCGACAGTGGTCTTCCTCATCGCGGCCGCGCTCGGCCTGACGGTCAAGTGGATCGTCGACGGGGTCGTCAGCGACGGCGGCCGGCTGCGCGCCATCGGAACGCTGCTGAGCGGCGCAGTTTCGGGCGGGTTCTTGGTCTTGATCGGGGTCATGAACCTGGTCATCCTGCTGGACGTCATCCGCGTCTACCGGCGAATGCGGGCCGGCGGGTACGACCGAGACTCGCTGGAGCACGAGCTCACAGCGGGCGGCTTCATGACCAGGATCTTCGGGCGCCTGTTCCGCGTGATCAGGCACAGCTGGCAGATGTACCCGATCGGCTTTCTGTTCGGGCTCGGGTTCGACACCGCTTCGGAGGTGGCCATCCTGGCCATTTCCGCCGGCGCCGCGGCCAAGGGTCTCCCGTTCATGGCCGTGCTTTCGCTGCCGCTGATTTTTGCGGCCGGCATGTCGCTGATGGACACCGCCGACGGGGCGTTCATGGCGAAGGCCTACTCCTGGGCGTTTGCGAGCCCCATCCGCAAGGTCTTCTACAACCTCAC
>DATLRQ010000037.1:0-4740 GCA_035534555.1 Candidatus Micrarchaeaceae archaeon
GAGAAAGGCGATCGCACCCCCGAGGACGAAGGCACCGACAAAATCCCGAAGTAGGTAAAGCACGATGAGCGCCGTCAGCAGCGCCCCAATACCGAAGGCGATCTGGAGGTAGCGGCGGCGCCTTTTCGGGTCTAGCGACCAGGCGGAAATCGCCACCCCAGTGATCGGGGCTTTGATCTCAGGCTCGATCTCGCGATGCGAGCCCGAGTGGGGATCAGGACGTACGTTTCGCAATCACCGCAGTATGACGAGCAGGATGCCCGCCAGAGCCGCTTTAAGTCTTTGCCTGACGGAGCGTCGCTTCCTCATAGTCCGCCCCAAGAAGAGGGTTGATTGTGCTTCGGCCGGCGGCGATCGCGTACATGGCCAGAAGCACCAGCCCGACTCCGAGGACTCCATATGCGGCCTCGGGCCCGAACTGCTTGGTGATAAGGCCACCAACAGCAATGCCGACGATGCTCGCAGTCTGGACGAGGCCAAATCGCGTGCTCATGATGCTGCCTCGGTTGGATGGATCAGCAGCCTCAAGAATCGCGGTCTGATTGGCCACCGTGTAAATCGGATTACCACAGGACGCGACAAAGAGCGCTATTCCAATGATCACTAGTGGGGAACCCGTCGTCATCGTACTCATAGCGATTACGACCGAGAATGCACCACTCACCAGCAGACCGGCACCGACGGTTCTCATGGTGCCAATTGCCGCAAACCGGCTTAAGAGAAGGGACCCGGCAAAAATCCCAACGGACGATATCAGCTCGAGAATCGAATAGTTCCGGCCGCCTTCCGGTGAAGTCTGATAAGCAAGAGCGATCAATGCTGGAAAGCTGATCGTGATCAAGAATGCCGCCATAGCTCCGACAACAAGATGAGGTCGAGCTTCTGCGACAGCCCATGAGCGGCGGAGGGCGCCTGACACTGACGTTGATGAGGATCCGCCACCCAGATTTGGGATTCCAAGGACGATCGCCGCCCCTAGTGCGAACGTCGCGCCATCAACGATAAACAGCAGTTCCGTGCCCTTGGGAAACAAAGCAAGAATTCCTCCGGCGATTGCAAACCCAAGCGCTCCCGCAAACATAGTTGTAGCTGCCACCATCGCATTCGCCTTCCCTACCTGACCGCTGGGCACGAGGTTTGGAATGGCAGCTTGGCGGGCCGGCTGCACGACAGCGTTGACGCAGGCAAGTAAGAGGACAATTGGAACAATCAGCCACCACCCTTTGCCGATCACAAATGGGGTGGCCACCAGAACCGTTGCGCGAAGCAACTCTAAGCTCACAACTAGCCCACGCCTCGGAAGCCTGTCGGCGATGCCTCCCAGCGTGCTAGCCGTTAGGACCGTTCCCAGCGCCTGCACAATGAACGCAATGGCGACGAAGCGTGGGTCACCAGTTCTCACGAAGATCGTCACCAGCGTGGCGACCTGGGTTAGTGGGTCGCCGAGGGAAGAAATGCCAATCGCCGTGATCAAGCTGCTGAACCCCGGATTTGCGCGAAGGACGCGGAGCGATGTTATCCGGCGCGGAATCTCGGGACGGTTAAGGACCTCAAGCGGCTTGAGTCCGTGCAGTTCGCGGAGCGCGTCGACGACATTTGGGTCGTACCAGGCATTGGCTCGGCGACTGATATCTTCGACGCCTTCGACCGTAGTCATTAGCGACTTTCGATACATGCGGGCACCGGTAATCGTGTCGAACGAGTCGGCCACCGAAAGGATTCGAGCTCCGAATGGAATTACGTCACCTTTGAGACCGGCCGGATAGCCGGATCCGTCCCAGCGTTCGTGATGATGCCGGACAAGTGGCGCAACTGCGGCCAGAGCCGAATGCTGAGCAATCATGTCTGCCCCGATTTCGGGATGACGCCGCATGATTTCCCACTCTTCTTCGCTGAGTGGACCTGGCTTGTTGAGAATGTCATCTCGGACACCAATTTTTCCGAGATCGTGAAGGGATCCGGCCGTTCTGATGAGTTCTACGTCCTGATCGCCCAGTTCCAAATGTTCACCAAGGCGCCCCGCCAGTTCAGCGACTCGTATCGAATGAGATTCCGTGTAGCGGTCGCGGGCGTCCAGGGCTTGAGCCGCCAGCTCCAGCGTTTGGTCCTTTAGCAGAGTCTGGCGCTGAACAGCAGCGACGTTGCCGCGCACCGCCAAAACGAACCAAAACAAGCCTGGAGCCATGATGTATCCAACGTCGTTCTTCAGCAAGAGGTAGATGATTCCGCCAGAGAAGCTCAGAGCTGCTATCCCGATGAAAGCCGTTACGCTGACGTTATCGAAAAGCGTTGGCAGAACCGGGGCGCGCGCGATGAACGCCATTCCTAGGGCAGTGAGCAGGTAGTTCAGACTTACTGCCGCAACAACAATAATCAGGGTTTTGATTGGTAAGCCCGGGATCCCATCAGGGATTGAGGCAACCGCCATCGACGGTACGACATAGGCGATCGTAAACATCGCCCGGTTGAACAGAAACATCCACCAGTGGATCGTCCGCCCAGGCACCCTACCGTCGAAGACCGCAAGCCAAGCAATCGTCGCCACTCCGGCTCCAGGCGTGGCCAGGCTGATCGCTACCAGGAGTGGATCAAATGCTTGTTGATAACCGGTACGCCACGGGATCGGCCGAAGAGCAGCAATCTGGGTGCCGATAGCCAAATAGAGAAGCATCCAAGCTCGATTAGGCGAAACTGGATCGACAAGCCAGCCCAGGGCCACCATAGCGACGCCGAGTGCTATGACACTCGCCAAATAGACTTGCGCGGACCGGGGAAGTGAACGAAAGGGGGCCAAGACGGTCGAATTCTAGACCGCGATATTCGCGCTAGACCCCACTTACCTCAAGATGTAGAGTCCAGACTACGTTCGGCCCGGCTTCTAAAACGTCCAGAGCCCAGTCGCCCGCCGCTTGCTCCCACCGCGAAGTAGCCTTTTGACCATGCGCACCATTTTCCTAACTCCCTTCTATTCCTAGATTTCCGACCGTCGACTCTGCGTATTCCAGGTCACTTCTGTAAGCCAGAGTTTCGGCGCTTGGCCTGTTAATGGGAATCCTCAAATTCCATAGGTGGCGATATGGGAAACCATGACCGGACCAATGGAAACCCATAGTTAGAGGTCGGCGAGAGTGATCAATCCCATCTTGAGCGCGGCACTGACGGCCTCGCCGCGGTTTGTGGCGCTCAGTTTCCGAAAGATGTTGTGCAAGTGGCTTTCAACAGATGGCGCCGCCAGCCCAACTTCCCTCGCCAAGCGCTTGGTGGTGTGACCCTTAGCGATGCCACGAAGAATCTCCATTTCCCGAGACGTTAATGCGACAGCTGAGCCGCGAGATAGGGGCGTTGATTCGGCGACCCGGCGCAATACCTCCGGGATCATTTTCCGGGGGACAGGGCTCTCACTCCGCATCGCGGCCAGGAGCGCACGATGTAACTCGCCTGGGCCGGCATCCTTGAGAACGTATCCGGCGCAGCCGGCCTGCATCATTCGCAATAGGTCATCGCTCGATTCTGATACGGTCCACGCGATCACCTTCGTTTTGGGGTATCTGAGAAGGAGCTCTTTGGCGGTGGCGGGCCCATCCATTCCCGGCATATGCACATCCATTAGGACCACGTCAGGTTTGAGCTCGGATATTGCCTCCAGAGCCTGTCTCCCCGACGATGCTTCCCCCACAAGCCGCAGCTCGCCGACCGATCCGAGCATAGTCCGCGCGGCAGCTCGGGGCAGTGCGCTGTCATCAACAACTAGTACCCGGTACTTTCTTTGATCCGACAAACCCTTCGAGATGCCACGCAGCTTAGCAACAAGCACGTCAGTCGAAGTGCCCTTTCGTATGTATACCTCGGCTTCGTATTCGTCTCAGTGGTCGGTCTCGATCGTCTGACTTGGGCACAAAGCGCGGCACACCCAGACCGCGTGATCGAACTTCTATACCTGATGGCCTCCGTCGTAGTTTTGAGTGCGGCCAATGTTCGAATCGACCGAGGACGACTGACCCTTTCCGGTCTAGTGATCGGGGCGAGCGCCATCTTGCTCAATCCAATCGATGCCACCCTGGTTGGTTTGTCCCTATCAATGACGATGGCCCGTCGGGGGCAATGGCCGCTTTTGGCGAATGCGATCACCGCGGCTGCTTACGCGGCATTCGGATCTTGGATCGCAGCCATGCTGCGGCACGGCGCCTCATTCCCAATCGGTGCTCGTCTCACCACCCTTGTGGCCATGCATCTGTGCAGCTGGGTCATGGTTGCGATCAGCCTTTCGATACGTACAGGGGAGTCGATCCCTAGCATCTTGAGGCAGAATTTCACAGCTTCGTTCTACCTTGCGTTTGGCTACTTTGCGCTGGCATCGCTGCTCATCAGCTACGTGCTCGACGGCACGCCGCTCGGATACCTACTGGCCACCATCGTCTGCGTGCTCGCCCTCGCGCTGACCGACACCATCGCGGGGCGGCGGGTCCGCCGAGTGCTCGAATCCGAGCTGTCGGACGCCGACCGCCATGTCTTCCACACCCGAGCCGTTGAGGGGGTCGTGCACAACCTACGCAATCACATGGCGACAGCGGTTGGATACCTGAAGGAGGTCGATCTTCACCGGCTCGATCCGGTGGACCGTGAGAGCATCGAAACAGCCACCGCTGCGGCCAACGACGCCGTCACCGTCCTGCGGACCTTGTCTCAGGGGGCAACGCCAAGGGTCAGCTACGCGGTGGAGCCGGTCGACCTCGGCGAGCT
>DATLRQ010000038.1:0-5566 GCA_035534555.1 Candidatus Micrarchaeaceae archaeon
TCGGCCCTCTCGACCGGTCCATGGTTGGGAGGGTCATTTCGTAACCGGGCCTCCCCCGGTCCGACCTCAGCCTACGAAACCAGCCTCAATTACCGCTGCCGACTCCCGCCGTTCCGGCCTCATCCAGACCTGCCGGTAACACGGGGCAGGACCGTGAGGCACCCCGGTTCGAAATCACAGGCCAACATGCCTGAGGACGCAAGGACTAGAACTGCGATGATCGATCGATGACCAAGCCCGCTCGCATGTATCTCATCCACCAGTACTCGCGCGACATAGCGGTCCCCAGCGGTTCGATCCTAATGTCGACAGGCTGCTACCTGGTTCAAACCGATGATGGGCGCAACATCTTGATCGACTCGGGAATGCCCGTGGAAGCGGCAGGCTCGGATCTCCCGACCGAAGAGTCGGCCGATATCCTCGCTCAACTGAGGGAGCTCGGAGTGCGCCCTGAGGACATCGAGGTCATCATCTGCACACATTTCGACATTGATCACGTCGGTCATCACGAGCATTTCATCAATGCCGAGCACATCGTCCAGCGCGAGCAATATGACGTGGCAGTTTCGGGTGCCGAGCGGTTTGCAAATGGCCGATCACACTGGGACGCGCCGGGCACCCTGCGGCGCTTGGTCGATGGTGACGTCGAGCTGATGCCCGGATTAAGGCTTGTCGAAACCAGCGGCCACGCGCCGGGCCACCAGTCGGTGTTGGTGACGTTGCCGCGAACCGGAGCTGTGCTTGTTGCGGGGGACGCAGTTAGTCTCGAGCGGCAGTTCTCAGTCGACCGTCAGGCACGGTCTTATGAGGACGCCGACCGGCTTCGAGCGAGCACGCGCAAGTTGCTCGACCTCGTATCCCGCGAGGAGGTCGCACTCACCGTGTTCCACCACGACGGCGAGCAATGGAGAAAGTTGCGGCGTGCGCCTGAAGCATATGAGTGATCACCCCCCGCTTGCCTGAGCGCCACGACCCGAGGCTGGTACGAGAGGCCCTGGTCCGAGCACGCGGCGTTAGCCGTGGCGTGAAACCAAACGGGGAAAGTCTCCAAGAAACTCAGGGCGATTCAGTAAGGGACCGAGCCAAAGCGGATGGTCTGGTTGTCGCGAACGCTGCGCGTCTCACCGAGCGCCGCCGTGTACGGCTCGGTGGGCAGTTGGTGCATCAGCGCCAACTCTTCTTTCAGTGCCTCGGCCGGTATTCGCCGCGACTCCCGGTGTTCGCGACCGTTCACATCGTCGCTGAGCTTGTCGCAGGCCTCGAGCAATGAGGAAAAGCTCGAGTAGGCCGGCAGCAGATTGCACTCGGTCGGAACCAGGTCCGCCTTGGCCACCCTGACCGTCGACTCCGAACCGCCCTTCGATTCCGGGTCGGCGGGTACGCAGGTGACGACGCGCCAACCATAGTGGCCGCCGAAGGCGACCACCTGAGGATGACGCACGGAGATGCCGGCGATTCGGTCCATGCTCACCGTGCGCTCGTTGTCGGTGAGCGCATAGGTTGTCCGCCTATGGGGAGAATGACGTGTCCGCCGTTAGCGAGCCCGGACCTGGAGCCAACTAGCCGGCGGTTAGTCGCGTTGACACGTGCCAAGGCAAGACCGTTCCCCTGGTTGCGCGGTGCTCTAGCGGGCCTCACGATGTGGACGCCGGTTCGCGTCTAGTCGCTCACCCCGCACGGCTAGCCTTATTACCAGGAGTGATTACCGTCGCTACCAGCGCAGCACGGATTGAATTAGGCCCTGATCGAATGAACGCCACATTGACCCTGTTGCTTACCGGTTTGGTGGGAGCGATAATCTCAGGCTTATCGATGGCCCTGAATTCATGCAGCTTCGTTCCGAAATCAGCGCCTTGGATCGCGCCGAGGTCGGGGACTCCGATCCGATGGTCAGTCAAGGCTTTGTGGACTACCTTGCCAGTCTTCCGCGACCAGCCTGTCCGACCTGCGGGAAGCCCATGGTTTTGGTCACTCGCCTGCGGGACACTGGTATTGGCGCCCAGTTTTGGGGGTGCGGCTCGTATCCGAATTGCCAAGGTACGCGGAGGTTTGCGTTCCCATACCTGCCGGCCAGGGAAGAGCAACCGCGGTAGGACGCCCAGCTCCGATAGTTCTTCGGTCTGATCGACTCTCGCCGGGAGCTCATCGGCACTGGTGGAAGGTGTCAACTGCCATAGGCAAGCATGGCTAAGTCGGGGAATATACCCAAGTGGGTATAATGGTAGGGTGACTAAATCGGAGATCGGACTCATTTTGGCAAACGCTAGGCGTCGGTCTGGGCAGACTCAGGCAGAGCTGGCGCGAGCCATGGGAACAACCCAACCCGTGGTCGCTCGCGCTGAGGCCGGTTACCGCATGCCGACTCTTGGGTTCATCGATCGGTGGGCGCGCGCTACAGGCGCGCCTATCTCTCTAAAGCTTGGTGAAAGCCCACGACGCGTGCGACCCGCTGCGGAGCGGCGCGCGATCGTTCGGTCGGTACTCGGTGCAGGCCGCTTCAATCCCTGGGATAGAGACCCATCGCCGCTCGAGGCGGAGTTGCTCGAACAGGCTGGCCAGAGCCGGCAGCACTTTGACCGTGTGAAGCGGGCCAGTGGCCGACGACGCTAAGCGCGATCAGCGACAAGCCGAGGCGCTTCTTCTTCAAATCCCAAAGGCCAAATCTCGCCTGCGACAGCGCCTTCTCCTCGCTGCAGCTATGACCAGGATTTTGAGCGAGCAGCCAATCGTGGTTGGCGGAACTGCGGAAGAGTACTGGGCCGGAGGCGAGTATCACCCGACCGACCTTGATCTGTGTCCGCACCCTACGCGAGAGGACTTCGCAGCTCTTCGGGCGCTCGGGCTGCATAGGAGCGGGCGGCATTGGACACGAGACGACCTACCGGTAGCAGTGGAGTTTCCAGGGTCCGGAGACGATATTGAAAGGACAGTGCGTGTGAAGGTCGGGGGGGGTTCGATCCTCATGGTCAGCTGCGAAGACCTATACCTCGACCGAGTCCGGCAAGCTACCGTGTCCTGGCCTCGCGAAGATGTCAGCTTCGACGCCGCTCTCGAGCTCGCCCTCACGAACTACATCACGATGGACTGGGACTACATCCGCGGCCGGGTCCGGACGGCAGTTGCTTCGGAACGGACGGTGGGCACACTCATGGCCGGTATCAATAGACGAGTTCGCACGCGGGCGCGCCGGGGGTCGCTAGATGTTGCTGCCAGGCGCCGGGAACACATTCGCAATCAAGGTGGAGCAGTGATTGCGGCGGACCGGGTCGCCCTCCAAATCCTTGCAAGCCACGATAGGGCGCGAACTGGCCCTTGACGGCTCAGGCGATGAGGCCCGGGCCGAGCACCTTCCGGGCATGCGTGCTAGCCAAAGAAAACCCCGGCGTGATTCCGGCCCTGACTGATGAAAGATCATCTAGCCCACCGCATGACGTCTAGCATTGCTCTGCCTTGACTCCGGACGAGCTTGACATCGCAGTGCGAACAGCAGCGTTCGCGTATCTGGTTCAACAGCGGACGTTCCACGGCGACCTCTTGTCAAGAGCGCTCATCAGCCGCGGCTTCCCCTTTGGCAACCAAACAGTAAAATTGATGGGTCCTCAAGGCATTTTCAAGCCGGCCATTCTCGACCAAATGCCGCTCAGCATCACGACTGTTCCCGAGGTTCCCGGCAAGCCTCGACCGTACGAGGTGCGCGCTCAGATGGACTCATCACTTACCGATATCGAGGCGAAGACCCGTCGCACCGAGACAACGTTGGCCTGCGTCGGGCGATGCAAAAGCAGGTGCCACTGATCTATTTCGTCGGAGTATCGGAGGGATCGTATTTCCCAATATTCCCTGTCTACGTGGTTGGCGAAGGCCGGAATGAGCGCGCGTTCTTCGTTCAAGCTGACGACCAAGGGATCATGTCCGTCGAAACCGAGGAGGTTGAAGACTCATCCGGTAGACGCCGATATGTCACACGAGAGCGGAATTCTTCTTGGTGCAGGCGCTGCTGCACTAAACGGGTAATTCGTGCCTACCGGACCAACTGTGCGGTGTGTCGACTGCATGCCCACCCTGAGCTGCTCGATGCCGCTCATATCCTGCCGGATGGACATCCGCTTGGCCGGCCTGTAATCGCGAATGGTCTTTCGCTGTGCAAGCTTCATCACGCAGCCTTCGACTCAAATGTCATCGGGATCCGTCCGGACTACATCGTTGAGGTCAGGAAAGACTGGTGCCGGTCCTCGATTACCTCGAGCAGGTCGGCGGCCTGCTGACTCGAAAGTGGTTGCAGCGCTAGGTCATCAATCACCAGGACACCGACCTTGGCCCACGCGGTCAACAGGCGCGACAACCGGCCATCGGCGCGAGCAACGACGAGGTCCTGGAGCATGCGTGACGCGCGCAGGTAGAGCGCGGTGTGACCGCGGCGAATTGCGTTTTGAGCGAAGGCGCAGGCGAGGTAGGTCTTCCCCAACCCGGTCTTACCGGTGATGAGAAAGTTGCAATGAGCCTCGACCCATTGCGATTCCGCAAGTCCCAGCACAGTGGCGCGATCAAGCCCACGCCGGTGCCGGAAGTTGATGTCCTCGATGCTGGCCTGGAGTCGGAGCTTGGCCGACTTGAGGTAGCGGAAGAGGCGCCGGTTCTCGCGGTCCTGAGCCTCACGGTCGACGAGCATGCCTAAGCGCTCTTCGAAGGTCAACGCCTGGTAGTCGGCGCGCTCCAGCTGTTCGCCGAGGGCGCGGGCCATGCCATTGAGGCTGAGCTGGAAAAGCTTGTCGACGGTCGCGTTGGTGAGCATGGTGACCTCCTCGTCACTGGTAGTAGCCGGGACCACGCACATTTCGGTGCTGGCGGGGCTTGGTGGACGGCATCGATGTCGGCAGCGGCTGTTTGTCGAGGCCGGTCTTCAAGATCGAGTGCACGGAGTGGAAGCTGAAGGACTGAATGGCGAGCGCCCGCCGGGAGGCGGCTTCCAAGCGGTCGTCACCGAACTCTTTGCCCAGGCGCAGGATGCCCAATCTGGAGCGGAAGCCCTGCTCGGGATGTGGCCGCGACTGCATCACGCCGCGGACCAGCTCGGCGGTCGACGGCCCCGTCTTTTCCGCCCACTTCTCAATTCGACTTGGCGTCCATTCGAGATGGCGGCGATGGGCAGCCGGCATGTGGGCGGGGTCGGTCGTGTGATAGCCACGCCTGAAGCTCCGCAGGTGACTGGCGACGCGGCGGTGGCGGCGCAGGATCTCCACCGTCGAGGCAGTCAGCCTGACCTCCACCACCTCGCCGACCAGCTGGTAGGGGACCGAGTAGTAGTGGCGGTCGACCTCGATGTGGTAATCGATGTTGACCTTGGCCTTGAGCCAGTCCGCGTACTCGTAGCGTGCAGGTGGCAGTGGCTTCATCGCCGGCCGGTCCAGCTCATCGAACAGGCTGCGCCGGCAACCGTCCAGCTTCTTGAAGGGCCGCTCATTGAGCCCGATCAGGAGCTCGCGAATGGCGGTGTTGAGCGCGACCAGAGAGAAGAACGTGCGGTGTCGTAGGCGCGCCAGGATCCAGCGCTCAACGATGAGCACCC
>DATLRQ010000039.1:0-13574 GCA_035534555.1 Candidatus Micrarchaeaceae archaeon
GAACAGCCAGTTGTCGCTGTAGCTGCTCAGCGTCACTTTGACGGTGTGGTCGTCAGGAGCGGTGACGGCCTGCACCGGGGCCCAGTAGTTGGCATGAGGGTTCGCGGGCTTCGTGTTCGGGTCCTTGGCTCGAGTCCACGAGTAGACGACATCCTGCGCGGAGAAGGCTGAGCCATCGTGCCACTTGACGCCCTGCGCGAGGTGGAACGTGACGATGGTGCCGTCGGAGGACACATCCCAGGACTTGGCCAGGTTGCCGACGATCTTCCCAGTGCCGTCGAGCCGGATCAGTCCCTCGTACACATTGTTGAGGAGACACGTGGCGATCGACGCGGTGGCGTCGGCGGTCGGATCCATCGAGGTTGGCTCCTGGATGATCCCGATGATCGCCTTGCTCTTGGTCGAGACAGTCTGCGTGCTGGATGAGCCTGATCCGCAGGCCGCGATCAGTGATGAGGCGACGGGGAGGCTGAGGCCAAGGAAGCCGAGGCGGCGCAGCGCCTCCCGCCGGGTGATCTTGCCTGACAGGAGTTGGTCAAGTTGGCGAACCACATCACCGTCACGCTGCAGTTCTCGATCGTCCATTTCTTCCTCCCGGCAATCTGGACTGAGAAGCAGATCCTACAACGGCGGCGTGAAACGCCCGTCCTGGGCCAGCCAGCCGCCATCCACGACCAGGTAGGAACCGGTTACGTAGGACCCGGCATCGGAGCAGAGGAATATCACGGCCCCGACCATTTCGGACGGCTTGGCCCAGCGTCCCAAAGCGCTCTTGGCAGCGTATGCGGCATACCACTCGGGATTGTTCTTGATCTGCGCGGTGAGCGGTGTCTCGACCACACCAGGAGCGACCGCGTTGACCCGCACGCCGCTTGGGCCGAGCTCGGACGCCAGGGTCCGCGCCAACTGCAGCGCGCCTGCCTTGGTGGCTGCATATATCGACTGGCCGGGTTCGACGACCTGCGCCCGGATCGAGGAGAAGACCACGATGCTGCCGCCGCGTCCAGAGTCGGCCATCGCCCGGCCGAACTCCCGCATCAGACGGAAGGTGCCGACCAGGTTCAACTCGAATACACGGCGAACGTCGTCGTCCGTCAGGTCAGAGGCGCGTTTGCGGACGTTGATCGCCGGCGTTATCACCAGCGCGTCGGGAGCGCCGACTTCTTTCAGCGCCGCCGTGCAGGAGGCGGCGTCGCGCATGTCGAGCGCGAGTTGCTTCGCTTCGCCACCGTCGCGCTCGATCGCGTCGGCCGTTCGCCTTGCCGCCTCGACGTCGAGGTCGGCGCAGATGATGCGCGCGCCGTGTGCCGCCAGGCCCTGCGCGCAGGCCTCGCCGATCCCGCTGCCGGCGCCGACCACCAGCGCGGTGCGGCCAGAGAGGTCGAAAAGCTGCTGGTACTCCCGCATTCGCATGAGGTTAGCGCCTTCACAGCTCTCTCAGGCGCGAGCGTCCGCTCATTGTCCGGGGTAGACGGTGCTGTACTCGAAAGCGATGACCGAGAGTGATGACGCGCTGACATGATGCTCCTGTGATCGGCAGGCTCGTCCAGTCAGAACGCATGCAGGTGGCCGCCCTGGCCGCGAGCGTGCTGCTGCTGCATCTCGTCACAAACGCCCAGTACGACTTCCACCGCGACTCGCTCTACTACCTGGACAGCGCGCGCCATCCGGCATGGGGTTACGTCGACTATCCGCCGGTGACGCCGACGATTGCGCGGCTCAGCCTGTTCCTGTTCGGCGCGTCGGTGTGGGGGCTCCGCCTCTGGCCGTCGCTGGCGGGATCGCTGATGGTCGTGCTCGCCGCGCTCATCGCCTACGAGCTTGGTGGCGGCCGCTCGGCGCGCCTGCTTGCCGCGGTCGGCGCCGCCACGAGCCTGGTCCTGCTCGGCGCCAACTGGCTGTTCCAGACGGTCACCTTCGACCAGGTCGTCTGGCTGACGGGCCTGTGGATCCTGGCCCGACTCGTCCGCACGAGCGATCGCAGGCTATGGCTCGCGTTAGGCGCGACGTTCGGAATCGGGCTCGAGACGAAGTACACGGTCATCGCGCTGATCTTCGGGATCGTGCTGGGTGTGCTGGCGACGCCATTGCGTCGCGACCTCGCGACGCCCTGGCCGTGGATCGCCGCCGGGATTGCGCTTGTCATCTTTCTCCCCAACCTCGCCTGGCAGGCCGCCAACGACTGGCCGTCCGTCCAGTACACCCTCAACCACAAGTCCGCCCAATCGGTTGATTTCTCGCCGATCACTTTTCTCTCCGAGCAACTGGCGCTGATCGGCCCCGTCGCGATTCCGGTCTGGATTGCCGGCCTTTGGTGGCTGCTCAAGAGTTCAGAGCGCCGCACACTCGGCATTGCGGCCGCCGTCGCGTTCCTCATCTATCTGTTCGCCGGCAAGAGCTACTACGTCGGTCCGCTGCACCCTTTCTTGATCGCTGCAGGCTCTTGTGCCCTCGAGGCGTGGACGGCGACTCGGCGGCGGTGGTTGCGGCCGGCTACCGCCGTCGCCCTGACGCTGCAGGCGGGTGTTTTCTTGCCTGTCGCGCTGCCGGTCCTGCCCGAGGCCGCGATGGCGCGCTCTCCGCTGCCGGGTGCACGGAAGGATTTCGCCGACACCATCGGCTGGCACGACCTGGTCGGGCAGGTCGCGGGGATCTACGACTCGCTGAGCCCCGACCAACGCAAGACTGCGGTAATCCTCGCGAACAACTACGGCGAGGCGGGCGCCGTCAACACCTACGGTCCTCCCCTCGGCCTCCCCACGGCGGTCTCGGGTGAGCTGAGCTACTACTACTGGAAGCCCGCTTCGCTCGATGGCCCGATCATCGCAATTGGGTTCGACCCCGTCTTCCTCGGCACGCTCTTCGAGACGTGTGAAAGTCGTGGGACCGTGACCAATTCGTATGGCCTGCCCAACGAAGAGTTCGGTGCGCCGCTGACCCTGTGCCGCGGACCACGGGTGCCCCTGGACTCGATCTGGGAGCGCCTGAAGGTTTTTGAGTGATCAAAGAGGACGGTCATCGCCGTCGCGAGATCTGCCGAACCCTCGAATGGGTGGCCATCCCGGATGCATCTGCGAACCGGCTGGCTTGTGGGTGACTCGATCGTCGATGGCTCGATTGGAGCAACCGGATACCATTCGCGACGGCCGCCGTCGAGTACGGTAATCCCCCGCGGCCGCGACAGCATATGTATATCTCTGTGATCTAGGTTCAGGATTGCGGCTGTGACGCGGGTCGGGTCTTCAGAGGTCGTCGGCAGAGACGAGGAACTGGCCGCGATAGCGGCCTTCATCGGTCGCGATCTACCACAACCGACGTCGGTGCTGGCGCTCGAAGGCGAAGCCGGAATCGGTAAATCGAAGCTCTTCATGGCTGGCCTCGAAGGCGCTCGCGACATGGGGCTTCGCGTCCTGCTGTCGCGGCCGGTAGAGGTAGAGCGCGACCTCCCATACGTGGTCCTTGGCGATCTCCTGGAGGGCGTGATCGATGATTTGCTCCCCGCGCTCTCGCCGCCCAGGCGTGGGGCGCTCGAGATCGCGCTGGTACGGCGTCAACCCGGCAAGCAGGACGCCGACCCCCTTTCGCTCGGCGTTGCACTGCGGGATGTTTTCCAATTGCTCGCCGCGCGTGCGCCGGTTCTTGTCGCCATCGATGACGCGCAATGGAGTGACGAGCTTTCGCTGGCCGGTCTCGAGTTCGCGCTGCGCAGAAGCTCGCCCGATCGCGTTCTGGTCTTGCTGGCGCGGCGAGGTGCGACCAGATCCCGAATCGAAAACGCGCTCCACGGCGAGCGCCTCACCGTAGGCCCCCTCAGTCTTGGTGCGACGCAGAAGCTGCTCCAGCAGCGATTCGGCGCCGCGTTCACACGCCCTGCCATCCTCCGGATTCACGAAGCGTCGGCCGGCAATCCCTTTTTCGCCCTGGAGCTCGCTCGGACCTTCAACACCGGCCTCGATCTGACGGAGCCTCTGACCGTGCCTTCGAGCATCGAAGACCTGCTCGCGGCGAAGCTGCAGGCCCTTCCGGCATCGACGCGAATCGAGCTCCTGGTTGTCGCAGCGCACGGCCGGCCGCCGGCGAATCTCACCCGGAGGAACCTCCTGGAAAAGGCGTTCGCCGAGGGCATCCTCGAAGAGTCCGACGGCTTTATCCGCTTCTCCCATCCGCTTCTTGCCTCAGCACTGCTGCATGGGTCGACGCCGGCGGACAGGCGGGCGGCGCATCGGCGTCTTGCGAAGGTGGTCGCAGATCCGGTTTCTCGAGCGCGGCACCTGGCGCTCAGCACGGATCGGCCTGACGATGCGATAGCTGCAGCGCTGGAGGGGGCCGCCCTTGCGGCCTATGGGCTCGGCGCCACAATGGTGTCGGCGGAACTGGGCGAGCTCGCTTTTCGGTTGACGCCGGTCGAGGATGCCGAAGAGCGACGGCGTCGATTGCTCGTCTACGCGGAGCGTCTCAGCGAGGTGGGCGATGGCGCACGCGCGATCGCCGCGCTCGAAGAGGCCCGCAAGGCCACTCCACCGGGACCCGGCCGGGCACAGATCACCGTTGAGCTCGCCGCCTTGATGAGTCGATTCACGGGGCGATCGCAGGAGGCGATCCTCCTTTGCCGAGAGGCGCTCGAAGAGGCTGAGCTGAACGACACGCTGCGGGCGACGATCTATCTGACTCTGGCGGGGCTCGTGATGGTGATGGAGGATCAGAACACCGCGCTCGAAGACGCGAGCCTCGCAGTGCAGGCCGCATCACGGGTGGGAGACCCTGCGCTGCGAGCCAAAGCTCTCAGCAGGTTTGGCTTCCTTCATTTTCGGAGCGGCCACGGAATCGCGAAAAAGGAGATGGACGAAGCCCACGACCTGGAGCGTGCCGTGACGGGATGGCCGAGACATGAGTCGGCGACGTGGACGTTGATCCACCAGCTCGTCTGGTCCGGCGATCTGGATCGTGCGCGAGGGATGCTCTACGAGGTCCGCGGTGCGCTCGCCGAACGCGACGATCCAGGCCTCGAGCAGGTGCACTGGTACCTCGCGATTCTCGAGTGGCGCGCCGGCAACTGGAGTGAATCGAGACGCCACGCGGCCGATTCCCTCCGCATCCGAAACGACTTCGGCGTTGAAGGTCAGCAGCCACAGGCAGAGCTGCCGGCCGCGCTCATCGCGGCGCACATGGGCATGATCGACGAGGCGCGCTCGCGGTCGCTTCGCATGCTGCAGCGGGCCGAATCCGAGGGGATCTTGATCGCGCAGAGCGGCCACCGCTGGGTGCTCGGCTTCATCGAGCTATCCCTCGGCGACCCCGCGCGGGCTCTCGGCTATCTGCGCGCGGGATGGGAGCTTCGAGACAGCGTGGGCCTGCTCGAGCCAGGTCACCGCCTCGAGCTGGCCGATACGCTCGAGGCCCTCATCGCGGTAGGCGAGCTCGACGAAGCGGAACGCAAGCTCGAGCCATGGGAAGAAAGGGCGCTGGCACTCGACCGTTCATGGGCCATGGCGATCACCGCGCGCTGTCGCGCGCTGCTCCTGGCCGCGCGCGGCGACACGGCGGGAGCGCGGAGGCACTTCGACCGCGCGCTGCAGGATCACGCACGGACCCTCGACCCCTTCCAGCACGGGCGCACGCTTCTCGCCCTCGGCGCGATTCAGCGGCGCGCCAGGCAACGGGCCGCGGCCCGCGGGAGCCTAGAGCAGGCGGCCGAGATCTTCGAAAGTCTTCCTGCACCGCTGTGGACGGCCAGGGCGCGCGCGGAGATCGCTCGTGTCGGCGGTCGTCCGCCGTCTGACCGCGACGAGCTGACCGAGGCGGAACGCCGCGTCGCCGAACTGGTCGCCGAGGGGCGCACCAACCAGGAGGTGGCGGCTTCCTTGTTTCTTGGCGAACGCACTGTGGCCAGCCACCTTACTCACATCTACGCCAAACTCGGGATCCGCTCGCGGACCGAGCTCGCCCGCCGCCTGCATTAAAGATCAGCGGTTCTTACGTTTCCGGGTCGCCCGCCGAAACCTAGTCTCGCTCGCATGCCGAGCTACCTCGTCGAGACGTTTCTCCCGCGCGGCCGAGCGGGCGAGCGGATGGCTCGGGCGCGTCGCGCCCGCGCCGCAGCCGAGGACATGACCCGGCAGGGGCCACGGGTTCGGTTCGAGCGCTGGATCGACGTTCCGGGGGACGAGATCTGCTTCTTCGTCTTCGAGGCCGATTCAAGTCGTGACGTGGTCCTGGCCGCGCAGCGCGCCGAACTCGAGCCGCTGCGCGTGGTCGAGGCGATTGCATCTCAAAAGGAGAACGAAACGTGAAATTGAAACCGGTGTCTTACATCGTCGCCATCCTCATCGCCGTGATGTGTGCGATGGCGGCCATCCCCGCAAGCGCAGACGGCCGCGAGCTCACCGGGCAGTTCTGCAGCAACCCGCAAGCCCTGCCGAAGGCCGGCGCCTGCATGTCGCTGTCCTTCGACGGACAGACGGCGACGGGGTACACCAACTCGCCGAACAGGGTCCTGGAACTCCGTCCGGGCACCTACTGGTTGAGTGTCGATGACAACAGCGCTGCCCACAACTTTGCCCTCGAAGATCCGACCGGCAACGTTGACGTGATCACCCAAGTGGCCGACACACCGGGCTGGGTCAGCGTGAAAGTGAATTTCATGCCCGGCACGTGGCGCCTGCTCTGCGTGCCTCATGACGAGTTCGGGATGTACGTCCAGATCGACGTCGGTGGCGTCGGGGAGGTGGATCGATGAATCCCCGATCTCTAGACAGTACTGCGCAGGACGCCAACTCGGTCCTCGACTTCGGCAGCTGAGCGTATTCACTCGACGCGGTAAATGGCGCACTTGGGCCTCCGGATCCTGTCATCCGGAGGCTCAGGCCCAATGTCCCCCAGGTTCAATCAGGAGCGGCTGCTTTCCATGATCGTCCGCCTTCGTCCGTAAGCATCCGCCGCCTTGGCTGTCGTGCAAGGACGGAGAGCGGACCGCCACGGGGCAAGCGATGCGATCTGGAGCCGGCCCGCGAAGTTGCTGAAGCGCGGCGTTCAGGCCCTGACTTTCAGCGCCTCCTTCAGTCCTGTCAGTTTGCCTGTCTGACGTCTGTCGCTCGGGCTACGAGACGAGCCTGAGACGCGATTTTGATCTCAGAAGATTGGTGGCCCGAGGGAGTCGAACCCCTGACATCTTGAATGCCATGCACTCGGTTGACCGTCCACCAGGGTCGCCTAGAGTCGCTTACGCGTTCAAGCAGACAGAATTGACGACCGATTCGTCCACCAGAGTCCACCAAAGACAAGCCCATAGGCTGTCAACTGCCGCTCAGCGACCGGTGGCAACGTACTGCTCAAGTGCCGTGCGGGCCAGCTCGCTCACCGTCGTTCTTTCGGCTGATGCCCGTTGGCGAGCGCGACGGTAGGTGGTCGCAGCGACACGAAAGCTGACTTGCGGCGACATGCCGCGACCCAGGGACGGCCGCCCGACTCGCTTCTTCTTCG
Source organism: Candidatus Micrarchaeaceae archaeon (assembly GCA_035534555.1). Classification (GTDB taxonomy): domain Bacteria; phylum Chloroflexota; class Dormibacteria; order Dormibacterales; family Dormibacteraceae; genus Palsa-872. Next base: position 7,480 of record DATLRQ010000039.1, read on the forward strand.
CATTTGCCAGGTCGTAGCCGGCCTCGGCCTCTTCCGCTAGCTTCTTGATCAATTTCGGGCTGACCGCCTCGCCGCTCTTGAGCCGGAGCTCCCCCGACTGACGCTTTAGCGCCGCCATTTCATCGCCCGCTGGTATTGCCTCTTGTATTTGTCACGCAGAGGCATCGCGTGAATCACCAATGAGTCCCCCCAGCCAGTTCGACCGCCATGATCTCCAAGGCTCGACCACCGGGGTCATCTCCCATGTAGACGAGCAGATCCACTCTTGGGCCAACACCGGAGGGAGCCGGCTGAACGAAGATGAGGCCACAGTGCTCGATCACGCACAAGGCTCTGACACGACTGATCCGATGTTTGGTCGCGGATCTGGCCCATCGAATGGCCACCCACTGACATTGTATGCTGTTTTGTCAGACAGAATTGCGCCACGCTGTTGGCTGACGAGTGCCATCTGTTCGTCGGGGATGGACGCGGCGCTGCTCGTCGGAATACTCGCAACGAGCCATTTTGATCTCAGAAATTTGGTGGACCCGAGGGGATTCGAACCCCTGACCTCTTGAATGCCATGCACACGGCTGACCGTCCACCGGAGTCCACCAGAGTAGTTTTCGAGATCAGATCTGACATTCTCGGTGCCGATTAGTCCACCAGAATCCACCGAAGTCCAGCGGCTAGGCTGTCAAACAGACTGCGGACGTTGACTTTCGCCAACTAAGGCAGCGAGCTTGGCCCGTGCCTTCAGGCGGGACGCCTTGTGAGACGTATAAGCCTGGACATCGTGGCCCCTGTTAGCGCGCCGAGCGACTTCGGACGAAACCAACCAACCAAAGCACGACCAGCACGATGATCACCAGCCAGATCAGGTTGACCAAGCCGCCGGCCGCGTGGAACAGCAACCAGATGACGAAAAGAATGACTGCTACGACGAGTAACGCATGGATCATGTGGACACCTCCTGCTCGATGTGGTCTGAGTGTTTGCGATCGAAACAGCTCATGCGCAACCTCTTCGGGTTTCGCATCGCATTAATAGGCGGATCAGGTGCAGTCGCGTTCGCGGTCGCCACAGCTGCCACCGAAGCGCGAGGTGAAGGGTTGTCGTGATACGAAACAGCGTCATCCTGGTGCCGTAACAGAGGCAGCAACAGCGTTCGATCAACTGCGAGGCGTGCTAGGCGAAAGGCTACTGCGCCTGACTCCTGCAGGCAGACTCGCTTGCTGCATTAGTTACGCGCAGTCGGTGATGGTGATGCCGCCAGGCGGAAGGAGTGCCGTCGCAAGACCGCTCCTTCGGCTTGGCACCAGCGATCCCTTTGGCAAGGAGGCAATCATGAAGTGCGACGTATGTAGCCAAGAAGTCGGGACCTCAGAAGAGCTGCGGAAGCACAAGGAGCTGACGCATCCTGCGGGCGCGGAAGATCTCGCGGAAGATCTAGAGAAGCCGGAACTGCTCGGGGATACGCCAGAAGAGTCAGCGGCCGTCGAGGTTGCTCAAGCGGCGCACTAACCCGCGGCGCGATGGCGACCACGAGACATAGATCGCCAGCGCCCGCCCTACCCAACTTGATGGTGGCCATGAGAAGGTGTGTGAGTCAATGGGATGGGTGGGTTGATCTGGTCTCGCTACCGACATGCCAAAACATCAGAACAAAAGCAAAACGGCCTTGCGTAGGGGTAGACCTCGCAGGGCCGCTGAATGCGATGCTGCGAGATGCCGGGTAACGAAAGCCGTAACCGAGCTCCAGAGAAGACAAGAAAACGTCAAGCGCGACAGGCCGATGCGGCCCCCGGCCGGCCTTTGGACCAAGGCTTCCGCGGTCTCGCGCTCAACCAGTCTTGTATGTTCACGGCACGTGTTGCGCAACATTTGTAATGCAATCGACACCGATTTGTTGCTGACATTTGGCTAGATGGGCTGCCACATTCACTCGGTATGGAGGGGAGCCAGCAACCGCGGCCCAGGAGTGTCGAGCCCTGCGCGTCTGCTGAGGCACTCACGCCCAGCTTCCGGCTATCGCTGTGCCGGCATTGACGGGCGACGAAGCCCAACCCCTGGAGGGTGAGAATCTTGGCACCGCTCATTGGGAGGACGCGCGTCATTGGCTGAGCATTTACGCCGACCTGCTCGAGTTCAAGCGCGGCATCCTCGATCGTATTGGACGCGACTTAAGCAAGCTGCCACCGGTTGCGCGGGCAGCCGCGGCACGGGACGTCCACGTGATCGAGATACAGATGGGGGCTTATCAAGAAAGGCTAGATCTCTGGAATCAACGTGTCCGGGACCTCCATGGTTTATGGCTCGATCCAGAAAGACACGCAATCCACTACAAGGCTTTCGATGCGAAGCTCACCGTCCGTGAGTTCCAGCTGCTCAAATTTCTGCTCGACAGTCCATACCGCTACTTCACCGTGCCTCAGATCCTCGAACAGGCATGGGGCCAGCCAGACCTCTTTCCCGAGGAGGTTCGCAACTACGTGCGCCGCTTGAGGCAAATCGTCGTGGGAATGGAGATCCCATGCGAACTGGTCAACAGACCCGGGCGCGGCTACGCCTTGACGTTCAAAACCGATGAATAGGTAGCTTGCGCGTACTCGCAATGATTTGAGCGCCGACGACAGTTTCGGCACAGGGAGCGAAATGGAAAAGAGTCAGACGAAATCTCGACCTGAGCAGCTGGCCAAACTGCCCCGCATCCTCGTCGTCGATGCTAACGCCGGCTATCGCTCGGTGATCTCGCATATTGTCGAGTTGGCGGGTGGGGAGTTCGAGAGTGTTGCGGAGTTTGCTTCGGCCAGGCGTCAGCTCGACAGGCCCCGGAAGTTTGACCTCGTCATCCTCGGCATGAGCGCCGACTCACGTGTCAGCCCGAGGCAGCTGAGCGAGCTGCGAGCGGCGGCCAAGTCACCTTTCATCTTGCTTGACGAGTCGTCCAGTGATGCGGGCGAAACGCTGGAGACGTACGAAGCGGGCGCGAACCAGGTGTTACCGAAGCCATTCGTACCCGATGCCCTCATCGGGGCGATCAAGGCGGAGCTGCGCGGACCAGAACTAGCCTCCGTAGTTGCAGTTGCCACGAAGATAGAGATGGGCGGACTCACCTTCGACGCCAAGGAGCGAACAATCAAGGGCGCCGACTCCAATGTCTCGCTAACGAAGCGCGAGTGGCAGTTGCTTTCCTTCTTCCTGGCTAACCCGAATCACTTCTTCACCGCCGAAGAGGTGATTCTGCCGGCTTGGGGCCCCGACGCGTCGATCGAGCAGTTCCGGACCTACGTAACTCGGCTTCGAAAGAAGCTGCTGCCATTCAAGAGCGTGTGCGAGGTGGTCAACGAGAAGGGAAAGGGCTACCGGTTGGTACTCCAGCAACAGGAGCATAGGACGAGTTAGCCAAATGTCGACGCGACACGCACCGGACGAAGCGAAGGTACAAACTGACTTGCTCCAGATCAGTTTCTTGACGGTTCCACTCCTGAGTCGCGAGCGCCGTTACTGACCCTGTTACACGTGTCGACGCATCCTCTCAGTCATGGCTTCAATCGCTGTGGCCGGGCTCTGGCTTGAGGATGCCGGTTGAGCACGATTATGGTCGTCGACGATGACGCCGGCGTTCGCTTCGTGCTGAGGATGATTCTCGAAAAGGAAGGTCACCGTGTGCTCGATGCCCCGCACGGCGCGGCAGCTCTTGCGCTGATGGCTCGTGATGCTCTGCCAGATGTCGTAACGACGGATCTGAGGATGCCCGTCTTAAACGGCGAAGAATTGATCCTGTCCCTCCGATTGGAGCCCACCACCGCCTCCATTCCGATTGTCGTTGTTTCCGGCAACGTCGGCGCGGCCCAGGCACTCCACTCCTCGGGCCTGGTCGAGGGGGTGGTTCACAAACCTGTCGAACCTGCTGAGCTCGTTAAATGCGTTCGAGACGTGGCCGGCAAGGCGCTGGGAACACGTCTTTTGTGACGGAATCGGTAGCGACTCGCCCAATGAGATGACTGCGAGCTAGGACAAGCTGTTGTCCGAGCTCAGCGACCTTGAGCGAGTCGGCGGGAGCGAGTCGGGCACTTGTCGCGGCACTTACCTATCCGGAGGTGCATCCAGACTGTTCTCGTCGCCGGGCCGGCTGACAAGACCCTGGGAGCCGGACTCGCTGATGTTTCGCACCGATTGCGCTGGTGTCGATGACGAGATGCCTTGAGGCCCCGTTACCCGCGATAGGCTCTGAGCGTTTGCTCAGTTCAATGCGGCTATCACCCTTGCTGCTGCTGCTCGTAGCCGTGGCGTCGCAGGCCTGCGGCGCGATCCCGACCAACCCGCCGCACGGTGGCACTGCCGAGGTCGTCGTCGATGGCTCCAAGAACGGTGGGACGGTCAAGGCGCACGTCGGCGACTTGATCCGCGTTACGCTCGACAGCACGGACTGGACCTTTCAGCCTGTCTCCGCCGCCTCGGTCCTGGCCCCGAACGGCCAGCAGGTGGTTTCAGCAGCGCCACGCGGCACCTGCTACCCGGGCATGGACTGCGGGACGACGACCGCCAGCTTCACGACGGTCGCCAACGGGAACGCCAGCATCACTGCCACGCGTATCAGCTGCGGCGAGGCAAGGCGCTGCGTAGGCGCGGAGGGGATGTTCCAGGTCGATATCATCGGCAGCTGACCCTCGTACCATCGCTGCGCGCGACCAGCAGTCCGCTAGACGCGGAACGGATACGTCAACCTCGCCTAACCAGGGACCACGCGACCTTTCTGGGAACGGCGCCAAGCCGAGTACGAGATTCAGTACCCTCGGTCGCCACCATCTGGCGGATCCTCAAACGCAGGGTGAAGGACGGTGTCGCAGGTCGTGACAGCGTCGATGCCAAGTCTGAACTCGGAAATTTGGTGGACCCGAGGGGATTCGAACCCCTGACCTCTTGAATGCCATTCAAGCGCGCTCCCAACTGCGCCACGGGCCCACGCCGCGACCAGGCGAGTAGTTAAGGATACCGCCCGCCTGCGACCGCCCTTTCGAGCCGACTACCATCTCACAAGTCCAAGGGACGACCATGCAGACGCGAGACATCGAAGCGAGCGAGCTCAAGGGCGGCGGCTACCTAGCGCTGCCCGATGGCGGCGGCCGCCACCCGGGGGTGGTTGTCATTCACGAGGCATTCGGTCTCAACGACAACATCAAGAGCATCGCGCGCCGGTTTGCTGATGCGGGATACGCGGCCCTGGCGGTCGATCTGTTCACGGGCCGCAACCGCGCCGTCTGCATGTCTCGCTACATGGCCGGCATGCTGCTCGGCTCGGTCAACCGCCACGGGGTCTTGGACCTGAAGTCCGCGCTGACACTGCTTGCGAAGATGCCCGAGGTCGACGCCCACAGGATGGGCGCCATCGGTTTTTGCATGGGCGGCGGTTTTGCGATCGCCTGGGCGTGCACCGATTCACGCCTGAAGGCGATCGCGCCCTTCTACGGGGTCAATCCGCGGCCGCTCGAGGTGGTCAAGCGCCTGTGTCCCGTCGTCGGCTCATATCCCGAGAAAGACTTCACCGCGCGCGCGGGGAGGTCTTTGGAACAGGCGTTGGACAAGAGCGGCATCGCCCACGACATCAAGGTCTACCCCGGTGCCCGCCACTCGTTCTTCAACGAGGGCGGACGGGCCTACGACAAAGAGGCGGCGGACGACTCCTGGCGTCGAGTTATGACGTTCTTTGGGGAGCACCTGGGCGCCACGAGCTAGTCCCCCGGCGCCGGCTGATGCCTCGGGCGCCACGCGCCTTCGGAGCGCCGTGGCTCTGCATCGGGCGCGACTCGCGGTACAGCCACGTGCCTTCGTCGACCAGCTGTCGCGCATCTACCTCACGGATGTCAGGTGCGCCCTGGCGGCTGAGCTTGACCCAGGCGGGCTCGTCCTCGGGGGTCACGAACGTGACGGCGCGACCGGTCTCCCCCATTCGGGCCGTGCGGCCGACTCGGTGGGTGAGCCACTGCGCCGAGTCGGGCAGCTCGAAATTGACGACGAGGCCGACGCTGTCGACGTCGATCCCCCGCGCCGCGACGTTGGTTGCGACCAGGATCTGCGTGCGGCCTTCGCGGAACGACGCCATCGCGCGG
>DATLRQ010000040.1:0-9740 GCA_035534555.1 Candidatus Micrarchaeaceae archaeon
CGGCCCTCTCGACCGGTCCATGGTTGGGAGGGTCATTTCGTAACCGGGGCATCCCGGTCCGACGTCAGCCTACGAAACCAGCCTCAGTTACCGCCGCCGATTCATGCATTTCCGGCCTCATCCAGACCTGCCGGTAACACCTTGGTGGCTGCGCGCGCGAAGGAGGCTCTTACGGCATCACCACTCAAATTGAGCCCGCCGGCAAAAGCGTCTCAACCCGATGATGCCACGGTCGTTCACGCTGAGACGGAGCTAATCGCAATAAGTGAACATGAAAGGACGGCGCAAGGAGTAGCTCAGGGATTGGAGGCCGAACAACAGGACGGAGCGCACAAGCCGGACCGATATGCCCAACTCCGGGTTTTGGGCGAACTGCGGGCGCAGGGAATCCTTACCGAGGAGGAGTTTCAGGCAGAAAAGGCGAAGATCCTGGCCGGCTAGGAACGGAGGTCAGCCGCTCCAGGTGGCGCGGGTACCGTGTCGGACGGTGTTCTACTGATCGGAACGGGAAGCGAGGAGGACGGCATGGCGCGGAGGCTAGAGAACGGTGCGATCGTCGACGACACTGGCCAATGGTATTGGAATCTCAAAGGTTGGAGCCCTCTTGTTGCATCCCCTTCGGGTAAGGCACCTGGCGCACTCCTTCCCCCGGCGCACTCCTGGGGAAAGACCGCAAGGACGTCGCCAACCTCATGAAGGGGATAGGACTCAACCTCGAAGCCATGTCTGCGATTAAGGCCGCCGGCGAGCAAGCATCGCGCCTCATTAAGGAGTTGGGAGGCCTCGATGCGGCTGAAGCGGCGATGTCTCCGACCGCTGCTCTCACAGCCTCCGCTCCAGAGCCGCGGCCTACACCCGTCGCCTCACCCACTTCTTCCACGCCCGATAGGTATGCCCAACTCAAAGAACTCGGCGAGTTGCGCGCGCAAGGAATCCTGACTGACGACGAATTCCAGAGAGAAAAGGCAAGAATCCTAGGAATTGGGTGAGCACTACTGATGAAGCGGATCAGGCTGTGGGTCGGTAAATTGCGATCACGAGGCACGTAAGTAATCTCCTTACATATGTGAGGCTTTTCCTTACATGCGGCTCGCATCCCGCATGTTGCGGTACGCATGTTGCGTAACGCCCAAACGACAAGATTTGCGATTAGATCTTTTTGCCGCCGACGTGCCCCTTATTCAGTAGCACGAAGAAGGCGGCCATGCGCTCCGTCATCTGTCGAGCCTCCTCCTTGGAAATCGTGCGTCAGTAGCGCAGAGTGAACAGTGCGACGGCGTCGTTGATCAGCGCCTGGTGCTTAGGATCGGGACGACGCGGGGAGGGGCTAAGCGCCTGACCCCCCACGCGGCGGGGGAGGGCCAGCCTTCGCAGGGAGAACATCCGCTATGTCAACCGGTACCGGCCCGAGACGTAGGCGACCAACCTACTCGTACAGAGGGACGGGCGCCCGTTGAAGGTCCAAACAGCCTGCAACATGCTGCAGGTCGTAGTTCGAGACGCCTCGTATTAGACTCGCCTCCATGGGCGGGTCCGAATCTCTGTTCGATCAGGCGGTGCCTGCGCAGACATCCCCTGAATCGTCTCCGCTCGCCGCTGCCCGCCGCCTCAAAACGCTTCTCTACACCGCTCCGATCCACGAGCTGGAACTCAACAAAGGGAGGCGTGGAGAGAGTTGGCTGCCCTACGACCTCCGCAGCCTCCAGCTCGCGGCAATCGAGTACGTGGTCAATCGGCAGGGGTTCGAGGGCGGCGTTGCCCGGCCACTGGTCGAAGGGGAGATCTCGCAGCTCGCCGCGCGGATGGTGCCGACGGATCGCATTGAGATGCACCGCGCCGTCGCGTCCCTCGTCATTTCGTGGCTGCTGAACGAGCAGGAGTCCGATGCCGGCTTCTCCTATCCGTACTCGGATCTCGCGCAGGGCCGGCCGGTGACTCGCTCCTACGTCGTGGAACTCCTACGCGAGCGAGAAATGGCCGACTCCAGCCTGCTCGTCAAGGCGACAGCCGGCGCGATCAATCTGCTGATCGGCGCCCTCGACATCGACGTGGCCGATGCACAGAAGGCTGAGGAGCGGATGCTCGACGAGTACATCTCAGCTGGGCGCTTCGGCGACGCAGCCCAGCTTGCTCGCCGGGCACGGTACCGGTCGATCCAATACGCCGAGACCATCCAGGCCATGCTCCAGATCGCACAGCACGATTTGACCCGGGTGGACTGGGCGGGTGACGTGATGGAGGAGATCTCCACCGCCCAGGCACACATCAGCGAGCGACTGGAGGACGAGGGCCGGATGCGGTACCGGCTCGATGAGATGCGATCCGAGATAGACGAGCCGGAGCGCCTGCGGACCGTGATCGAGTTGGTGGACCTCATCGACGACTGCCACCGGCGCCACACGCTGCTGCACTCGCAGCTCATGAGGTCGGCGGATGTCTTCCTCGCGGAACAGGTGCGCCAGCGGTTCGCGCCGCCCCCGTCGCTGGTCGTCGTCTACATGAACCGCGAAGTGCTCCACCCGGTCCTCCGGCTTCCCAGTTCGCAGGCGTTAAACGTGGCCTCGGGCTTCCTAACTTCGCTGATCGGCCCGCACCCGCCCGAGATCCTGCATCTCACCCACCTGGTTAACGACCTCCTCCAGCCCCGACGCGAGTTCAGCGAAGAAGAACGCGAGGCTCCGATCCTCGACTTGACTCAGGAGGAGCGCGCTCGCTTCAGCCCAGCCACGCTCGACCGCACCCGCGCGACGTTCGCCGGCGTCGACCAGAGGCCCGAGCGGCTCTCCATCCTGTTCGCGCGCGCACGTGCCCTCGCCAGTAGTGAAGAGAAGGCCGAGGTTCTCGAACTCGTCCGCCTTGGCGCGCTGTGGGCCTTCGCGCCGGATCCAGGCCCGATCTCTCGCGAGGGCCTACTCCCCGGCCGCGCGCTCAGTGTCGATGACGGCACGCCGCTCGACGACCCCGACTTCGGCGGCTCTGACCTCCTGGTCGGCAGCTTCGAAGAGCTGGCGTATGCCGACTAACCCGGACGTGGAGAGCGCGGCGCAGCTCGTCGCCTTCGGAGTGCAGAGCCGGTTGCTAGCCGGGCAGGACGAGGACTACCGCTCGCTGCTGTCGCGGTACCGGACGGACCTTGACTTCCGGCAACTTGTTGATTCGATCGCGACCGGGCTCGGTCTGCGCGTGACCGCGGCCAACGAACTGGGCCTCTTCCTTTGGGCCGATCTTTACGGCCCCTTCGCGTACACGCTCGCCTCCTGGCGCCGTGAACGGGGCGCGGGGACGTTCGAGGACCGTGTCCTCCACGGCCTGGCCGTTCTGGCGATCGCGGCGTACTTCTACCCCCAGGCGAACGACCTCGAGACCGAGCGCCACCGCCAGGCGACGGCAGCACAAGTGGAGCAGTTCCTGCGTGCCGCATGCACCGAGATCGCCAAGGAGAGCGATGACCCGGAGATCGAGCGCGAGGAGTGGGAGCAGGCAGCGAGCCTGTACATGCGGCAGAAGGAGGTCGTGGCGACGTCTGACGGACGCCGGCCGCAGAGGGGGACGCAGAGCGTCATCAGCCGCGCGTTCGATCTCCTGGTGGAACAGGGCCTCGTCCGGAAGCGCGAGGAAGGCAACATCGTCGTCTACCAGCCCAACGAGCGGATGCGGCTTCAGATCGCAGGCGTCGCGGGCCACGAGGCGTATCAGGCGTTGGCCCTAATCCGGCGCGGACAAGAGGTTGGCACGTAACCGTGTACCTCCTGCGTAGGGTCTACTTCGACTCGATCGGCCACAAGGACGCGCGGTTCGACCCGTTAGTCCTCGACTTCCGCAGCGACGGCGGGCAAAAGCCGCTCGACTCGGTCCTGTGGCTCCGGAACATGGGCGGCAAGACCTCGATGCTGGCGCTCATCTTCTCGGTCCTCCAACCTGGCTACCGGGATTTCTTAGGTCGCGAGAAGGCGGGCGAGATCCGGCAACTCCAGAAGTACGTCCTCGCCGACGACATTGCCCACGTAGTTTTGGAATGGTCGTCGACCGGTGACGGCCTGCTCGCCAGCCTCGAAGACGAGACCATCCTCGTTACGGGCGTCGTGATGACGTACCGGCGTGGCCAGACTTCCGAACTCGACCGCCACTTCTACGCCTTCCGCTCGCTCACCGGCACGCTCTCGCTCGACGAACTGCGGTTCCGACAGAACGGCCGGCGCGTCCATGTCAGGACGTTCCTCGACCAGATCACGCAGGCTCAACGGTCGCGGCCCTTGCTGGAGGCTGTCATCACCGACAAGCAATCGGACTGGAAGGCGACGCTCGAGAGTCTTGGCCTTGATCCCGAGATTTTCCGCTACCAGCTCGCCATGAATGAGCACGAAGCTGGCGCGCGAAAGTTCCTGGGATTCCGGGACGCCGATAGCTTCGTGGACTTCCTCATCAAGGTCGTGATGGACCCGGGCGCCATGAACCAGGTGGCCGAGAACCTTGGGCAGGTCGCCGACAAGCTGGCGATGGAGCCGCATCGTAAGAAGGAGCGGGACTTCGCATCGGGCATTATCACCAGGCTTCGCCCAGTCACCGATACACATGCGGTACTGCGTGAGGCCACTGAGCGTCAGCAGAGTCTGATTGTGGAAGGGTCCCGCCTTAATGCCCGAATCACATACTCCCTCGGCGCCGCGCGAGCTGAAGTGCAGGAGCAGGATGAGAGGGCGACTGCCTACCGCCTCGCGCGAACCCAGCATGACAACGACCGTTCGCGACAAGAGCGACTGTCTCGTGCGCTCGACGGACGGGTGGCCCAATACGCGGTCGACGCGGCGCGCGACACGCTAAATGCTGCCCAGGAGATCGAGGACGAGACCAAAACCGAGGTCAAGATTTCGGAAGCGCTCCCTCACGTCATCGAACAGCGACGGCTGACGGCGGACGCGGCCGCGCTCGACCGAGCGTTGGCAGACCAGATCGAGGGCGCGCGTAGCGATATCGACGCGTACAAAGCTGCCGCTACCCTCCTTCATCGTCGCTATCGCGTAGTGGCCGAGCAGGCCCGCACCCGGGTAGCTGAGGGCGAAGATCGCGCTCGCCTCGCCGCCGACCGGCGCGAAGGGGCAGAAGCCGAGATCCAGAAGGCTACAGGGGAGATCGCTCGGATCGACAGCGAGGCCGACTCCATCAGCGGTCAGCTCCAAGACCTGGACCAACGGCAGGCACGACTGCGCAAGGACGGACTGCTGCATGCGAACGAGCCCGCACAGACGGCGGTCGAGCGACTGCGTCGGGACGAGGCATCTGTTTCCTCCAGGCGCGAGCAGATCGCTACCTGGAGCCGCGAGATTGATGGGCGCCGGGGTACGGCACGCACTGCAATCGACGAACTGACTCCGCAGATCAGCCAGCTTCGCTCTAAGATCGATTCGCAGCGCGACTCCCTGAACTCACTACTTGGTCGCACGCGCGACCTGTCTGAGAACCAACGCCTTCGCGAACTCGCCGAGCACGAGGACCTCGACATCCTCGTTGCAGGGAGTCTCGTCGCTGAGCGGCTGCTCGCCGCACTTTCCTCCACGACGCGACAGATGGTCGAAGCGCGGGTGGCTGCCTCTGAGGACGAGCGAGCCAAGGCAGCGCTTGATGAGACCGGCTTCCTCCCCGCCGCGCTCGATGTGGATCGTGCGATCGCCCACCTCAAGCACTCGAAGGTCGCGGCCACACCCGGGTGGCAGTACCTTGCGGAGCACGTCAACCGCGATCACTGGCCGCAAGTGATCAGCGAACGCCCGTGGCTGCTCACGTCCGTGGTGGTCGAACCCGAGGAAGGCGACCGCGCCATCGACGCTCTGCGTGAAGCGGGACTCGACCCGTCGCTCCTACTCTCGATCGCTGAATCCGGCGAGTTTCACTGGGTAGAACGTCAGGAGTCGCCGAATGGCCATAGTCGCCATCTGAAGACGCTCGTCACCCGACCAGCGCTCTATGACAGCGTGCAGGCAGAGGCCGCACGCGGCCAAGTGGAGGCGAGGCTGGAGAAGGCGCTCGTGGTGGAAGCGGAGCTGAGTCGCCGCCGCGATGAGGACCAAAGCCTCCTCGGCCGGCTGAAGCAGTTCATGGCCGACTGCCCGCCGGACCACCTCGACTCACTCCGGTTCGAGATCGAAGAACTGGAAGGCGAGGCAAAGAGGCTCGACGAGCTGAAGGCGGCCGCACAGGCGACCGTTCGCGAGGCGACCGAGGAGATCCAACAACTGGGTGCCGAGGACAAACGGCAAGAGACCGACCTCCGGCGTCTCGCGGGCGCCATCCCATGGCTCGAGAACCTCGCGGAGCTAGAAGAAAGGGCTAAGTTCGCTCGGGAGCGTCAGCGGGAAATGCACTCGGAGCGGCAGACATGGGTGCAGAGTCGGCAGGAGGCGAACGAGGCCAAGGCGTCGGCTCGGGACAACGAGAAATCAGCGACAACGCTCGCGGCAGCTGAGAGAGCTGATGCAGTGTCGTGGGACAAGCAGGCGGAGGCAATTGAGAACTTCGAGATCGAGGCGGACGTTGACGAGCGCCCGCTCGCTGAGCTCGAGGCTGAGCATCGCAGCCGCAAGTCGATCTATGAGGAAAAGACCTCCGGCTCGGAAATCGCACTGCGCCGGCGCGCGTTGGGAGATCGGCTGTCCGCGGTGACGACCGCGCTCGCCGACTTCGAGGACGTTCTCGAAGCGGCCCGACGGCGAGCTGCCGACCCTGCCTTGCACAGCGAGACCGTCCGCAAGACACGCCAGGCCATGGCCAAACGAGCCCTGGAGGCGGCGACCGAAGCACGCATCAACGCAAAGAGTGATGTCAACAGTGCGGAGAAGTTCCTTCAATCTCTCCCAACCGATCGTCGGTTGCTTACCTCGCTGCCGACGGAGCTGGAACCGTCCAATTTCGCCCAGGCTCAGGAATTCCTCGGCGTGGTTCAGGAACGCCAGCGTGCCTCCGAGCGATTGCGGGACCAGGCGGAGACGCAGGCGAAGGAAGCCGAAACGGCGAGAGACGCGGCCGGGAATAAGTCAAAAGTGCTGGACGCCGTTGGCAGCCTCTTGGCGGGCACACTCGGCGCCCACCTGCGTGAGCTTCAGCTAATCGACGAGCCGATAGAGGATTCAGAGGCGACGCAGCGCGCAGGTGAGTTGACAAGCAAGTGGCAAAGCGTCGGGGTGGACGTGACTGACAGCCGGATTGCGTTCAACAATGCATGCTCCGAGGTGAAGCGGTTTGCGAGCCAGGCCGACTTCGAAGAACTGGCCGGTGCCTACCGCGATCGCTACAAGGACGGTACCGATGAGTATCTCGTCGAGCACGCCGAGGCCGATATCGCCGAGCTGCGAATGCGAATCAAGTGGCTGGAGAAGGAGCTGGCTGACCTCGAAGGCCACCGTCGAACCGTCGTCCTGGAACTCGTCACCCTTGTTGAGCAAGCGCTGCGCCTGTTGCACGATGCGCAGACGCTCCGGCTTTCCGAGGGGCTTGGCGATTGGACCGGGCAGCAGTACCTTCGGATCAAGTACGAGCATCCGGAGTCGGTCGAGGATCTCAAGATTCGGCTGCAAGTCCTCATCAACGATCTCATCGCTCAGCGTTCGCGCCCGGAGGGCATCTCCTTGCTTCTGACGGCCGTCCGGGCGGCGAATGGCAACAAGCCGTTTGACGTCCAGGTCCTTAAGCCGAACGATGGCCTGCGGGTTGAACGGGCACCGGTTGGCGAGATCGTCGCCTGGTCTGGGGGCCAGAAGCTGACGACAGCAATCCTGATCTACTGCGTCCTGATTCGCCTGCGCTCGCTGAACCGCCGCGGCGTTCATGACAACACTGACAGCGTGCTCATCCTCGACAACCCACTAGGCGAGGCGAACCTCATGACGCTGGTGGACCTCCAGCGGACTGTCGCCGCGGCCATGCGCGTGCAGCTGATCTTTGCTACCGGCATCGACGACAAGTCGGCGCTCGCACCTTTCCGCAACGTGATACGGCTGCGCAACCTCGTCGACAATCGGACCGGACGGAAGTACGTCACCCACGCACAGGACGCGCCGGGGACCGACGGTTTGACCGCCACCCGGGTGTACCGGCGGCAAGAAGTGATCGGCTCGTGACACCGGCTGCCGGGCGACTGCGCGACCGGCTTGTGGAGGAAGGGAAACGCAAGTTGATGCTCCCGGCGCTCCAAGCTATCTTTGGCGAGCTTGAGCCGGCCCTGGGAGTGTCACCTCGTCGCCGGGCGGTACTGCTGGAGCTTCTCGAAGAGCTGGAAGCGGCGCGAGAGGTACAGCTAACGAAGGCGAATCCCGACCGGTTTGCCTTGCCGCCCCTGCCGCGCTCGGTTCTCGTTCTGGGCGTCGAGCCACGCACGGTCAACCCACCGCCGCCCACGCCGGTCTGGAGACCGGAACTCGCGTGGGCCGGCGGTTTGCGACTTGCTCTGCCAGACGTGGAGTTTCTGCGCCAGGTGGATCGGTTCCTGCGGGACCTCGACCACGCGGAACCGATAGTTCCGATACGCGAGCGGTCGCTGGAACTTACCGGCGACGAGAAGCGCCTCGACCGCCTCGTTGGCAGCCGACTGTTCGATCCGGGTCGGCTTTCACTCGGCCTGCTTCGCTGCGAGCAAGTGCATCCGCCCTTTGTCTACGAACGTGTGCACTCAGCAGCTGTCGCGCTCATCATCGAAAACCACCAAACCTACCACTCGATGCTGAATACGCCAACGGCAATCCCCGACGTTGGGCTGCTCGTGTACGGCGCTGGCAACCACATCACCGGGTCGGTTGGCTACTTCGCTGATATTGAGCCCCGGGTGACGGCCATCCGGTACTTCGGAGACATCGACTTGGAGGGGCTGGAGATCCCTCGTCGTGCGAGCTACGTCGCCCAACCGATTGGCCTGCCGGCAGTCGAGCCTGCGGCTGCCCTCTACCACTTGCTCCTCCGCGTTGGCAGGACGGCGAAGGCCGATCCGGTGAGCTGTGCGACAGCCACGAGCGCGGCGAAATGGCTCCCTGAGGATCTTCGCGGCGAGGTCGTTGAGATGCTGGTGTCCGGCCGTCGCATGGCACAGGAGGCGATCGGCCGCAAGGTACTCGTCGAAATCGGAACGCGGATAGTCCCCGTAGGAGGGCAGAGCCCTGGGTGAATCAGTCGCCACCTGTGATAAGTCAGCCTGAACTCAGACTGGCTCCTCCAGGCTTTTCAGGTGCGTCCGCGCTAGTTCTACCAGCCTCCCATAGTCTTGCCGGCATTGCCCGAGGTCGTAGGTCCCTTCCTTGACCAACCGATCTAGGTGCTCATTGAAATGAGCGCGGAACTCCCCGAACGCTGTGTTGAAGTTAGAACACGCCAGCGGCAGCGTCCGGTCCGAGCTTCTCAAGTTCTGCTTCCCACATCGCCCCTTGCAGGGCGACCATCCGGGTGATCCCCCTGGTCGTCGGGTACAGACCTTCGATGGCACCCGTTTCGAACGCCGCTGCCCGAGTGTCACCTATCACCCAAAACCAGCCATTGGTTATCGGGTTAAACCCGGCCACCTGAGTGGCGACGACATTGTGCTCCAACACGGCGCGACGGGGGTGACCAAGGCGGCCGGGACGATCATCGCGACCGAGCCGGCGGCGACGTGAAATGGGCCGATAGCGGTGAAATCGTCCGACCCGTTTGAAAACGAGGCCGTAGGAAGGCCGCAGAGGCGCGCGGTCAAGACCGCGAGGCCTGTGGGACCTTGGCGGGCG
>DATLRQ010000041.1:0-3789 GCA_035534555.1 Candidatus Micrarchaeaceae archaeon
CTAAAGATTCTTGTCCCCTACGCTGACCCCTACCAGGTTGCGTTGTGCTGCCTGTTCGTGCGCGTCGGTGCGCACATTCCGAATACAAGCGCCCTTTGCTGAGATCGGCCACGACGGGTTCAAATCTCGCCTCCCCGACCAAACGTCCCTTATTTGAACCCGCCCACAAAAAAAGGCCAGCGAACGGCTCCTTGAGTTCGACTCGGGCGACCTGGCCGGCCCCTATCGCGATCCGCTCGATGAGGGCGCGGTTCCACAAGCGCTTGACGTAGGGGTCCGCCGCGGAGTAGCCCTCCCTGGCGTTCCGGATGATGCCCAAGGCCGTCTCCAGCAACTGGCCGTAGGGACTGTCCGTTGCTTCGGCCCTGCTGATCTCGGCCTGGGCGAGGTCGATCTCTTTGGCGATTCGGTTCTGCTCGCGCTTGAACAGATCGAGCGGCAGCGCTTCCGCGAAGTAAGCCTGCAGTAGCTTCTCGCGCTCGTGCTCGGCCCGCACAAGCCGGCGCCGCGCCAAGGCGAGGCTCTCAGCGCTGAAACTCACCTCGTCGGCGAGCTCCTGCTCGAGCGCGCGGCGCAGACGGGCTTCATCGTTCGGAACAAGGTTGAGGCGCCGGTACTGCTCCTCCACCAGTTGCTCCAGCTTCTCCTTGGGCACGTATGGCTCACGGCAGTCGGTGCGGCCGGTGAAACGACCCAGGCAATAGAAGTACGTGTAGCTTCCCTTCGCGGTCAGAGATGACAGCGCAGAACCGCACGATGCGCACACGAGGACTCCACGTAGAAAGTGAGGGTGCTTCGTTTCCCGGACCTTGTCGTGGTCGTGGAGTGCGAAGACCTGCTGCACCCGCTCGAACAGTTCCTTCGAAACCAACGGGTCATGACTGCCCTGGTATTCGACGCCGTTGTGGACGACTATCCCCGCGTACAGCTTCTTGTGCAGCAGTTCTGCGAGCTTCGAGCGGCTCAAGGGAGCGCCTCTCTTGTTGCGCAACCCGAGTGCCGCCATCTCCAAGTGCAGGCTGCTGACGGTGTACTCGCCTGATGCGTACAGCTCAAATGCCTTGGTCACGAGCGGTGCCTGTTCGGGATCGATCGCGAGCACGGCCTCGGCCTTGCGCTCTCCGTTGACGCGAACGTTGGTGTAGCCGGCCGGCGCCAGATGCGGCCAGCCGCCGGTGCGTATCTTCTGCTGCATACCCTTGCGGACTTCCTGGCCGAGGTTGTCGGAGTAGAACTCCGCGATCGCGGCCATGATCCCCTCGACCAGCCGGCCAGAGGGACCTTCGTCCATTCCCTCGGTGACGGAGACGAGGCGGATGCCTAGCTTCTGCAAGCGGGCCTTTACAGCGGCGTAGTCAGCGAGATTTCTTGCCAGGCGGTCGATCTTGTGGACGACAAGGTGCGTGATCCCGCCGTGATCACCAAGCATCGCGGCCATCGCCTTGAACGCAGGTCGGTTCACCGTGCGGGCCGACTCGCCGAGCTCGGTGAACTCATCCTCAACGGTCCAGCCCTTGTCGTACACGAACCGGCGACACGCCTCCAGCTGCGCTTCGATCGAGTAGCCGCTCTCGGCTTGCTCTCTCGAAGAGACTCGCACGTAGATCACCGCGCGGTTCATTTCTTGATGGCCCTCTTCGCCTTCTTCTGGCTCTGAAGAAATGTCAGGTAATTGAGCGCCAACGTCACCTGGGTTTGGTCCAACCCGAATTTGGTTGCGAGGTAGCGCGTCGCTCCTGGCAACGTCGGTGTCGGCCTCTTGAGGTAGCCCGCGTCGGCCAGCAGCTGGTCGGCGGACATCTCGAGCGCGTCCGCGATCAAGGCGAGTTTCGCGATGCCGATCTCCTCGTACTTTCCCGACTCTAGGTAGCTTATGTACGACCGCGAGAGCCCGGTCTTCATCGCCAGACCCGGCTGACTCAGGCCTATCTCCCGCCTTCCTTTCTTGACGACCTCGCCCAGACGCTGGCTGAGCTTGACCTTGCGAACGGCCGGCGATGGCTTGGGCATGTTGATTCAGCTTATCGCCTTCAACCATATCAGTCAACGTGAACACGGCGAGAAATCGCCTTCATCACGCGACCTTTGTGTGGGCCTCGCGGGCGCGCCGCGCGAGCTCACGACGTGCCTGAATCAGTAGCACCTTGGCCAGCGGACGGAGTTCCTGCACCAGTCGCTCCTCCGCTGTAGCCGCCTCGGCCTGCCCTTTTTTCGGTGGCAGGGGCGGCCGTCCTTTCGGCACGGCCAACTCCTCGTGAGTGCTGGATCCGGCGCCGCCGATGAAGGCGGTCGGAGTCGCCCGGAATGATGACGGTAGGCCGTCATCACTCGACATCATTCCCTCCTCGATTGGGGTCAAGCGCTTGACCCCTCGGACTCTCGATACAGGCGGATCAGGCGCCAGCCCTGACGTCATGCCACCTGTCCTCCACCCGGCCGCCGTTCCCACCACGACGGCTTGCCGATGCAGTCGGCGATCGGCCGGTCTTTGGGCATGATTGGCTCCAGCTGGTTGAGCGGAGTCCGCCTCCGGAGCTTGGTCACATCGTGGGCTGGCGCTTCCGCGGCGCGAACCTCGACCGGTAGCCAGATCGCTCCCAGAGGACCCCAGGTCCGCAGCCGATAGGCGGTTGTCGTCCAAAAGCTGCAGCAGGTGTCGTGGCCGAATCGCGGTCGCTCGCGCCAGATGGTGTACTGAAGCTTGTCCTCGCGGTCGTCGGTGGGGACGACGAAGAGAACGTGGTGCAGTTCGGCGTCGCGGTAGTGCTCGAAGTAGCCGACGTAGGAGCCGATCTTCTGGCGCAAGCGAGCCAGCGACTCAGTCGCCCGATCCCACTCCAGGTCGAACAGGATGCGCCCGCCCGCCGCCAGATAGACCCCACAGCCGTCCGGCGTGGGGACGGGCCACTTGTACTCGCGGCCGGTCTGTCGCCGCTCGGCCCGCACGTGCTCCTCGCCGTACCAGACAAGCAAGCCCTCGTCCTTGCACTCTCGGCTTTGCGTGATCAGCGCGACGAAGAACTGGTTGGCCTCCAGGTCGTGGGTGGCATGCCAGCAGTGGTCGCGGGCGTCGTGGCTGCGCCCGACGTAGTCCCCGGGATCGTCGCCATGCCAGTCGGCGAGCACACGCGCCCCCCGGGCTGAGATCAGGAGCAGCGAATGACGACGACGAACGCCGGGGGTTTCGATGACTTTCCAGCGGTAGATGAGACCGAGATCTTTGAGGGACTGGAGTCGCATCTGACAGGAGCGGAGGCTGGGGAAGAAGAGATCTTTGACCTGGAGAGTGTTGAGGTAGCGGTAGTCGTAGAGAGCTTGGAGGATGAGCACGTCGCGTTGGGTGAGGCTTCGGTGTAGTCGATTGAGTTGAGCTTGTGTGGGATGCGACTCGGCTTGAGGAGGAAGGTCTCTGAGGATGATCGGATGAGTTGGGATGAGAGACCGTCCTGGTCCGCTTGGCGGGCCGAATTGAGTTCGGGAAGCCTGCGCTCCGTCCTTCGCTTCCTGAGGCGCAGACCGGAGCGAATCCCCAGAAGCGAAGGCCGGAGCGAAGTCAAGCTCATCGGGGACGCCGTCCACGTCGTCCTCGAACGGGTCTGCGTGCGACGGCATCATTAATTTCGGCTCCCGAAGCCCGTCGACCAATCCATGCAAGCCCTCGAGCCGGCTGTGAGTTGCCGAACGCTCTTCCTGGGCGATCGCCCGGTGGCGTTTCCAAGCTCCTCAGTCGGCGCACGCCGTGCGCACGCCGTGCGCACGCTGCTCGGCGTGCGTCGACCGCGGAGGGGG
>DATLRQ010000042.1:0-6069 GCA_035534555.1 Candidatus Micrarchaeaceae archaeon
AGCTTCCGGTGCGAATCGAGCGGCGCAGATGGTGGCCGGCCCGGGGACACGCTGCCTCGACATGAATGACCGCATCTCGGATCCTGCCTGTAATTGCCTTGCGCGCACGCTCAGCCGGATCAAGGGCACGGCGTGCGCGACCGCCGAGGCCGACGGCTGCCCTGAGTTCCCCGAGCAGGAACTCGCGTTCCTCGCGGGCACGGCTGGCGCGTTCCGGATCGTTGTTGGCATCTGCCTCATCGATCTCCTCCTCGAGGTCCAGCAGTCGAGAGCGGTACTCCGCCCTCGCCGTGGCATCGAGCGCCTCTCCCACATCGCCTTCCACTCCGAGGTCGAGGTCTCTGCTTCCCAAACCACGCGTCCCGCGCGCACCGGGCCCTCCACTCCCAAGATCGATGGCGGCCACTTCGATGCCCGGTGTCTGGAGGAGCCGCGCGATGTCGCGCAGTCCCTTGCTGTCCTTGAGTCGCGCGACGACACCCTCGTAGGTCAGCGTCCAGAACTCTCCCTCACGTATCAACGCATTCGTGGTCGCAGACGCGAGGCTCGCCGACGGCGAATCGGCGTGAGCCAATGTCACCGCCTCCTCGAGCGACATGCGGGTGCCCTCCTGCCAGAGTGCGTCGCTCGCCTCGTCGCCAAGCGATGCATGGATCGCGCGCCGCGCGCCGTCAACGTCGCTCGCGAACTCGACGACACCAGCAGCTTCGAGTAGCGAGCTCGCAGCACCCAGGAGCCGCAGGGACTGCTCGGGTCGGTCATCGATGGCGAGCTGCGCGAGTCCGGCCAGCGCGTACGCGGCAGTCATTCGACCGCAGCCGAGCTGCAGCGAAAAGTCAAGCGCCTGCTTCCAGTTCGCCTCGGCGCTGGCGGTGGCTCTGTCCGCGACGTCGACCTCGGCGAGGCTGGTGAAGAACCCGCCGAGCTGCCAGAGGTCGTTCCGACTCCTGGCGAGAGCAATCGCCTCCTCGATCTTAGCGCGCGCGGCGACGAGATCTCTGCGATCCACAAGGGTGCAGCCGTAATTGTTGAGCACTGTACCAAGCACTTCCGGATCACCTGCCGATCTGATGTGCTGCTCCGCTTCAGCAAAGGTCTCGAGGCACGTTGTGAGCCAACCCTCGAAACGCTCGGCGCAGATGACCGAAGCGAGTGCGGTGAGCGCCTGCCCGATCAGGAGGTCGCTCCCGAGCTCTCGAGCGAGCGTGAGGCACTCCTCCCCGACGTCGCGCGCTTCCCCGGGATAGCCGCGAAACAACGCCCAGAACGCAGCGTCGTACAGCGCGTGAGCCCTGAGCTCGTCGCGAGCTCGATACAACGCGAGGGCATCGTGCAGCCACTCGCGCCCCTCGGCCGGGCTGTTTCTGATCCAGTACCGTTCGAGGTGTACTGCAAGCCGCAGGGCGGCAGCAGGATCGTGCGCGAGTGCCCATCTGAAGGACGCTCTGAAGTTGTCCAGCTCCTGCTCTACACGAGTCATCCACACCGGCTGTCGCGCTCCGCGCAGTTCCGCGTACGCGCGCTCCCCAAGATCGAGGAAGAAGCGAGCGTGGTGGCTGACCGCCGCGGCATCCTCGTCCGCCTCTATCAACCGCTCAAGCGCGTATTGACGGATTGGCTCAAGCAGTCGGTAGCGTCCCGCATCGCCTTTCGCCTCCTGCAGCACCACCAGCGACTTATCGACCAGGTCGATCAGGACGTCGAGGCCGGACTGCCGATCGCCGTCTGGCTTCAGGCTGCACACGGCCTCAGCTGCCTCGATCGTGAATCCGCCTGCAAA
Organism: Candidatus Micrarchaeaceae archaeon; assembly: GCA_035534555.1. Taxonomy (GTDB): domain Bacteria; phylum Chloroflexota; class Dormibacteria; order Dormibacterales; family Dormibacteraceae; genus Palsa-872. Next base: position 1,781 of record DATLRQ010000042.1, read on the forward strand.
CACGGACAGCCACTCGAAGACGCGCGTTCCTTCCTCGCTGAGCGTGGCGACGCTCCAGTCGAACGTCGCCTGCAGAGTGCGCTGCCTCGGAAGTGACACCCGGCTGGCTCCCGCCACGAGGTTGAACCGTTCTGCGAGCCGTTCGTCGATTGCCGCGATGGACATCGCTCGAGTCCGGGATGCTATGAGCTCGAGAGCAAGGGGGATGCCGTCCGCGTGCTGGCAGATCCGCGCGACGGCGGCCGCGTTGCCGTCATCGATGTCAAAGCCGGGTCGGGCCGCGCGTGCACGGTGGATGAGCAGTTGCACCGCCTCGAACCTGCGCAGCTCCTCGAGGGTATGCCGGTGTTTCTCGCCGGGCGTTGCCATCGACGGCACTCGCCAGGTGATCTCACCCCCGACCCCGAGCACGTCCCGGCTTGTGGCGAGGATGCGCAGGCCGGGGCAGTGCCGCAGGAGCGCATCCACCAGCTGTGCCGTCGACGCGACGAGGTGCTCGCAGTTGTCGAGTACGCAGAGGAGGTCGCGTGCCTCGAGCACCCGGGTCAGCGACTCGGTTGGGGCGAGTCCTTTCTGGGCTGTGAACCCCAGTGCGCTGATGACGGCCTCCGGAACCAGCTCGCCGTCAGTCAACCCTGCCAGTTCAACGAGCCAGACGCCGTCGCTGAATGATCCAATGCGCTGCCGTGCGACCTCGAGAGCGAGCCGCGTCTTGCCGATGCCGCCGGCGCCGATGAGCGTGACCAGGCGCTCGTGAGCCACCAACTCCTTGACCGCCCCGATCTCGGCGGTACGGCCAACGAAGCTCGTCAGCTGGAGCGGGAGGTTGGTCCGCTCGCGGTGATCAGCGAGCTGGTAAATCGCTGCAGCCATCGAGACGCCCTTTAGGCTGAGGGAGCCTTGCCCATCCCAATTCCAACACCCGCGACGTCGCGCGATTCCCCTTCGAACCCATTTGCATCACCCCCACGCGATCGGCGGGTGCTCCGGATCGTAGCGCCGGGGTGATGGCCCCGTCCATGGGAAACCGCCAGACAGTTTCTGGCGACCCGTGATGGCTTTCTGGCGCCACTGGTGGTGAGCGTCCCTCTCGGGACGGCATTGAGGAGAACGAGCCATGAGAGTCACGCGACGTCTGAGGTGGGCCTCTGGGCATGCACCGGCCCGCCGCACATGGGAGGGCAGCAGGGCGGCGAGGCGCGCGTTGCCGGTGTTCCTTGCCGCCGGCGGGCTGATGCTTCTCCCGCTCTCGGCATGGGCGGCGCCGTCGACGTCCGCGAGTGGCGGTCACTTCCGGACCATCGACGATCCGAACGCCGGGACCGCAAGCGGGCAGGGAACCTATCCGTCCGGGATCAACAAGGAGGGAACTCTGGTCGGCAACTACTACACGAGCAGCAACCAGGGGTTCGGCTTCCTCTACAAGGACGGCACGTTCACTCCGGTAAATGATCCGCACGCCGGCAACGGTGTTTTCCAGGGAACCGATCCGCTCAGCATCAACTCTGGGGGCGCCATCGTCGGCTACTACACCGACGCCGGCGGCGTGGATCACGGGTTTCTCTTCCGTCACGGGAAGTTCGCGACCCTGGACGATCCTAACGCGGGTACATCGGCGTCGCAGGGAACCATCCCCCAGTGCATCAACGATGAGAACGACATCGCCGGCGCTTACATTGACGGCGCCGGCGTCATCCACGGCTTCACTCTGATCGACGGGCGCTATAAGACGGTCGACGATCCGCACGCAGGGAGGGCCGGCGGGCAGGGAACGGCGCTCTGCACCACCAACAACAACGGCGTCGCCGCGGGAGCTCTCGTCGATGCCCACGGTGACCACCATGGGTTCCTTGATCGGTCAGGCCATCTGAGTGCGCTCATCAACGACCCGTCAGCTGCGAATGGCAGCGGCCTGGGCACCGAGACCTTCGGCATCAACGACAGCGGCGAGGTCGGCGGCCAGTACTTCGACGCAGGCGGCGTGCTCCACGGGTTCATCCTGATCCGGGGAAGGTTCACCACGATTGACGACCCCAAGGGCTCGACCGGCAGCTCGGTCCAGTCCCTGTCGGACACCGGTGAGCTCGTCGGTTATTACACCGACGCAAACAGCGCGGCGCACGGCTTCGTCTTCATCCCAGACGGGGACTGACCGCCGACGTCAATCCTTTGACGAGCCCGGTGTCGACGATGGCGCCGGGCTCGTATCGCGCTCGCAGGGCGCCAGGTGACCAGCGATAGCCACAGCGTCTGGTGTCGCCATTTTGGTTGGGCCGCTCCCGGCGGCGCCGGATTCGGTTCGTGCACCCATACGGTCTGACCGATCGTGACCGAGCCGAAGTCCTCGTGGCGCATGGGTTACCCCTTTGGTTTCAGCAACGAATCGTCAGTCCCAGCTGCAGCCCGTTCGCGGGTGATGCGGTTTCGTGTGTCGTCCTCGCCGATGGGGCGGTCTGGGACCTTGCGCGGGCGGCCCGGCGGACGACGGCCCCGCATGAAGCTCTCCAGGTCCTCTGCGTAGACGCCCCAGACAGGACCCACCTTGATGCCGAAGAGTCGCTGGCTGGCGAGCAACCGGCGCACGTATGCCGGTGAGGCGTGCAGCCTCGCGGCCGCTTCGACAACGGAAAGTGGATGGGAACCTATGATCGCCTCATCATACTAGCACGGCGCCGCAACAATTAACAGGACAACCTGCTACGGTGTGAGGGTCCCAGGACCGAGGTGAGAGCCGTCAAGGCGCCGGTCAGGGCGACCTTTCTCAGGGGTTGTCAGCCAGCACCTCCACGTTTCTTCTTGGCCCTCCAAACGCGCACTCCTTTGGAGGAGCCCCATATGGCCGTTGCAACCCACCCCACCGAAAAGACTCGGTTTTTCAAGGCCTCGCCGCGCGCGCTGCTCATCAATGGCAAATTCGAGCAGGCCGAGAGCGGCAAGACCTTCGACACGCTGAATCCGGCCACCGACACGGTGCTCGCGAGTGTCGCCGAGGGCGACGCGCATGACATCGATCGCGCAGTGCGAGCTGCTCGCCGGGCGTTCGAGAACGGCCCGTGGAGCCGCATGACTCCCTCCGAGCGCGGCCGGATCATGCACCGAATCGGCGACCTGATCATGGAACACGCAGACGAACTTGCAGAGCTCGATTGCCTGGACAATGGCAAGGCGCTCAGCGTGGCCCGCGCGGCGGATGTTCCGCTCGCTGCCGACCTCTTCTGGTACATGGCGGGCTGGGCCAGCAAGCTCAACGGCGGCACGATCAACCCGTCGGTGCCCTACATGCCCCGCGCCGAATTTCATGCGTACACGCTGCGGGAGCCGGTCGGCGTTGTCGGCCAGATCATCCCCTGGAATTTCCCCCTGCTGATGGCCGCGTGGAAGCTGGGTCCGGCATTGGCGACGGGCTGTACCGTGGTCCTCAAGCCCGCTGAGCAGACGCCGTTGTCGGCCCTGCGGCTGGGTGAGCTCATGCTCGAGGCCGGCCTCCCTGATGGCGTGGTCAATGTGGTCACAGGGTTCGGTGAGACGGCCGGCGCGGCTCTCGCTGCGCATCCGGGCGTCGACAAAGTCGCGTTCACCGGCTCCACCGAGGTCGGCAGAATGATCGCCAAGGCTGCCACGGGCAACCTGAAGGAGGTCTCGCTGGAGCTCGGCGGCAAATCGCCGAACATCATCTTTGCCGACGCGGACATCGACGCCGCGATCGCCGGCGCCGCGCAGGGGATCTTCTTCAACCAGGGCGAGGTGTGCTGTGCGGGGAGCCGTCTCTTCGTCCAGCAGGACCGCTTCGATGAGGTTGTCGCGGGTGTCGCCAAGGCGGCCGAGAAGATCAAGGTCGGGCCGGGTATGGATCCGGACACTGAGATGGGCCCGCTGGTGTCACGCGAGCAGTTCGATCGGGTCACCGGGTACCTGACCAAGGGCGAGCAGGCCGGCAACCGCGCGCTGACCGGTGGCCACGCCATCGACCGTCCGGGCTACTTCGTGGAGCCCACTGTGCTGGTGGACACCAAGCCCGACGATATCGTCGTGCGCGAGGAGATCTTTGGACCCGTGATCGTCGCGTTGCCCTTCAGCGACGTCGAGGACCTCGCGCGTCAGGCCAACGACACCCCCTACGGCCTCGCCGCGGGAGTGTGGACCAAGGACATCTCGAAGGCCCACAAGCTCGCCAAGCGGATCAAGGCGGGCACCGTATGGGTCAACACCTACAACGTGTTCAGCGCGGAGCTGCCCTTCGGCGGCTACAAGCAGAGCGGCTGGGGCCGCGAGATGGGCGAGGAAGTCCT